>JALEJP010000032.1 GCA_022769625.1 Lachnospiraceae bacterium | reverse complement strand
GCACAAAACGGAAACATGTCCACCGGCCATGCCTCCTCCATCCGGTATCCTTTTTTTCTCAGGAATTTCACATCCCGTGCCAGCGTCTCCGGGTTGCAGGATACGTAGACTACTTTTTCGGGGGCGAGCTTTGCCAGGGAGGTGAGAAAGGTTTCGCTGCTGCCGCTTCTTGGCGGATCCATAAAGACTACGTCAGGCTTTGTTCCGTTTTCTGCCATCTTTACCATAAATTCGCCGGCATCCTCACAGTAAAAGCGGATATTTGATACTGTATTGCGCTTTGCGTTGGTGACTGCATCGCGCACGGCATCGGGGTTGAGTTCCACACCGATGACCTGCCCGGCGCTGCCGGATGCAAGGATCCCTATGGTGCCGATCCCACAGTAGGCATCCAGGACCGTCTCTTTTCCAGTCAGTCCGGCCGCTTCGATTGCTTTTGCGTACAGCTTCTCTGTCTGTACCGGGTTCACCTGGTAGAAGGACTGGGCGGAAATCCGGAAGGTGCAGCCGCAGAGTCTGTCCTCAATATAGCCCTTTCCAAAGAGGACAATATCGCGTTTGCCAAGCACCATACTGGTTCCCCGGTCATTGATGTTCTGGACAATCGTGGTAATCTCCGGGTGCAGTTTGCGCAGTGCTTTCACGAAATTATTTTTGGACGGAAAAACCGGAGAAGCGGTCACAAGCACCACCATGATCTCTCCTGTGGAAAAGCCTCTTTTTACCAGCACATGGCGCAGAAGACCGTACTGGGAATCTTCATCGTAGATCCGGATTTTGAAGGATTTGAGAAGTCCGCGGATGCTTACGATGATCTCATCTGCTTTCTCATCCTCGATCAGGCAGGTATCCAGTGGAACCACCTTATGCGTTCCCTTCTGATAGACACCGGAAATGGCATTTCCCTTTCTGTCGCGGTCAAATACCGCATGCACTTTATTGCGGTAATGGTACGGATTTTCCATTCCGATGATGGGATGTACCTTCCCGAAGGAATCCAGCAGAATGCGGACCATTTTTTCCTTTTTCTTCAGCTGTTCCTCATATGGCAATCCCTGGTAATCACATCCGCCGCATTTTTTGGCTACAGGACAGCCCTCTGACTGTCTCCAGTCAGCCTGTTTCTGGTTCACCTGTTTTCGATCAGCTCTTTTCTGGCTTTGACTGGCTCCCGTCTGTCTCAAGCCGACTGTTTTCTGTTTCTGTTCTCTTTTTTTCCCTGTTCTTGCCGATTTTTCTTCCATACTGCTCCTTTTCTGTTTCCGTCGCCATCGGATCGGCAGCCTGCAGCTCTGTGCCGTATCCTGGCTCGTAGTAAAGAAACAGGCGGCACTCCATACTTTGAAGCCCGCCTCTGTTTTTCTCTTTTTGCTCAGATATCAGAACAGACCCCTCCGTCTGATATCGTCTCTTGTTGATCCGTCGAATGACCTGTGTTTATTTGCAAAGGTCTGCTACTACCTGGTTGATGACCTTTCCATCTGCTTTGCCTTTCATGTCAGCCATGACATTTTTCATGATCATTCCCTTGTTCTTTGTGGCAACGACCTCGGCAAATTTATCCAGAATGTACGCCTTTACTTCCTCCGCACTCATCTGCGCCGGAGCATACGCTTTGATCACATCATAGCGGAACTGGTACTCTGCTTTCAGATCCTCTCTGGCCTCCGGGCAGGTATCGATCTGTTCTTTTACTGTCTTCAGTTCCTTTAAAATCACCTGGTCTACCATGGATTCCGGAATATCTTCTCTGCAGCCTGCGTCAATTGCCGCTTTTTTTACCGCAGATACCAGGGAAGAAATCGCTTCCTTGCGTGGTTTGTCCTTTGCCTTCATCGCTGCTACCATATCTTTTCTCAGTGCTTCTAATTCCATGAAAATAACCTCCCATCCGTGAAACCGGCTGCAGTCTGCTGCAATGCCGTCCTACTGCGGACATTTTAATCCGCTTTTTAATCTTTGCCTATTATAACACTCTCCGGTCTTTGCTGTAAAGTCCGGACGAAATCCTGATTTTTATAATTCCTGAAGCCTTGCCTCTATGCTGCGGCTGCTCTCCTCAAACAACAGCTCCTTGTTGTACCGGTAATACCGCTCGCAGTCATATTCCTGCAGAAAGCGCACGCTGTAATAATTGCTGTTCAGCTCCGTGATCCAGACTACCATTTCCTGTCCGGTTCCAAATACCAGCTCCATAAAATCAAACACGTGCTCCAGCATCTGCTCTGCCCCATCCTGCATCTCCTCAAGAGTATCCTGCTCCTTCCCAAACCAGGTCTTTACCAGTGCGAATGCGCCATCGCCATCCTGTGCTTCTACTTTTTCCAGTTCCAGGGCATACCGCTCCAGAAGCTCCAGCGCCAGGCGGTAAATCTGATCCTCTTCTCTGGTCAGAAGCTCTGCCTGCTTTTTCTGCTCATATTCCCCCTGCATGGATGCCACGCTTTCTGCCATCCAGATCTGCGGCTGGCTCCTGTGAAGGCCTAAAAATCCTTCCTTCAGCTCACGCAGCTTTTCAAACAGAACAGCAAGCTCCTGCTCTTTGAGAAACACCCGGCGAAACTGACCGGTACATCTGGACAAAAGAAGGCTGATTACACTCAGTCTCTCATCAAAGGATGCATGCGCCGCTTTCTTTATCAGAATATCATCGATCTTTCCTTCCAGAACTGCCTCGATCTGGTAATCCATCTGATATTTTTCGTAAAGCTCCAGATAATTTGCAAAATCCTTTGCAATCTTTTCATGCTGGATATACTGGACAATCATCTCACGGTCTGCCGTTTTGTGCAGTTTTTCATAGACCTCCAGCATCCTGGAGAGATCCTCCCAGCCTCTGGGTGTGGCAAACTTTCTGCCGTCCACCGTTGTCTCCATCCGGTAAAAATACCGCGGTCTGGCATTCAGATAGGAGATTACAGCCGGATGGATATTCTGTTTATAGGCATACTCTTTCCAGACCTCAAAATCCGGTTCTACCTCGATCTTTTTCACGCGGTCCATGGTGACCACATCAAATTCCCGCACGGATTTGTTGTATTCCGGCGGATTGCCTGCTGCCACAATAATCCATCCTCCTGGAATCTCATGGCTTCCGAAGGTCTTACACTGCAAGAACTGCAGCATTGCCGGTGCCAGTGTCTCAGAGACACAGTTGATCTCATCAATAAACAGGATTCCTTCTGATAATCCCGTCTTCTCCATTTTTTCATAAATCGAAGCCACGATCTCACTCATGGTGTATTCCGTCACCGCATATTCTTTTCCGCCAAATTCCTTTTTTGAGATAAACGGAAGGCCGATGGCACTCTGCCTGGTATGATGGGTGATCGTATAAGAGACAAGTCCCACCTGACATTCCTTCGCGATCTGTTCCATAATCTGGGTTTTTCCGATTCCAGGTGCCCCAAGGAGCAGCACCGGTCTCTGCCTGATGGCCGGAATCTCATATTCCCCGTACACATTCTTTAACAGATATGCCTCAATGGTATTTTTAATTTCTTCCTTTGCGCGCTTGATATTCATTCTTTTCGCCTTTCCTGCCAGTTTCCATCCTTTGACACTTCCGCCGGCATCATTTCCTCTTCTTCCAAAATCAGTTTGATTGCCCAGGGGGGCACATCCACATCCCGGTAATCCCGCTCCAAAAAGACAAAAGCCGTCTCATACGTAGGCTTTTTCACCGGAAATATCCCGTATCCGTCCGTAAAATAGATCATTCCCCGCAGCTTCTGAAAGCTCTGCTGACGAAGCAGCTGCTCCACATAGGCAAAGGCCGGACGAAAATCCGTCCCTCCAAGCCCTTTTGCGGTAAAATGACTGAGATATTGCTCCATTTCCCGACGGTTTGTGATCTTTACATCCTCCTGCACACGGTCATCGCACTGCAGAATATGAAGATTGATCTTCCGAAAAAAGCTTTCGGATTCGCTGAGCACGGCATACGTCTGCTCCAGAAAGCTTTTCACCAGGTCTCCTCTGCAGGACATGGAAGTATCGATCACAATAACAAAATCCTCCACCTTTTGCATTTCTTTCGTCTCAAGCGGCTCGATCAGAGGCATGTTCCCATACAGATTCATTCCATAGTTATAAAAAATATAATCAAAGGAATCCATATCCACCGTCATTTCCTCTTTCAATACGGAAAACTTCCGCAAAAATTCCTTATAATCATACCGCTCCCGGTTCTCCATCTGAACCTGCTCCGTCAGACTTTTCACATCATCCGAGGCTTCTTTGGAGAAGGCTTCCATCTCCGTCTGCATCCGCTCCCGTATGTCATCCCATCTCTGTCTTTGCGGCATCCCGTTTTTCCTTGCATCCTCCGGCTCCCAGAGACAGTGGTCATCGACAGTAAATTCCCGTTTCAGTCCGTCCAGATAGACCTGAGTGGGATGCATCAGACAGAGCATCCGGTACACACGCTCTGCCGTCACCACATGCCCCTCTTCCTTCAGCCTGTGATAAAACTCCCGCCGCAACGCACTTTTGGGCAGATAGACTGCCCGCACCATCAATCCGTCAATAACATACTCAGCCGCAATATCGCAGGCCAGATTCCAGTATTCTTCATCCCGTTTTTTCCGGTTCCAGACATGCCCGAACAGGCAGTGCACAATGCTGTGAAGATAGGTGTGATTCACCCGCTCTCTGCCTTTTCGGAAAAGAGATGCCAGCATTTCCGGATGAAACTGCAGAACCCTTCCGTCTGTGGCAATCAGATGAATGCCGCCTGATACCTCAAACCGGAGACTGGACAGTGCTACATCCAGGAAACGCATATTCATATACAGCTCATTTCTTGCATTTTTCAGAATATCCATGCCGATATCCTGCAGCGCCAGCTCCCTCTCATACTGCTTCTGCAACGCATTCATGCTATCTCCTCCCCTGTCACAGTTCCATCCGATGCCTTCTCTTTGCCGCTCCGAAAGTCCTGCGTTTAAAATCCATCAGCCAGCTCATGCCTTCGGGATAACTATTCTTTCCGGCAAGCACGATCATATAATCTGCCAGTTCCTCCGTCTGTTCCCCCACAGTCTTCATCAGCCATTCCATGGAAGACAGATTCCTTTCGCTTATTACCAGATCCGCAAACTTCCATTTCTGTTCTGTCACATAAGCTTCATACCGGTGTTTTGCTTCCTCGCTCAGTTTATAGGGAAAACGCAGACGAGCTGCCACCATATGTGCCAGAAAATCGTCCCCTTCCTGTGCCTGCGCATAGGCAAAACGGGAATCATACTCCTGGAACTGAAAAACTCTCTGCTGAAAACAGTTCCGATAATATAGACCGCTTCCATGCACATGTGTCTCCAGGATCCTGGCCGGCGTATTTTCCACGCCTTCCTCATAATATTCCGGGAAATACAGCCTGGCATGCTGCACCGCTTCTCTTCCCAGACTGTCCTGCCCCTTCACTTTATAATCCACATACAATTCTTCGCGCAGCTCTGCCAGGACATCCTTCAGTGTGGAGGCCTCACCCTGCTCCATTTCGATTTCAATGTGTCCCACTCTGTGACAGCCGGTAAATGCACCGCTTCCCCAGTCGCGCACACGGTCGGTAAAGGAAATATGGTTCAGATTTTCGCAGTTATAAAAACAATATCTCCCGATCCGTGAGATTCCATCGGAAAGGATCATCTCCTCCAGCCGGTTGCCGCAGAGTGCGGGAAGCGTGTCTGCCGTTTCCCCAAGTTTGGGCGGGTAAAACATTTTGATTTTCCCCTGTGCAAGCCCTTTCCGGAATTCCGCCTCGTCCATATGAGCCGAGAATGCATAGGGCATGATTTCCGCAACGTTCCACTCTCCAATACGTTCCGGCACGACCGCCCGTGTATCACGTGAAAAACAGCGCCATATTTTTGCGCCGTTTTTCCCCATTTCATATGCAAATGCCTGTATACTTTCCATTTCAGCCGCCTTCTTCCTGTCTGATCCGATCTTTTGATACGTTCTCTTATCTTCAGTATGTCCTGGAATCGATAATCTCCTGTGATACCGGCGTGACTCCATACGCTATGCCGTCAATCGTTACCGATTTTACCGTATCATCCGATGCAAACATCTCTTCCTTTGTATAGACCTGCTTTTCTACCTGCTCTCCTGCCTCAAGCCTGCACACAAGCTCTTCGATTCTCGGTCCATGCATGGGATTACATTCCACATTGCAGGCAATTTTTTTATTCATCGTGTCGGTCAGTCCGGCCTTTGTCGTATCAAAGGAAATGACCAGAATCTGTCCCTCTTCCGTCCCTGCTTCACGCCCTGAGGCCTCGATTGCCTCAATCGCCCCGAATGCTTCATTGTCATTCTCGCAGTAGACCACATCAATTTCGTCCCCATACTTTTCCAGCAGCTCCGCCATCACCTCACGGCCCTTCGCCTGAGTAAATTCACCGGATTTCTGCGCCAGTATGTGCCAGTTTTCATGCCTGCCTGCCGCTTCCTCCAGACCGGAGGTCCGGCCGATCTGGGCCGAAGCGCCAATGGTTCCCTGAATATCCACGATATGGATCTCTTCTTCTGCACGTCCCGTTTCTTCCAGATATTTCTCCAGCCATGCCATGGCTTTCCGGGCTTCCAGTTTAAAATCCGAACCCACCCATGCCGTATAAAGGCTGTCATCCTCCGTATCGATCATCCGGTCCACCAGAATAACCGGAATTCCTGCATCCTTTGCCTCCTGCAGCACTGTATCCCAGTCCGTTTCCTTTACCGGTGCCAGTACGATATAATCGACTTCCTGCTGTATAAAGCTTCGAATGGCAAGAATCTGGTTTTCCTGTTTCTGCTGCGCATCATCATAGATCAGGTCATAGCTTTTCTCATCACTGAACGCTTCCATCATAGATTCCGTATTGGCAATTCTCCAGTCCGACTCCGCCCCCAGCTGGGAAAATCCGATCCGTATGACATCTGCTTCCGCTTCATCCTCCGTCTGCACCACTTTTTCCGTACAGGCCATCAGCACTGCGGCGGCGGCCAGACAGATCAGTACGGCAGCCAGGGCTTTCTGCATCTGTTTTCTCACAATCATTCCTCCAAAACACATCTTTTATCCTATCTTCTGCTGTCTGCCAAGCCGGATGATCATTCTGCTTCCCCGACCTTCTTCCGATTCGATGGAAATACCATATTGAGCTCCAAAATACAGTTTTATCCTTTCATTGACCGCACTCAGTCCAAATCCACATTTCTCACCTTCTGCCATGGATCGCCTTACCTCTTCCAGACGCTCCCGCGTCATACCGATTCCATTGTCCGAGACATTCAGGATCACTTCATCCTCGCTGGCTTCCCCCGTAATCTGAATCAAGCCCTTTCTTCTGATCTTTTTGATTCCATGATAAAGGGCATTCTCCACCAGAGGCTGCAGTGTCATCTTTGGAATCTGTACCTCCATCATGGACTCCGGTATCGTGATCTCATAGTCCATGATGTCCCCATAGCGGACTTTCTGGATATCCAGATAGCTGCTGATATGCAGAAGCTCCTCTTTCAGGCTGATGATGTCATTCCCCCTGGAAAGGAAGGTACGGAAAAACACCGACAGCTTTTCCACCAGCTCCATCGCTTCTTTTTTCTCCCCGGCTTCGATCAGCCAAACGACCGTATCCAGAGTATTATACAGAAAATGCGGATTGATCTGAGCCTGCAAAAGCTGAAATTCCCGCAGACGGTTCTGTTCCTGCTCCTGCTTCTCCTTTTCAATAAATTCTTCGATTCGTCTGCTCATGGTCTGGACACCATCATCCAGAACGCCCATCTCATAATCATAGGTCTGTACGGGCTCAATGTGAAATTGTCCATTTCCCACTGCCCTTATATTCTCACAGATCTGACTGACCGGGGCAGATATTTCCTTTGAAAAGCGCATACCCTCCCGCAGGAGAATCAATATCATCCCCACAGCAAAAATGATCAGCGCTGCCATGGCTCCCCAGATGCTTTTTAACAGTATTTCCTCCATCTGAGCAAGATAAACCGTCTCATAATGGATATAGGTGTGCATCTCATCCTGGATCAGCCGGGTCAGAATTTTAATATTATTCTCCAGCTGCAGCTGCCTGCTGTCATAATCTTCGGTATCTGCCAGCAGAAACATCTTATCTCTCAGATTTTCACAGTAGGAGCGCAGATTATCCAGCGCTTTTCTGCTCTCTTTTTTTGATGTGGTTCCCTCCAGAGACTCCACAAGCTTCAGCGCCTGATCCACATCCTCCAGCGGAAGCTCCTTCTGAAGTCGGTTTCCCACAGAGAAATAATACATTTTCAGATCCAGATTTTTCTTGAAATCCAGACTGAACTGGCTTGTCGTCGTTACATTGTGGGAAAGCCGGTTATATTGAACCGCATACCATCCAAGTACGGTCAGTACAATGATCACAAGCAGAAGCATGGGGATCCACAGACGCATCAGAAAATGCTGAAGTTTCTTTTTTAATTTCAGTGTCTGCCGCTCCGGTTTCTTTTCTTCTTTCTGCTCATTCATCTTCCCGTCCCCGCTTCCGGTATTCACTTGGCGTACACCCCTGCGTTTTCTTAAACAGGAAACTGAAATAATGGGAGTCCTGATAACCGCTTTCTGATGCCACCTCGCTGGACCGCAGACTGGTACTGCGCAGCAAATCTTTTGCATGCCGCATACGCACACCAGTCAGATATTCAATAAAAGTCTTTCCTGTCTCCTGGCTGAAGGTACTGCTGAAATAGCAGGGACTCATATTCACATAACCTGCCACTTTATTCAGGGAAAGATCTGCATCTCTGTAATTCTCATCTATGTACTCCCTGGCACGTTCCATCCGCGCCGAAAATTTCTTTTTTGTACACCGGTCACGAATTTCCATAACCGAGGTCAAAAGCAGATTCAGGTATTCTCCCACGCCTTCTTCTGTCTGCACATACTGCGTGATCCCATTTACCGTCTGACATTCCTCCGGAAGCTCTTCTGCACTGCTGCCAAGCTCCTGCAGAAATCCCATGGCCCAGAAATACAGGTCCATCACAAGGTACTGCCTCAGTATAATTGACTTATAATTGTTTTTACCAATACTCTCAAAATAGTCCTGCAGAAATCCATCTATTTCATCCGCGGTTCCGTCTCTCAGGAAAATCTCCATCTCTTTACGGCTCAGCTTCACAAAATCAATGGCTTCCATGTCCACCTCCTCTTTCCAGACAAATGCCAGTGACTTCATGTCTTCTCCTGAAACAAACTGATTCCGCTTCGTAAAGAAACGGGCAGCAAATGCTTTATTTGCCCGATAATAGGACTGTCCCAGATCACTGATCCGATTCACACAGCTTCCGATTCCTCCAAAATACTGCAACCCCGGATAATTCTCCATGATATCCTGTATTTCACGGCATAGCTGTCTGCTTTTTTCGTCCATCACTTCTCTGGAATCTCCTTTCAGGATAAAAAGCCAGATATTCTCCTCTTTTTCAAAAATCAGAATCCCCTTTTGCGTCAGTCTGTTCCATATCCTGTCATAGGCTTCCAGCTTTTGCGTTTCCATGCCCTCTGCCTTATCCTGCTGTATCACTTTGAATAAAATCGCCCGGAAATATGGCGCAGCCAGATCAATCCCTGCCCTTCTGCCCTGTTCGATGGCTTCTCTGGATGTAAGCTCATTCTCCAGAATACGGTGCAGCAAACGTCCTCTTTCCAACTCCAGTTTTTCCTGCTGCTCCTGACGATACTGCTCCAGCATATCCTCCTGTTTCCGCTCCATGCGGATACTCTCCGCCACTTTGCGCACTGCCTCCAGAAGCTTCTCGGATGTAATCGGTTTTAACAGATAATCTGTGGCACCGATGCGGATTGCTTCTTTGGCATATTCAAATTCATCATATCCGGAAAGAAACAAGATTTTAATATTCGGAAGCTCTTTTTTAACAAGGCGCGCCAGCTCCAGCCCATTCATAAAAGGCATACGGATATCTGTGATCAGGATGTCCGGTTTCTCCTTTTTAATCAGCGGATAGGCCAGTTCCCCATCACTTGCCTCCCCGGCAAAACAGAACCCTTCTGCTTCCCATGGAATCTTCTGTTTGAGCCCTTCCCGGATAATCACTTCATCTTCTACAATAAATACTTTTAACATAAGAATGTTCCCTCTGCATTCATAAATAATCCTTGTCTTCATTTTAAAAGAAAACCGTTGAAAATACAAGGTTGTTTCTGCAGGAGTGTACTGCTGCCATTCCATCACCTGCAGAATATGCCGCTGTAAGTTTCCATCGGCTGCATGACAACAAAGAAAAACTGCCGCATGGATGCGGGACTCTGCATCTTTTGCTGAGTCCCCGGCATGCCATGCGGCAGTCACTGGCTGGCAGGATATTTCACCTGTTCTGATTTATCTCGCTGTTTTTATTTTACGGTAACTGTGATCACTTTCTTTTTCTTATTGCATTTAACTGTGATCTTGCTGGTTCCTTTTTTCTTTGCTGTGATGACACCCTTGCTGCTGACGGTTGCCACACTCTTCTTGCTGGAGCTGTAAGTAATCTTCTCCGTTGCTGTAACCGGATTTCTCACCGCATTAATGGTATATTTTTCGCCGGCTGCCAGTGTAACCTTTGCAGCTGCAACCTTGATGGATTTTGTAACTACTTTACCCTTCTGAACTTTCAGTTTGCATACAGCAGATGCGCCGCTCTTCATGGTTACGGTCAGTTTTGTGGTACCTGTCTTTCTTGCTTTGACAACACCCTTGCTGCTGACGGTTGCCACATTTTTATTGGAAGATGTCCATGATACGACTGAATCGGTTGCGATGCAGGATGCTACCTTGATTGCCTTTGTGGACTTTTTCACCTGCAATACCGTGCTGGTTGTATTCAGGGTAACCTTTGGTGTGGTAACTGTAACATTTGTGGCTGCACTGATGCCGTTTGCAGTTGCGGTAATGACTGCTTTACCTGCCTTTACACCTGTTACCGTACCCTTTGCATCCACAGTTGCTACCGCCGGATCAGAAGTTTTGTAGGTAACTGCAGGAGCATTTGTCTTGAGAACCGTTGCCACAGAAGCCGTTGCGTCCACCGTATAATCTGCTTTTTCAAACGCGATGGTAATGTCTGCCTTCAGTTCTGCGAAAGCTTTCTGCAGAGCTGCCAGAGCTGCCTTTACTTCTGCCTGTGTAGCCTTGCTGCCTTTTGCCAGAACCTCATCTGCGTCAGCCAGAGCTTTCTGGTAAGCTGCCCAGCTCTCTGCCGTGTAATTGTTGTTTACTGTGCCTTTTACGCTGTCAACATAACCGGTCAGTTCCTGTTTTTCCTCTTCGGAAGCCGGTGTCTCCACAAGACCGGAAACTGCTTTTTTCAGAGTGTTCACTGCTGAAGTAACCTCTGTCTTTGTCAGACTTTCTGCGCCCAGTACCCTTACAGCCTCATCCAGTGCATCACAAAATGCTTTCCAGCTGTCTGTTGTATAGTTTTTATTTTCTGTGCCCTTTACTTCATCATACAGAGCCTGCAGTTCTGATTTATTCACCAGCTCCAGACCGTTAAATGCACTGGTCAGTTTTGTCAGCATTGCATTCGCCTGAGCCTGTGTAATTTCATCATCCGAGTCAATCATCGCTTTGGCATCGTCCAGAGCAGCTGCAAATTTGCTCCATCCATCGCTGTAATATTTATTGTCCGCATTGCTGGTGTCTTTTACTGCATCGTATTTGTCTTCCAGAGCCTGCGGTTTTGTCTTAACTACTTTTGTGTAGTTGACGTCTTTTACATATACAACGGTATCTGCTTTTGCTTCCAGTGCAGCTCCGCCGGCTGCCAGATCAGCCAGACCTGCTGCCTCAACGGCATCAGCCAGAATGGTTTCTCCTGCATCGGTAGATACCTTTGCGGAAAGCTTGCTTCCATCAATCGTTACGGAAACTTCATAAAGCGTATCCTTTGCGATCTGAGGACCATCTGCCTGTGTCTTTGTGCCGTTTACTGCATAATACCATTTGCCGTCCGCATAGCCGACCTGCACTTTGCCGGATTCGGAATATCTTGCATCCAGTGCAAAGGCCGGATTGTCTGATACCGGCATGATCTTTGCAGATACGGTACCATCAGTAAAATCACTTACGTCAGTGTCCGCAGAAACCACATCGCCGTCTGCTGCATCTACAACTGCGTATTCCGTTCCGCCTACCAACTGCGGTTCAAATACCTGTCCTTCTCTCTCAACGACCCAGTCCCATCTGTCATCCATAAGACTTTCGTCGCCGACTTTCATATTTCTCAGGTTAACGTCTGTGATATTGGTGCTGTAAGTACCTGCTTTGAAACCAAAACGAACCTCTGCCCCACTGCTGGCTGCCAGTTCATCCAGCTGAGCCAGTGCATTCACTGTGATCGTACCTTCTTCGACAGTGCTGTCTTCTTTTGTCAGCGTTACCTTAATGGTATCTTCTGCTATATATTCAATCTTAACGTTTGTATTTTCATTGTTTGCCATTGCAGACAGACCTTCAATGGTCGGATATGCGGTATCATCACCGTAGCGATACTCCAGAAGCCATTTGCCCACATCGTAGTTCAGATATGCCCAGTTCGTGGCATTGACATATTTGACCATAATACCAAAACGCATGTTGGCAACCGTACCGTTTGGATACAGGTCAACCGAAATCGCCTGATCCTCGATCTGCCTCATATCACGCTCCATATCCAGGATAACAGCCGGAGCCACTTCCAGAGAATAATCGCTGTTCTGGTTATTGTTGTTTGTTGCGGAAGACTGCAGATGCAGATAGGATTCTCCTCCGACAGATACCGAGCCAAGCTCCGGGCTCCAGGTATCTTTTGTCTCTGCGCCTGACACCTGAGTTCTGGTAACAATGACTGCTGCGTTTACGTTAACCGCTCCGGGCGCGACAACGGAAACTGCCAGCGCAAAAGCCAGTGCTTTTGCAAGTAATGCCTTTCTTTTCATACTGTAAAACCTCCTTATTTCTGTTTTGCTGTCAATCAGTTCTCCGTCTCCAGACAGCAAATTCTGTTGATTTCTACTCCAAATATGCTCTTTTTTATCTCTCCGCTCTCTGGAATAGTTATCTATATTGTAAGATTTAACCGAAAAAAAATCAAGCATTACTGTTATGTTTGGTTCTTTTTCCTTTTTGTATTGTCCCTGTCTTTTCTTCCATTTTATCCTGTCTTTTTGAAAAGTTTGTGTTATAATGAAACACAGACAGAAACGAGAAATTTACTGGAAAGGCGGTATGTATATGAATATCATAATCCCGGTCATCGCGGTTGCCATCGTGGCTGCTGTTGTTGTTTCCTGCGTCGTTGCCGTGGTGGCAGGTGTAATAGGAAGCAAGCGTCTGGACGAAGACGATAATTAACTGAGAGGACACCTATGCCAAACATTATTGAAATCACCGATTTTGCGGCACCGGAGCTGGATGTTTACGCGCGTCTGAATGAAAACCAGCTGCTCAACCGTCACGAACCGGAAAAGGGACTTTTCATTGCAGAAAGTCCCAAAGTAGTGGAACGCGCCCTGGATGCCGGATATGTACCGGTTTCTCTTTTGCTGGAACGGAAGCACATCGCCGGGCAGGCGAAAGATCTGATTGCCCGCTGTGAGGGGATTCCGGTCTATACCGCAGACTTTGAAGTTCTGACCAGACTCACCGGTTTTCAGCTGACCCGCGGCGTACTCTGTGCCATGCACCGTCCTCCTCTTCCTTCCGTCGAAGAGGTCTGCGCCGGTGCGCGCCGGATTGCCATACTGGAAAACGTCATGAATCCCACCAATGTGGGGGCCATCTTCCGTTCTGCAGCTGCACTGAATATGGATGCCGTACTACTCACCCCGGCATGCAGCAATCCTCTGTACCGGCGTGCCATTCGCGTCAGCATGGGAACCGTATTTCAAATTCCCTGGACCTTTCTCGGAGACGAAACCACTTCCTGGCCCTCCGAAGGCTTGCGTCTTCTGAAAAGCCTGGGCTTTCGGACTGCCGCTATGGCTTTAAATGACCGCTCCATCCCCATCGATGATCCACAGCTGATGACGGAGCAAAAGCTTGCCATCCTGCTTGGAACAGAGGGCGACGGTCTGGCATCCGGGACAATTGCCGAGTGTGATTATACCGTACGCATTCCCATGTCACATGGGGTGGATTCTCTGAACGTGGCAGCTGCCAGTGCCGTGGCGTTCTGGCAGCTTGGCTCCAGATAAAGCAAAAGAGAGTGCTGCAAAATAACTGACAAATCAGCTGGTTTGCGGCACTCTCTCTTTTATTTTTAATCCTGCTCCCGGAAAACGATCTCTCCGGTCTCTGCATCCATACTTTCCACAATGGCAAGTGACTCCAGATGATATCCCAGATTTCGTATGACACGTCCTCCCTGCTGGAATCCTTTTTCAACGGCAATGCCGATGCCTTCCAGTGTAGCACCAGCCTGCTGCACGATGGAGATCAGCCCCTGAAGTGCACAGCCGTTTGCCAGGAAATCATCAATGATCAGAACGTGATCCCCGGGACCAAGGAATTTCTTTGAGACAATCACCTGATTTTTACATTTGTGGGTAAAGGACTCGACCTCTGATATATACATATCTCCCTCTATGTTAATACTCTTTGATTTCTTTGCAAAAACAACAGGAGCATGAAAATATTCTGAGGCAATACATGCTATTCCTATCCCGGAAGCCTCTATTGTCAGTATTTTATTGATCGGGGTATCCGCAAAACGTTTTTTCCATTCTGCTCCCATCTGTTTAAAAAGCTCAATATCCATCTGGTGATTCAAAAATTTATCAACCTTAAGAACGTTTCCTTCTTTTACCACACCTTCCAGCTGGATTCTTTCCTCCAAAAAGTTCATCGTCTTTTCCTCCTGATGTTTGATTCGTCCGTGAAAAAAGAAAGGAAGCCCTGACAGCTTCCCTTATCTATCTTTAAAATCGCCACTTAGATAGGCAGGAAACCTCCCGAATACAGTCTCCTGTCGGTAAAGATAGTATATGCTATTGTCTGCAAAAAATCAATCGGTTTTTATGCCCTTCGTTTGTCCATCTTCTTTGACAGCAGCATACCTGCCCCCATACTCATGGCTGCTTCCACTACTCCGTCATCCACCTCTTTTAAGGATGACTCTACCATACGGGCAATAAAAGGAGCCGCCGCAATTACAAGCGGCACCACGGTAGCACCCGGTCCGTAGCTTTTGCCGACGATTGCCTTTGTCACCGGAATCACAAGAATCAGAAGTATTAAAAAAGGAATGCTTCTGATCAGATTTGCAATAAAATCAAGTATTTTATAGATCAAACCGTTCGGGCGGATTCCTTCTTTGTCCGTCACCGCCAGCACAATTCCCATCGGAAGACCCAGAACATATCCAAACAGCGTGGACATCAGGGTCATATAAAGTGTGTCCGCCATTCCCTCCAGCAACATGGTAATGATTTCCTTATCCCACATACTCTAACTCCTCCACACAAAGCTTTTCTTCTCTGAAATACTGAACCATTTTATCAGCGGCCGACGCATCCTCCGGCAACTGAAGAATCATTTCGCCTTCTGCTTTTCCGTTCAGGTTTTTTGTATCCGCATATAAAATATTCAACGGTGTCTTATACAGAAGGACCGCATTTCCGATTACCGGTTCAAACGCTGACTGCCCCGAATAGGTAATCCGAATCAGCCGTTTTCCATTCACCCGCTTGATCTGGCTGCCGGCATGCAGAATCAGCTTTCTCGCCGCCTCCGTTTTTGGTGAACGGAATAATTCCTCGACCTTTCCGGATTCCACCATCCTGCCCTGATCCAGGACGGCAACATAATTGCAGATTTCTTGGACAACACTCATCTCATGGGTAATCACTACAATCGTAATTCCATATTTCTGATTGATTTCCTTCAGCAATGCAAGTATGGATTTTGTCGTCTGAGGATCCAGCGCACTCGTTGCCTCGTCACAGAGCAGTATTTCCGGATTACCAGCCAGCACACGTGCTATCGCAACTCTCTGCTTCTGGCCTCCGGACAACTCACGCGGGAAGGCATTCTTTTTTTCCAAAAGCCCCACTCTCTTTAAAAGCCCTTCTGCTTCTTTTTCTGCTTCCTTTTTATCTTTTTTCTGGACTTTCAAAGGGCCAAGTAAAATATTGTCTATCACCGTCATATGCGGAAAAAGTTCATAGCTCTGGAACACCATTCCTATTTTCTGACGCACATCACTCCATTTCGTTTTGCTGTCTGTGATTACATTGCCATCCAAACGTATTTCCCCGGACTGAATCTGCTCCAGCCCGTTCATACATCGCAGGAACGTACTCTTTCCACAGCCGGAAGGTCCAATCAGAACCACCACTTCACCCTTCTGTATATCCAGAGAAACATCCTTCAATACCGGACCATTTCCATAATCCTTATGAAGATGAAGAATTTCCAGCAATTTTTCCTTATGAACCATCAAAATCACCTCCCGGTTTAATTTGCCCATTTCTTTTCCATTCTTGAAGCAAGTCTGGACACCGGCCAGCAGACAAGAAAGTATAAAAAGAAAATAGTTCCGTATATCCAGAGTGCGGAATCCGGCACGGTATACCTGTTTGCCTCAATGATCTGCTGTGCTACTTTCATCACTTCCACCACACCGATCAGTACAATCAGTGAAGTCGTTTTTATCATTCTCGTTGTAAGATTGATTGCCAGTGGAATCAACCTGCGAAGCGTCTGGGGTATAATAATGTACCGATAAATCTGATGACTCTCAAGTCCCAGTGCAGCACCGCTTTCATACTGATGCTTCGGGATAGATATCAGGGCACCTCTGACCAGATCTCCCATCTCAGCCGTTCCCCACAGTGTAAATACGATCACGGCAGAAACCTGTCCGGACAGTTGAATCCCAAAGGATTTTGTCGCTCCAAAATATACCAGAAACAAAAGCACCAGCTGCGGCATGATCCGGATAAATTCCAGATACAGTTTTGTAATACATCTGGTGACCGGATTTTTCAGCGTCATGACCATTCCGAGAAGAATGCCAAGCAGAATGGAAAAAGAAATAGAAATCAGGGAAATCTTTACCGTGATCCACAGTCCGCCCATGAGCCTCGCAAAATTGTTTCCCATAAACAGCACTCTAATTCCCAAATCCTGCATATCGAAGCCTCCTCTCCAGCCAGCCTGCCGCAAAAGAAATCGGCAGCAGCAATATCAGATAGGCAATCACCAGCATCAGCAGAGCTTCATCGGTCTGATAGTACAGCCCAATCAAATCCTTCGCCACATACATCAGGTCTGCAAGTGCCACCACGCTGAATACCGATGTTTCCTTGATCAGAAAGATCACATTGGCACAAAGAGCCGGTACAGATACTGCCAGTGCCTGCGGAAAAACAACATACCGCATTGCCTGCGGATGCATTAACCCTATGGCAAGAGCCGACTCAACCTGACTTTTATCAACTGCCTCCAGGCCGCTGCGGAAAGCCTCTGCCATATAGCTCCCCCCCAGAAAACTCAGTCCAATGACTGCACATCTCTCGGAGCTGAGCATAATTCCAAGCTTCGGCAGACCAAAATACAGAAAAAACAGCTGTACAAGCAAAGGTGTATTCCTGGACAATTCTATGTATGCTCCCGCCACCTGTCTTGCTATCGGAATTTTGTAGTAACCGGCCAGAGCGCATCCAAACCCGATGACCAGTGAGAATATGATTCCCGTGATGCCCAGGCGAAGAGTCAGTATTGCAGCTTCCACATACATCGGGAGATATTCTTTCATAAAACCAATATCCAAATCACCACTCCCTCTTACTCTATGAATCTTTTTCAGAATCAGGAAGCTTATCTTTCCTTTTAGATATCGCTTCTTTCTTTCTGCTTTAATTACTTATAATTCATATCGAATTAATAGGATTATAGCACTTAATTTTTTACTGTCAATATTATTTATAATTTTTCAATGTATTTAATTTAATACATATCAAATTAGTATGTTTTAATAATGTTCCGATATGTCTAAAATTCTGTCGCAGCCAGTTTTTCTGTATGCCAGAATACAACAAAAAGGAGCATCGCTCCGTAACGGAAACCCGTTATCCTGCGATGCTCCTTTTTTAATTTCTGTTTCTTATTCTTATTTTACAGTTACCTTTACGGTCTTCTGTGCTGCGCCTGCCTTGATAACAATCTTTGTGGTGCCTTTCTTAACGCCTTTGATATTGCCCTTCTTGCTTACGGTAGCAATTTTCTTATTCTTTGACTTAAAGGTAACTTTCTTACCGTTGGATGCCACTGCTGTAATCTTGACTGTCTTGCCCTTCTTAACAGTATATTTTGCTTTGTCTGTAACAATCTTGCCCTTCTTTGCAGCAGCCAGCTGTGCCTTTGCAGCAGCCAGCTCATCCTGTGCTTTCTTCAGCTCTTCCGGACTTACAGTCGGTTTGCTCTGCAGCTCTTTCAGTTTATCTTTTGCTTCATTCAGCTGTTTGTTCAGATCACTGATGGTCGTATCCTTTGCTGCATCCAGTTTGCCTTTCATGATGCTGAATACTTCACTTCTCTTGATAACGTTCAGCATATTGATCGCAGATCTCTGCAAATCACCAAGTCTCATCTCATTGCCTGTCTCCAGTGCGCTCAGAAGACTCTGCTCGTTGCTGCCCGGCATCTCGCAGTCATTTCCTGCATACATCAGCATGCCCTGTACATTTCTGTCTTTGTATTTGCCATATACGGCACCTACAGAATACCAGTCAGTCATAACAAAGCCTTCGAATCCCCACTCATTTCTCAGGATTTCTGTCAGCAGACCGTAGTTTTCAAAGGTTGAATAACCATTTACCATGTTGTAAGAGCTCATGATGTAATCCGGCTGAGCGTTCTTTACGCCGATTTCGAAACCTTTCAGGTAAATCTCCCTTGCTGCTCTCTCAGAAACAACAGAGTTGCTACCCATACGGCTGTTCTCCTGGTTGTTGAAAGCAAAATGCTTCAGAGTTACACCAACACCTGATTCGGAACCGTCTGCTTTTGTCTCAACACCCTTTGTCTCTGCTGCTGCAGTCAGACCACATACCAGCGGATCCTCAGAATAGTACTCAAAGTTACGTCCGCAAAGCGGGCTTCTGTGAATATTCA
The DNA here is from genome assembly GCA_022769625.1 of Lachnospiraceae bacterium. Taxonomy (GTDB): domain Bacteria; phylum Bacillota; class Clostridia; order Lachnospirales; family Lachnospiraceae; genus Hominisplanchenecus. The sequence continues at coordinate 32,881 of JALEJP010000032.1, read as the reverse complement.
TACCCGGTGCCAGCCATGAGGTTACACCGTACTCCAGCATTTCTGTTGCAACTGCACGTCCGACTTTCTCGATAACAGCAGGATCCCAGGTCTGTGCCAGCAGAGTACCGATTGGCATTGCAGTACAGTACTGGTAATATGTTACATTATCGGTTGTGTAAAGGGAAGTTCCTTTGGCAAGCTCTGCCTTGTAAGCAGCTTCGTTTGCAAGCTCGATCGGAGTATACCGTGCTCCGCTCCAGCTGTAGGTCGCTGTGTAATAAGTCTTTGCTGCATCATAAGGATCGTTTGCGCCTACCAGGCTGTATTTGATATAGCTGTTCGTAATACGGATACCTGCAGGACCATCTGACATAACCACGTTCGGGATAAATCTGGATGTGTACAAATTGCTGGTTGTCTCACCTGCAGCGCCGTATACAGAATCTGCCTGTGAACCAATGACTGCTGTCTGCTCGCCTGCGCCGCCGCTTAAGCCATCCCATGTGCCGCCTTCTACCAGGTCTGCCAGCTCTTCGTTTGACATATCTGCTACCAGCTGCTCCATGGTAACCTTACCTTCTACTACATCAACAAGTGTTGCACCGTCTGCTGCTTCTACTGTCTGCAGCTTCTCACTTGCTGTGCTTGTCTTGCCTTTTGCATATTCTGCAGAATCCTTTGCTGCATCAGCACTTACGTAAGTAGTGATCACGCCGTCGCTGTAAGTATGTTTCTCTGCTTCCGGGAAGCTTGCTGCTGCCAGAGTGATTGCTTTTGCATTTGCACTCAGACCCTCTGTGGTCGGTGTAATGCCTGTACCATAACCTGCAGAGCTTTCATCCAGCATACCCTCGATCGGATCTGTTCCATATTTCGGACTTGGTACCTTGGTCGGCTGTCCCCATGAATTTGTTCCATCTACATAGTCATTGTTCTGTACTGTGCCTTCTTCATAATTACCGGACTGCATGCCATCCTTGGTCAGACCCAGATTGTTCCGGCATTTCTCAGTGATGACATCTTTGTTCAGTGTCAGCTGTGCTGCCTCAACGGTGTTTCTGGAACTGTTACCTACACGGATGGTATAAGTACCGTCTTCCATAACATAAGCATCCTTTGACTCGTCATAGCTTGACATATCTGCTGTATCAAAAGTGATAACTGCTGTCTTTGTAGCGCCTGCTTTTACAGAAACTTTTTTGTAGCCAGCCAGTTCCTGATACGGCTTGTCCAGATTTCCTTCCGGAGCAGAGAAGTAAACTTCTACGACTTCCTTACCGTCTCTGGAACCTGTATTGGTAACATCTGCAATAACGGTTACTTTCTCTTCATCTGCCGTTACGCTCTTTACATCGATGTCAAAATCGGTATAAGAATCACCATAACCAAATTCATAAGCGACATCTTTTCCAAAAGTATCAAAGTAACGATAACCGACGTAAATGTCATCGGTATAAATCTCTTCCAGAGTCTCATCATCCAGATGTGAGAATGTTGCGGAAGACGGATAATCTGTAAAATCAACTGCCCAGGTATCGGTCAGCTTACCGGATGGATTGACCGTACCATTCAGTACCTCAACCACTGCATGGCCGCCGTTCTGTCCTGCCTGAGACATCAGAAGCAGTGCATCCAGACCTTCGATCTTGCCGCGGTTCAGCTCATCATCTGCAGCATAGCCGCCTTTGCCGTTGTAGAAATTAGTATCCAGAATACCGCCTGTATTCAGTACTACGATCACCTTGTCAAATTTCTGTCCCAGCATGGTCAGGTTTGCTTTTTCATTATCAGACAGATAGTAATCACCCTTTGCAGCCTGACGGTCATTGCCCTCACCTGAATTACGTGCCAGTACATAAACAGCCGTATCGGTCTTAGCTGCTGCTGCATCTACCGCAGATGCTTCATAAGCCGGCTCGTCGTGTGCATAGCTTCCCCATGCGCTGCTTCCTGTGTTATTTTCGTTATAAATTGCTTCCTGTGCTGCAATAAAATCTTTGTTTACGATGTTGTAGCCTGCATCTTCAAAGCCCTGTTCTACATCAATGTTTGCTCCGTCCTTCAGATAAACATCTCCGGAACCGGTACCGCCTTTTACCGTTGCATAAACACCGGCACCAAAAAGAGCTACGTTTCCTGATTTTGCCATCGGCAGTACGCCTGACTCATTGTCCAGAAGTACCATACCTTCCGTAGCTGCTGACTGAGAAATCTGTGCATTGGTTGCTTCTCTTTCTGCACTTGCATTCGGATCGGTGGATGCTCCTGCATAGGCAGGGATAACACTGCCCACTGTCATTGCTGCTGCCAGTGTAAGAGATAATGCTGCTCTTGCAATTCTGTTTTTCATAGTTTCCTCCTTCATAATTTTGTGTTATGATGTAAGCATTCGGGTCTGCATTCGTATCTTCCCCCGAATTACCACGATGTGGTTATTCTAACATACAGGGGAAAGAAACAATATAACTCATCTGCTCAGAATTATCACTATTCTGATGATATGACAGAAAATCTATACAAAATGCACAACAAAAAGCAGAGACGTTCCGCCCCGCGCCTCTGTGAACCGTCAATTTTCCGAAAGCCACTTATCTCGGAATAACAAAGATAAAGGAGATCAATATGAATCTGCTCATTGTGGATGATGAAATGCTGGAGGTTGCCGTCATTGAAAAAATGATTGATAAAAAGAAACTGGGAATTGATGAAATCCATAAAGCGTACAGCATGAACCAGGCCATCGAAGTGATACAATCCCATAACATTTCCATTCTATTAAGTGATATTGAAATGCCAAAAGGAAGCGGTCTGCGCCTGATCGAATGGGTGAGAGCCCAGTCTCTGGACATCATACCCATTTTTCTCACAAGCCATGCCGTTTTTCAGTATGCCCAGAAAGCCATGTCCCTGCGGGTAACCGAATACCTTTTAAAACCGGTAGAACGCAGTGCGCTGGAGTGCGCCCTGGCGGAGGCGGTGGAACTGGCCAGACCCTTCCAGGTTAAAAAGTCCCCGGAGATCATCAGCCAGGTAAAAGCTTATATTGAAGAGAATATGGACCGTGAGATCAGCCGCACGGAAATCGCAGAGGCGGTACATCTGCATCCGGACTATTTGTCCCATTTTTTCAAAGAAAAAACAGGACTCTCTATTTCCGATTATATTACCGAAGTACGCATGGAACATGCCAAAACGCTGCTTCTGACCACAGAGGATTCCATCTCATCCATCGCGCTTCAGTCCGGCTACCCCAACATCGCCTATTTTTCCAAGATGTTTAAACGCGCAACCGGGATGACACCCAGTAAATACCGTCAGATGGGAGCTGTTAAAAAATGAAAAAAGGAAAATTGACACACTCCCTGCGCTACCGCATCATCATAACCATGACTGTTTCCCTTCTGCTGACCTGCAGCATCATAATCGGTTATAACCTGTACATATACCGGATCATGGACCGGCAGATGACCCAGGCCATTTCCAATATGCTGGATCTCTACACGGAAGAAGTTTCCTACGCTCTGGACAATTCCGAATCTTTCATTGCCAAAAACTGTCTGTCCCAGGATACGATCCAGAAAATCCGGTCTCCACGCGACAGCATGGACCGCTATCTGGCTCTCAGTGATGTACAGGATCTGTTTGACTCCTCCGTTGACAACTATCTGATGGACGGTTTATTTCTGTATGACAAACACAGCTCTTCCTATATCGGAAAAACCAAACTGAAGGGAGATCCGGATTACAACCGTCTGATCAACGGATCCATGAGCGGCCTGATACAGGAATTTGAAGCTTCTGCATCCACCCATGAAAATGAATGGTTTTCTTATCCGATTCACGGAGAATATTTCCTTATAAAAATGTATGATGTGCAGAATGTTTACATCGGCTGCTGGATTTCCGTCAATTCCTTTTTGAACAACCTGCAGAAAGTGGCAGGAAGCAAGGACAATTATCTTCTGCTGCTGGATGCGAATCACAAAGTATTGCTGCAGGATTTCCCTTTGGAATATATAGACGCTTCCGAGACATCCATCACTTTCAATAAAACAGATTACAAGATTCTCCGCTCCGGCTATGAAGCCTCTGCTTTTTCCTTCCTTGTACTGCAAAATCAGCAAAATATATGGAAAAGCAGCAGCAAAATCGGAATACTGATTACCTTTGCCTGTATCATCATTGTAATTCTTTGTTTCACCTTCGTCATCATGCAGAAACGCTTTTTCGGAAAACCCTTCAACCAGCTGGTAAATGCCATGAATCAGTTGAAAGACGGAAACCTGCAGGTACGTCTGCAGGACGAAAATGTATTCAGTGAATTCCGTGTGGTAAACGATGCGTTTGACAGCATGATAAAAGACATTGAAAAACTGAAAATCGACGTTTACGAAGAAAAGCTCAACAAACAACACACGGAACTTCTGTACCTGCAGGAACAGATCAATCCACACTTTCTTACGAACTGTATGAACCTGATCCGCAATCTGTCTATCCTTGGAGAAAACGAAAAGGTTCAGGCAGCTTCCATACTGGTCAGCAATCACATGCGCTATTCTCTGGCCTGCAGTACCCAGGTACCTCTGGAAAAAGAGCTGACCCATGTGGCAAACTATGAAAAGCTCCAGAAAATGCGCTACGGAGATGAATTTGCTCTTGACATACAGACGGACGAATCTCTGAAGCTCTGCAAAATACCCACCATGCTGGTTCAGGTATTTGTGGAAAACGCCATAAAGCATGGCCTGGATCCGGAAAAACAGCTTCTCATCCGAATTCGGATCTGCCACGGTCCGGACGACCGGATGAATATCCACATCCAGGATAGCGGGGACGGTTTTGACGCAGGAACACTGCGGCAGCTGAATGATGGTGAAAAGCTGATTAACAGTGAAGGGGAACACATCGGCATTTATAATGTGTGCCAACGTCTCCACATTTTGTACGGAACGCAGTCCTCCATATCTTTTTCAAACGGGACAGACTGTGGTGCACAGATTGATATCCAGCTGCCCATTCAGCGCTGACCGGAAAGGAGTGAAAACCGTATGCAAAAAGATCGAAAAAAAATCAAAGCAGCTGCCTTAGCCCTGTTTCTTCTGCTCTCTCTGCTTCTGTGCTCCGGCTGTAAACAGACAGCAAAAGAGGTTGAAACAGGCAGTGCTGATGCAGCCGAAACAGACAGCGGACGCACAAAGCTTGTCGTCTCCTATCCGACGTCCGCAGCCTCCTATCCGGAAGACCAGGAAATGGTGGAAAACGCCGTGAAAGAAATCGTCCGCCAGAAGCTGGATATTGACGTGGAATTTATTGTGGATCTGAGTGATTACGAGGAAACCATCAACACTCTGATGGCCGGACAACAGCAGCTTGATGTCATTTACTGCGCAGACAACATGATGACTGAAATGTACATGAATCATCAGCTGTGCCCGCTGGATGATCTGCTTGAGACATATGGACAGGGTATTCTGGACGCAGTCGGAACGGATATGATCAATGCCTGCCGGATCAACGGAAAATTATATGGTCTCCCAAATAACCGGGACTATGCCGTAGGATGGGACGGATATATTCTTCGAAAGGATATTCTGGACAAATACGGAATAAAGAAAGAGGATATCACATCCATTGAAAAACTGGAGGAAGTGTTTTCTCTTGTAAAAAGGCACGAACCGGACATGGAAATTCTGGACTGCGACGGAAGCTCCCTTCTGGGAAATCAGTATTTTGTAGACAACGTAAACAACCTGCCGTTCGGTGTACATATGGATTACGGCAGGGACGAAAAAGTATCCAATGTATTTAAAACAGAAGAGTACAAAGAAGCGCTGGAGCGCATTTATCGCTGGCGTCAGCTGGGATACATCAAACGGGACTGGCAGGGGATGACTTCCAGCACCGATTACCGGATGAACACCGGAAAACTGTTTGCCTACGCCTGCCGCGGAAAACCTGGAATCGAACAGCAGGAAAAACTCTCCTGCGGCACCGAGGTCGTTTTTGTACAGTTTGGGAAAAATGCGGTAATCGGAAATCCAATGGCAGCGATGCCCTGGGCCATTACGAAAAACACCATATCCGCCGAAAAGTCCATGCAGCTTTTAAATCTGCTCTACACCGACGCAGATATTATGAATCTGCTTTCCTACGGAATTGAGGGCGTCCACTATATCAAAACAGAAGACGGCCACATCACTTTTCCGGAAGGAAAAGACAGGAATCCTTTTGTAGGCGAAGCCTGGCGCATGCCGAACCAATTTATCACCTACGTCTGGGAAGGCTGTCCGCTGACCCTGTGGGACGATATGCGCAGATACAATGAAGAATCTCTGCATGGCTGCGATTTCGGTTTTAATTTTGATCCATCCTCCGTCTCCACCGAATATCTGGAGCTGGAGCGTATCTATAAAAAATACCAGCCCATCCTGGAGAACGGGCTGGTGGATCCCAAGGAGGGACTGGAACAGATGAACCGGGAACTGGATGCCAATTTCATCGATGAAGTCATCGAAGAAAAACAGAGACAATACGACGCATTTAAAGCTTCGAAGAGGTAATCAAAGATTCGATCTCCTGCTTTTCGGGCATGGAGCAGATGGCACCTTTTCTGAATGTTCCTTTCTCTCCTGGATTTCTTTTACAATTTTATTATAAGACTTTTTATTGAGACGATAGAAAAACAATACAGCGGCTGTCACAATCCATAAAATACCCGGCACGGTCGTAAAGGAATGTTTAATCACTGCAAGGACAACCGGATTCTGCTGCTGATTTGCCACATATCCACAGGAACCCAGAACAGCCGCCAGTAACGACGTACCGATTGCCATACCGATTTTGTTTCCCAGGGAAATAAAAGCGTACTGAAACCCGTCGTTTCGAAGTCCTGTTTTCCACTCCCCATACTCCACACAATCCGGCACAATCGCATAAATGGCTGTATTAAATCCGGAGAAGAAAAACTGAGCCAGGCAGGAAAATACATAGAACGGAATCGGCGTGGTTCGAACCGTGAAAAATGCCATGCAAAACATGCTGATTCCGGTAAGCAATGCAAAGATGGAAGCCGCACGTCCTTTATTATTGGTCAGCCTGAACAGCGGTGCAAAACAGGCTGCTCCGATAATAGAAGGTATAATGATGCAGAGCGAATAGGTACTGAACAATGCTTTATTTCCCTCCACATACGTGAAGTAGTACAGCGCATCTGCATTTCTCCCATAGAGTGTCACACCAAACAGGAACTGTCCGGCTACAGCAATCAGATACGGTCTGTTTTTCCCCACTGCCTTCAGCTGTTCTTTTAATGATATTTTCCGTTTTTCCGGAATTTCCACAACTTCTTTTGTCTTTGCAAAGCAGAAAATGTGGCAGGCTGCAAAAATACATCCGTACACGATCGCTACCAGCAGGTATCCTTTTTTATCATTGCCGCCTCCCAGCGCAGCGATTAACGGAACCGTTATAATATTAATGACTCCGATCGCAATCATCGCACTGACCGATCTGGATGTATTGATTTTTGCCCGTTCCTCAATATTCTGAGTCATGGCGCCGCACAGGGTGCCATAGGGAATATTGACACAAGTATAGCCAAGCACCAGAATACAGTAGGTTACTGCCATATACAGAATCTTGGCTGTGGAAGACCAGTCCGGATGTGCCCAGAAGGTCAGCATCAGAACAACAGCAGTCAGCGGTGCCCCGATCAGAAGCCAGGGACGATATCTGCCCCATCTTGTATGTGTTTTATCACTGAGACTGCCGATGACCGGATCATTGATGGCATCCCAGAATCTGGAAAACAACATCAACCCTGCCACTGCGCTCATACCAATTCCAAAAACATCCGTATAAAAGATCATCAGAAAATTACCAACAAACATCCAGCTGAAATTACAGCCAACATCACCCATGCCATAGGCAATCTTACTGATAAAGGGCACTTTAATATTCGTATCTTTCTTTTCCATCATAAACCCCCTCGTAGATATCGGTCAATCATTTTTCACTCGGCAATTCGGATCACGGCTTTTACAATATCCGCTTTATTGTTTACACTGTAATCCATAGCCTTCTGTACTTCATCCAGTGAAAAAACATCCGTGACGATCCCTTTCAGATTCACTTTTCCGGATGCCACCGCATCGATCGCCATCGGATAAATATGACGGTAGCGGAACACGGTTTTGAAAGTCAATTCTTTGTCAAGTGCCAGGCTCATGGGAAGTGTCATCTCTCCACTCTTGCTGTACCCAACCAGTACAATGGTAGCTCCTTTTTTCGTCATATGTATGGTCTGTACAGTAGTAATCTGTGTTCCTGCCGTCTCAACAGCAAGATCGCAGCCTTTTCCGTTAGTCAGCCGTCTCACTTCCTCAACCGCATCCTGATCCTTTCCGTTAATTACACCATCTGCGCCCAGCTCCAGAGCCTTCTGCAGACGTTTCTCCATAATATCCACCACATATACTCTGGATACTCCCATAGCCTTCAAAGCCATCATCGTGACCAGCCCGATACAGCCGGCACCCATGACAACCGCCGTCTGTCCCGCTCTTGCGCCTCCCTGCATAGCTGCATGGAATCCCACTGCCAGAGGCTCGATGAGAGCTCCTTCCAGTGTGCTCACGCTGTCCGGCAGTTTAAAACAGAGATCGGCTTCATGTGCCACATATTCCTGAAAAACGCCGTCTACCGGAGGAGTGGCAAAAAACACAACATCCGGACAGAGATTATAACAGCCGGTCTTACAGAACTCACAGTGTCCGCAGGTCTTGCCAGGCTCCAGCGCCACACGATCACCAACCTTTAAATGTTTTACATTCTTTCCAACCTCCACAACTGTGCCTCCCGGCTCGTGTCCCAGTACAAACGGCGGCTCCACCACATAGTCTCCGATGGCACCCGTCTCATAGTAGTGCAGGTCACTGCCGCAGATTCCCACGTACTCCAGCTTTACCAGTACCTCATCATCTTTTGGCTGCGGAATGTTACGCTCCTCAAATCCCATTTTTCCAATCCCAAGCATTACCGCCGTTTTCATCTTACCTTCCATCGCTTCCGTCTCCTTTTTTATTTACTTTTATATATACTTTATTAAATAGTTTTATTATGTATTTATGTTATATTGTCAGTAAGAATTTGTCAATCCTTTTTCGTCAACTTTTTTCTTTTTGTCTATTATGGTGAAATTCAGATCTGCATTTTTGTGTACTATTACAGTGACTGCCAAATTTCCATCCGTTTCTCGCAAAAAAAAGTTCCGCAAAAAATCAAGACAAATGATTTTGCGAAACTCTCTTCTGTTTATATTAAAATCAATCCTTTTTACACAAGGCTGATAAACTCTTCTATTACATTTAAAGCTGCGCCAAGCGCTGCGGCGCCCAAACGATAGCTGCAGGCTTTCACAAAGAAACCACTCTCCTCAAAAGTATTGCGATCGGCAACTTTACGCCGGATTCCGGAAAGATAAGGCTCCACGTAGCTTCCCACATATCCTCCCAGAACAATATCACAGTCCAGAACCATATGGATATTGTTAACCGCCAGGGCCAGACAGTCCGTATACTTATCCCAAATCCCTGCGTATCTTTCATCTCCCTGGTTCAGCGAGGAAAAAAAGTGCTCCAGTTTTCCCTCCGCCGCATCCGACAGAAGCTTAGCGGAACAGTATGCATCCAGGCAGCCGTTTTTTCCACAGTAGCATCTGGATCCATCGGGAACGATCGTCATGTGACCCACCTCACCGCACCGGAAATTTCCTCCCTGCATCAGTTCATCCCGATGAAATACCGCACCTCCTACGGTATTGCTGAGGGACAGATAAAAGAAACTTTCCGGGCTCTTTCCCTGAATCCCCTCTGCATAGGCTCCCGCATTTGCATCGTTAAAAAAGCTGCATGGGAAGGGGAAAAAGCTGCTCACCTTTGCAAAGGGCAGGGCACGTACATCTAATGCATGGGAATAAGTAATCTCCTGCTTCTGAAGATCCACAATTCCCGGAAAGGAAATCCCGACTCCCAGAATCCTGTCCTTATCTGCTATACAGCCATCCAGAAACTGTTCCAGTTTTCGATTCACCTCACGGTAATAATCATCCTCCGCCCTGTAAGGCAGCTGCATACGTTCATATTTCAGGATTTCACCCGTAAGATTGATGATCATCATACTCACATGGTTCCGTGTAATGTCAATGCCTGCTGCAAAGCGAAAATCCTCTGCTACTGTCAGGGCCTTGGCTCGCCTGCCTCCGGTGGATTTCCGTTCTCCGATTTCTTTGACCAGTCCGCGCTCCATCAGCTCTTTTGTGTTCTGTGTCACAGTAGGAAGACTGATCTTCAGATCATAGGAAATGTCCGGATTGGATACGGTTCCCCGTTCGCGGATATAACGGAAGATACGGTTCCTGTTATTTTTCTTCACTTCCATATTGGTTACTTGTTTGCTCACTATACCACACCTCTGAATCACACTTTATTAAAGTATTTTCTTTAGTATAGCATTCCATTGTTTTTAATGCAACCTTTCCTTCCCTTCCGGGAAGGTTTTTTCTTCTTCTATCCATTTTTTAATATGGGTGAAATCAAGCTTCAGCTCACCGTTGTAAATACCCACCGGAATCGGTGCATCCAGTCCGCAAATCATCGGACAGTTCTCATTCTCAAAAAAATATAGCAGCAGCTTTTGTTGATCAGGATCCAGAATCCAATATTCCCTCACACCTGCGTTCATGTACTTCTCCAGTTTTTTGGTATAATCCTTAAGCTTTGTGGAGGGCGAAATCACTTCCAGTACATTTTCCTGTTTCTTCTGCTTCATTTCCTGAACGTCATACAAATCACTCCTAAACGGTACAAATTTCTTTTTGATACATATAAATTACCACTTATTATATCCGCTTATCAACCGTTTTTTCTCATTTTTTAACCGTTTATTCATTTTCTATTTCCGCATTTTAACCGTTTAAGGATGTAAAAGACAGATACGCATTCTGCTTACTGCAGCGTCAGGAAAACCGTTACGTTCAGGCTTCTTTCACTTTTGTTGTGATAAGCATGTTCCTTTTCTGCATCAAAGTAAAAGAAATCTCCTTCCTTTACCCGGAATGTTCCAGTTCCCACGGATATTTCCAGTTCTCCCGCTGTCACCTCAAGATAGGCATAGGATCTTTCCCCATACAGATCCGGACAATAGGAGCATCCCGGCTCAAGCTCCAGTACATAGAGCTCCAGATTTCTCCCTTTCTCATAGGGCAGGCAGCTGTAAATTCGATATTTCCCTTCTATGGCTTTTATTGGTACCATTTTACTTTTTTCAACAATGTAACCTTTTACCTCCTGTCTGGCGATCAGCTCATCGAAGCTTACCCGCATGCCGTCAACTATTTTTTCCAGTATCCCGATCGTAGGGTTTGCCTCTCCCCGTTCAATCTGAGCAAGCATGCTTTTGCTCACTCCCGTCTGGATTGCTGCATGATCCAGACTCATATTTTTCATTTTTCGAATTCTCCTCAGATTCGTTGCTATATTGGATGATAAACGTTCCATAACCATTTCCTCCCACATTTCCTCTGCACATCGTGTGTATCCCGCGGATCGTTTTATATAAGAAAAGGGAGATAACAGATTTCTCTGCTATCTCCCTTGACGCCTTATCGTACAGAAAAGCTGCCTGAGGCAGGATTTCTGCAATTCCTATGATATTTATTTATCTCTTCTGTGCGATTTAGTACGGATAGAAGTTTCCATAACTGTCTGTTACACCGTCGTTTCCGAAAGTATATTCCATACCGCCGCTGTCTACCCAGTTACCGTTGCTGTCCTGATATACCGTAATATAATTTCCCTGGTCATCATAGAAGCCGTTGGTCTGCGTATTATTATTATTATTGTTATTGTTGTTATTATTATTGTTATTATTGTTATTGTTGTTATTATTATTGTTATTATTGTTATTATTATTATTATTGTTATTATTGCTGCTTCCGCCGTCATATGGATAATAATTTCCGTAATTATCCGTTACACCATATTGACCAAACGTGTACACAACTCCGTTGCTGTCCACCCAGTTGCCGCTGCTGTTCTTATAAACGGTGATCAGATTACCATCGTTATCATAAAAACTGCTTGTCTGTGTCGTCTGACCGCTGCCGTCCGTACCTGACGGTTTGCTGTAAGAAAAGCTGGAACCGTTGCTGTTGGTGATACCGGTGGAGCTGAAGTAATAAATCGCTCCGTTGCTGTCTACCCAGTTGCCATTGCTGTCCTGATATACGTAAACAGCGTTTCCATTACTGTCGTAAATGTACTGCCCATTCTCACTGTCAGAAGATTCGGACTGTGTGGTGTCGGATGTCTCTGTAGTCTCACTCTGCGTGGAACTGTCTTTCTTTGTCTCCGATGTATCCGAAGCCTGAAGAAGCTTCAGACTTTCTACCGAATCACGTATCGTCTCCATGGCTTTGGCATCGTCCTGTTTTACCTGACCATTCACTGAGTAGATATCCTCATCACCTACAAGGTTATAGGCTACGGAGTAGGCATATTTGCTGCTTGCACTCTTACATTTGATCGTGGTATGGTAGGCTTCGTAGGAGCCAAGTGTGTTTTTCTTGTACTCTACCACTGCATAATCCGATTTGGACTTTCCGGCTTTTTCAAGATTATCCAGTACTTCCTCCTCCGATGCCGGGAATACCAGTCCCTGCATCTCATCACCGGAATAATGAACGATGGTGATCGTACCCTGTTCCGCTGATTCGAAGGTCCACTCATCCGTACCTTCTTTTTTTACCTCCCAGGTGTCATCCGGAAGCTTGATGGAAAGACTTCCGTCTTTCGCTTTATAAGTAGTTGATTTATTCTTTTTTTCTGTCTCGGTCTGGGTTTCCGTTTCTGTCATACGCTGTGTCTCTGTCTCAGAGGACGTTTCCGTCTCCTGCGTTTTTTTCTTACAGCCAGAAACCATACAGGAAACCGCCATGGCAATGACAAGACCTGACATGATTTTTTTTCTGATCCTCATCTATAACCCTCCATTCTGACTGACGTCTGTCTGCGGCTTTCATAAGCGCTATAAAATGCGACTTTTCATATTCTACACTTTTGTCAGCACAATGTCAATCATATCCGGCGCTTAATATTAATAAGGATAGAACACCCCATTCTCATCTGTCACACCGTCATCTCCAAACTGGTAGATCATGCCGCTCTCATCCACCCACTGGCCGCTGCTGTTCTTATAAACGGTGATCCAGGTGCCGGCATCGTCATAAAATCCATTTGTATCACCTTCACCGCCCTCCGCAGCCGGATTGTCAATGTACTCTTCCGTATCCTCTGCGATCGTCTCCGGAGTTTCCGTCTCAGCTGGTTCCGTCTGGGCTGCCTCTGTTTCCGCCGGCGCTGCCTGTGTCTCCATGCTGCCGTCTTCCGTGGCTGTCTGATGACTTTCTGTCTGCTTTGGTGCTTCTGTCTCTGTGTCCTTTGTATCTGTACCGCATCCGCCTGCAATCGCTGCTGTAAGGAGAGCTGTACAGAGCAGTAATCCGATTTTCTTTCTATTCATCTTATCTAAAACCTCCAGATGTTTTCTTTCTGTTCCCTGTATCCGTCAGGAAGCGCAATCTCACCATTTGCTGAAATTGCCGTCGCTGTCCGTCACGCCTTCGTCACTGAAGGTATAGGTTTTTCCATCACTGCCCACCCAGTTCCCATTTTCATCCTGAGTTGCCTTGATATAATTGCCGTTGCTGTCATAGAAATCTACATAATCGTCCGAAGCGATACCCATGTCATCTGACTGAGATTCGCTGTACTGCGGCGGATCATAATAGAACTCGTTGCCATTTGTATCCTCCACCCCGTTTTCATAGAAAATATAGGCTGTTCCGTTCTCGTCACGCCATTTTCCATCTTCGGAAGGATAGGTATAAATGGTATTTCCGTCTGCGTCAAAGAAGTAGCGGTACTCCTCGTCTGTTCCAACAGAGCTGCTGCCATCGGCCTCGGCGTTTTCCGAACTTCCGCCTTCACTGTCTGTGGAATCTGTCTTATCTTTGCTGCCGTCTGAATCTGCAGCATCGCCGGACTCTGCTGATTTGCTGTCATCCTTCAGCACCCGGAAGCTGGTCACTGCATTTTTTACAGCCTGAATCTCATCCGCATCACCGGTTGTCAGCTGAGCTGTGAGTGTGTAGCTTTCTGTTTTTGTATTCACGATATATTTTACCAGATAACCATACTTCAGCTCTGTATCCTGTGTGGATGCTGCATAGTAATAAAGATCGGCACTGTCTGTGCTGTCTTTTTTGTATTCAACATCCTGAAATGCATTTTCTTTTACTTTATTGAAAAGTGCGATGGCCTCCTCCTGAGATTCCGGAAGGTTTTTCGCTTTCACTTTCGATCTCTTGTGATTGATCTGGATCGTTCCTGTGCCTTCCTTCATAAATGCCCATTTATTTTCAATCCCCTCTTTTGTGGCTACCCAGGAAACATCCGGCAGATCAATGGAGAAGGAACTGCTCTCAGAGGTGTAGGTATTTTTCACCGGCTCTGTTTCAGCTGTCTCGGTCTGTGGTGCTGCTGATTCTGTCATGGCCTCTGTCTCCGGGCTTTTCTTTTTACAGCCATTCATCAGGCACATAGCGGACAGTCCGATGATAAGTAAAGATGCAAGTCTTTTTTTATTTCGCATATAATCCCCCTTTTCTGCGGCTTTAGCCGCTGTTCTGGTTGTCAACTCCCTGCTTCCATTTTACAATGAGCTTTCTTTCATGTCAACTTTTCTTAACAATTCTTAATAAAATCTACACATTTTTCAGAAAACCATATCTGTGCTCTCTGAGCTTTTTCATCACATTGCGGTATGCCGGGATCAGAAAAATATCCGCCATGATCCAGGCAAGCGGGCTTGCAAAACATACACTGGAAAATCCCAGATAAGGAACCATCACTACCCCGATGACTGCACGCGCAACCATCTCCATCACACCTGCCAGAATCGCAAATCCGCTGAAACCTGCACCCTGAATTGTAAAACGAAATGTATTTACGATCACAAGAGCCACATAAAATCCACTGTTTGCAAGTATGAATCGGACCGCATCATTTATGATCGCCGTCTCGGATGCACGCACAAAAAGAAGCATACAGTATTTTGCAGTGAATAGCATAGCAATAAAAACAAGTACCGCATAGATCATCCCGATTCGTACCGCCGCCTTCAATCCCTGGCCGATGCGCTCCAGCCTGCGGGCTCCGACATTTTGCCCGGTATAAGTTGCCATACAGGAGCCAAGCGCGTCGAAAGGACAGGCCAGGAACATAGATAGTTTGGAAGCCGCCGAAACCGATGCAACCGCCGCAGAGCCAAGGGAATTGATTCCGGTCTGCAGAATCACACTTCCGATGGCTGTAATGGAATACTGCAGTCCCATGGGAATACCCATTTTGCACAGAATCCCCACATGTTTTGACTCCAGCCGCCACTCATCTTTCTCCATTTTCAGAATCGGAAAACGTTTCCTGATACACCACAGGCAAAGCACCGCCGAAAATGCCTGCGCACACAGAGTTGCACATGCCGGTCCTTTTACTCCCATATGCAGCACAGTCACAGAGAGGATGTCAAATCCGATGTTGACCACAGACGCCAGTAAGAGAAATATCAATGGTGATCTGGAATC
Organism: Lachnospiraceae bacterium; assembly: GCA_022769625.1. Lineage (GTDB taxonomy): Bacteria > Bacillota > Clostridia > Lachnospirales > Lachnospiraceae > Hominisplanchenecus. The sequence continues at coordinate 17,199 of JALEJP010000032.1, read as the reverse complement.
CCCCAGTGACCGTATCATACCGGTCAGCAGATTATATGCCAGAGTGACAGGAATCCCTGCAAAAATAATAATAATATAGTCATATGCCAGATCCAGAATGTCTGACGGTGTCTCCATAACCGTTAAAATCTGCCTGCACAGAAAACAGACACTCACCGTAATAACCAATCCAAACAATGCCGTCATCCAGATACTGTTTGCAGCAAATTTTCTCATATCCCGGTAATCTCCGGCACCATAGCGCTGTGCGATCGGAATAACAAAACCATTCGCCAGTCCCATACAGAAGCCAATGATCATAAAATTAATTGCTCCGGTAGATCCGACTCCGGCCAGTGCCTCTTTTCCCAAAAACTGCCCCACCACGATCGTATCTACCATATTATAAAACTGCTGCAGCAGAAAAGTAAAAAGCAGCGGAACGGAAAACTGTAAAATTACTTTTCCAGGCGCACCAACTGTAAGGTCTGTCTCTGCACTTTTCATTTCTATATCCTCCAAATGTCATAAACATCTTAAAATTAACGTTTTTTATACCGGGATGTCAAAGATTTTTGGCACAAATATCGGCAAGGCAGCACCGTTCACAGTGCGGTTTCGTTCTGGCGGTACAGATTTCCCTGCCGTGATACACCAGCCTGTGGCAGAAGTCACTCCCCTCCTCCGGAGGGATGATCTTCCAGAGTGCCATCTCCAACTTTTTCGGATCCTTGATACCGTCCACCAGACCGATCCGGTTGGTCAGACGGATGCAGTGGGTATCCGTAACGATCGCAGGTTTGCCAAAAACATCCCCCATGATCAGATTGGCGCTTTTGCGTCCCACACCGGGCAGCTTCAGAATCGCATCAAAGTCACATGGAACCTTTCCGCCGTACTCATCCCGAAGCATACGCATACAGGCACTGATATCCCTTGCCTTGCTCCTTCCAAGCCCGCAGGGCTTTACAATAGCCTCGATCTCCTCCGGCTGCGCCTCTGCCAGCGCATTGATATCCGGATATTTTGCATACAAATCCTGTACCACCACATTTACCCTGGCATCTGTGCACTGCGCGGCCAGCCTTACACTGACCAGAAGCTTCCAGGCCTCATCATAATCCAGCGTACAGTCAGCAAGGGGATATTCTTTTTTCAGTCTCTCTATGACCTCTAACGCAAGTTCTTCTTTTGTCATACTCTGCTCCATTTCTTTATCTGTAATATAAACAGGAACCGCTCTGTTTTCAGCCGAATATTCCTGGGACTCCACAGCATTTACTCCAGCCTTACGGAGGTGTGGCTTCCGCCTGCCGGCTCCTTCTCCACCAGGATCTGGTTTCCGATCCGCTCCTTAAGCGCTGCCACATGGGAGATAATTCCGACCATACGATGCCCCTCCCCGATGCCATCCAGCACCTTCAGTGCATCATTTAACGTATCCTCATCCAATGAGCCAAAGCCTTCATCCACAAACATGGCATCCAGCTGAATACCTCCCGCCCGCGTCTGAATCTCATCTGACAGTCCAAGTGCCAGGGAGAGAGATGCCATAAAGGATTCACCTCCCGACAGAGTCCTCACATCCCGCTCTGTTCCATTATAATGATCCACCACATTCAATTCAAGTCCTGCCTGACTTTTCTGATTATCCGCATCCTGCTTCCGTTTCAGCTCATACTGTCCGCCGCTCATGATCATAAACCTTACATTTGCTCTGGCAATCACGCGTTCAAAACAGCTCATCTGGACATAAGTCTCCAGCATGACCTTATCCTTTCCTTTGACTGCTCCCTGAGCGGTATCATGCAGCGCCTTCATCCATCCCCACTGCTTTTCCAGCTTTTCCATACTGCTGTTTTGCTCCTTAAGCGCGCTTAGTGCCTTTTTATTTGCATCCTGACGGCTGACAAGACGCTCCTTCTCTTCCTGAAGCCGATTGTGTCTGTCATCTGCCTCTGCAAGCTTTTGTGCCTCCCCGGCTGCATCAATGGACTCTGCCTGGGTAAGCTGCTCCTGCAGAGAAGCAATGGTACTCTCATATCCGCGGATCTCCTTCTCACAGCTGTGGAAATCACGTTCTGCCTTCTCAAAGGCAAGCTTCTGAGCCTGATATGCCCTGCGCTTTTTTTCCAGCGCCGCTTCCGCCTCGGAACGGCTTTCGTACTGCAGTTCTTTTTTACTGCTTTCGTAAGCCTCCGTCTGTGCAGCGAGTTGTTCCCGGCACTTTGTCAGAGCCACCTCTGCCCGGTGTCTGGCGTCCATCGCCTCTTTCCTCTCATTTTCTGCCATGGGAAGACGTTTTTCCAGATTTCCCTTCTGTTTTTTCTGCTTTTTCGTCTCACTCAGGCATCGCTGCAGTTCATCCTGCTGCTCCTTTGCGCGCTGTTTCCACACAAGAATCCGGGATTTCAGTGTCTCCATCCATTCCGGCTCCTTTTCTGCCTCTTCCCGCCAGAAATCCTCCGGCAGATCCAGATAACTTCCAAGCTCTTTTCCAAGCCTTGCGACTTCCAGAGCCACAGTCTGTACTTTCCCTTTCCACTGGGCAGCTTCCCGGCTTTTTGCCTGACGGCTTTCATTTATCTGCTCCACCTCTTTTTTTCTTCGGATCAGCACCCGTTTGTCCGGAGCACCATGCACCATCGGGGCAAGCCTGGGGTGAATGATGGATCCGCACACCGGACAGCACTCCCCATCCTTTAAACCGGCTGCCAGAATACCTGCCTGACTGTCCAGAAATGCTTTTTCCTGCTGCTCATAGAGTCTGGTATTTTCCTCATATTTCTTCTGTTCTGCAATATAATCCTGTACGGCCTCCCGGTAACGGATTTTCAGCTGTTCACCGTCCTCCAGCTTCTGCTCCAGCTCCTCCCTGCTTTTCTGCTGCACCAGAAGTTTCTGATACTTCTGTTCATATTCTGCCAGACGCTCGCTCACATCACCAAGCTGCAGAAGCCTCTCCCGGATATCCTCCGCCTCTTTTTCCGCATCCTTGACCTTCTTTGCGAAATCGATGCCTGCCTGTTCCGCCTGCTCCGTTTCCTTCTGTTTCCTGCGAATCCGGGAGGCAAGTTTTTTCAGCTCCTCAAACTTTTCAAGTTCCTTTTCTTCCTGCCGGATCCCCACAAGCAGGGCGCTGCGCGCATCCTCCCTGTCTTTTTCTCTTTCAAATGCGTCTTTCAGCGGCTCATATTTTTCCTGCCAAATGGCCAGCTCCTCTTTTGCCTTCGCAAGTCTGCTGCGGGCTTTCTCGTTTTCCTTCGCCCGTCCAAGCCTTTCATTTCCGGCTGCGATTTCTTTCTTCAGAGTGTCAAGCATCTCATCCAGGACTTCCGTTTTCTCCCTGTCCGCCGCCAGCAGCTCCTCTACCAGCTGTTCTGCCTCTTCTGCCGTGTACCCTTCCTTTTTCTGCTGCATGGCTGCAAGCCGGCTTTCCCGGATGTCCCCTTTTTCACAGACCACATTTTTCAGGACGCGCTCCCTCTCCCTGCTCACTTCCCGGTACTGTGTATCCAGGATCTGAAAATCCTCCTTCAGCCTCTGCTGCAGCTCCTGGTATACATCAGTTCGGAATATTTTCCGAAAAATCTCGCTTCGTTCTGATGTCTTAGCCAACAAAAGCTTCCGGAAATCTCCCTGGGCAATCATGGCAATCTGTGTAAACTGATCCTTTCGCAGTCCGGTGAGCTCTTCCACTGCTTTTGTCACATTTTTTGCCTTTGTGATCACATGTCCATCCGGAAAATGCAGCTCGGCCTCCGCCTTCTGCATCGTCATCCCGGTTCCCCTCGCTTTGGGACGCTCATACTCCGGATTTCGCCGGATTCGGTATTCTCCTCCCCGATAAAGAAACGTAAACTCCACAAAGGTTTCCGTTTCCGGCGCAGCATACTTGCTGCGGAACATGGAGGTCTCCCGGCTGCTGCCGCTGGCTGCATCGTAGAGTGCAAAGGCAATGGCATCAAAAACTGTCGTTTTTCCCGCACCGGTATCTCCGGTAATCAGAAAAAGTCCATTTTCCGGAAGCCCGGTAAAATCAATTTCCTCTCTGCCTGCATAAGGTCCAAAGGCCGACATGACCAGTTTTTTCGGCTTCATCGCTCCACCTCCCAGATTTCTTCTACCAGCCTGGTAAGATAGGCCCTTTGTTCCTCTCCGAGATCCTGATTATTCTGCAGGCGGTACAATTCCTCAAAAAGCTGCAGCGGAGTCTTCTCCTCCGGTTTTTCACTCATTTCAATGGAAGCAAAGCTTCTGGTACGCCTGTTGTCATAATCCAGCTTCATGATATTCGGATAGATCACCCGAAGTTTCCGGATCGCTTCCGGAATATCCTCCTCATCCGTCAGGGTCACATGCAGATAATCCTCTGTTTCCGTATTTTCCCAGTACTTTCTGGCCGTGATCTCCTCATAGCTGCCTCTGATCTCACGCAGATCGCGCAGAGGCTTCAGCGGAATCGTCCGGATATCTGTCCTTCCCTTTTCCATAAGCTCCACAACTGTCACTGATTTTTCGTGTCCTGCTTCGGAAAAAGAATATTTCAGCGGTGTACCGCAATAGCGGATCGTTGCCGCTCCAACTGACTGGGGCCTGTGAATGTGCCCAAGTGCCGTATAGTCAAACGCAGCAAAATGTTCCGCACTCACATTGTCCAGTCCGCCTGCCGTGATCTCCTCTGACTCACTCCGGCTGGCACCTGTCACAAACTGATGTGCCAAAAGTATATTTCTTTTGGTCTCATCCACACTCATATGCTCCATCACTGTCCCAAGAGCCTCCTCATAGTCCGCAATCTCCCGATCCGGATAGAATCTCCTCACATAAGCAGGCTTTATGAAAGGCAAAAGATAGATGCAGAGTTCTCCATATGCATCGGTGAGACTGACTGTTTTCACCTCCCCGGCAAACACCGGAGCAAGGTAAACCCGCTGCGTCTCCATCAGTCGGGCTCCGAACGCGAGACGTTCGGCACTGTCATGGTTTCCGCTGATCACAAACACATAAAGCCCCATCTCTGCCAGCGCAGTCAGAAACCAGTCAAACAGCTGCACTGCCTCGGCGGAGGGGACCTGCCTGTCATACACGTCCCCGGCAACCAGAACACCGTCCGCACGCTCGTCCTTTGCAATGCCAAGTATCTTTTCCAGAATATCCCTCTGCTCCTCAAGCATCGGAAATTCATAGACCCGCTTTCCAAGGTGCAGGTCCGATATATGGATAAATTTCATGTCTGTCTCCTTTGTTTCTCTTTTTCAGTATAGCGTTTTTTTCCCGGTTGCACAATCCTTTTCCTTCTATTATAATACCCTTGACTCCCAACACAACCCAAAGGAGATTACCTATGATTCTGAATGTAAAAAACCTGACGCACGGTTTTGGTGACCGTGCCATTTTTGACAACGTTTCCTTCCGCCTCTTAAAGGGCGAGCACATCGGACTGATCGGTGCCAACGGCGAGGGGAAATCAACCTTTATGAACATCATCACCGGAAAGCTGATGCCGGATGAGGGCACGGTGGAATGGGCAAAAAATGTACGTGTTGGCTACCTGGATCAGCATTCGGTTCTGGAGAAAGGCATGACCATCGGCGATGTGCTGCGCTCCGCCTTCCAGTTTCTGTTCGAAATGGAAGCTCAGATGAACCACATGTATGAACAGATGGGCAGCGCCTCCCCGGAAGAGATGGAAGAGCTGCTTGCAGAGACGGGTACCTTCCAGGAGCTTCTGGAACATCATGACTTTTATATGATCGACGCAAAAGTGGAGGAGATTGCCCATGCACTTGGGCTGGATGAGCTTGGTCTGGACCGTGATGTGACGGATCTGTCCGGCGGTCAGCGTACCCGTGTACTGATGGGTAAGCTTCTGCTGGAAAAGCCGGATATCCTGCTTCTGGACGAGCCCACCAACTACCTGGATGAACAGCACATCGAATGGCTCAAACGATACTTAAATGACTACGAAAATGCCTTTATCCTGATCTCACACGATATTCCGTTTCTGAACAGTGTAATCAACCTGATCTACCACATGGAGGACTGCAGACTGGAACGTTATCCCGGTGATTATGATAAATTTCAGGAAATCCGGGCCATGAAAAAGGCACAGCTTGAAGCTGCCTACAACCGGCAGCAGCAGGAAATCAACAGCCTGAAGGATTTTGTTGCCCGGAACAAAGCCCGCGTTGCCACCAGAAACATGGCGATGGCACGCCAGAAAAAACTGGACAAAATGGATATCATCGAGCTGACCAAAGAAAAACCAAAGCCGGAGTTTCATTTTAAAACAGCGCGTGCTTCCGGAAAAATGATTTTTGAGACAGGCGACCTTGTGATCGGTTACGACGAACCCCTGACAAAGCCATTGAACATCCGCATGGAACGCGGTGAGCGCATTGCCCTGACAGGTGCCAATGGAATCGGAAAAACCACCCTTTTAAAGAGTATTCTTGGACTGGTAAAACCATTTTCCGGAAAGGTTCAGCTTGGTGATTACCAGTACATTGGCTACTTTGAGCAGGAGGCAGACACGAAAAACAGCACCACCTGCATCGAGGAGATCTGGAACGAGTTTCCTGCTCTTTCTCAGTATGAGGTGCGCTCCATGCTGGCTAAATGTGGACTGACCACCAAGCACATTGAAAGCCAGATCCGCGTCTTAAGCGGTGGAGAGCAGGCAAAGGTGCGTCTCTGCAAGATTCTGAACCGGGAGACAAATATCCTGCTTCTGGACGAGCCCACCAATCATCTGGATGTAGACGCAAAGGACGAACTGAAACGGGCACTGAAGGAATACAAAGGCAGTATCCTCCTGATCTGCCACGAACCGGAATTTTATCAGGACATCGTGACAAAGGTCTGGAACTGCCAGGAATGGTCCCTGAAACTGTAGGCTCCCTGTACGCATATAACCCGGGTCAAACTGCACAGTCCTCGTTTAAACCATCTTTCCTGCCAGAAATACACTGACGGCAATACCGGCAAATGTGGAAAGCAGTGCTCCGGCCAGTGTATAACGTGTCTTTGTGACCTTCGCCGTCATAAAATAGACACTCATGGTATAAAAAATTGTCTCCGTACAGCACAGCATCAACGATGCCAGAATACCGATCCTGGAGTCTGTGCCAAACTCTTTGAAAATATCAAGTGCAAGTCCCGTGGCGGCACTGGAAGAAAACATACGGACGATGGCAAGAGGCACAAGCTGGGCCGGAAATCCGGTTCCCTGCAGCAGTTTTCCAAGACAGCATCCGAAAAGATCCAGAAATCCGGATGCACGCAGTACCCCGACGGCTACCATCAGCCCCACAAGGGTTGGCATGATTTTGACGACTGTCTGGAAACCATCTGCCGCTCCCCGTATAAAATCTTCATAAGCATTGGTTTTTTTCAAAAAAGCATATCCCACCACATAGAGCAGGATAAAGGGTATGATATACGTGGACAGAAACACAAGAAAACCCAAAAAAATCCCTCCACAGGACAGTCTCATTACTGCATCCTATGAAGGGATTCTTTTTATATGTCACAAATCCGCAGACATTTCTTCCTTTACCGGCTTCTCTGCCGTCTGAACACTGTCCGATGTTTTCTCCGGCTCCTGCCAGACAGTTTCTCTGCTCTCCTCCCGGGCAGCCGCTTCCCGCATTCCACCTGCTTCCATCGTTTCCGGGATGTTTGCAGGCTGCACCGGCACTGCTTTTTCCTCATGCAGCACAGGGGGATGTACAAACGGATACGGGACATCCGTTTCTGTCTCATCTGCAAAGAATGGCTCTTCTGTTCCATCTGCGCTCTGCATCAGCCGATAGGCAAGCCAGATAATGACACCTGCCACCGCCAGAACCGGAAGCTTGTCAATAACAGCTCCCACAATCCAGTTAAAGCCAAAAACGCCGTTCACAAAGTATTTCAGTACACTCCAAAGCATACAACCGGCGACGATATACATGCCAACAGCCAGTGTTTTTCTGCTGTTTCTGCTTTTGATGCTGTCCCGGAAAACACCTTCCATATCCAGCCATCCGTCTCCCCAGATATAGTGATCCTCCAGTGCATAAAATTCTTCCGGGTCCAGAGAATTTTTGTTGATCACGTCAAAAAAGCTGTAAAACCATATAATCGGTGCAAATAACAGAAGCGGTCCGATCTCCAGCCAGGCACTTATCGCGCACAGTGCCGCAAAGGTGGTCATCAGAGATATCCCCTGTTTCATAAAACCAAGATACATGTGCCCTGCCCCCGGCACCAGTGAAAAACAAAATGTGAGCAGTTTACCCTTTTGCCTTGTCATTGTCATCTACCTCCCTGATCGTCCGGACTGTCCATACGGACAATCGCATTCATTTTTTCATTTATAACGGAAACAAATGTATCCATCTGCCTGCCTATCTCACCAGCCAGATCATATGCTTCCTGCTGCGTCTCCTCGCGCCGCTGCAGTCCCACCGCTGTTCCGGCCAGAATCACCAGTGCCATACAGGCTGCCGCACACAGCTTCATATGATAATATACATTCCGACGCACATTTGTAATCTGATGCTTTCGTTCCACATACTGCAGTACGCTGTCCTTCATGTTGGCAGGTACAGGAACCGGCACGTTTTTTTCTGCTTCCGCAATCAACTGCTCCATCCATTCTTCGCTCCATTGTACCATATTCTATGCCTCCTTCCAGATTTTCTTCAGCATCGCTTTCGCACGGTAAATCTGCGTCTGCACCGTCTTTTCTTTCTTTTTTCTGGCAGCTGCGATCTCCGCTGTGGTCATCTCTTTGCAAAAGTAATCCACAGCCACTTCATTGTAGGGAGGTTTCAGAGAACAGCACGCCTCATAAAGACGTTTTTTCGTATCCTTCTCCAAAATTTCCTCCTCCGTACTTTTCTGACCATTCTCCAGCAGGGAAAAGAAAATGTCCTCCTCCGGCTGTATCCGCCTCTGAGCCTGCTTTACATAATCAAGCCCTTTGTTGGCGGCAATCCTGCAGATCCAGGCACGTTCATTCCTTCCGTCGAATGAGGGAAGATGGTTGTAAACCGCGAGAAAAGTATCCTGAGTCAGATCCTGCGCCTCGAAATAATCGTTTGTAAATTTATAGCAAATGGACCAGACCAGATTGCCATACCGGTCAAACAATTCCGCAAGATATTCCTGTCTGTTGATACTCTCACCTCCCCTGTGGTTCCCTTTCTGTTTATTTAAACGAAACACAGCGGCCGGAATCTTCAGGTTTTTCAAATTTTAACGACAATTTTCATCCAAACACACACTGGCACAGTTTATCCAGCGCTTCCGGGTACTGTTCTGCAGGAACCGATGCACAGGAGAGCATCAGCCTTGTTTTTCCGTCCTTCATCTGAACAGGGGAAACGGCAATCCCTTCCTTCCTGGCCTCTGCGGCAAGCTCCGCTGCGCTTTTTTCCGTTCGAAGCTCCAGAATGCTTAAAAAACCCGCCTCACATGGCGTGATCTTCGCCTTGTCTCCAAAGACACGTTCCGCCGCGCTGCAAAGCGCTTTTGTTTTCATCTGATAAATCTTTCTGGATTTCCGGATCTGGCTCTCCAGATGTCCGTCGCGTATAAACTGGCAGAGTGCGATCTGCTCTGCCTTGGATGCTGTCTGATTGTAAGCATCCCTCCGCCTCTGGTACCGCTCCAGAAGTCTGGGCGGAAGCACCATAAAGCTCAGACGGATCGAAGGCAGCAACAGTCTGGAAAAGGTGCCCAGATATACCACACCTTCTCCACCTGCCAGTCCCTGTATGGAAGGTGCCGGATGATGATAATAGCAGAATTCACTGTTGTAGTCATCCTCAATCAGCAGAATTTCCCGTTTTGCCGCATCCCGAATCAGCTCCATACGCTCCTGCACGGACAGCACCCCGCCCCAGGGAGTCGCCTGGGAGGGAGAAATATAGTAAATATTCGATTCTTCCTCTTCTGTGCTGCACAGTTCAAAACCGTAATCCTCAAAAATCGCACGTCCCTGTTTAAACTGCGGATTGTGAAAGGCGATCCTTCTGTGCTCCCGGATCAGCGGGCACAGAATGTGCAGAAGACTCTGCACACCGGCTCCTATTACGATATGCTCCGGTGTGCAGATCACATTCCGGTTATTCTGAAGATATCTGCATATCACCTCACGCAGATCCTGCTCTCCCTGCGGTTCCCCGTAAGAGAGCAGCCTGTCATCCTGGCGCAGTGCACTTTTGATATAGCGCCTCCACAGATCAAACTGGAAGCTTTTTTTATCCACACTGGCCGACACAAAATTATAGCAGATCGGCGGCTCTTCTTTTTTCGTCCGGCTTTCCAGAAATGCCGCCTTTTTCCTCGTTTCCGCAATATCCGTAACATAAAAACCGCTCTGCGGCCTGGACAGAATATATCCCTCTGCCGCAAGTACCATGTAGGCCGTCTCCACTGTCGTCCTGCTCATCTGCAGCTCCGCCGCGCAGCGCCGGATCGAAGGCAGCTTATTTCCCGGCTCCAGCTGTCCGGACAGAATCAACTGCTTATAATAATTGTATACCCGCATATAGCGGTGAACGGACTGATTATCCAGCTCAGGTGCCATACCGCCTGTCGCTCCTTTCCCACTTCTTTCAAAGTCTCCTGAGTGAGACCGCTTTATCTGCATACCAGAAGCAGAAATAACAGATCCAGGGCACCATCACCAATCAGGCAGGCACCAAAAAAGATCATGGACATTTTAACTGCTCCAAAGGGATTAAACAGAAGCAAAATTCCCAGGCCAAGCAGCAGAATCCCAAAAATCAGCAGACGTACCCACCCCGGCAGATCCAGCACTCTCAGATCCAGGGCACGCTGTATTTTCCCGATCCCATCCAGAATCAGGACGATTCCCAGGAGAAACGGCAAAAAAGACACCACGGTTTCCGGTGTGATCAGACAGAATGCTCCCAGTGCCGCAAAAACCACACCCAGAACCAGTTCTCCTTTTCGCATACCCCTGCGCGACTGAAGCATGTGAAGCAGACCATATGCAACTGCTCCGATTCCACAGCCTCCGCAGATGATCTTCACACTCATGCCGGGATTCCAAACCAGTATGATCCCAAGCAGAACATAACCTGCTGCCTGCAGAATCTGTATTGTCCTTACTTTTCGTTCCATTCCTCATACCTCCTTTGTATACAGTTTATCACTTACAGAAAAAGTACTCAATCACCGTTTTTTATTTCTGTTTATAAATGATTTGTTTCCCTGCCCCTGCACGCTTCATACGTTTTTTCAGTGTGGCAAGCTGTTTCTTTGACATTTTCTTTGGAATGGAAATCTTTGCTTTCGCCTTGATTCCCTGAAATGCCTTCGTTCCGATCTTTGGCGCTTTTGTCCCCTTAAATGCCAGATTACCAAGCTTCTTACAGCGATAGAAGCTGTTCTTTCCGATGGAAGTCACATTTGTACCGATCACCACCGTTTTCAGCCTGCCGCAGTTCTGGAATGCTTTCGCACCGATGGACGTTACCCGGAAGGTATAGCCGCCGATTTTCGTCACGGAAGGGATGGTCACTTTGGTTTTGCTCTTTTTTAAAAGCTTTGTGACAGAAACCGTACCGTTCTTCGCTGCAGATTTTGTTACCGTATACTGCAGTACACCATCTGCACTCCGATAAACGGCTCCCTTTGCCGGAACCGGATTCGGTTTGACAGGCTGTGGATTTTCTGTACCGGGTGTCTCCGTATTCGGAGTTTCCTCTGGATTATCCTTTGGATTTTCTTCCGGGTCTTGCTTTGCATTTTCTTCCAGTGCGCCCACTGCATCCTGAAGTGCCTTTCCGGCGTTGTCATACAATGCCTCATCCTCTGCATTTCCCGCACACAGCTCCAGTGCCTGTGACAGCGCTTCGGCCAGCACACTGCGGCTTGCCTCTGTATAATTACAGATGGTTCCATCCAGAAGTGCTTCCATCAGCTCTGCCGTCTGCGCCTTCAGACTGACAAGCTTTTCATTTTCCGGCAGATGTTCCACCTCTTTTTCTGCTCCGGTTTCAATATAATCCAGCCCGAATTTTCCGGTGGGAACAAGCTTCACCGTATGTCTGCCGTTTTCCAGCCGGTCAGATGCCCATACCTGCTGGTAAATGTTGATATTATTATCTGCTGCCTTTGTATTGATGGTACCGGCTTTCACATCATCAAGATAGACATCTGCACCCACCTGGCTGCCGTCAATCTTTGCACCGATGCGCACATAATTCCCGGTAAACACAAGCACAGCAAAGGTATTGCCGCTGGCATCCGTGCTGTAGGTTTCCGTTCCCTGATAAGCCGCATCCGAGGACCAGAGCTTCCAGCTTCCTGTTTTTTCAATCTCATCCTCTTCTCCGTCAAATTTCGTCCAGGTTACTTCCTTTTTCCCACCAGTCAGATAATCTCTGTCCGGATAGACACACACCGGTTTCGATACCGGCTCCAGTGTTTCACTGTCCCATACAAGCAGCTTCATGTGATATCCGCTGATATCCTGGGGCATCGCAAGCACGGTTTCTGTCTGCATGGTTTTTCCTGCTCCCGGAGTGATCTTCTTTACGGAAACATCCACCAGGGCTCCATCTCTGTCATACAACAGGGCTCCCACAGAAAGCTTTCTCGTTCTGTCTGCTTCATTTTTAACGCTTACTGAAACACAGTAATCTTCTGCAGCGCAAAGACCAGGTGTCATGCCGACTGCAGTAATCAAAGCCTGACCTCCCTGTCTGCTGACATCACGGAGTGCACCATAAAGCTTCACATCTGCCCAGTCTGTGTGATCCTCCGAATCACCTCCGTTGGCATCCGTAACCAGTCTCAATGTCTCTGCCCCGCTTATACTCAGATCAAACCGGTCAGCCTGAGATCCGGAAAGCTCTCTTTCATAAATCAGTTTGTTATCCGCATAGATACGGAAAATGGCATTTCCGCCGCTTACCTCATTGTCAATACCTGCAACACCTGAGATACGGCTGTATTTTCCTTCTGTCTGATAGAGAATAGTACTGTCTGCATGAACACCGATTCCTTTTTCATAAGATGTCCCGCCGACGCGGATTGGTGCACCCTCACAGGAGGTATTCTTCCCGGGTGTCTTCCATCCGGTCACAATGCTGTCATAATCCACTACTTCCGACAGCCATACACTTTCCGATGCATACTGCGGTGCCTGGGAGGACACATTTCCATATACTTCGATTTCCGACAGAAATGCTTTTTCATCATCCGGAACGTCCGTAAAGGTTACACGCACATAGCGGGCTTCCCTTCCATCCACCGTCTCCTCACGCAGTCTCTCCCCGAGCGTATCTTTCGTATATTCCGCAACGGCAACCCATTCGCCATCCTTTTCCATGGCTGTCTCTATCTTATAGGGGTAAGGTGTCCGTTCAAAATCAAGGCCGATTTTGTAGACATACAGTGCAAATTCCAGATCCAGAATAAAATATTCTCCGTTTCCCGTTTTTTCGGCCGTCCAGGAGGTGGCTGCATCCCCATCTGTGGCCAACTCACCTTCCTGTTTATTGCTGCTTGGAAATACCGGTCTTCCGGTAGCCGCATTGGCACCGCCATATGCAAATGGCTCCTCAACCTTTTCCGTCACAGTTCCCCACATGGAGGCATCATAGAAATTCTCCGGCTCCTCTCCGTCTTCCATTCCGGTTACGTTTTCCGTATATATCGTGATGCTGGCATCCGGCAGACCCTCTGCATGTGCCGTGATAACGGAAGTACCTTCATAATAAGAGCGGAACTCAATACTTGCTTTCCCGTCACGCATGGATTTGTCCGGTACAAAAGTATAGGATTTCCCACCCGGCAAAATACCAGGTCCTTCCTCAACGGTAAGGGTGACGGTACGCGTATCACTGACCCATCTGCCATTTGCATCCTTCATCGTGACGATCAGCCTGGTATCATTTTTCCCATCATTTGTGATGACGGCATCCGATGCCGTGATTTCCATACTCACCGCTTCGCCGCTTACCGAAGCTTCTCTTGCTGCCCCCGTATTTTTCTCCCGGTACCAGTACCAGGTATTCAACGGAAGTCTGTAATAATCGATCATTCCCATCTTCGCCAGTCCGTCTCCGCCGATGGTACCGTGATGGAAGGCACACCATAAGCTCAGTCCGGCACTGTTTTTCTTCAGGACATATTCGGTAATTGAGCTGCCCTGAATCTGGTCATAATAAGGGCGGAACTCACCGGGACGATCCTGCACCCTGGAACCATATTCCGCCACCACATTTGGCATCGTATCATTCTGGAACTTACCGCCATCGCCATTGTAGCCTGCAATGTCACAGATTTCCAGACTGTCATATCCCTCTCTCTGACATCCTCCCATACCTGCTTTTCTGGTGGGATCCAGCTCATGGGCACGGTTTCTCATTTTATTGACCAGCGCCTTTGCCTTCGCCTGGGTACTGCTGCTGGTAAAGAATACCTCATTTCCCATGCTCCAGTTGATAATAGACGGATGGTTTCGGTTCACACGGATCATAGCCTCCAGAGAATCCATACAGCTCTGCTCAAAAGCCGCCTCATCCTCGGGATTCTGTGGATACGCATCCTTATGCCAGTCAGCAGCACTCATCACCGGATCTCCATCCTTGCCTGCACATCCGCCCATACCCCAGAAATTACACTCGCACCAGAACAGGATTCCCAGTTCATCACAGGCTTCCGCATAGGAAGGATCATGGGGATAATGAGAACCACGAATAAAGTTCATCCCGCACTCCTTGATCATGGACACATCCCGATAAAAGCCTTCATCTGTGACCGCATCCGCAAAGCCTGCGTGATCCTGATGGGCATTGGCACCGTCCAGAAGTGTTTTCTCCCCATTCAGATAAAACCCGTCCTTTTTATACTGCGCCCAGCGGAAACCCAGAGGCGACTCATAGGTATCCACACAAATACCATCGCTAATGACCGTTGTATACACGGTATACAGATAAGGATCCTCCACACTCCACAGATGAATGTTTTCCACCTGCTCACTGACCGCATCAAAATTGGAGAGTTCACCTGCTTTCAATGTCCGCTTTTCTGAGGCAAATTCTGCCACGGTTTGTCCCTCTGAATCCTCTACTCTCTGTACGACCTGTACTTCCTTTTCCGAATCCGAGTCGTTTTTCACCTCTGTCTGAACCCGGACATTGGAACGCTTTTCCGCAATGTTTTTCCGGATTTCATCTTCTGTCGGATACTGAGAAAAATCAATATTCTCTGCGCTGGAATCAAAATCCGGGTTGGTCAGATCCGGTGTCGTCACAAAGGTACCATACCAGGTCACATGGACATCCTCCGTCACATTCAGATAGACATCGCGGTAAATACCTCCGGTAAACTGATGATCTCCGCCTCTTGGCGCCAGATCATGCTGCCAGATATTGTTCACCCGCACCGCCACCAGATTGGTTCCCTCCTGCAGATAATCTGTAATATCATAGACAAATCCGGAATATCCGCCTCTGTGGGTTCCCACCGCATGTCCGTTTACAAAAATATCCGCTTCCTGAAATACGCCCTCAAACTCCAGCTCTACCTTTTTATCCTTCCAGTCTGCCGGCATATCAAACTCCTTACGATACCAGCCATAGCCCACATAGAACTGGGCTGTCATCTCATATGGAATGCTGAAATTGTGCGGAATTGCCACATCCACCCAGGTGGAATCATCGTATTCCGTGTTTTCTGCACCAGTCACATCACTGCGGATAAATTTCCAGTTCCGGTTAAAGTTCACCTGTGTCCTGCCAACGCCCTCCTTTGTCACATAGCTCTCCGGCAGAGCGCTTCGGGTCTGCTTTGAGACCGCACTTTCTTTCTGTGCCATCTCCCGGCTTTTGTCTGCAGAGGCTGCCAGCGATGTCAAAGATGACATCATCATTGCCACACTCACGGCAAGAGCCAGAAAACGTTTTGTTTTGCTGTGTTTTGTTCTTCTTTTCACGTTATTCCCTCCAACTTTTTATTTCCTTTTGCAGCTTCTCACGATCCGGCACGTTCTGAAAATATATTTCTGCTAATATTATAGCGACAGCCCCCTGTTTCTGCAATCGCAGATATCATACATTGCAGATATATTTACAGATTTTGGTCTGAAAACAGCAAAACAGGAATCTCCTGCAGAATTCAATGCTTTCCAGCATCTGATTCTATGCAGAAAATTCCTGTTTCTGTTTCGATTCTATGGAGTATTATCCTTTATCTTGCCATTTCACCGCAATACTCTCCTGTATCGTGATCACGGATAATCCTTTCCGTTTCCTCAAGACTTAATGATGGCATATCCCCTGGAATCGTATTCTTTGCTGCAGCTGTGACAGAGTGATTCAAAAATCCGTTTATCGACCACTCCTTGCTTGCGATTTCTCTGAACTCCACCTCCAAATGGAAGGCACGTGTCCTGCCGTCATTAAAAAGCTACGTAGAACGCAAAGGAACGATTCCTGCATGTATTACTGCCTCCTTCGCTATTTATCAACTATTCGCTTCCTAAACTCCTCAAGCTCTTCTCTCAAGCTCTTCAATTCATTTTCTGCCTGTTCCGCACGCTTCCGTTCCTGCTCCGTAAAGACTCGCTCTTCTTTTCTGCCCTGTTCAATTCCTTGCTGTATGCCCTTTTTTATACCCTCTTCTCTTGCTTCCGCTTTCGCGTATGCCAACTCTTCCCACCTCTGCATATATTTCACCCCAACTTCTTCGCTTTCTTTCACTCGCTGTACACGGTCATGAATCCTGGAAAGCTTCTCACTGAGCTCTGCATCTTTTTCCTTTAAGGAACTGTCTTCCACATAATGCAGAAAATCAACCAGCTCCCGGCTGACACCATCGGGCTTTGTCCCCCTCGTATTCAGGAAAATCCTGGTAGCTCCATCCCCCAGATGAAGGCCGGGTACTTCCTCACATCCCATCCGGAACGTATAGCGGTATCTCCCCATCCCCCACAGATCAAACGGCGCTATGATGATTACATAAACATCATTGAGCTTATTGAAATCCGTCTCCCCGGGTGCTAACAGACTCACATTGATATGGCTCTCATACAGCCTGCTGCGCCTGGGCAGGTTTCCCGTATTTTTACCCTGCATCTCTGCGTCATATATGTTCCCTTCCGCATCCAACGCAAAGACATCGATCCGTATTGAGCGGTACTGCGGGGATCTCCGATACTCTTTCTCTGTCTCATTGTGATCCAGGAGG
>JALEJP010000025.1 GCA_022769625.1 Lachnospiraceae bacterium | reverse complement strand
GATCCGCCGCCATTTGGGAAGTATTTTGCATAAAGCTCTTTCTGTTTCGGATCATCGGATACAGATGGATGGTGTACGGCTTCCACCTGCGGATGATTCTTCAGATATTCCACTACCTTCAGAGCATTTTCCACATGACGTTCCACTCTCAGGGACAGGGTCTCCAGGCCCTGCAGGAAGATAAATGCGTGGAACGGTGAGAGGGTCGCACCGGTATCTCTCAGCAGAATGGCACGGATTTTGGTTACAAATGCCGCTGCACCCACTGCTTTTGTGAAGCTGATACCATGGTAGCTTGGATTCGGCTCCGTCAGTGACGGGAATTTGCCGGAAGCCTCCCAGTCAAATTTGCCGCTGTCAATGATCACGCCGCCGATGGTGGTTCCATGGCCGCCGATAAATTTGGTTGCGGAGTGTACCACGATATCCGCACCATACTCGATGGGTCTCACCAGATATGGGGTAGCGAAGGTATTGTCTACTACCAGCGGAATCTTGTGTGCGTGTGCAATCTTTGCAACTGCCTCAATATCCACCACGTCGGAATTCGGATTTCCCAGGGTCTCGATGTAAACGGCCTTTGTGTTTTCCTGAATCGCCGCATCCACAGCGTCCAGATCAAAAATATCTACAAATGTGGTGGTAATGCCGTACTGCGGAAGGGTATGCTCCAGCAGGTTAAAGGAACCGCCGTAAATATTCTTTGCAGAAACGATATGGTCACCATTCTGTGCCAGATTCTCAATGGTATAGGTCACAGCTGCCGCACCGGATGCAACGGCAAGTGCTGCCACGCCTCCCTCCAGCGCTGCGATTCTCTTTTCAAATACATCCTCCGTCGGATTCGTCAGACGTCCGTAAATATTTCCCGGATCTGCCAGGCCAAATCTTGCCGCCGCATGATGGCTGTTGCGGAATACATAAGAGGATGTCTGATAGATCGGCACTGCCCTTGCGTCTGTTACCGGATCCGGTTTTTCCTGTCCTACATGAAGCTGTAATGTCTCAAATTTGAATTTTCTGTTTTCTCTTGTAATCTTTTCGCTCATCTTATTCACCTGTTGACTGCCATCCTGCATGGCAATTTCCCTTTCTGTTTATTAATCCGCAAACAGCGGTGTGGAATAATAACGGTCTCCGGTATCCGGAAGCAATGCTACGATCGTCTTTCCTTTGTTTTCTGGACGCTTCGCCAGTTCAATGGCGGCCTTCAGTGCTGCGCCTGAGGAAATCCCAACCAGAACGCCTTCTTTTTTGGCAACCAGCTTTGCTGCCGCAAATGCATCATCATTTTCAATTTTAATCACTTCATCATAAATGGAGGTATTCAATACATCCGGTACAAATCCTGCCCCGATTCCCTGAATCTTATGCGGGCCGCCCTTGCCTTCGGAGAGAACCGGTGATCCTGCAGGCTCTACTGCGACAACCTTTACCTCCGGCTTCTGCAATTTCAGATATTCTCCCACACCGGTCAGTGTTCCGCCGGTACCTACACCAGCTACAAAAATATCGACCTGTCCGTCTGTATCGTTCCAGATCTCCGGACCTGTGGTAGCTCTGTGAATGGCCGGATTCGCCGGATTCACAAACTGTCCCGGAATGAAGCTGTTCGGGATCTCCTTTGCCAGCTCATCTGCTTTTTCGATGGCCCCCTTCATGCCCTTTGCACCTTCGGTCAGCACCAGCTCGGCACCGTAGGCTTTCAGGATATTCCGACGCTCAATACTCATGGTATCCGGCATGGTCAGGATAATGCGGTATCCCTTCGCCGCTGCGATGGAAGCCAGGCCGATTCCGGTATTTCCGGAGGTTGGTTCGATGATCACGGAACCCTCTTTCAGAAGCCCCTTTGCCTCTGCATCCTCGATCATGCTCTTTGCAATACGGTCTTTTACGCTGCCGGCCGGATTAAAATGCTCAAGCTTCACCAGCACAGTCGCCTCAAGTCCCAGTTCCTTCTCCACGTTCACTGCCTCAACCAGCGGGGTGTTTCCGATCAATCCTAACGTACCTTTATAAATATTGGACATGTTGTGTTCCTCCTTTTCTATTTCCTACCTTTTTGATATGTTTTATATGATTTAATGGCATTATATTCCTTGTGAAGGGATTTGTCAACTATCTTTTTCAAAAAAATATTTTTCCTATTAATTTTATAGGATTTTAAGAGAAGAGTGAGTCCCGCCTGCTCCGCCCCTTCTTAAAACCTATAATGTCTATCGGACTTTTACTTGAACGGTTTTTCAAAATATGCTATCATGGATTTACGAAACGGGGTGATACAATTTGAAGATTTCAACAAAAGGAAGGTATGCGCTTCGCATGCTCCTTGATCTGGCGGAACATCAGAATGACGGGTTTATTGCTCTGAAGGATATTGCTTCCAGGCAGGATATTTCAAAAAAGTATCTGGAGCAGATTATTCCCATTCTGAATAAATCAGACTTTCTGATCTCCAACCGGGGATTTCAGGGAGGATATAAGCTTGCAAAGAATCCGGATAAGTATACCATAGGTGATATCTTAAGGATTACAGAGGGCAGCCTCTCTCCGGTAGCCTGTCTGGATCATGAGCCGGTTCTGTGTGACCGGGCCAATGACTGTCCCACACTTCCTGTATGGAGGGGACTGAAAAAGGTCATCGATGACTATCTGGACAGCATAACACTTCAGGATCTTCTGGATCGGCAGCGTGAGCGTTATGCCAATGATTATGTGATCTGAAGCAACTTAAAGTGCGGCAGCACCTGTGATCTCTCACAGGTGCTGCCGCTGCTTTTTTAAACAGGCATGGGATGCTTTTCTTATGATTTTATTTCTCAGAATGCTGCTATCTCCTCTGCTGCAAACTGCAGAATCATGACCGCATCTGTAGTATCTGCTGTGCCATCGCCGTTTACATCTGCCGCTGCCATCTCTTCTGTGGAAAGCTCCACATGCTCTGCAGATGCTCTCAGCAGCTCTGCGGTATCTGCTGTGTCTACCGCACCATCACCGGTCACATCACCGCGCAGTCTGGCTTCCGCCAGCTCCAGGGTCAGTGCTTTCACAGCTCTGTTGATTTCCGGCTGCTGTGCATTCGGATCTGCATATACTAGTTTTGCTGCCGCCAGCTCTTCTTCGATGCCTTCCAGCGTTTCCGGAATATACTGGTCGGATTTGGCAAGAACCTGCTCTGCTTTTACGATCATTGCGTAAAGGGCTGCTTTATTTCCCTTTCTCTGCAGATTCTGAATGGCTTCAACGATTGCCTGATAAGCTTTCTCAATGGCGTCATCTGCGCGATTCGGATCCACAAGAACCGCTTCCCCATTTTGGATCGTCTCTGCAAGCGCCTCTGTACTCTCGTCTGTATATTTTCCGCTCTCAGCCATTTCTCTGGCTGCTTCTATGAGCTTTTCCAATCCTTCCACATCTGCTGATTTGGACATTTTTGCCAGTGCATCCAGGATCGTATAGACTGCTGCGTCCACTTCGTCCTGTGTGGCTGACTCATCTGCACAAACCGCTTTGCCGGCTTCATTTGCCGCCTTCAGGTCATCTGCATCAGTCTTGTCGTAATTATTTACCAGAATCAGAAGATTGTCAGTAAACTCGATCACTGTTTCCAGATGTACCTTCTGCACACCATATTCCAGTTTGCCGATTGCCTGAACAAGCACCGCGCTTGCCTTTCCAATCTCTGTAATGAATGCCGATTCCTCATCCAGAACAGCTTTTGCTTCCTTCAACGCTGCCTCCAGTATTTCCGCACTCTCCGGCGTATAAACGGAAGTATCCTCTTTTGCCCATGCATCATACAGTTTTTTCAGGGAAGCGCGCATCTGTTCTGCGGTTTCATCCAGATCGGATATATTTTTCTCCCACTGTGCCTTCAGAATCGTATCTTCCCGGATCGCCGTCGTCTCATCTGCGGGCACTCCGTCTTCCGTTGCCCAGCCTTTAAAGGTATATCCTTTTCTTTCCGGTGCTGTCGGAAGCTGTTCACCCAGAGAGCTTCCCTTTGTCAGTTCAACCGTCTCCGGTGTCTCAGGCGCACCTTCGTAGTTCAGATCAAAGGAAACATTGACCAACGAATAAACAAAATCTGCATAACGGAAGTTTGAACCGCCTTCCTGCAGCAGCATGTAAACATCATGCATGCCTTCTTTGGCTGTGAGGAAGGTCTTTACACCAACCTCCCAGTAATTGCTTAATCCCTGATGAAGGTCCGGATCCTGCATACTTCCGTTTGTACTGCTGTCACCATAAACGGACCAGCTTGCCAGCTTTTTGTGCAGGAAATTGATTCCGGCAAAATAATCACTCAGATCCAGGCTTCCGCCTCTGTAGACCTTATCATAGAAATACGTACTGTTCGAATGTGTCGTCCCCTTTGTCGGGTCACTTCCGATACTTCTGATCTCTGTATAGAAATTCAGTCTCACAGATGGCTGATACTGGCTGGTGGAGGTATTTCCGTTCGCATAATTGATACGGATTTCTTCCAGGCCGGTCAGATCCATGTAACCCAAATAGAAGATATCGCCTGTTGTAATATAACCTGCGGAATAATTCGGGTTGCTTCCCTCATAACGGAAATTGCCGGACTGTGCCCAGATCCATGGAAGATTGTGGAAACGGACTCTTCTTACAAGCTTTCCGTTCTCTTTTCTTTCTTCCACCTGCTGCGGCTCCTGTTTTACCTTCATACCGTCTTCGAGATTCTCAATCGTTGTCTGTAGCAGTGCTTTTGTCTCATCCACTTCACTCTGGCTGATGGAGTTTTCTGCCACATCCTTCGCCTGATCAATAACGGACGCAAGTTTGGAAGCTGCAACATACTGTGACAGGTCAAGCTTCTCTGCCTGCTCAATCAGTGCTTTCAGCTCGGTGGTATCTACTTTTTCTGCATCTGCATTCTGGAATCTCAGCCAGTTCATATCCAGACCGGTCTTGTCGAATTTCAGCCACAGTATATGCTCACCCTGTGTCAGTTCCACTTCGGCATTGAGAGTCTTCCAGACTCCGTTTGTTCCATTTGTGGAGAAGGTAGTAAGATACGTTTCTCCTTCATATAAGGAGAATGACATCTGTGCCAGATCATGCAGGTCGGATTTCACACGGGCTTTCACCTGATAGCTTCCGCCTTTTGCCACATTGATCCGGTAAGCCAGAGCCTCTTTTTCCACACAGTTTGAGAATACAGTTCCTCCATCTATATCATCAGAGTTTACCTCGGTCAGAGATGCTCCGAGAGAATATGGTTCGGCCTCCGTCAGCTTGATCTTGGTATCGTCTCCAATCTCAATTGCTTCTGCATCCGCATCCGTATCAAATCTCACATAGTCAAAATCTGCATAGAAATTGTTGCCGGCATTTGTACTGCCATTGGAACAGAGGATGCCAAATTTCGGTTCTGCGTAATCTGCTGTAACAGAACCAAGCTTTGTATAATTCTCTCCGTCTGTGCTGAAGTAACCGGTATATAAATCCCCGATCTTTTTCAGCTTCATATAAACGGTACTGCTTCCGCTCAGAACCTCCTGTATCTGTCCGGAGGTAAGGCTGCCGATGCTCACCGGCTCTGCAGCATTCGTTTCTTTCACCATTCCGATGATCTGGTTGCTGCTGTACTCGTATTTCAGCCAGATGTAATTATCCATATCCTGGAATACGGCAATTCCGGTTCCGTTGTAATTGATATTCGGATGTTTGTTCAATTCGATCTTTACCGATGCTTCCCAGTTCCCGAAGGCTTCCTGATAAACAAAGTTTTTCAGGTCATTGTGTGTTGTCCAGAAATCGCCACCCTCTGCCTGAATACGCAGATAACCACTGTTTGCTGTCAGGGAAAGGTTATCCGTCGGATTATCGTTTTTCCACACTGCACTCAGCTCTGTGCTGTCAAACTCATCGCTCTGAGGCATACTGCCGAATTTGACCACATAGGTGTTGGCCTGATCGGTGCTGACGCAGCGAATCTTTACCGTCTTTGTGCTCTCATCCGTAGTAATGACCACTCTGCAGCCCTCAGCCGCCTCTGCTGTCACCTCAGGCATGGATGCCTGACTTTCAAGACCAAGCGCATAGCTGAAGCGATCCGGGCTGAAATTCTGCAGCGGTTCTCCATCAATCCGGATGTTCTCCAGATATGCGTAGACCGGATTTTCAAATGCCGGATCCAGTCTGTCTTCTGTGCAGAAGATCACTTTATAGATCCGCTCCTCTTTTCCTGCTGAAACCGTAAGGACAGCGGTTTTTGTTGAGCTGTCTGCCTGCTGTACTTCAACCTCCACTCCGTCGCCGACACCGGCCACTTCCGGATAATTACCATTTTCCGTATCATAGAATACCTTATAATCCAGAACATTTGGCTGAAACAGAATCAGGTTCCTTCCGTCTATGGTAATTCCCGTAAGCTTCGGATTACCCACGCTTACATCGCGTGTAACCGCAAACCATTTCTCACCCGGTTCGTAGTCCACCCGGAAGTCGATGTTGTTTTCTCTTGCAAATGCCTGTGACTGCAGGAGGAAATTACAGATATTTTTCGCAGAGCGCTGATACTGCGCTCTCACCTTGCTGTCTGAACGGATGGCAGACAGGCCGTTCTGATACAGTGTACAGCTTCCTGCCGTATTATTACCTACCGGCATATAGACATCATTCTGCGCACGCACCATGGACGCCGAATCTGTGGTACTTGGAGAAGCGCCAATTGCGCTGTTCATTCTCGCCCACCAGTCAGTCATAACATACCCGGTATAACCCCATTCCTTTCTGAGAATGGTCGTGTTCATATCGAAATTGCTGGCAGACCACACACCGTTAATCGGATTGTAGGAGGTCATGATGGAACGCGCCCCGCCATCCTTCACAGCGATCTCATAGCCTTTCAGATAGATTTCACGAAGAGCCCTCTCTGAAACAATGGAATTTACGAAATGCCGGTTTGTCTCCTGATTGTTTGCCGCAAAATGCTTCAGTGTCACCGTAGCACCTGTTTTCTGTACGCCGCGCGTCTCTGCCGATGCCATCGTACCAGTCAGCAGCGGATCCTCAGAAAAGTACTCAAAATTACGGCCATTCAAAGGATGTCTGTGGATATTGATACCAGGGCCAAGAATGGTGTCAATGTTGTTGCGCAGCATTTCTTCGCCCCAGAGCTCGCACATTTTCTCCACCAGATCCAGATTCCAGGTACAGGCAATCAGGGTGCCGTTTGGCAGGCTGGTGGCATACTGTACACCAACTTCCATACGGATGCCGGATGGACCATCTGCCGTACATGCAATCGGGATTCCAAGATCCAGCAGGGAATCTGTCACACCGCCAAAGCAGGAGGCTGTTCCCAGCGTAACCTTCGTGCTGTTCATGCCTTCGCCAAGCACGATGGATGCCAGATCCGAATCGGTCATCTGTGCCACAAAGGTATCGATATCGATGGTTCCGTTATAGACATCGATCAGCTTATACTGTTTCTCTGTCTGCTTCAGCTCCTCCGGTTGGTTGGCTGCGATTCTCGCATCCAGATCTGCCTGCGCCTCTTCCCTTGATTTTGTTGGAACCTCTTCTGAAACCAACGTATAGGTACCGTCTTCGTTCTCCTGCGGTTTCATACGTTTGAACTCATCTACCGGAACCATGGCTTCCGTGCACTGCTCGGTAACCTTCAGTTCATCCAGATGATATACCGCCTGCTCACTACTGCTTCTCACACTGTTGCCCACATAAATCTTATAGTCGCCCGCTTCCATGACATAGGCTGATTCATGACCGGTCAATCCGCTGTCATCAAAGGAAGACATCTCCGTAAGATCGTAACTGAGCACCAGATTCTGAGATTCCTGTGGTTTGAGAATACCGGTCTTTGCAAAAGCCGCAAGCTCTTTTGCAGGCTTGCCCAGTGCGCCCTGCGGAGCACCGTAATAAACCTGTACAACTTCTTTACCTTTTACATTTCCTGTATTTTTTACCGTCACATCTACATTTACCTTGTCCTCTGTGAAGGTAACCTGATTGGTCGTAATCTCAAAGGTCGTATAGGATAAGCCATATCCAAACGGATACAGTACACGATCTTCTGCAAAGGTCTCAAAATAGCGGTAACCCACATAGACATCCTCTGCGTAATAATCTGCACTGCTGCTTCCAAACTGTGTCTTTCCTTCAAATGATCCATCTGAAGGATAATCGCTGATTTCTTTTGCAATGGTATCGCTGAGTTTACCGCTTGGTGTAACTTCGCCGGAAATAACATCCGCAACCGCATCTCCGCCTTTCATACCGCCCTGCCATGCATAAAGAACAGCTGCCTTCGGGTAATTTGCGACCCATGACATGTCAATTACATTGCCCACATTCAGAACTACTACCATACGGTCAAAAGCTGCATGAACCTTATCCAGCATATCGGTTTCTTTGTCTGTCAGCAGATAAGCGCCTTTTGCATAGGTATTATCCTTATCTTCACCCGCTGTACGGCCGATTATAACGATTGCCACATCACTTTTTGCTCTCGCATCCGCAACGGTCCCTTCATCAAGAGGCATTTCCTCCTGTGACCATGGCTCCGCTGCCCATCCGCCTCCTCCGTTGTCAAAGGGATGCTCTGCGACCCAGTCCTTGTATACGGATGCCAGATCTTCGTTTACTTTTACTTTCGGGTTGCTCCTGAGACCATCCAGTATGCTGTTGGTATACTCGACCTGCACAGCACCGCCGGAACCGGTACCACTCTTATAATAGTTCAGCTGCGAACGGCCAAACACAGAAATCATCTCTCCACCATCTACAGGCAATACCTTTCCCGTAGAATTGCCGCAGTCTGCCACATCCGGATTCTCAAGCAGAACAATACCCTCGGCCGCAACCTGTCGTCCCAGATCCGCAAGTCCCGGCAACGCCTCTGCAGATACACTCTTATCGGGCACCATCGGGCTGGCACAGACAATCATGGCACAACTCAATAAACCTGCCAGCAATTTCTTAAATTTCTTTTTCACACTTTCACCTTCCTTTTTCTTTTTTCACGTTTCTCTTTGTCTATTTTGCTGTTTGTTTACGAGTTACAGTACTTTTATTCTAACACTTTTGCAAAGTATTTGCATTATTTTTTGCAAATTATTAGTACACTTTCATCAACCGTCCAACTCAGGACTTTGCGCGCGCGGACATATGCGTCCGGCCTGTCGCCAACGTAAGCTTCTGGCCATTGCCCGCGCATTCGTAGCAGATCCGAAGATTCTGATTCTGGATGAAGCCACCTCAAGCGTAGACACCCGAACCGAAAAGGCGATCCAGAGCGCCATGCAGCTCATCATGCAGGACCGCACCAGCATTGTCATCGCACATCGCCTGTCCACGATCCAGGACGCAGATCTCATTGTCGTCATGGATCAGGGACAGATCATCGAAAGCGGCAGCCATGAAGCGCTTCTGGCACAAAAAGGAAAATATTATGAGCTTTATATGACACAGTATGCAGGATATACCACCTGAGAATTCACTGTTGGCAAAAAACATCAGGCGGCATACCGGAAATTCACCTGGTATACCGCCTGATGCTTCAAGTGCCGCTTTGTTTCCCCTGAGCTCAAGCTTTATGATCGCATCGAACAGATTTTCATATGCATTGCTTTCTTATCGGCAGCAGACAACCATATCCTTCGTAATGGATGACAGATCTTTTGCCCCGCACATTGCCATCGTATCCTCCAACTCTGCACCGATCTTTTCAATATATAACTTCACACCTTCCCTTTCGCCTCCGTACATGGCTGTGACAAACGGACGGCAGATCAGTACACCATCCGCTCCAAGCGCCAGAGCCTTAAAGACATCCGTACCGCTTCGGATACCTCCATCCACCAGAATCTTTACACCGCTGCCCTTCAGTGAAACGGCAATCTGTTCCAGCACCTCCGCCGTAGCAGGACACTGATCCAATACACGCCCTCCATGATTGCTGACTACGATTGCGGCTGCTCCCGCCTCCTTCGCCTTTTGGGCTCCTCTGACAGTCATGATTCCCTTTACGATAAAAGGTACCTTTGCCATTTTCACGATTTTCCGAAGTTCCTCCACCGTCTTGCGTCCGGCCGGTGGTGTCATATTTTTCAGGAACGGTAATCCTGCCGCATCCACATCCATGGCAATCGCAAAACTTCCTGCCTGTCTGCAAAGTTCCAGTTTTTCCTGAATCGTCTCCATATTCCAGGACTTGACTGTGGGAACACCTCTTCCGCCGACAGCCGCAATCGCCTGCGCTGCCCCCTGCATAACCGCAGGATTGGTCCCATCCCCGGTAAATGCAGCAATTCCATTATCACTGCATGCCTTTACCAGAATATTGTTATAGGTCAGATCATCGTATTTTTTTCCATAATGTAAATTTACAGCTCCCACCGGTCCTGCGAAAAACGGATACCGGAAAGTCTGGCCAAACATGGAACAGGCTGTATCGACCTTATCATTTGCGCAGATCGTATCCATATTGACTCTGATTTCCTGCCATTTTTCATAATTACGGATTGCCGTATCTCCCACACCCTTTGCGCCCGGTCCCGGGATCTGATTCCGGCATGCTTTTCCATTGCAGACATTACAAGCCTTACAATAATCTCCAATGCACGCTCTGGCACGTTCCAATAGTTCCTGTTCGTTCATTTTGGTTTCTCTCCTTCATTTTTCTCACAATATACTGCCTACATCGGACATCTTCCTCTGTACCGTGGTCTGTCATCTTCTTTTATATATCTGGCATGAAACTCCATATTGATATCGCGGATCTCTTTTCGTCCGTCTATATATTCCTGATACATCTCTGCCAACCCTGCCATACAGCCATCGCAATTCGCCGAAATATTCCCAAGAGAATCCTCCACGATTTTCTGACGTTCCTCTCTCGTTGTATCTTTAATCAAATAACCTGCCATTTTGTATATCTCCCTTCTTCTGTTACGATTGATACAATTCATAAAGTTCCCCATCACCTGCATTTGGATTTTTTGATATCAGGCTGCAAATTTCCTGCACTTTTTGCAGATCCATATCCAGCAAATCTGCAATCTCTTCCAGCGACTGCCCTTTCGACAACTGTTTTCGAATCAGGCACAAACGCTGCAGCCATATTCCTTCTGCTTTTCCTTCTGCTTTTCCTTCCTCAATCCCTCTCTGAAAACCAGCTTCCATCGCCTCATCCCGTTCCATCTGAATATGAAGTTCCTCATTGTACTCATAAATACCCACTTTTATCACCTCCGCTCGGTTTTTTCTCAAAAAATCAGCAAGCACATCTTCATCCATACATTCTGTTACCGCCCTTTCCACCGCCTGTTCCAAGGACAAAAGTTTTCGATATTTCCTGACTTTTTCCACAAAAATCATGTATTCCTTCAAAGTTCTGCACTTGTCCATCAATTCCTGATTATTTCCCGGATTGATATTCAACACCAGTGTCTTGAGTTCCAAAGCAGGAAGGATAGATCATTTTTCATGTTCAGATAAATGGCATTTTCTAGGGTTGTAATCTCCAAATCTTCCTGTCTTGTATAATCGGTTCCATTCATAGCATTATACAATTCCAAAAGCTCTCTCTTTTCCTGGAATACCATACGAAATATTCTGTCTCTGTAAGTCCGCATGGGTGTAGGGGAACCTGCTGTCTGCTGCGGAGCTGTTTTCTCGTATTCTTTGCTTTTGTTGCTTTCTTTCATCGACGTCCTCCTTTGCATCATCAAGAGGACTTCCCGTATCTATACTTAGAAATCCTCTCTGCTTTTCATTTTGAATTTCGCATTGAAAATTTCTAAGACCGGCAGATGTGCCGAAAGATACAGACTGGCGAAATCGCCATATAGATTTTCCATAGAAATAAAATGCTTATTCGTATTGTAACATTATTCCGTACAAAAGTCACTCTCTTTTGCAGAGTGCGAACTCTGAACGGCTGACTGGTCAAATGTACATTTGGTCATACACGATCGTAAAAAAAATGGAATTGCATCCACAGATATGCAATTCCATTTTTCAAAGACACAATTTATACTGATCCACTTCATAAAACATTTTACTATCGCGCGTCCAGAAAATCTCTCCGGTACTGCGATGGTGTAATGCCCTCGGATTTTTTAAATACCTTGCTGAACACACGATAATCTCCATATCCGGATCTTTCTGCCACCTCCACAATCGAAAGCGAGGTAGACACCAGCAGCTGCTTTGCTCTTTCCATGCGAATGCCCGTCAGATACGTCAGAAAATTTACCCCTATCTCACTTTTAAACAGCTGGCTGATATACTGTCCACTCAAATGAAATTGCTCTGCCAGCACGGAGAGACTGACTTCCTCCTCCAAATGCTCCTGAAGATACCGGGTGATACCGGCAATCGTCCGCTCTTCCCTCTCCCTGGAGACCGGTGCCGAGGCCACTTTTCGTTCATACATGGAAATTTTCAGATTATCAATACAATTGCCAAATTCCTCATAATTTACAGGTTTCAGAATATAGTCCGTGATCTGCATACGCAGAGCCTGCTGACAATAAGAGAAATCATCATATCCGGACACAATGACAAATGCCATATCCGGATGTTTCATCCGGCCAAGTTCGATCACCTTCAACCCGTTCATAATTGGTATATTAATATCCATGATAATAATATCCGGCTGAAGGCTGTCAATTTTTGCAAGTGCCTCCATTCCGTCTGATGCCTCATCCACCACTTCACATCCATGCGCTTCCCAGTCAAAAAGGCGTTTAAACCCTTCCCGAATCATAATCTCATCATCCACCAGCAAAACACGCAGCTTCTTCATTTACTGTCCTCCTCAACTGGCAGCAGCATATGTGCCGTCACCCCGCCATTCTGATTTTCTGTATACCAGAGTCCATATTTCCGCCCGCAGAGCAGTTTAATCCTCTTCTGCACATTTAAAATACCAATGCTGTTCCCCTCCAGCTTCGGCTCCTGACTGGCATAGTGGAAAAGCATCTGATCGATGTCTGCTTTCTTTCCTTCCCGAAATCCACTGCCATTATCGCAGACCTGTATCTCCATATCTCCATCTGCCGTCTTCTGTGCGAGAATATGAATCTCACCACGATATCCTTTATTTTTCAGTCCATGAAGCAGACTGTTTTCCACAATCGGCTGCAAAATAAAGTTGGGAACCGGTACCCCTCCGAGATTGGGGTCAATGTCATACTCACAACGAAGCTCCGGATAACGGTGACACATCAGCTCCATATAAGCCTCCAGCAGCTCCAGTTCATCGTCCAGAGCGACCATCTGCCTGTCCACTTTCACACTGAGCCGAAAAAAATCTACCAGACGCATCAGCAGATCCGCCACTTTTTTGTCTCCGTTCAGCTGAGCCTGAATGCGGATCGTGTCCAGAGTATTGTACAGAAAATGCGGATTTACCTGACTTTTCAAATACAGCATGGACATCTTCTGCTCCGTCAGCTCCGCCCGCAGGATATCCGGATTCTCCAGAGTCAGATAAAAGGCCAGCGTCATAAGCGTCAGTCCCATGCCGCTGATCAGCCAGGTAGGATTTAACGCCTGAAGCAGAGAAACACACACCTCAATTACAAATGCCGCGCCGATGGAAAATTTTTTCTTTGGATGAATCTGTTTCCAGTTTCGCAGAAGCAGCCACACACACAGAAGAAGATAAAAAGCCATACTGACATAACAGACACTGGCATGGATCCCGTCCGAATAATTTCCCATGGGAGTCACCGCATAGTGTACGGGCAAAAGCAGCACACCCAGTTCCGCAGCCACAAGATAAATACGTGCTGCCAGATCCAGATGCCGCGGCTGTCCCGTTTCCTCTTCCACCAGAATGGCTATGTACTGATAAAACAAATATACAATCAATACCATAGTGCCAATAAAAAAGCGATGCAGCAGATCATTCAGAAACAAAGGAACCGTATCCAGATGATTGACCGTATAGATCGTTGCCGCATCAAATAATAAATGGATCATCATGGCAATCAGCAGCACAGAAAAAACTCTGTGCAGCAAAGTAACCTTCCGTCCTGCCGAAAAATAAACATAAGCCACAAAAGCCAGTACAAGAAACAAAGCAATTTCCATTCGAATCATATTTTCACCTTTTCCTCCTGGGCTTGCCTGCCAATATTATATGAGCCAAGGGACAAATGGGCATAAAATACATGCCTGGGAGTGCAAAGCACAGAAAAATCGACGTTAGGCTCATTTGTCGCTTAACTCATTATATAAAAGATTATCCGGCGCTGATAGGTAAATTTTACAGAGAAATGTGTCCGTTTTATAGTGTATCCCGTAATCTTTTTCTTTATTTTTCTTTATTTTCCTTTTTCTTCCTTCATCGCCCGGTATCCGATCAGAACGACCCATACGTAAGCGCATGTTTTGGGAATCATCAGCATCCCCGCCGCCGGCACTGTCTCAGCGAACAATACCACAGGAATATAGCATGCAAAACTTACTACAACCGCAATCCACAGGAATCGAAACACTCGGTCCTGCTTCTCTGCCGCACTGGTCCACTCATTCTGCGGCATAAAACACAACAAAACACGTACAATCGCAAGCACCCACACGGCGGCTGTGATCCCCTGCTGCCCGCTGATCTGGTAACGACAGCGCCACACATAATAAAGCAGTACATAAAACAGAGTCATGGTAACAGAAGTAATCAGCTTACCGACACCAAGCGCCGTCGTATAATTCTCCAGCCCTGTCGTGCAAAGTGCGATCGCCCTCGGCACCAGATGAAATGCATCACCGCAGCCAAGCACCACAGCCATAATACCAAACAAAAGATACTGCTTTCTCCCTCTGCTTCCACGTATCATCCGAATGCCAAGTATTACCACCGTCACCAGATACACAATGTCAAATAAAGTTTCAAAAATCGCCTGCATAACAATTCCTCCTTCTTGTGTCTGTGTCATTCACACCAGCTTCTCTAATGACTGTGCAAATCTCGCATCATCAAATCTGAACATAATAATACCTACATTCAGTATACCACAAATGAAAGTCGTATCGTACACCAAACTGCACAATTCACCGCAAAAAAAGAAGCATGGAATAGACCTCTTCTTCTCCTTTTCTCACGATTTGGGACTATTTTCAAGATACTGTTTTCTTCATTCTGTAATCCTAATGATGTGTTTCTTTACAGCCAGATTATGGGAAGGTATACTTTTCTTAAAAATCAATCGGGATTTCTCGAAATGGTAAATTCATTAAATAAGAAATTTGGTATTGACTCTCTCGTAACGTAACCGTTTACGATTAATGCGAAAGGAGGAAAAAATGAAGACTGTAAAAGAGGTATCTATGATAACCGGAGTAAGTATAAGGACGTTGAGATATTATGATGAAATCGGTTTGTTAAAACCAACAAAATTAACAGAGACTGGTTATCGGCTCTATGACAACAAAGCGTTAGAAAAGCTGCAGGAAATCCTGTTCTTTAGAGAATTGGAAATACCGTTGATGGATATTAAGAAAATTATGGATACTCCGGATTATGATAAAGAACAGAT
>JALEJP010000079.1 GCA_022769625.1 Lachnospiraceae bacterium | reverse complement strand
CTGGTATCATAATATGCAATAAGTATAATCATTTTTTGTTTCATTGCAAATAGGGAAAAATGCCGAATTTTCTGCCTATGCATTTTGCACTATATCCTGACACAGTTTTTTATATTTTACCAGATATAGTGAATCATTTTCATCTTTTTCGTCAAATCATACGCAAAACCTGCTGAATCATCCAGGAATTCACATAACTTTCCGTCAAAATTCCCAATAGCAATCCCACTCCCGCCGCCACCAGCCTAAGCAGATATTGACGATTATTCTGGTTGACTGTTCCCATCCGCTTCATCCGTCCGCAGATTCGACTCTGCTTTTGCACCTCCCAGAGAAACCAGATCCAAAGAGGCACATAAATCAAAAGCTGCGGCATCCCGAACAGGACCGCCAGTCCAATACCGGCAATTCCTTTCTTTAAGAATGCCTGTGCAAAAAAAATCGCCTCTAGAAATCCCCATACCCCTGCAAATAAATAGACAAAGAATACTCCGGAACCCGAAAATCCAAGTGCCCACATCAAAAGAAGCCATTTCCCTCTTTCTTTTGCAACAAGAATGGCCAGCTCTGTCCGGTCAATATCCAGATAGGAATACTGATGCAGGTAGTAATCGCCAAACAAACCGGCCTTTTCTGTAGATATCACATCGCCCTTTGCCACAAGGCAAAGACCTGCCAGAAAGCCTGCCGCAAACGCAAGACCGAGCAGCAGACAAAATTTCTTATCCGGTTTTTGAAAATGCATGGATTCCCTCCGGCTCTCTTTCTTACCACTCTATTCATTTACCTTTTCTATTATTCATCCCGTCCGTTGAAATCCACAGAGGGGAAATGCTCTGCAAAACGGCAAAAAAATCCCGCAAATCTTTTCTGATTTGCGGGGTATGTTCAAATGCTATTTTGCGTAATCAACCGCTCTGCTTTCGCGGATGACACTGACCTTGATCTGTCCAGGATATTCCAGTTCTGCCTCAATCTGTTTTGCAACATCACGTGCCAGCAATACCATATCTGCATCACTGACCTGTTCCGGAACAACCATGATTCGAATTTCTCTACCTGCCTGAATAGCAAAGGATTTGTCTACTCCTTTGAAGGAGTTCGTAATATCTTCCAACTGTTTTAAACGATTTGTATAAGTCTCCAGTGTCTCTCTTCTGGCACCCGGTCTTGCCGCTGAAATCGTATCTGCTGCCTGTACGATACATGCAATCAGACTCTCAGGCTCCACATCACCGTGATGTGCCGCAACCGCATTGATGACAATCTGGGACTCTTTGTACTTCTTACATAAATCTGCGCCAATCTGAATATGGGAACCTTCCACCTCATGGTCAATCGATTTACCGATATCATGCAGCAGTCCGGCGCGTTTTGCAAGACGCACATCCACGCCGATCTCTCCAGCCAGCAGACCGGAAAGCTGTGCCACTTCGATAGAATGTTTCAGGGCATTCTGTCCATAGCTGGTTCGGAACTTCATACGTCCTAGCAGACGCACCAGCTCCGGATGGATTCCATGTACACCAACCTCAAGGGTTGCCGCCTCTCCTTCCTCACGGATCATGGTCTCGACTTCCTTCTGCGCTTTCTCAACCATCTCCTCAATGCGCGCCGGATGGATCCGACCATCTACGATCAGCTTTTCAAGGGCAATCCGCGCTACCTCTCTCCGAATCGGATCGAAACCTGACAGGATAACTGCTTCCGGTGTATCGTCAATAATCAGATCCACACCTGTCATAGTCTCCAGTGTACGGATGTTTCTTCCCTCTCGCCCAATGATTCTTCCTTTCATTTCGTCATTCGGAAGCTGTACAACGGATATCGTAGTCTCAGCCACATGATCTGCTGCACATTTCTGAATTGCATTTACTACATATTCTTTTGCCTTCTTTGCGGCATCTTCCTTGGCTCTGCCCTCCAGCTCTTTGTAGAGCTTTGCAGTGTCATGTTTTACTTCATCCTCAACAGTTTTTAAAAGATACTCTTTTGCTTGTTCGGAGGTCAAACCTGAAATCCTCTCAAGTTCCTGTACTCTCTGCTCTGTCAGCTTTTCCACTTCATTGCTTTTCTTTTTGATTTCTTCTTCTTTTGCTGTTAAGCTGGCTTCTCTTCTCTCAATTGCATCCGCTTTTTTGTCCACAACCTCTTCCTTGGACAATACGCGTTTCTCGTAACGCTGCAGCTCTGCTCTGCGTTCCTTCGTTTCCTTATCGAGCTCATTCTTCGTCTTTAAGGATTCCTCTTTCACTTCGAGCAGCGCTTCCCGTTTCTTTGTCTCTGCAACCTTTAAAGCGTCGTCTATGATCTGTCTGGCCTTCTCCTCAGCACTGCCGAGCTTGGACTCTACAACCTTTTTTCGATAGGATATAGCCAATACAGATGTGATAGGGACTGCGATAATAAGAGTCACTACAACAGCAATAGCAATTACTATTGCGCCCACAGGAGCACCTCCTTATTTAATTTTCATTGTAACCGCAAAATTTCCAAATCCCCTGATTTCAGAAATTCCATACAGTTACTCCGCATTGTACAAGTACAACGTACTAATTTTACATTGTTTTGTGCATAATGTCAAGCAAATGTGTGGATATCTTCATATTCGGCTTAACTGTAACGAAATCCCAACTATTTTAAGTTCGCCTTCGGCAAAATGCCGGATTTTTCCCTTCAAAACTCTTCTTTCTC
Source organism: Lachnospiraceae bacterium (assembly GCA_022769625.1). GTDB lineage: Bacteria > Bacillota > Clostridia > Lachnospirales > Lachnospiraceae > Hominisplanchenecus. The sequence goes on along the minus strand of JALEJP010000079.1, from coordinate 69,284 downwards.
CCAGGAAGAGCCTGTCGTCTTCTGTAAAACCCTGCGCACAGCTCCATAGGAAAATCCTTTTCGCAGAAAGAAAGCATAGTATTTCTGCAGTTCTTCCCTGGTGGGATGCTCCAGATTCATATGCTTTTTCTCTGTCAGTTTCAAAATCGCCTGCTCCTCTGTCTGAGTATCCGCCTGCCCAAAGGCCTGTTCCATATCTTCCTCAGAAATCCCCTTACTGCGCAGTTCCTGCGTGATCTGCCGAATACTGCGGGATGAACTGCGGCTTTCTATATAATTTCTGGCATAACGCACATCATCTACGTAATGAAAGCTTTTCACATAGGCAATGGCATCGTCGATCACGGATGGGGGATAGTCACCCTGGCGAAGCTTTGTGCGCAGCTGCCACTCTGTTTTATCCATCGATTTCAGGAGGTTCATGCAGCGCAGTCTGGCACGTTTGACAAGAATATCACCAACGATCTCCTGATACCGGGTATCCGGAAGCTCCATGCCCTCCTTCAGAGCAAGGCTGGATACCTCTCCCCGATAAAGGACAAAGGCGATCTCACCATCAAGAAAGATCCGCTGTCTGCCCTTTCCCAGCGGTTCTATCTTCGTAATGATCATACTTCCTCTCCAGGCAGATTATCACTGCCGCCAGCTGATGCACCGTCATCGCCGGAACCCATATCCGCTTCCTGTACTGTCTTCCCGGTCTTCTCCTGTTTTTCTTTTTCCGGCTGTCTCTCTTCCCCGTCCGGTACACCTTCAAATCCATACTTTTCCCGAACCTGGTGCTCGATCTCTGCCATCACTTCCGGATTGTTTTTCAGATAGAGCTTTGCATTTTCACGTCCCTGGCCGATTTTTGTTCCATTGTAGGCAAACCAGGAACCGCTCTTGTTTACGATATCGTTCGCCACTGCCAGATCCAGGATATCGCCCTCTCTGGATATTCCCTTTCCAAACATGATATCAAACTCTGCTTCTTTAAAGGGCGGCGCAATTTTATTTTTAACAACTTTTACACGCACACGGTTTCCTACCATCTCTCCGCCCTGTTTCAGCGTCTCAATGCGGCGGACATCCATACGGATGGAAGCATAGAATTTCAGTGCACGTCCGCCTGTGGTGACCTCCGGATTTCCAAACATGACACCTACCTTTTCACGCAGCTGGTTGATAAAAATGACCGTGCAGCTTGACTTGCTGATGATACCGGTAAGTTTTCGCAAAGCCTGGGACATCAGACGCGCATGCAGTCCCACGTGAGAATCTCCCATGTCCCCTTCAATCTCTGCCTTTGGCACCAGGGCCGCAACTGAGTCCACGATAATGATATCCACTGCTCCGGAACGTACCATGGTATCTGCAATCTCCAACCCCTGCTCTCCATTGTCCGGCTGAGAAATGTAAAGATTATCAATATCCACACCAATATTTTTTGCGTAGACCGGATCCAGTGCGTGCTCTGCATCAATAAATCCGGCAATACCGCCTCTTTTCTGTACCTCCGCCACCATATGCAGAGCAACCGTCGTCTTACCACTGGACTCTGGTCCGTAAATCTCCACGATCCTTCCCTTCGGGATCCCGCCCAGTCCCAGTGCTACATCCAGACTCAGTGCTCCGGTGGGTACCGTCTCCACATTCATATGGTTTCCGGAATCACCAAGTTTCATAACTGCTCCCTTGCCGTAATCTTTTTCTATCTTTACAATGGCTGCCTCCAGCGCTTTAATCTTATCATCCTGACCCATAATGTACTCCTTTTTCTACGAACTTATGTTCGTTTTTTCTTTAAACATAGTAATATACTTTTTCCGAAATGTCAATCTTTTTCTGCCTCCCACGCATCCCCCATAGCAGAACAGAAATGTGTTCACACGCACCTCCGCAGCCGAAAACTTTGAAAACGCAGGCTTTCTTCCGCGTGCAAAGCTTCTCATTGTCTGCACGTAGTGCTTTTTTCTTTTTTCATCCATCATTTACCGGGAAAAATCGGCAGAAAAGCCGAAAAGAAGGACATCGCTGTCCTTCTTTTATTATATTTCTCTGTTCACTTATTGTCAATATTTTTCTGCTACTTCACCCTGCTTTTTATAAATGCTGTGACTAGGAATCACCTGACGCACAGACGACAGTGGATACACATTGCTGCATGGTCCGATCACAGTTCCCGGATTCAGGATAGATCCGCATCCAACCTCCACATGGTCACCGATCATGGCACCGAATTTTTTCAGTCCGGTCTCGATGCGTTCCTTTCCGTCCTTCACCACAACCAGCGTTTTGTCGGACTTCACATTTGATGTGATGGAACCGGCACCCATATGTGCTTTATAACCCAAAATGGAATCTCCCACATAATTGTAATGCGGAACCTGCACTTTATTAAACAGAACCACATTTTTCAGCTCGGTTGAATTTCCCACAACTGCACCTTCTCCCACGATGGCATTTCCGCGGATAAAAGCACAGTGTCTGATTTCCGCATGTTTCCCGATAATGGCAGGACCATGGATGTATGCGGTCGGTGCCACCACTGCCGATTTTGCCACCCAGATGTCCTCTCCTCTTTTCTCGTATTCCTCTTCATCCAGCGTAGCTCCAAGCTCTAGGATAAATGCACTGATTTTCGGCAGTACCTCCCAGGGATATACCGCTCCCTCAAACAACGCTCCGGCAATTGTCTCATTCAGATCATACAGATTCTCAATTTTACATGTCTCCATCTTTGTTTTTACCTCCTGTCTGCCGCTTGGACGGCTCTTTCTTTTTATAATAAACCGCGGCTGCGTCAAACATCTGACGCAGCGCATATCGGCTGTTCTGGTTTAACACCACTTCCGTTCTTCTCTGGATGAAGCCCTCAAGCTTCTGCATGTATTCCTCCGGCGTGATTGTTCCCTCAGCCACATAGGCAAGCCCTTTCTCCCAGCTGGCGGTAAGCTCCGGATTCAGCAGGGAACGGATCGAGCAGTTTACCACATCAAAAATCATCTCCCCCAGCTGTGCAGGCGTGAGCACCTGTGTCTTTTTATTCAGCAGAATATATTTGTTTGCAACCAGCTTTTTTAATATTTCCGCCCTGGTGGCACTGGTTCCGATTCCGCTCCCCTTGATCTGGGCACGCAGCTCTTCGTCTTCGATCAGCTGCCCGGCATTCTCCATAGCAAGGATCATGGATCCGGATGTATAGCGTTTGGGCGGCGAAGTCTCTCCTTCTTTTATTTCAAACCCTTTTACTGCCAGCACATCTCCCTTTTTGCAGTTCATAAGCTGTTTCAGAACAGAGCCTTTGCATACTGCGTTTTCTTCTGAGTCCTCTTTTTTGCCGGAATCCACATTTACACCCGCAACCTCCAGATAGCCCTCTGACAACAAAATGCGAAATCCCGAAAAGAAACTCTCTTTCTTTATCTTTGTCACAAGGCTGATTTTCTGGTATACTGCAGCCGGGTAAAAAATGCTCAGAAAGCGCCTTGCAATCAGCTCATATACCTGCACCGACAGCGGTTTCAGATGTCCAAGTGCCCCAAGCCCCTGTCCTGTGGGGATGATCGCATAATGGTCGGTGATCTGTTTGTCATTTACGTAGCGTGTGGAAGAGATCTTCTTCCATGCATCCCCTTCCAGTACCTGGGAAGCATAGCTGCCTACCGGCTCAAATCCGCACAGACCTCTTATATTTTTGCTGATTTCTTTTGCCACAGCCAAGGACAGTACACGGGCATCCGTTCGCGGATAAGTCACAAGCTTCTTTTCATAAAGTTCCTGAACAATGCGCAGCGTCTCATCCGGGCTGATTTTATAGCGTTTGGAACAGTCATTCTGAAGCTCCGCCAGATTATAAAGAAGCGGAGGATTTTTCTTTTCTTTCTTACGCTCCAGCTTATCGATCACCGCCTGCACCGGCTTTTGTTCCTCCAGGCTTTTGATCAGATTTTTTGCATCTTCCTTTTTCAAAAAACCGTTATCCCGGTAAAGCTTCGGGGACTGAAAGTAATCTGAACCCTCCACCGCCCGGAACTCCCCGGAAATCGTTTCTTCCCCACATGCCATCTGTGAGAGTACCCGATAAAAGGGCATCTTCACAAATTGTCGGATCTCTCTCTCCCTGCGCACGATCATGCCAAGCACACAGGTCATAACTCTTCCAACCGATATGACCGTGCGGTCCGTTCCCATATAATTCGATATGGACTGACCGTATTTCAAAGTCAGAAGACGGGAAAAATTGATTCCCATCAGATAGTCTTCCTTTGCGCGCAGATAGGCTGAATCCGCCAGATGATCGTATTCTGACAGATCCCTGGCCGTCTGAATGCCATGGAGGATTTCCTCCTCTGTCTGGGAATCAATCCAGACTCTCAGACGCTTCTTTCCCCGGACACGTGCCTCCTGCTCCACCAGACGGTAAATGTATTCTCCCTCCCGTCCGGAATCCGTACATACATAGATCACATCCACATCTTTCCGGTTCAGCAGACCGCTCACGATCTGAAACTGCTTTTTTGCCGAAGGAATCACTTCATAAAGAAATGTTTTCGGCAGAAACGGCAGCGTCTCCAGACTCCACCGCTTATATTTCGCGTCGTAAACCTCCGGGTAACTCATCGTGACAAGGTGCCCCACACACCAGGTCACAACCGCATCCTCACTCTCAAGATATCCGTCTCTTCTGGAAGCTTTGATTTTCAATGCTTTTGCGAACTCCTGTGCGACACTGGGTTTCTCAGCTATGTATAATGATTTCAATCTTTATTCTCCTCGTATCATTCCGGTTGCCATTCTGCAGGGCGGCAGAACATCCACACTACAGCGGCAAATCTCTCTTTTCAAAGACGCGCATTCCCATCCAGTACAGAAACACTCCGGCAAGGATCAATACCGGATATTTCCACACAAACATAAGATTGCCTTCTATAATATCGTCTGCACTGCAAAGAGAAAAAACAGTCACATATTTCAGATAATCCAGAATTCCTCCCAGATTAGACAGCATGTAAATCAGGTAGAACAAAAGCGGAACACCGGCTGCGATCAGAAATGCCGTTTCTCTTTCGTTGCAGGCACAGGAAGCCAGAAATGCCACCGCACCAGCGCTAAACTGCAGACAGAAAGCCCCCAGAATCATCAGAAAAAAACTGCCGGCCGAAAAAAGCGCAGACTGTTTCCACAGACCGCACAGCATTCCCGCCGTCCCTGTCACAAAGAACATGGCAAACAGGCTTCCGGTCAGAAAACAGATCTGGGTAAACGCCACTCTGGCACGATCATTCGGTGTGGCCAGAATCCATGTCATAATACCATTCTCCGTTTTGGCGGATACCATCCGGCAGGCTGCCGGAACACTGAAAATAAGAGGAACGATCATCAGAACCGTTCCATGCAGATAGCCGCCCAGCACTCCGTTCAGCGAAGGCTCATAATGCTCAAGCCCCAATGCCACCCTGAGACTTCCCGGGAGCAGTTCAAAAATAATCGGAACGTTTGCCTCGCCTCCCTGGCCGCAGCCTGCAATCAGCAAAACCGTATAGACTGTCATCGCTCCTGTCACGATCAGCCACAGACGTATATTTTCCAGAATATCCTGTTTCAGAAGAGGCATACTAAGCATAGAGATCACCTCCGTATAAATGTTCAAACAACTTTTCCAGACTCTGTGCCACGTTTTCCAGCTCCAGAACCTCATACTCCGAGAGCGCCTGAAGAAAGGGCCTGAGGCTTCCCGAAACGGCAACCATAAGCTGGGCTCCATTCATGCTCTGAACTTCAAAGCTTTCCTTGCGCACAAACTTTACCGCCTCCTGCTCGTCGGAAAAGCTTACGCGGAAAATCTTACGGATCGCCTTGCGCACGGAGGAAATATCGTCCACATTAACAAGCATCCCCCGTTTGAGCATGCCAACACGGTCGCAGATACGCTCTGCCTCCTCAAACCGGTGTGAGCAGAGCAGAATCGTCTTTCCATGGCTCTTTTCTTCCAGCAAAAGTTCAAAAAGCCGGTTCTGCATGGCAGAATCCAGATGCCTGGACGGCTCATCCAAAAGAAGAATCTCCGGATCGTGCATCAGCGCGCCGGAAATCGCCAGCTTCTTTTTTTCTTCGGTGTTCATCCGGTCGATTCGTTTATCCAGATCCAGTTCGAAACGCTTTGCTGTGTTCAGGGCTTTCTCCAGACTTTTGATTCCCCTCATTTCCGACAGGAAATGCAGAAAGGAAAGTCCTGTCAGATACGCAGGCATGGAAACCTGCTCCGGCAGATATCCGGTGAAACACTTGATATTGTCCGACTGTCTCCAGCAGTTTTTCCCATGTATGAAACAGCGCCCGGAAGACGCATCCGCAAATCCCATCAGCAGCTGCAGAACCGTTGTCTTCCCCGCTCCCTCCGGTCCCAGAAGTCCGAATGCCTCACCATTCTGCACTTCAAAAGACAGGTCAAAAATTCCTCTGTTTTTTCCATAATCCTTTGTCAGATTTTTTATCCTTATCATTTATTTATCCCACCCACAATGCTGTGAACCGCCTTCCCTTTTTGTCTGCGGTCCCATTCTACTGGATTATTGTAATGGAATCCGGAATAAAATACAAGACCCAATACTTTTATGGCAACCGAAAAGGAGTGCCTCAGAAGAAACATCTCCGCGGCACTCCCCGTCCTTTATCTGCTGACACAGCTTATTTTTTTGTAATATATCCCTTCGCTGTCAGGGTCTCTGCACAGAGCACGGCACCGCCTGCTGCACCTCTTACCGTGTTGTGTGACAGGCCTACGAATTTCCAGTCGTAAACCTTATCCTCGCGCAGACGTCCTACGGACACGCCCATGCCGTTCTCATAATTAACATCCATTTTAACCTGAGGTCTGTTGTCCTCCTCCAGATACTGAATGAACTGCTTTGGCGCACTTGGCAGATCCAGCTCCTGTGGAATCCCCTTAAAGGTTACAAGCTTTTCAATCAGCTGCTCTTTGGTCGGTTTCTTTCTGAATTTTACAAATACGGCTGCCGTATGGCCATTCAGAACCGGAACGCGGATGCACTGGCAGGTGATCACCGGAGAGTTTGCAGGAACGATTACGCCGTCCTTGATCTCGCCCCAGAGACGCAGCGGCTCCATCTCGCTCTTTTCTTCTTCTCCGCCAATGTACGGGATGATATTTTCCACCATCTCCGGCCACTCTTTGAAGGTCTTGCCTGCGCCTGAAATCGCCTGGTAGGTAGTTGCCACTACTTCATAGGGCTCGAACTCCTTCCATGCAGTCAGAACCGGTGCATAACTCTGAATGGAGCAGTTTGGCTTAACAGCCACAAATCCTTTTGTGGTGCCCAGACGCTTCTTCTGGAATTCGATCACATCAAAATGCTGCGGATTGATTTCCGGTACAACCATCGGTACATCCGGAGTCCAGCGATGAGCACTGTTGTTGGAGACAACCGGTGTCTCTGTCTTTGCATAGGCTTCCTCGATGGCTTTGATCTCATCTTTTGACATATCAACTGCTGAAAAAACAAAGTCTACTTTTGCAGCGACCTGCTCCACTTCATTGACATTCATAACAACAATATTTTTGACAGCGTCCGGCATCGGTGTATCCATCTTCCATCTTCCGCCTACTGCCTCCTCATAGGTTTTCCCTGCACTTCTCGGGCTTGCTGCAAGTGTTGTAACCTCAAACCACGGATGATTCTCAAGCAGAGAAATAAAACGCTGACCTACCATACCGGTAGCTCCCAGAATACCGACTTTTAATTTCTGTTCCATTTTTCCAATCTCCTCGTTTTTGATTTCACAGCTTATCGGCAGGTGTTCCTGTCTGCATCCTCCAGTCCATAAGGCCGGAGAAGAGCTGTCTTTTGCAATATTTGTTTTTTTGGTGCGGACATTTGTCTTTACCCGACTTATCCTATACTATTTGCACGGAAAAATCAAGTTATTTTTACAAATTTCCCGTTTCTTCCAGATATTTTTTTTCCAGTTCGATGACTTTTTTCATTGCCTCCATACCGGGAGCTCCTATGGTGAGCCTCTTTTCCACGCAGGTTTTCAACGAAATCGCTTCATAGATGTCTTCCTCAAATACCGGGCTGACTGCCTTCCACTCCTCCAGGCTCATCTGATCCAGGGAAATTCCCTTATCTATACAATACAGCACCAGCCGTCCCACAATGCCGTGGGCATCCCGGAACGGTACTCCGTGATTCACCAGATAATCCGCAGCATCTGTCGCGTTTGTAAAACCATTTTTCGCGCTCTTTTCCATCACATCCCTGCGGAAACTCATGGTGGAAATCATACCGGTAAACAGCGCGATGCAGCCCTTAACCGTATCAATGGCATCAAACGTAAGCTCCTTATCCTCCTGCATATCCTTATTGTATGCGAGAGGAATGCCTTTCATGGTGGTAAGCAGAGAAATCAGTGCGCCGTACACACGTCCCGTTTTGCCCCGCACAAGCTCGGCAATATCCGGATTTTTCTTCTGAGGCATGATGCTGCTTCCGGTACTGTACGCATCATCAATCTCCACAAAACGATATTCGTTTGAATTCCACAAAATGATCTCTTCGCAGAACCGGCTTAAATGCATCATGACCGTGGAAAGAGCAGAAAGCAGCTCGATCAGATAATCGCGGTCTGCCACGGAATCCATGCTGTTTAACGTAGGTCCGTCAAATGCGAGCAGCTCTGCCGTCAGGTCGCGATCCAGCGCATAGGTCGTCCCCGCCAGAGCGCCGGATCCCAGGGGGCAGAGATTCATCCGTTTCAGAATATCAGCCATACGCTGTCTGTCCCTTTTAAACATCTCAAAATAAGCCCCGAAATGATGCGCCAGTGTGGTGGGCTGCGCTTTCTGAAGATGCGTGAATCCCGGCATATAGGTTTCCATGTTTTCTTCCATAATCGTAAGAAGGGTCTCCAGCAGCTTTTTTAAAAGCCCGTCGATCTCGCGGATCTCATCTCTTGTATAAAGCTTCATGTCAAGTGCAACCTGATCGTTCCGGCTGCGGCCTGTGTGCAGCTTTTTGCCGGCATCTCCCACACGATCGATCAGATTGGCCTCCACAAAGCTGTGAATATCCTCATATTTGTCACTGATCTTTAGTGTGCCGTTTTCCACATCCTGCAGAATACTGTCAAGCCCGCCAAGGATCGTATCACGCTCTGCTTCCGTAAGGATTCCCTGAGCTGCCAGCATTTTTACATGTGCTCTGCTGCCTTCTATATCCTGAAGGTAAAACTTTTTATCAAAGGATATGGATGCATTAAAATTATAAACAAGCTGATCCGTCTCTTTTGTGAAACGTCCTCCCCATAACTGTGCCATAATCATTCCTCATTTCTGTTCGATTTTTCCACTACACCTGCGATGCGCCATCTTTTGCACATCCGGTCTCTGACGGTTCCTCCTTTTGGCGGATTCTGTCAAATGCTGTACTAAAGTGTACCATAAGGACCCTTTTCTGGCAAGAAAAAACGACGGATAACCCGTCGTTTTCTCTTATTATCACAATACAAAGCTTACAGAGCGTGTTTTCTGTGGTTGGATTTATTTCACTTTCACGGTCTTTACACTGCTGTACTGTGTATAAACTTTCTGATTGTCAATGGTCTTGTATCCACGAACGCGAACATAATATTTTCCGCCCTTCTTCAGGCTCTTCAGCGTTGCACTTGCTACGCTTGCCTTTACCGTCTTTTTCTTAGCAGACTTGAAGGTTGCCTTTGTGGAGTACTGGATCACATATCCATCCATACCGGACAGTTTTGTCCATTTTACAGTTGCACGTTTGCTCTTTGCGGATTTTACGCTCTTAACGGTTACTTTCTGAATCTTGACATTCAGCTTCTCCACCTCTGCGTAAGCTTTCTGTACCTTTGCATTCTGTGCACCAAGCTCTGCCTCCAGTTTTTCTGCTCTGTCTTTCAGCTGTGCAACTTCTTCTTCCATTTTGTTGATCTCTGCTGATTTTACGGAAGCCTTTGCAACAGAAGAATAGGTTGTCAGATTCGTATAAGTCTCGGTATGAGCTTTCACTTCTACAGAATCATACATTCTGCCAAACTGCAGGGAGCGCATGATCATGGTCAGTACGTTGGATACACATTTCTGGATATCACCACGAAGCAGTGTGCTGTCCAGTTCGTTGCTCGGTGTACCTGCAAGAGCTGCGATCATTCTGTCCTGTGTTCTGCCCGGCATTACCAGATCGTTTCCTGCATGCATCATGCCGTCAACGCTTGCTCTTCCGCCTGCGCCCCAGTCTGTCATGATCATTCCGTCAAATCCCCACTCTCCGCGTGGAATAGAAGTCAGCAGGTCAAAGTTTTCACATGCATAAGTACCGTTTACTTTATTGTAGGAGCTCATGATAGCCATCGGCTGTGCAGATCTGATGACCATCTCAAAGCCTTTCAGATAGATTTCTCTCAGTGCTCTCTCAGAAACGGAAGTATTTACTTTACTTCTGTTTGTTTCCTGGTTGTTTGTAATGTAATGTTTGATGGTTACGCCTACACCCTTGTTGGACTGTACACCGGAAGTGATGGCAGAACCAACGTAACCGGTCAGGGAAGGATCCTCGGAATAGTACTCAAAGTTACGTCCGCACAGCGGGTCTCTGTGAATGTTCATACCTGGTGCCAGCCACAGGGTAACACCGATTTCAGCCATTTCTTCACCGATTGCCTTGCCGACTCTGTTCAGAAGCTCTGTATTCCAGGTCTGTGCTAACAGAGTACCAATCGGGAATGCGGTACAATAGTTATAAACATTATTTCCCTCTGAATCCGTGGAAACCGGTGTCACACGGATACCTGCCGGTCCGTCTGCCTCAACCGTGTTCGGGATACCAAGAGAATTGAAGTACAGCTGGCTTGTCTCACCTGCAGCACCTTTTACGCTGTTCGCATCTGCGCCCCAGACATCATCGTCACCCTGCGTTGCTCCGGTCAGACCATTTGCCAGGTTTGCAAGCTGAACATCACTTAAGCTTGCCACAAAAGATTCCATGGAAACGGTGCCATTGTAAACATCGATCAGTTTGGTTCCTTCCGGAATTTCTTCTACGATTTCAACCGTCTCATTTGCTGCTGCTTTGTAATCTTTCGCATCCTCTGCAGTCAGATAAGTAGTCACTGCGTCTTCATCGATGGCAGATGCATTGTTTTCTGTTACAAAGTTTTCCGCCTTCAGAACCGTCTTCGGTGCTGCTGCAATCTCAGCGGCCTCAGTCGGATAGCTGTAGGTGGTCTTTCCTGTGCTGGAAAGTTCCTTCATATCCTTGTTATCCAGCTCAAGCTGATTGGAAAGCTTCTCTGTTACCACATCCTGTCCAAGGCTCAGAACACCTGCAACCTGTGTATTTCTGGAGCTGTTGCCCACGCGGATCACATAGTCACCATCTTCCATGATATAAGAAGCTTTTGCTTCGCTGTAGGAGGACATCTCTGTTGTCTTGTAGCTTACGGTAATCTCCTGGCTCTCACCCGGTGCAAGACAGTCTGTCTTTCCAAAAGCAGCCAGTTCCTGATACGGTTTGTCGATCTCTCCATCCGGAGCAGAGAAATAAACCTCTACCACTTCTTTGCCAGAATAAACCTCACCCACATTTTTTACATTTACTGTTACCGATACGATATTTTCATCTGCTGTCACAGAAACCGGTGTCATCTCAAAATCGGTGTAAGACATACCGTATCCAAACTCATAAGCCGGTGTGATATTAAAGGTATCGAAGTAGCGATATCCAACATAGACACCTTCCTCGTAATTCTCCTGGCTGTTGTTCTCGTCATTGTTTCCGATGATCTCAGCTGCCGGATAATCGGTATAATTTACAGCCCAGGTATCGCTGAGTTTACCGGATGGTGCTGTTCTGCCTGTCAGAATGTCAGCCAGTGCGTTTCCGCCTTCCATACCTGCCTGAGACATCAACAGCATCGCATCCAGGCCTTCGATCTCATCATAGAACTTGGTATCTACAACTCCGCCTACATTCAGGATAATGATGCATTTGTCAAATGCTTTTGCGATCATTTCAATGTTGTTTCTCTCGATATCAGACAGTTCGTAATCGCCTTTGCCGATTTCACGGTCTGCACCCTCACCGGATGTACGGCTGATGGTATAGATAGCAGTCGTTGTACCGTTTGCTTTTGCTGCATCCACATCTGCCTGACTGACTGCCACATCTTTTGCGATGCAGGATGGGCTTGCACCAAACTGACCCGGGATGTATTTCACGTAATCATTATCTGCCTTTTCTTCGAATGCCTTCTCTTTCGCTGCATCCAGGTCTTTCAGATAGGAATTCCACCAGCCAAGATTGGAAATGCGATATTCGGAGGTCAGTGCATCGTAGATGCTGACCGCATATCTCTGGTTAACGTCACCTGATCCGGTACCGCCCTTTACTGTTGTGTAGGAACCTGCGCCAAACAGTGCCACTTTTGTTCCCTCTGCAACCGGAAGTGTCTTGTTCTCATTTTCCAGAAGGACCATACCTTCCTCTGCAGCTTCTTTGGAAAGCTGTGCATTGCGGCTCTCGCGCTCAGACATCTGGTTTGTGGAAGCAGCCATACCTGTAACAGAACTTCCCAGAACCATGGAAGCTGCCAGTGTAACTGCCGTCAGTTTTGCAAGTTTTCTGTTCATTTGTATTCCTCCCTTGTTTTTTTAGCTGTACCTATAGTACCGTTTTGCCGGGCGGAAAACTACTCTTTCTCCGTTCTGTTTTGTTCTTTTTCCGTTTTTATCCATTCGTCATACTGCTGCTGAACCTGACGCACCAGCTCCTCACTGCCCGCCTCCTGAAGCTTCTGCCGAAATTCGGCAAGGTAAGCAGTCGTATCACACAGCCCGGTTTCCAGAAGCGGCGTATATTCATTGACGATCTGTTTCAGCGCAGCAATATCCACCGTGATCCTGCTTTCATCCAGCCAGAATCCATAAGCGCCGGAGATAACAGCCGATGCTTTAAATTCTTCAAAATCTTTCTCCAGATTCTCGGACATTCCATGCCAGATTCCGGCCTTCGGTGTATTGTATCTCCACTTTGTTGAACAGGAATACCCCACCGTATCCTGATCCACCCCTTCCGGATAATCGAAGCTTCCATCCGGAAGTACCTGATAATGCATTCCTTCCACGCCATAGCAGATGACATTCAGAACATCCTCATCATAATAGAGAAGATTCAGCACCTGAACGGCTTCTCTGGGATACTTCGTCTCCGCAAAAATGCACCATACCGTAATCCAGTCATCCTCCGTATCCAGAACCGGTTTATTGTCAAACGGTATGATAATGGCCTTCTCTCCGTAAATACTTTCGTCATACTGCATTTCATCCGGCTTGATCACAAACTCGGTGGCAAACGCCTTCCCTGAAAGCACCTGGGATTTTCCATTTTCAATATTTGTCAGGATGTCCTTTGCCAGATATCCCTTTTTCTGCCATCTTTCTGCCAGGCGGACCTGCTCCTCATATGCTTCCGACTCATAGAGATTGCAGACGGTATTTCCATTTTCTTCATATAAAATACCGGACAGGCACCCATCCAGCACATCACCGATGGGCTGACGTTCGATCACTGCATTTCCACGCTTTTCCAGCGCCCATGGAATCACATCCGGTTCCTCCTGTTTGATCCGGTCAAAAAAGGGTTCCAGATCCTGCGCATGGTGGATCTGTGATACATCCATCTGATATTTTTCCACATAGGCACGGTTCAGCATAACACCATTGCTGTGCAGATCACTGAGCGGTTTGGGTATTCCGTACACCCCATCCTGCTCATTCTCCGGAAGAGATGTTTTCTCATCCAGTACTTCCTGCAGCATGGGTGCATCGTCCAGATAATTCTCCATATCCAGCAAAAGATTCTTTCTTCTGTAATCATCATATTTCTTAAAATAGACATTCATAATGTCCACATCCATCTGCCGGCTTTTATAATAACTGCTTCCATCGCTGCTGTTCAGTCCAAGCCAAACCAACTGTGCTCTTACTCCAATCTTTTCCTCCGTCAGATCTCCCAGTGTCTCATTTACCTGTTCCAGATCATCACTTAATCCGGTACGTTCCGAAATGCCGATATTTATCACCGGCACTTCTTCCTTCTCCGTCTGTTCTGCCTTTCCTCTGCTGCATCCCACAGCCAGCAGACCAGCCAGCAAAAGCAGTAAAATTTTCACAATCCTGCTTTGTACTTTCCTCATTTTTTTCTTCCTTTCCCGCAGTAAATACGTTAAAATATAAGCACTATCCCATTCAAAAATACCATTGTTCCAGTCAGCCAGACGGATACGGAGGTCATTAATGAAACATATGAAAAAAACACTGTTTAAACCCAGTACCAAAAAGAGACTGTTTTATCTTTACGTCATCACCTATATCCCGCTGCTGTTGTGTATCCTTGCCGGAAGCGAGTATGCAAAACATCGGCTGAAGCAGCAGAGTATGCAATACAATCATACCACTATTTCCCTTCAGCTTGCAACGGTAGATACCACTTTGAATCATATTTCCAACTATCTGGCATCTTTTCTGCTGGATGAGGAAAACTACTCCAGCCTCCTTGCCGGAGTACCCGATCTTTCAGAGCAAACGGACATTCTGAACTCCTTCACCAAATATCTGGATACCTATAATGGATGCAGCAGTCTGTTTTTCTATCTTCCAAAACAGGATATCCTGATTTTTCAGAGCAGCAACTATGACTCTTATTCCGAGCGTCTGGAAATGCGCTCCTACATACGTCAGGCGTGCAGGGAAAGAACCTGGCCGGCCACTACCCCGCAGATACGGGGCTGGTCTTTTCTTCGGATGACCAGAAAAAGCTATCTGATGGAGCTGATGGAATATCAGAATGTATACGTTGGAGCCTTTGCCGCAGGCGAATACGTCTTTTCAGACCTGAAAGAGCTGACGGAGAACACAAAAGGAACGCTTATTTTAACCAATCAGGATCAGGCAGAAGATTTTCTTTTCGGTCCCACCGATATCAACCGCAAGGATTGTGTGTCCATTTCCGTAGATTCCTCCCAGAATCATTACCGTATTCTGCTCTATATTCCGGAAAAGTACGTACTGGGTGCATTCTCCTGGTTCCATTATGGTATTCTGGCTCTGTTTGCAGTCACTTTTTTATTCCTGACCATCACACTGATTGCCACCTGGAAACAGATGGTTTCCCCTCTGATTCGTATGATCTCTGCCATGAAGGCCGTTCAGAAGGGTGATTTTGATTCCAGGCTGCCTGTACCGGATACCCGGGATGAATTTGCAGAACTGACCGAAACCTTCAACTACATGATCAGTCGGATCCATGACCTGAAACTGCAGGTATATGAGGAAAAACTGAGTCATGTTTACGCAGAACTGGAATATCTGACCCTGCAGATCAAACCTCATTTTTTCCCGAATTGTCTGAATCTGATCTACAGTCTCGGACTGAGCGGCCGCTCTGAACTGGTTGCTGAATTTTCTTCCACACTGATGAAGTATTTCCGCTACCTGTTCAAAAGCTCAGACAGTATGGTTTCTCTGAACCAGGA
This sequence comes from Lachnospiraceae bacterium, assembly GCA_022769625.1. Classification (GTDB taxonomy): domain Bacteria; phylum Bacillota; class Clostridia; order Lachnospirales; family Lachnospiraceae; genus Hominisplanchenecus. Next base: position 53,729 of record JALEJP010000079.1, on the reverse strand, counting down.
ACTGGAACACGTGAAGAATTATCTGCATATTCAGCAGATCCGTTTCCAGAACAATCTGGAAGCAAAGTTTGACATCGAGCCGGCAGCCGAAAGCATGACCATACCGGTGCTTACCCTCCACACCTTCGTGGAAAACACCTTCAAACATGCCTACCTGGATTCCAGCAACATGCAGCTGATCATCACAGCCAGCCCCCTGATTCAGGAGGGAGTCCTTTCCCTTGTTCTTTGCATCGAAGACAATGGAACCGGATTTTCCCTGGAAGACCTGGAAAAGCTGAACCTGAAACCGGAACATACCGTTTCCCATACCAATGGACAGCATATCGGTATTTCCAATGTAAAACAAAGATTATGGTATATTTACGGATATGACATCAGTTTGACATTCGAAAACCGTCCGGAAGGAGGCGCCAGGATCCGTCTGATTCTGCCCCAGAAAGGAGAAGAACATGAACTTACTTCTTGTAGATGATGAAGCTTTTGCTCTGGAAGCACTGCAAAATGCGGTTGACTGGCATGCTCTTGGTATCGACCAGGTTTTTTCCTGTAATAATATTACCTCTGCAAAAGAATTATGTACCCATGCAGACATTCATCTCATGATCTGCGACATCGAAATGCCAAATGGCACCGGAATCGATCTGGCACACTGGATTTTTGAGAACCATCCGGATATCCTGATCCTGTTTCTCACCTGCCACTCGGACTTTTCCTATGCACGGGAAGCAATCCAGTATCATGCCTTTGCCTATCTGCTGAAGCCTTTTGATATCGAGGAGTTAAGCAATACCGTTCGGGATGCCGTACAGCAGATAAACGCCAGCCTGAAACAGAAAAACGGACTGCAAGCTTCCCAGAAACCGGCTGAACGACTGCTTGCTGCCGAGCATTTCTGGCAGCAGCTTGTCCGGGGTATTTATCAGAACAGCGATACCGATTACCTCTCCTGGAATGCCAGACAGAAAGGTGTATTTTTTGATCCAAGTCTGCGTTATGTCCCGATATTGTTTTATATTGTATCCATTCCGTCCCCGGATACTGACCTTGGCATTCTCTCCTACTGCATCAAAAATGCAGTGAATGAACTGTTTTTAGACAATAAAAACTTTCCTCCCGCACTGGAGCTGGAACCTCGTTTTTTCCTCGCACTGCTGGCGGAAGCTTCTTTCCCGAACCCGGAACAGCTTCAGGATAAATGCAATGAGCTGATTGCTTTTTTCCTCCGGAAATTCCAGATCACTCTTCAGGTTCTTACCGGAAATGCAGCCGATCACACCACCCTGCCAAGACAGACCTCTCTTCTGACAAGTCAGGCTTCCGCCGCTCTGAAAAATGTAGAGACAGCGGATGAGCATGAAAAGTCCGAACAAATTGTCCGAAAAATCATGGAACTGGTTAAGAAGGATAAGACCATCACAAGAGAAGAACTGGCTGGTCAGGTCTATTTAAGTCCGGATTATATGGCCAAAATTTTCAAAAAGGAAACCGGCAAGAAAATCAGCGACTATCTCTCAGAGGTTAAACTGAAGGAGGCAAAATACCGTTTAAGCAATACGAATCAGAGTATCAGCCAGATTGCCTCCGCCCTTTCCTACTCCAATTTTTCCTATTTTTCCAGAATGTTCAAAACGGAGACCGGCATGTCACCCGGAGAATACCGCAAGCGTTATCGCAAAGCAGATTCCACCGCAAACTGATCCTTCTCCTTTCACCGATCTGCAAAAACGGGCACAGCAGTCTCTCCGGCAGAGACGGGATCGCTCTTTGGATCCCGCTCTGCTCTTTTCTTTGCCTGTTTTCTAGTGCTTTCCGATGCTTTTCAGATAACATTTTTCCAGACCGCCAAGCAGGGCATAAAGTCCCATGGCAATGATACACAGAATCACAATGGACATAATGACCCAGTCCAGTTTGAAGAGATGAGCAGGCATTTTGCAGTTTTATCCGGAATCATTCCGGTTCTGCCACATTTTGGCTGCTTCTTTTTCCGGCAGCACCGTGATTTTTTTCATGTCTCCAAGCAATGCCATGGCATATGCATGATTCAGAATCCTTTCCTGACGCAGAGTCTGCATCAGCTCATTCACCCGCTCCCCCTGCTTACCATCGCAGACAGCCTGCCTCTGCCTTTCCTTCCCTATCTCCTCTCTTCTTTCCAGGAACTCCTGCTGTTGTTTCCTGTAAGTCTGGTCCGATATCACTCCATCCAGAAGTTTATCCAGCAATCTTTTCTCCTGTCTCTCCAGCTTCCTCTCCTGCTGCTCTGCCCTGCGATCCCGGCTGCCTTCTTCCATCTCTGCCGCGAACAGCTTTTTCAACAGCTTCTCCATTTTCTCTTCTGCTTTCTCTTCCAGTCTTTTTCTTTTCTCCTCATTTTCTCCCTGTATGGATTCCAGTGCGGCAAAAACATCCTCCTCTGACAGATGCATATTCTGGCAGCCTGCCCTTCCGGAGGCCACATACCGTTTGCAGCGCCACTGGACGATTCTTTTTCCGTCACGTTTTCGGATCCTGACTGTCCGATAGTACGGTTCTTCGCACAGTCCACAGAACAGTTTTCCAGTAAGAGGCGATCTGCCCCGGTAGCGTCCCCGCTTCTCTCCTTTTTCTGTCGTTCTGCGCATCCCGATAGCCTTGTTTGCACGCTCCCACAGTTCTTCCGTGACAATGGCAGGCACCATATTTTCATATACAAACTGCTCTTCTTCCGGTACCGGGATCACCGCTTTGCTCTCAAAATCGAAATGTCTACGATTCATCACCACCGTACCTTTGTTCAATGGATTTTTTATCATCCTCAGAATAGAGGAATCGGTAAATGGTTTTCCGCTTTTTGAAACAATTCCTTCCTTATATAAAATGCGGGCAATGGCTCTTCCGCCGTATCCGGCCGCACACAGCTCATACATACGGCGTTTTACTGCCGCTTCCTCCTCCAGGATTTCAATGCTCTGATCCGGCATTTTCCGGTAACCGTAAGTATTTCCGGTAAGCACCGGTACTTTGCCCTTTTTCTGGCGGTTCCGGTGTGCATTATTCATTTTTTTGCTCAGCTCTCTGCTGTACTCTTCCGCAAGAATTGCTTTGATTCCTGTAATCAGGGCATCCTCCGTCCGGTAAAACTTCTGTTCCAGATACAGGTACAGCCTTTTGTTCTTCCTCACCATTCGATCTGCAAACAGATACCAGTCTCTCACATTTCGCATCAACCGGTCCTGCGACTTGATCACAATAATGTCAAAGATATCCCGGTTCATATCTTCGTACATTCTTCTGTATTCCCGCCTCCCCTTCACTGTAGTTCCGGAACGACTTTCCACATACACATCCACCAGAAGCCAGCCTTTTCTCCCCACACATTCTTTTGCTTCCTCCAGCTGCTTTTTGAGTGCCTCCCTCTGGCTTTCCTCCTCCGTACTGCATCTGGCATAAATCACTGCCCGCATCTGCTTCATTCTATCTCCCCTCCCTGTATGAGTCCGGTGAGCCTTTCATATTCCTGCATATCCAGCATTTCTGCCCGCTGCATCAGTGCAGCAGCCTGCAGCAGTACCCTCTGCGCCAACTCTGCCTCACTCCCTCCGTCTTTTCCATTCTCTCCACTCTCAATTGTCTCTAACATCAGACATGCATTTCCGGCCTGCCGGTAAAACAAATTGCCTTTCTCTGTTATTTCCTGCCTGGAACCATAAAAATCCGACATAAGCCTCTCCTGATTTCTTTGGAAAAACTTATGCCGGATTCTCCTGTATTGTGCCTGTCTCTTTTCTTTTATCTGGCTCACTGTGCTTCGCAGACCACATTCAGCTTTCCGGTCACAGTGTCGATCACATAACCGCCAATCCGTACATCCGACGGAATCAGCGGATGATTCCGGATCGTATCTACCGTATCCTGAACCGACTGTTCCACGGTATCAAAACCAGCAAGCCACTTTTCAAAATCTATGCCGCAGTATTTCATCAGATCAATGGACTCCTGGGAAATCCCCCGTTCCTTCATGTGATGAATCATCATCTCACTGTCTATGTGCTGCACCCCGCAGTCGGTATGTCCGATAACCATGATCTCCTCCACCCCAAGTTCAATGATGGCAACCAGAAGGCTTCGGATCACACTTCCAAAGGGATTGGTCACAACACCGCCGGCATTTTTGATAATCTTTACATCCCCGTTTTTCAGCCCAAGCGCTGCAGGCAGCAGTTCAACCAGTCTGGTATCCATACAGGTCAGGATCGCGATCTTTTTATTGGGGAATTTACCTGCCGCATACTGCTCATACTTTTTCTCTGCTACAAACTTTTCATTGTACTTCAGAATTTCATCAAACATAGAAAACCTCCTTCTCCAAAACGAAAACTCGTCCAATGCTAAAAAAAGCATACCACATTTCCCCCCTAAAATCTACCGGTTCTCTTTTCCCTTTCCATGAAATCCGGCATTGCAAAAAGCCTGCCAGATGCAACACCTGGGATCCGTAAATGATCAGATACCCAAGCCCCTTACGCGCCCCGATAAATTCTCCAATGATAACTCCCACAAGACAGAGACCGATATTTACCTTCATGATACTCAGCATATTGGGGATGGTGCCAGGCAGCACCACTTTAAACAACGTCTCCTTCTTTTTTCCGCCAAGTGTGTAGATGAGCTTTTCTTTCTCCGGCGATACCTCCGTAAAGCAGGTATAGAGGTTCATAATCGTCCCGAATATAGCAACAGACATCCCTGCGAGAATGATCGTCCTCACATTTGCCCCCAGCCAGACGATCAGGAGGGGAGCCAGAGCTGATTTTGGCAGACTGTTCAAAACCACCAGATAAGGCTCCAGAACTTTTGAGACTGAAGGAAACATCCATAAAAGAACGGCAGCTGCAATCCCGACAAGCACAACAAGCCCAAAGCTGACCAGCGTTTCCGCCAGTGTCACCCCGATGTGCTCCAGAATACTTCCATCCTGTATCATCTGATAAAAGGTTGTAAGGATCCGTCCCGGACTGCTGAAAATAAAACTGTCGATCCATTCCCGCCTTGCCGCCGTTTCCCATAAAAGGAGAAACGCTGCCAAAAGAAAAAAACGGGCAAAATGGATTACTTTTTTTCTGCGGTTCATACCTTTTACATACTCTTTCTGGCATATGGAAACTTCAGACACGATCGTTCAGCTCCTTCCAGATGGTATTAAAATAATCCTTAAATTCCGGTGCATTCCGTACGGTCATGGGTGTCCTTTTCTCCAGCTGGAAGGAAACCGGCACAATGGCCCGGACACGGGCAGGACGTTTCGTCAGCACGATCACACGGTCTGCCACGCTAATTGCCTCGGACAGGTCATGAGTAACCAGAATGGCTGTCTTCTGTTCCCTTTTGATGATGTCAAAAATATCCTCGCACACCTCCAGCCTCGTCTGATAGTCCAGAGCCGAAAACGGCTCATCCAAAAGCAGAAGTCCGGGCTCCAGTGCAAGGGTACGAATCAGCGCAGCCCTCTGACGCATGCCTCCGGACAGCTGAGAAGGCCTGACATGCTGAAAAGCAGATAAACCGTAGGTCGCAAGCATCCGCTCCACACGCCCGATGTTTTCCGGTGTCCTCTTTTTCTGGATTTCCAGTCCCAGCATCACATTGCTGTAAATATCACGCCATTCAAACAGATAATCCTTCTGTAGCATGTATCCGATCTTTGACCGTGACTCCTTTACCGGCCTTCCATCCAGAAGAATCGATCCCTTTTCCGCTTTCAGAAGGCCGCAGATCAGGGACAGCAGAGTGGATTTTCCACACCCGCTTGGACCCACCACCGCCAGGAACTCCCCCTCTTCCACCTGAAAGGAAATATCTGACAGTGCAAGAAGCTCACCATCCATACTGTGATAAGCATAGCTGACATGTTGCAGTTCCAACAGGGATGACATGGCTGCCTCCTTCTTTTCTTTTTTCAGAGATCGGTACCATTCTCCCTTTCCCTGATAATTTATCCTATGATTTTTGCACGGATAAGTGTATGAAAAACAGACTGGGATTTTTCTCAAAACAGGTGTATGATAGAAAAGAATGCAACGAACAGGAAAGGATATCCGAATAGGATAAAGGAAACGATGGCAAATAAAATCAATTACCAGAAGGAACTGGAAAAGATCCTTCAAAAAAACACAGACGAAAACCGCATCCCCACCCTTCTGCTGCACAGCTGCTGTGCGCCCTGCAGCAGCTATGTGATGGAATATCTCTCCGATTATTTCAAAATCACGGTTTTCTATTATAATCCCAACATATACCCGGATGAGGAATACAAACACCGGGTTTTGGAACAGCAATCTCTGATTTCCAGGATGCCCCTGAGATACCCGGTTACTTTTCTGGAAGGTGACTTTGAAAAAGAGAAATTTTATGACATGGCACGGGGGCTGGAAAACATCCCGGAGGGAGGAGAGCGATGCTTTCGCTGCTACAGGCTTCGCCTGAAAAAAACGGCAGAGCTTGCCGCCTTAGGAGGGTTTGACTTTTTCTGTACGACCCTGTCCATCAGCCCATTAAAAAATGCAGAAAAAATAAATGAAATCGGAAGAAGCCTTGCCGCAGAATACCACATCGACTGGCTTCCCTCCGATTTCAAAAAGAAAAATGGCTACAAACGCTCGGTAGAACTGTCCGCAGAATACGGACTTTACCGGCAGGATTACTGTGGCTGCGTTTTTTCCAGAAGAGAACGCGAACAAAGCACTCATTCGGGAAGCTGACAGCCCGGTCGGCCGGTACTTCCCGATTACCCGGCCTTTCTCTATGGCTCTTCCAGGAGCGCATCCTTAACTTCATACATGTACAGCTCATGCAGAGCCCTTGTGGCGCAGATGTATTTTGCCTGTCTGTGCAGTGGTGTGTGATCACTGCTGCGAAAAACGGCAAATACCTGATCAAACTCCAGTCCCTTGGCCAGATAAAAGGTGGTGACTGTGAGTCCCTTCCGAAATCTGGTGCTGTTGCGGTCCACACGGGAGAAACGGTTTCCTGTATCCATCCCCAGCTCCTCCATCCGCTTTTTCAGATACCCGGCGGCAAACGCGGCGCGCTGCTCCGTCATCTCAATCACAGCGATCGTCTCGAACTCATCCAGCCGCATTGCCGCAAGCACCTCTTCCAGTGCCGCCTCTTCCGAGTCAAAGCTCTGCTCCTGAACCGGTTTTCCATGGCGCTCAAACAGTTCCATATCCGACACATCGGAAAGCCTGTTTGCATAGCCTGCGATTTCCACCGTATTGCGGTAGCTCTTATTCATGCAGATCTTCCGGATATTCCTTCCGAATATCCGCGGCAGAAACTGCATCACATCTCTTGTCTCTTCTTCCATGGTCTGTGCCCGGTCTCCCAGGATCGTCATTTTACAGGAAAACATTTTATCCAGGATCAGATACTGCATATAAGAATAATCCTGCATCTCATCGATCACCAGATGGCGGATATTCCGGTTCGCACCATAGTTTTTCAGAAGATATTTTAAATAAAGAACCGGATAAACGTCCTCGTAGGCAAGCTTCCGTTTCTCGTAGCCGGTCTTTGGCAGAGTGGGATACCCATATTCCTTCAAAAACCAGTTGTAAAGCACATACAGATCGGTAGACCGGTACATTTTCATAAACCGCTCCCGGATCCGCTCCAGCTCTTCCTCGCTGAAATCGCGTCCGATGAGTGTCTCATACTCATCCACCACATAATCCATCACCGCCTGCATCCGCTCCAGCAGCGGAATATCCGGAAAGCGGAAATAGAACAGCTCCGTCAGCTCGCGCTCTGTTTTTTTCATGCCTTTATACTGAAAATCGGAGAAGCGCATCAGACGGTCTTCCAGTTCCAGGGCAAATCCGTTCAGCCTGGTAACAAACTCCCTGGACTGCTTCTCCTGGCAGATCTTCTGTCCACCCGGCATCTGAAAGTTTTTCTCAATCTGGTCATATCGATCCTCGCAGTCACTGACGGTATCCAGAAGCTCCCGATAGGCAAACATATCAAAACTCATTTCCCGGATATTTTCCTCTCCAAGCTCCGGAAGAATATGTGAAATATAATCGGAGAATACTCCGTTTGGCGAGAGCACCAGTACATTGGAGGAGCGGAGATTTTTCTTATCGTGATACAGCAGATAAGCGATCCGATGGAGGGCTACCGATGTCTTGCCGCTGCCCGCCACACCCTGTATCACCATGATCTTGTCCTGTGTGTTGCGAATTATGGCATTCTGCTCCTTCTGGATGGTTTTGATGATATTTTTCAGCTTCACATCCCCATGACTTCCAAGCTCCTGCTTCAATACCTCATCATCGATCTTGACATCACTCTCAAATGCATAGATCATTTTCCCGTTTCGGATCTTGTACTGCCATTTGGATCGTACCTCACCATCCATCCGTCCGCCGGGTGCCTCATAGTAGGCTTCCCCTTTGTCATAGTCATAAAACAGGCTGGAAACCGGAGCTCTCCAGTCATACACCAGGGGAATCCGGCCCGTCTCCTGTGAAAAATTGGCAATCCCGATATAGAACGTCTCCGGCTCTTCCTCCCCTTCATATACAAAATCCACCCGTCCGAAAAACGGAGAATCCAGCATCTTCCGGAAACGCTGTCTTAGCATCTGCTGCTCCTGATTGGCATTTACCTGACCCAGAAGTGCCTGCTGATTATCAAAATCCTCGTATCCGTACTGATCCATCTCGGTATAATTTTCCCAGTAATACTGGTGCATATTTTCAATCTCTTTTTGTCCCTGCTCAATCGAGGCATCTATCTTCGCAATCCTCGCCCGCAGCTTATCCAAAACAAATTCCAGATACTGTCTGCTGTCCATGGTAGAAATCATCCTTTATCTCTTTCATTTTACCTCTTTGGCGAGGCATATTCCGCAGGCCAAATGAACCATTCCCGTGTGTTATGATTTTTAGCCTTAGTACTACATTATACGTTATTTTGCCCAAAGATACAACTCCCCATCCAAAGAACTTCCCGCCGGCAGAACCTGCCACTTGTATTGCACGGTAGCAGAAAGAAACCCGCATCCGGGTTCCTTTCTCCCGATGCGGGCTTTTTTTCTCTGATTTTTTAAGCATACAGCTTGCCAACTGCTGCCCGGTATTTACTTTCGGAAATTTTTTTCCGTTTTTTCGTCTGGATGGAATACTGGTAATAGGTTACGGAAAAGCTGCCGGATGTTTTGTATCCTTCAGCCTTTACATAGTACAGTTTTTCCCCCATGATGCGGATACTCAGTGACATCATTTGATTTTTACCGTTGCCTTCTGTCCTTTTCCTTTGAAAAGCTTCCCATAGGCATTTTTCTTTGCCTTTGGCACCCGGATGACTGCCCTGGCAGAAATTCCCTTCCAGATCAGCTTTCCTGCATCTGCTCATCTGTCAGCTCTTCTGCTTCACAAGCTTCCCTGGCACCTGCAATCGCCTCTGCCAGCACATCGTAGGTCTCCTTTGTATAATCCTCCGCTTTCAGCATTTCTGCCAGACGGATTGCTTCCCCTAGTGTCTTCCTTAAGTCATCATCCGGATCGTCCGGGTTGTCCGGTTTCTCAGGATTGTCCGGCTCCTCCTGCTTCGTCCACCCTGCGTAAAGAGTGATATCTTCCATTACGATATCCGTATCGAAATCCCATGCCTGTCTGCATGCTTCATCCTTGAACCAGCCGTCAAAGGTGTAACCGTCTCGTTTCGGATCTGCAGGCCTTGCTGCTTTATCTCCTTCACTCACCTGCTGGGACACTGTCTCAATGCCGTCACCGGCATCAAAGGTTACCGTATATTCTGCCGTTTCTTCTGCTTTCCTTGTGATCACAATGAAGCTGATCATGATATCACAATTATCATTTCCGCTGTTCCGTGGTGCCACATTCAGATACAGACTTCCATCCTCTGCAAGTTCCACCTCTGTGAACTGTACCTTATCCTTGCTGCCGCTGATGTGGTAGTCTTCCTTTGCATCCAGTTCCTTTCCTTCCCTATCGCTCAGAGAAACCTTTGCATGGCGCTGATCACCTGCCCATTGTGCCCACGGATCAAAGAATCCTGCCGTTATGTTATATGTCCCCGCCTCCAGTGCGAACTGATAGGTCAGTACCCCGCGGATGGTACAGCTCTGTGGTTCCTCTGCTGCCCGTACGGCTGCCACATCCTCCGCATTCCAGATTACTGACACATCAAAGGTCTCTTCCTCCATGGTCACACGAATGGTACCCGGCAGGTTCCATGTATGTCCCAGAAGATAATCCGGAATGTCTGTATTTACAACAATTTCTGCCTCTGTCCACTTTGCATAAAGCGTCAGATCGCTCTCTGCTTTGTCTGCGGCAAAGTTCCATTTCTGTGTCAGGGCTATGTCACGATACCATCCCGCAAAGACATAGCCTCTCCGCTTCGGTGCCGCAGGCTCTGCAATCCTTCCGGATGCCACTGCGATCTGCTGGGATGCCACCTCGTAACCGCCGTTTGACTGAAATGCCACCGTGTACAATGCATCTTCCAACGGCTGTACCGTTCCCATAACGGTCACGCCATAAGCCGGCATGACAAAGCTGTAACCTTCCTCTGTCTTTGTTACGGCGATATCCTTTTCCGTTCCATCCTTACTCATGACGATCACAGGAGGTATTGTAAAGCCATATCCATTTGCTGCCTTCACGGCTACCGTTTCGCCCTCTGAAGCAATGCCCGGAACACAAACGATCCGCTCGTCCTCAGATGCTGCCAGACACTGCTCCTTCTGTTCTCCCGGCACACCTCTTACCGTCACCTCCGCTGGAATCCGGGCATTTGTTTCCATGACCGTACCATATACGGTAAAGATCCCGGCTGCGTCCAGTGCGCTGTCACTGATGTGATCCCAGCGAACCTCCATCAGTTGCTGTCCCACATTCGTGTATGCGGTCACCGTACCCGGGAGTCCCGGATAATCACCCGGATCTGCAGACACTTCCACCTGCTCATAGCCTGTGATTTCTATTTCTGCATCCCGGATCGTAAATTCCTTCTCTACCACACCGGCATAGCGGTTCTTTCCTGTCACAACGATGGCTGCTGTTCCAGGTTCCACATTGTCGCGGTAGCTGACTTCATAGTCCGTTCCCTTTACCAGTGTGATTTCTTCTGCTGCTTCCGAAGCTTTGTAGGACACTGTCGGCTCCGGCGTAATCTCTTTTCCTGTATAATCCACAAAATCCTGTGCCAGCGTAACCGTGGTGTTGCCGCTGTGAAGCTCTTCCGATGCCAGGCGTATACGAACCTCAGCTGCGGACATGAATTTATTATTCTCCGTTCCGCCGTCCGAGGAGGTCTCCACCCCATACATACGGATGTATTTTGCTTCTGTTGTCTTAAAGGAAGCCAGCTTCCATTCTACCGCATCCGTCCAGTCTCCTGACGCTGCTTCTGTCCATGTTTGACCGTCTGTGCTTACTTTTACACTATACTTTGTAACGGTTCCATTTTTCTGGGAGGATCTTGGCCGATAGCGAAGCCCGGTGATCTTCTCTGCCGTTTGCAGCTCAATCTGAAGATAACGGTTATCCGGATCGTTCGTCAGATCCGAAACACCCTGTCCGCCTCCCCAGTTGCTGTGCCAGATGGTGCCGTTATCGCCATCGGCTGCTTTCCCGGCAGATCCGCCCGACTCCACGCTGGGTGCACTCAGCTTCATATCTGCATAAGGATAATCCCCGGAGTCATCCGATGCATTGCCTGACGCACGGTTATCCTCACCTGGAAGCACCCAGATCCGTCCGGGAAATGCCGAACCATCCCTTTTCTAAAGTGGCTTTATCAGCTGTGTATCCGCCCACCTTCAGAGAACGCAGCGCCGCCTCGGAACCTACCGGGAACGTCGCAATCTTTGCATTGATCTCAACCTCCAGAAGAGATACCTTTTTCGTAAATTCCACCCGGAACCAGGTTTCAGAAACCATGTCTGCCGCCGTATAGCTGCGTACGGTCACTCCGTCCTCACGTTTATTTGTTACTTTACTGGTAATCTCTGTCCAGTCCTGTCCGTTATTGGCAGAGGAATATACCCGGATGGTATCAGAAGTCGGTGCAGTATCCTTCAGATATAAGGTGAAATCCTTCAGGCCGATGGCCGTATCCAGGCGGAAATCCATCGTGCCGGTACCACTCCATGCCACATCCTGCGTACCTGTCCTGTCATCCCTCAGTTTTTCAAAAATTTCTGCCACACCGGTATTTTCCTTGCTGGAGACACCGTTCATATACATTTTCCACACCGGCTGCTGTCGGATCTTTGATTTCCGTATATCCGTCCGCCACCTCCGGCTTCACCTTGTCAAGAGGTGTGGTCACCGTGACACCGTTCACCGGCACGTGGATCCTGTCCGTAGAAATCAGCCATACATTACGATAGATTCCCGCTCCCGCATACCAGCGTGCACTGCTGTTACTGCTTTGCACTTTTACGGCAATGACATTTTCTGCAGGGAAATGGTCTTGTCCTTATAATCCATACCATCTGCCTGGATACTGTTATCATTGATATCGTACTTATTGACCAGCTTAAATTTCCAGTTGTCATTAAATTTCATCTTGCGCTCACTGCGCTCCACCTGTCCTGCTTCCCGCTGCACTTCTGATGAAGCTGCATTGACCTTCTGTACAGAAAACCACGGACCCGGGCCTGTCAGTAGCATGGCCATACACAGAACAAGTGCTGTCAGCCTTTTCCCGACCTGTTTCTTCTTTTTCATTTTGTTTTCCTCCTGTTTTACTGATGTTTGGGGTAACCGTATTTGCCCCTGACATCCTGTTACTTTTTCTTATAGACTGTCCTGCTTCCGGCACCGGCTTTTTTCATCCTTGCCTTAAGGACAGCCAGCTGTTTCTTCGGCATCCTCTTGGGTACCGTGATCCTGCATTTTGCATAAATCCCTTTAAATGCCTGCTTGCCGATGTCCGGTGCCCTGTTTCCTTTCACCGTGACCGACTTAAGTTTTTTACATCCATAAAATGCCTGTTTACCAATGTCTGTCACGTTTGCACCGATTGTAACGGATGTCAGCCTTTTGCATCCTTTCAATGCATTTGCAGAGACCGCCTTCACCCGAAAGGTATAGCCGTCCAGCTCCACCGTCTCCGGAATCACGATATTTGTTTTTGTTCTTTTTAAGAGCTTTACGAACGTTACTGTCCCCTTTGTAGCTGAGGAATTTTTGATCCTGTAACGAAACATTCCTGCCACATCATAGAGCCTGCCGGCTGCTGGCACAGCCTTCGTCGTGTTCGAACCATCCTCCGTTACCTCCGGCTTCTCCGGCTTCTCCGTTACCTCCGGTTTTTCCGTTTTCTCCGGTTTTTCCGTTTCCTCCGGCTTCTCCGTTTCTTCCGGTTTTTCCGTTTCCTCCGGCTGTTCCTGCACAATGCTCAGCCACGCAAGGAGCGGATCTTCTCCGCTTACCTTATCCACCCGGATCTCCACCATTCCCTCCTCTTCCAGTGTAAAGGAGTTCTCAAAGACACTGGCCTGATCCTCCTTTGTGGTATTCATAGAGGTCTTCTCTGCCAGCAGCTGCAGCGTTTCCTGGTCTGTATCCGGATGCTTTACCTCATCAATATTGAGTGCAGCCTGACGGACAGGGCTGCTGGATGCCCACCATTCCCGAAAGCCCGCATATACCCAATAGCTGCCAGCCGGAAGTGTAAATCGATAAATAATAGGCTCATCCGCCTTTGCCCAGTATCCGCTGGCAAACAGATCCTTTCCATTATACTGTCCCGGTTCGTTTACCAGTCCCCAGACCCCGTCATATTTCTGATCGGCTGCCCCGTTTCGCAGTTCTATCTTTCTCTCAGCAAACCCATTGTAAAATCCACTCTCCACGCGGTTACAGTCCACAAAATACATCGTACCCTTCTGATACCACTGAAGGGGTTCTGCCTCCTTCAGGTCTCCAGTCACCCAGTCCGAGGCGGCGGAAATACGCATGGTATCATCATATCCCATCTCCACCGGCAGCCAGACATATCTGGAATCTGCAAGATCATTTCTGTTCCATCGGTCACCCATATAGATGAATTTTCCATTTTCAGCATCCACGGGGAAAATACAGGTACTCTGTGTCCGGAAGGTGATATCCTTCTCCGTGCCCACACAGGGATTCCCCTTCTCCTTCCATGGCCCCAGCGGAGAATCTGCCCTGTAGTAAATGGCAGCATTGGGATCCCATCCCGTACAGCCGGAGGTCATCAGATAATATTTTCCCTGATACTTGAACATTGCCGGAGCTTCCCGGGAACTTCCCGGCATATTTCTTGTAAAATCCTCGCCTTCCACCGGATTCTCCCGTACTGCCAGATCCGTATAGTCTTCATTCAGCCTGGAAATATAAAGAGTGGCATTTTCCTCACTGGCATAGAGGATATACGCCGTCCCGTCATCATCCTGGAACAGATTCATATCTCTTGCCATTCCTTTACTGGTTCCACTGTAGTCCTCTGAACAGTGGAGCCGGCTGGCTCCCAGCAGACGGAACGGTCCCTGTGGGCTGTCTGCAATTGCCACTCCTGCCATGGCCTTCGCATAGCTCCCTTCCTCTCCCTCTTCCGGGCCGTCGGCATGAAACCACAGGACATATTTTCCGGTTTTCTCATTATAAAGTACCTTCGGACGTTCCACCACAGAGGTGTTGTAATCGATATGACGGAAGATTTCCTGTTTCTGCTTCTCATCCAGTTCTCCATACAGTGCCTTAAAATAAGGATCCGTATCCATTTCCCCGATACTCTTCATGGTCTTCATCACCAGACCCTGATCCTCCCAGTTATACAGATCCTCCGAGGTATACAGATGGACACCCCGGGATCGAAATCCATCCGTCCGGTCCTCCCCATACCAGTACCAGACATCCCCCCACTTAACGATCTGGCCGCCATGCGCCTGTATCCTTTCTCCTGCCGTATCGAACATCCGGCTTCCTGCATATCCGGTAAAAGAAGACTTTTTGTCCAGGATCTCCCGCAGTCCCTCTGTCAGTTCCTCATACCGTTCCTGAACCGCCAGACTGTCCTAAAGTACTGTTTGTGCCTCTGCCAGAAGCCCCCGCAGGATTGTCAGTTCTCCTTCCTCCGCAGCCGCAGCCAGCTGCTGGCCGCGGCTGACCAGATCCTTAAGCTCTCTGCTGTCCCTTTGGAAGGATGGATTGCATACAAGATTGATTTCCGCTGCAGATACATATTTGGAATCATCGCTCTCTGTATTTCCCTTGGTCGTGATTCCGGTGAGCCGTATGGCCTTAATTCCATCTCTCGCATCAAAGGTCGCTGTCTTCTCATCCCTCGTGGCCTCCCAGATGCCTGCCGCCACATCCGTAAAGGTTTCTCCGTCTTCGCTTATACTGATCCTGTACTGCAGGATCGTACCGTTCCAGTCCTTATCTGTTCTCGGTGTATAACGAAGCTGATAAACCCCCTCCATGGCCAGTCCATCCTTCCTTTCCAGTGTGATGGACTGGGGCAGCTCCTCCCGGTTGCTCCAGGAGGTATGCCAGATCGTGGAGGTACTCCCATCCGTTACCTGATCCGGTTCATTCCCTGTCTGATAGCTATCCGCATATGCCGTCAGCTCACTCTGCGAAATCCATTCCGTCCGCTGCTTTTCCTCTCCATCTGAAACTGCATGTGCACGGGCGGATGTCAATGTTATCATCACACCCACTGCCAGAATCGCACAGAGGGTACGTACTGCATGTTTCTTTTTCATCTTCTTCTCAGCTCCTTTGCTAACCTTTAATGCTCTGTAAAAAATGTTCTGTTCACTATATTATATGATATTTGTTCACTAAAGTATATTGACACCGTTTACAAATCAAATATGAAATTTTTGTGTATTATAAACAGTTATTTTTGCACTATTATCCTCTTTTCCGATTTATACTCAGGTTTTTCTTTTTTTGGCGCAACTATGCAGAAGCAAACACATCACTTTCTCATCTTAAAAAGCCATGTTTTTACTAAATATAAGCATCACCGATTGCCCTTGCAAACAGCATCAGAAACATTTGACGGGTAATTTATAAAAGGATGCCAGAGGGCAAAGGCATTTCACCTTTTGCTCCTGGCATCCTTTCATAAAACAGATGTAAAATGCAGGATACTCTTTTAGCTGGCATTGCTTGCCGCAATCTTCACACGACTCCAGAGGTTACTGATGACTTTTCTGATTTTCTCGTTATAGACAAACACTTCATCCAGCTCATTACCGGTTCTCGGAATATAGGCATCGATCCCCTCAAAGTCGCCTCCCTCACCGGAAAGGTCTTCCATAACCTCCCTGTTTGCCGAGGTATACCCTACATAGCTGGAATTGTCATAGGCTCCATCGTAATCACAGACAAAGTTGATGAATGCATGGGCCAGCTCCGGATTTTTCGCATTTTTCGGAATAACCATGGCATCGGACCACAGGTTCGTACCCATTTCCGGAAGGTAGAAGCCCATATCTTCATTTTCACTCATGACATAGGTGGCATCACCGGAATAGATCAGCCCCAGTGCCTTTCTTCCCTGTGCCATATTATCAATGATCTCGTCCGTGACGATCTCCGGCTTCATGGTCTGCACACAGGTCACCAGCCACTCATAGGCCTCATTCAGCTCGTCCTGGTTCTCCGTATTCATGGAGTATCCCAGGGCCTTCAATGCCATCATGAAACTGTCCCTCTCCGAATCATAGAGATAAATATCTCCCCGGTACTTTTCATCCAGAAAAATATCATATCCCTCCCGCTCCAGCTCTTCCAGTTTTACCTTATTCTTATCATACACGATTCCCACCGTTCCCCAGAAATATGGAATGGAATATTCATTTTCCGGGTCATACGGAAGCCCCTTTACGGCATCCGCCAGCTTATCCATGCAGTCCAGCCTGGAAGGATCCAGCTTCTGGAGATATCCCTCTTCAATCAGCCTCTGGATCATGTAATCACTGGGCACAAGAATATCATAGGACTCTCCGTTTACCACCTTGATGTACATCTGCTCATTGGAGTCATAATTCTCCATCACAACCTTCGCACCGGTGGATTCCTCAAAATCAGCCAGGATATTTTCACCGGTATATTCCCCCCAGTTGTAGATATGCAGCGTTTCTCCCTCGAAAGGACGTGCTTCCTTTGTCCCTCCCATCTGAAAAAACACAAACAGCCCCGCTGCACCGGCACAGACCAGTGCCGCCGGAACCAGCACTTTCCGTTTCCTGATCTCGGCTTTTTTCTGTCTCTTCGCCACGAACAATGGCACCACATTGATCAGCACCAGCACAATGGTAATGATGACGATCATCAGTGTGGAAATTGCGTTGATGCTGGGATTTACACGCTTGCTCATGGTATATACCATGATGCTTAAATTCTTCACTCCACCGCCCGTAACAAAATAGGAAATAATAAAATCGTCCACCGACATGGTGAAGGCGATCAGCGCACCTGATACGATTCCCGGCATGATCTGCGGCACGATCACTTTGATCAGCGCCTGCCAGGGTGTAGCTCCCAGATCCATGGCCGCATCTGCCAGATTCGGATCCAGCGAGCGGATTTTCGGCATAACAGAAAGGATCACATAGGGGATACAAAACGCAATATGGGCAAGGAGCATGGTCATATAGCCCTTCTCCACCCGGAAGGTAATAAATAATAGCATAAATCCTATTGCCGTCACGATCTCCGGATTCATCATGGGCAGATTGTCCACCTGATGCATCAGGTCCCGCACCAGCTTTCTGGATTTGCTCAGTCCGATGGCCGAAACCGTACCCACCATCGTGGAAAGAAATGTTGCAAGCAGGGCGATGCTGAATGTTGTATACAAGGCACCCATCATGTCATCGGACTCCAGCATATGCCGGTACCAGCGCAGGGAAAAACCCGTAAAAGTGGTCAGTGATTTTCCCTCATTAAACGAAAACACAATCATATACAGGATCGGAAGATAGAAAAAGACAATCATCAGAATCATCAAAAGCTTGCCTGCTGTACGTTTTTCCTTTTTCATAAAGCTATTCTTCCTCCTTTCCACCCTGGTTTCGGAGTTCTGCCCTGTGGACACACATCATGAGCAGCATCATGATCACAGCCATGATCATAGAAATCGCACTGCCGAAATTCCATTCCCCCACAGTAATAAACTGATTCTCGATCACATTACCGATGAGGAAGTACTTTCCTCCGCCCAGCAGCTTCGGAATGAAGAAAGAGCTGACGGCCGGCAGGAATACCAGGGTAATCCCGTTGATCACGCCCGGAATCGACAGCGGCAGTGTTACCCTCCGGAAGGTCTGTATCGGATTTGCACCCAGATCCGCAGATGCCTCCAGGAGCGAATGATCCATCTTGCACAGTGCTGTATTGATCTGCAGGATCATAAATGGCAGAAAGTTGTACACCATTCCCAGAAGAACGGCTCCTTCCGTATACAGAAGCTCTCCGCCCCCCAGTCCGAAGAATCCCAGGACTCTCTGTACCAGTCCGCCTTCACTCAGAAGCCCGATCCACGCATAGGTCCTCACCAGCATGTTGATCCACATGGGGACGGTAATGCACAAAACCAGAAGATTCTGCTTCCTCTCCTCACAGCGTGAAATATAATACGCAGCCGGATAACCGATCAGCAGGCAGATGATGGTTGTCTTCAGTGCGATCCACAGGGAACGCCAGAGAACGATCAGGAAGTCTGCATCGGTAAAAAACTTAATATAATGGTCCAGCGTAACCGAAAAGGAAATAATGCTGTTTCCGGGCTGTGTGATAGAATACAGTGCGATCAATGCCATCGGAAGTACCAGCATGATCACAGCCCAGATAATATACGGGATGGCCAGTTGTGAAAATCGCTTCATCTAGAATACCATCCTTGACATCACATGAATATCCTCCGGAAAGAACGTCAGTCCGACCTCCTGTCCCTCCTCAGAATAATCCGTGGTATGTATTTTAAATTCTCTTCCTGTTGTGGAGAAGGTGATCCGGTAAACGCCTTCCGTCACATTTTCCGAATCAAAATCATAATCTACGCTGATGTCCACACTCTGGTTTTCATCACTTAATTTCCATGCCTGTGCATTGGCCCAGGTCTTGATATCGGTATCCAGGGCCTGGGATTCGGCAATTTCATCTACGGTTGTCTGGAAATTAAATGCCATGACCGCCTCATTTGCCTTTTCATTCTTTACAAACGGCTGGTTTACCACAAAGATCATTCTTTCAATACTGGTTCCTGCCGCTGTTGAGAACCGGACAGGATACTGCCCTTCTTTCTCCTGAACATCGTACTCAATCCTGGAAATGGAAATATAATCATCGGTCTGCGGATTCCATGCCTGTGCGTTGGAACGTGCCACCACCTCTTTGTCATCCAGCGTCTTGACATCCTCCACATCCAGGTAGAAATTCGTGGCGCTGATCTTTTCCCTTCCATCTTCACTGGTCACATCCTGATTTCGTGTCACATGCATCTTGACCGTCACCTGTGTACCGGGCACCGTCTCCACCATAATCTCATAATGCACCCCTTTAAACAGGACGCTGCGAACCTCACCTGTCATCTTTCCATCCTCTACGGCTACAATATCAATATCCTCCGGACGGATGACCACATCCACCTCTTCCTTTTCTTTAAATCCAAAGTCTACACAGTCAAAAGTGATATCATCAAACCGGACCTTGAAATCCTCCAGCATGACACCGGGAATGATATTGCTCTCTCCGATAAAGTTTGCCACATACCGGTTGGCCGGTTCATTATAAATCTCCTGCGGGGTGCCTACCTGCTGGATTTCTCCGTTTTTCATGACCACGATCTTGTCTGACATGGTCAGGGCCTCTTCCTGGTCATGGGTTACGAAGATAAACGTAATCCCTACCTCCTGCTGGATCCGTTTCAGCTCGTACTGCATTTCTTTTCTGAGCTTCAAGTCCAGCGCCGCCAGAGGTTCATCGAGCAGCAGTACCTTTGGTTCATTCACCAGTGCCCTGGCAATGGCAACCCTCTGCTGCTGTCCCCCGGATAAAAGTGTTGTATTCTTATTTTCAAATCCTTCCAGGCCGATCAGCTTCAGCATTTTCATAACCTTCTGCTCGATCACATCCTTACTGATCTTATGGATTTTAAGCCCGAATGCAATATTCTCATAGACACTCAGGTGCGGAAATAGTGCATATTTCTGAAAAACTGTATTCAGCTCCCTCTCATAAGGCGGTTTCCGGCTGATCTCCTCACCATCAAAAATCACCTTTCCCTCATCGGCATCCAGAAACCCTCCCAGAATCCTCAGAAGTGTCGTCTTACCGCATCCGCTGGGTCCTAACAGCGTCACAAATTCATTCTCGTAAATATCAAGGTTTACACCCTTTAAAACAATCTGTCCATCAAAACTCTTTACAATATTCCGAAACTCGATCAGTTTCTTTTGTTCCATTCTCACTTCTCCTTCCTGATATACCGCAATACCGGAATTATTAGTACATCGTTTCGTAAATAACTATACTAATAACGAAAAGTATTTCTTCGAGTGTGCATGGAAAAAAACGCAGGCGTAGCGGGCTACGCTGAGGCTTTTTACCATGTGCAATCGGAGAAATAGGCAAGTTATTTGGGATAGTTCTTTCGAAAACCTGATTCAGAACATTGGCGGTGTGGTGATCCACAGTACCTTCGCATCACCGCTTCCATGATTATACAGATAATGGCTCTTCGTCCCCTCCAGGTAAAAGGTCTCCTGTGCCTTTAATCGGTATTTCTTACTCCCGCAGACCAGCGTAATATTCCCCTTAAGCACATATCCGAACTCCTCTCCCTGGTGTGCCAAAAGTTCATGGCTTTTCTGACGAGGATGAAGTGTCAGAAGAATCGGCTCCATCTTGTTTTTCTGTGCGTTGGGGACGATCCACTCAATGGTATACTCATCACGCACATCTTCGAAGAAATCATTTGTCTGAAATACGATCTTCGTCTCTTCCTCTTCCCGGAAGAACTCAGACATATTCGTTCCCAGTGCTTCCAGAATATCTTCCAGTGTCGCAATACTGGGCGTCGTCAGATTTCTCTCCACCTGGGACAGAAATCCCTTGGTCAGTTCGCTGCGGGAGGCCAGGTCACTCAACGTCAGATCATTTTGCAGCCGAAGCTCCCGAAGCTTCTTCCCGATATCCAAAATCACACCTCCTGTCATTCGCAAAACGCCTCTTTGAGGATTTCCTTTTGCTCATATAGGGCTCTGAACAGTTACTAAATACTATATTTTTTTTTTGAATATATCAAACACTGTCTATTATACATATCCTTCGGCAAAATGCAATAGCTTTTATTCAGACAAAAAATAAAGGGAGCTTTTGCCTCCCTTACTTTTATTTCCTGACCGGATCTTCGGTATCTGTTATACGCTCCTGTTTTCTTCTCTGCTCAAGTTCCTTCTCTATACCCTCTTTTTATAACGGTATTTCCCTGTTCTCCACAGGTCAAGGGGTGCTATGGCGATCACATAAACATCATTAAGCTTATTAAAATCCGTTTCCCCCGGTTCCAGCAGACTCACATTGATGTGACTTTCATACAGTCTGCTGCGCCTGGGCAGGTTTCTTTTAATCTGGGCTGATTCTGACATGTAATTGTGCACTCACTTTACATGGTAATTTGAAATTAAAATGCTATGACATGAACATCAGTTTCTGAACGATAAAACCCCAGAAGCCGAAGCCTCTGGGGTTCCTATTTCAAGTTTGCAATATTGCGTGAGAAATAGCTGTTTTCTTTGATATGCCATACGAATGATTCCCGTTTCTGGAAATCATTTTGATTCTTAGAATGCTGCTGTTTTCTCTGCTGCAAACTGCAGGATCACAACTGCATCGTTTGTGTCTGCCGCACCGTCGCCGTTTACATCTGCACTTTCTGCTGATACCGCATCCAGCTCTGCAAGCTCTGCGGCTGCGCTCAGAAGTACTGCACTGTCACCTGTAGATACCATGCCGTCGTTGTTTACATCACCCATCAGACGAGCCTGTGCCACTTTCTGTGTCAAGGTTACGGCTGCCTTATTAACCGTATCCTGCACCGCATTTTCATTGTTGTATACTGCTTTTGCATTGGCAAGCACTGCTTCCAGCCCATCGATCGTAGATGCCACATAAGTATCTTTGTCTGACAGTACTTCTTCTGCCTTTGCGATCATGGCAGCCAGCGCTGCTTTGTTGCCTTTCATCTGAAGGTTTACAATCGCATCAATAATAGCCGTATATGCATCGCTGATGGCACTTTCACTTCTGTCTGCTTCTGCGAGAACTGCTTCTGCGTTTGCGATCGCATCCTCCAGCACCTTTTTGCTGCTGTCTGTATATTTACCGTCAAGCAGATTCTTTGCTGCTTCTATCAGACTTTCCAGAGAAGATACATCTGCTTTCTTTGCAAGTTTTGCCAGCTCATCCAGAATTGCGAAGGCTGCATTGTCAACCTCTTCCTGTGTGGCTGCTTTGTCTGCAAGAACCACTTTTCCTTCTTTCACGGCTTCTTCCAGTGCACCGGCATCGCCCACATAGTTTTCTGCCAGTTCCAGAATAGCTTCTGCTGCCTGGATGGCTGTCTCCAGATGCAGTTTCTGTACGCCGTACTCCAGAGCACCAAATGCCTTCAAAAGTGTGCTCTGCGCGGCATCCAGATCTGCCTGTGCGGCATCCTTATTTGCACGAACTGCTTTCGCTGCTTCCAGCGCTTCCTTCACACCGTTCCAGCTCTCTTCCGTGTACTCGGAAGCATCCAGACTTTCGATCAGAGCAATGACTCTGTCCAGTCCGTTTTTCACCATCTGGATATCGCCTGCTGCCTTCACATCTGATTTTGTTACGCTCTGATATGCTTTCAGATTATCAAATTCTTCTCTGTAAGATTTTGCTGTGGTGCCATAAATTCTTGCCATATCGTTGGAACGCATGATGATGTTCAGGTTGTTGACTGCACTCTTCTGTACATCACCCAGACAGATATTATTGTTGTCTGCATAGTTTCCTCTGTAGGTAATGGTTTTTCCATCTTCACTTACGGATGCAACATCGGTGGTAACCGGTGTTGTATAATTTCCGGTTCCTGCCCAGAAGTTTGCGCGATATTCACGGTAGATTGGTTCACCGTTTACCAGAATATTTTCACCGTCCACACTGGCCGTAAATCCATCACCCAGAACGGCATCCACTGTCTGTGTTCCGGCTGCGGAAACAGCAAAGTCACCCCATGCTGCCGCTTTGTAGGTAAACATGAACATCATCTCATCACTGAGTCCGATCTGTCCTTTCTCATCAAATACCGGGGCAAAATCGGTTGCTCCCGTCATAATAACCTTGGCTTTGGAAGCACCGCCTGGCATGATCAGGTCATTTCCTGCATGCATGGAGATGGATGGAGTCGATTCTCCGCCGTTCCAGTCTGTCATGATCAGACCTTTGTATCCCCACTCACCACGTGTCAGATTGGTACACAGATCATAGGAGTCTGCCGCCGGAGTTCCATTGATCTTGTTATAGGATGTCATAATGGACATCGGCTGGGATTCTTTCACAGCAATTTCAAAGCCCTTCAGATAAATCTCACGGAGTGCCCGCTCGCTTACCACAGAATCCTGGCTGTTTCTGTTTGTCTCCTGATTATTTGCTGCATAATGCTTCAGACATGCGCCCACACCCGGTTTGCTCTGTACACCATTGGTCAGTGCTGCTGCCATCGTACCTGCAATAGTCGGATCTTCTCCGAAATACTCAAAGTTACGTCCGCAAAGTGGATCTCTGTGGATGTTCAGAGACGGACCAAGCAGCAGGGTGATGTTCAGTTCACAAAGCTCATCACCAAATGCTTCACCCACACGCTCCATCAGTTCCACGTCCCAGCTCTGTGCCAGCATGTAATGTACCGGCCACGCTGTTGCGTACTGATAATAATCTGCTTTCTCGCCAGTCTCAATGTTTGTTGCCTCATAGGACTGCTTTACACGGATACCGCCGGGGCCATCTGCCAGCACAATACTTGGAATCTCATAGTTCTCATAAGCAAGTGTCTCACCTGCTGCTCCAGGTACCGTTGCTGAATTGGAGCCTACGATCGGGGAATTCTCATTTGCAACGCCCCATCCGCTTCCACAGTTCAGTTTAGCCAGCTCCTCAATGCTCATCTGGGCTACCAGCTCATTCATGGTTGCTTTGTTTTCATAGACATCCTTCAGTGTGATATCTTTTTTCTCCACTACCTGAACCTCTTCATAATCCTGAATCGGCTGGTAATCTGCATCTGTCGTATATGTGACAACTTTTTCATCCTCATATTCTGAAGCATGATTTTCTGTTACGATATCATTTGCAGAAATGGCAATGACAGGAGCTGCCGCCTTCTCAGCTTCTTCTGTGCGATAGCTATAAGGTGTTTTGCCTGCTTTCGACCACTCCTGAAGATTTTCTTCCGGATTGACCTCCAGCTGGTTGGACAGAATCTCTGTAACCTTACTCTGATCCAGCTCCAGAGCAGCTGCCACTTCTGTATTTCTGGAAGAATTACCCACACGAACATAATAAGTGCCTTCTCCCAGCACATAAGAAGCTTCTGCCTCACTGTAATATGCCATGGCATCGGTGTCATAGCTAAGTGTCAGTGTCTGGGATTCTCCCGGTGCCAGCACATCAGTCTTACCATATGCAGCCAGCTCCTGATATTCTCTCTCAACCTGGCCATCCGGTGCTGAGAAGTACACCTGAACGACTTCTTTTCCGCTGTATGTGTCACCGATATTTGTCACTGTTGCTGTCACAGTAACCTTCTCTGCATCTGCAGTTACCTCTTTTACGTCAATGTCAAAATCAGTATAGGATTTTCCGTAACCAAACTCATATGCCGGTGTAATTCCAAAGGTATCGAAATAACGATAACCCACGTAGATTCCCTCACTGTAAAGCTCCTTTGCCACGTTTCCGTCTGCCTTTGCAAAGGTTTCAGATGCCGGATAGTCAGAATAGTTTTCAGCCCAGGTTGCCACCAGCTTACCGGATGGTGTCACCGCACCGGTAACAACATCCAGCAGTGCATTTCCGCCCTCCTGACCTGCCTGTCCCATCAAAAGCAGAGAATCCAGACCCTCGATTTCATCAAAGAATTTTGTATCAACCACGCCGCCTACATTGAGCACAACAATAGTGTTGTCAAACGCTCTGGATACTCTCTCGAGATTTTCCTTTTCCACCGCACTGAGCTCATAATCACCAAGCTCTACATTCTGTGTCTGACCATCTGCTCCCGTCAGTGTAACCGTCTTGGTCATGGAACGATCCGCACCCTCGCCTGCATTTCTGGAAACGATATAAATTGCCGTATCCGTTCCTTCCGCTGCCACTGCCAGATCATCATCGGTAAAGGTAAGCTCCGGATAAGCAAAAGTTGCCATGGGATTCGATGCAAGTTTTTCATTTTCCGCATCATAACCTACTGCATAATCCTCCAAAAGCTTCGCTGTAGTAATGTCATAGCCTGCCTTTTTAAAGGAATTGTAAATATTGATGTTGTAGCGTTCACTCTGGTTTACATTCACATCACCACCGCCGGAAAGACCTCCGTTGAATGGATCACCGGAACCGGTGCCGCCACGAATCGTGCGCACTGCCCCTCCACCGAACAGAGCAATCTTTTTGTTGTTCTTTTTCAGCGGAAGAGAATGCCCCTTATTCTCCAGTAGTACCATACTCTGTGCAGCAGCCTCTCTTGCAAGTGCTGCATTTGCTTTTTCTCTGGCGGACACTTCATTGGATGTCGTTGCCGCAAATGCCATCTGGCACGGTGCGGCAACCATACTCAGAGACAACGCAGCAGCCAGAATACCTTTTACGTTCTTCTTCATTTTTTAACCTCCTGAAACATATTTTCGTAAAGATGCAGCTATTATACAGAGAACAGGTTCCCGCTGGAAAGAATCACCTTTTGCTTTCAGGCCTCATTTTTTGATTTTCTGCCAAAAGACCACCGGGATCCTGCGTTACCCGATGGTCTTCTGCTTTTTCTTTTATTCATTTGCGCGAAATCTGGCCAGAAACTCCTTTGTTCTTGCGTTCTTCGGATTCTCAAAAATATCACCCGGTGTACCTTCTTCGCAGATGATTCCGTCTGCCATGTATACCACATGGTTGGATACATCACGGGCAAATGCCATTTCGTGTGTCACCACCAGCATTGTCATCCCTTCTTTTGCCAGTCCCCGCATAACCGCCAGCACTTCTCCCACCATTTCCGGATCCAGCGCTGAGGTCGGTTCATCAAACAACAACACCTCCGGCTCCATGGCCAGTGCACGTGCGATTGCCACGCGCTGTTTCTGTCCGCCGGAAAGCTGGCGGGGTTTTGCATTTATGTAAGGATTCATGCCTACCTTGGTGAGATACTGCATCGCTTTCTCTTTTGCTTCTTTTTTATCGCGCCTCAGCACCTTCGTCTGACCGATCATGCAGTTTTCCAGAACGGTCATATTGGCAAACAAATTAAAGGATTGAAATACCATACCAACTTTTGCACGGTAAGCTGCTCCATTTACCTTTTTCTCCACAATGCTGTCTCCGTGAAACAGCACATCTCCGGAGGTCGGTGTCTCCAACAGGTTTATACAGCGCAGAAGTGTTGATTTTCCGGAACCGGAGGAACCGATGATCGAGGTAACATCCCCCGGATGCACGGTAAAATCAATATCCTTCAAAACAGCATTTGCTCCAAAGGATTTTGACAGATGCCTGACTTCCAGTATTGCGTCCCCACTCATTTGTCTCTCCCCCCTCCACTTCGATTTGTTTCCAGATTTCTCTCCTTGTCAAATCCGCCCTTTTCCGGATAACGGTACATACTGCTGGTATGCGCAAGCTGATCGGTGGTGGCAAGATCAAAACTAGCCGGTCCGTCCAGTCTGGACTCCCAGAAACGCAGCAGTCTGGAAAATGCGAATGTCATCGCCAGATATATGATCATGGCCACGGTCATCGCCTCAAACCACCAGTAATAGGCACCGGCTGTCTGTTTTGCGGCATAATACAGTTCAATGACACCAATCACAGACAGCACGGAAGAATCCTTAATATTGATGATCAGGTTATTTCCGATCTGAGGAATAATATTCCTCAGAGTCTGCGGAAAAATAACGTACAGCATGGTCTGAAAATGTGTCATTCCAATTGCCTTTGCGCCTTCCGTCTGACCCGGATCAATAGATAAAATACCGCCTCTTACCGTCTCTGCCATGTATGCACCTGTATTGATGGATACGATAAAAAATGCCGCAAACCACATTCCCATCGTAATTCCAAGATATTGCATAGCACCGAAATAAATAAACATTGCCTGTACGATCATCGGTGTGCCCCTGAATACTTCCACATAAATATTGAGGATCAGCTTTCCCACAAAGAGCACTGCTCTTTTCACGATTGAGTCCTGTTTTGACACAGGGATCGTCTGAACAATTCCCACTGCAAATCCGATCAGACATCCCACAAAGGTACCCACCAGCGCAATCAGAAGTGTACTGCCAGCGCCGCGCAAAAATGAAATCCCATAATTGGAAATCAGGAAAACCACCCTGTCCCAATACCCGGTTGGTAACGTGCTGCTCATAATACTTTCCTCCAGATCGTAAAGCTTCGTTATTCGGACAGCGGCTGTACCGAAATTGCTTCGTTCATCATTTCCTCATAATCTTCTTTGCTCATCTTTGACAGAACACGGTTAATCGCATCAACAAGTTCTGTGTTTCCCTTCTTTACAGAGATACCGATATTGATTTCTTCTTCGGAAACCTCATAATTGTCCTCTGTATCTGTAAAATCCAGCATCTTCATATCAGGATAAGCAACACATGCTGCCATGGCAGTTGGCTGATCGGTACAGATCAGATCACATGCACCGGATTCCAGTGCAACCAGCATGGTTCCGGTTGTCTCATAAGCCGGCAGTTTGTTGACTTCTTCAATCTGATCCAGACAAGTATCATACCAGACTGTATTGATCTGTGAAGTGGCCGTAGCCCCTTTCAGATCAGACAGCCCCTGTGCATCTTTATACGATCCATCCTTTTTAACCAGTGTAACGATGGATGCATAATAATAGGGATCTGAAAAATCTACCGACTGCTTCCGTTCCTCCGTGATTGACTGACCTGCGATGGCACAGTCAATCGCGCCCGAGCTCACCGAGGTTGGCAGGCTGTCCCAGTCCATCTTGACGATCTCCAGATTCCAGCCAAGTTCCTCACAGATATGTTTCGCCATCATAACGTCATAGCCATACGCATAATCCGAAGAACCGGAAATCGGAACGGCACCGTTGGAGTCATCACTCTGAGTCCAGTTATATGGCGCATAGGCACACTCCATACCGACACGCAGGGTTCTCGTTTCCCCTGCCGCTGTCTCACCTGAAGGAGAAGTATCACTCTGTACAGTCTGCCTGCTTCCGCAGCCCGCCATAGCCATACCTACTGCCAGTGTCATTACCATTGCTATCATTTTCTTTTTCATAGTAGTCTCTCCCTTCTTCTTAAAAAAAGACAGAGAAGCCCAAAATGTGACCTCTCTGTCTTTTCGCTATCATAACGCAGCTTATTTTCTTTGTCAATACATTCTATTTCTCTGGTTTGGCGGGTGCGAAATTCCAAGCGGAACAACTGTACCCCCTCAAGATCATCAGTTAAAAAATCTGGCGCCCATATATCCTACCTGGCCGTCTACCGAAACCTCATACCAGCCTCCCACATCAGCCAGAAACTGTACTGTCGTACCGGCATCGTACTGTCCGATAATATTGTCACCGTAATCCGGGTAGGAACGCATGTAACATGCACCGTTCAGTGTCAGATACACCGGTTCCGGAGGATCCGTTTCCACTGTCTCAGGCTCCCAGCTTTCTGTCTGTGTCGTCTCAGGCTGAATGACTTCCGCATCACTTCCGGCAGAACTGTTCATGCTGTCGTTTACCGTCTGACCGTCGTCCTGACTGTAATCATAGGATGCGCTGCTCTCCGACTGTGTTTCCGACTGCGTCTCTGTCTCTGTCTCCGATTCACTCTCGGATTCGGTTTCCGTCTGTGCCTCTGTATCTTTTTTCGTCTCTTTTTCCGTATCCTTTTCCGTATCCTGACTCTCTGTATTCTTCTGGATCACGGCAACCTTGTCATTCCCATTTACCGCTGAAGAGTAGATCTTCAGTCCCAGAATCGAACCGCCGATAATCAGGATCACGACAACACCTACCAGAAAATAACGAAGATTATCCGATAACCATTCTTTAAAATCGTGCATAATACTCCTCCTTTGCGTATTCTGCCTGCGGACAATACCGCAGACATAGACAGTATAGCATGCTTTTTTTACATAATCCAGAAAAATATGTGAAAATCCCATGATTTTCCGGGAATCTGTACTTTATCCTGACAACATTTTCTCTGAAACTGCTCTTTTCCCAGTAAGAATTTGCCCGAAAAACAGAAAACTTCGGGAGAACATCCCCCGAAGCTTTCCGGTACTGTTTTATTCCATTCTGCAGATTAAAGCTCATTTCCGTTTGGCGTTCCCTTCAGAAAACTGAGGGCATTGTCCAGTGTCACCTCACTGATGGCTGCCAGCGCCTCCTCCGTGAAGAATGCCTGATGAGAGGTCACCATAACATTCGGGAAGGACATCAGTCTCGCAACGGTGGAATGCTCCAGAATCGTTTCGGACATATCCTCATAGACAGAACCGTTTTCTTCCTCGTATACATCCAGCCCAACCGCAAAGAATTTGTTCTCACGAATTCCCTGAATCAGGTCATCCGTCTTGATCAGACCGCCTCTTGAGGTATTGACAAGAACGACACCATCCTTCATTTTCTTGATGGTATCAATATTGATCATGTGATGTGTGCTCTCCATCAGCGGGCAATGCAGAGAAATCAGATCCGACTGGGCGAGAAGCGTATCCAGATCCACATATTCCACAAAATCCAGATCCTTGTTTGGATACATATCATATCCCAGAACCTTCATGCCGAAGCCTCTGCAGATCCTTGCCATGGCTGCACCAATCTTACCGGTTCCAACGATACCGGCTGTTTTCTGATAGAAATTAACTCCCATCAGACCATTCAGGCTGTAGTTGTTCTCCCGTACTTTAATATAAGCCTTGTGGGTGTGGCGGTTTGCCGTAAGTGCCAGTGCCATGGCGTGTTCTGCAACCGCTTCCGGAGAATAGCTTGGGACACGCGTCACCGTCATACCATAGCTCTTTGCACGCTCCAGGTCAACATTGTTAAAACCTGCACAGCGCATCAGGATCAGTTTCACCTTGCATGTATTCAAAATGTCAATCGTCTCTGCACATAAGTCCATATTTACAAAAGCACACACTGCCTCATAACCTGCTGCAAGCATTGCTGTCTGGGGAGTCAGATTCGGCTCAATATACACAACATCCAGATCCTTATATTCCTCTTTTTGAAGAAATGCATTAAACGACTTGATATCATAGCTTTTCGCACCAAAAAACAGAATTTTCATGATTATCATTGCCTCCTTTATTTTTTGTTAGTATAAACTACCTCTTTCATTATATACAAAAAAATGAAGCATGTAAAGCAGACAATTTTATTTCATCGCCGCGATAATTGCATTCGCTGCTCTTTCATAGCCCAGTGCTGATGTATTCAGACACAGATCGTAGTTCTGTCTGCTTCCCCACTCTTTTTTTGTAAAGTAGTGATAATAGTTTTTCCGCTCTGCATCCTTTCTATGTAAGCTTGACTGTGCATCCCGCTCCGGAACACCGTCCAGCTCCACAATTCGCCTGATTTTCTGTTTGATGTCGTCCGCATAGATGAACACCTGCAAAAGAGGTGTTTCATCCTTCAGGATCTCACCTGCACATCGTCCCAGGAAAATACAGAAGGCTTCCAACCCTTTTCTCATCGAAATCCTTCATCGCCCCCAGATCAATGCCATACTTTTCGCTGGCCAGGGACAGAAGCTCTCCATCATAAAAACGGATTCCAAGCTTTTCCGACAGGATCCATGCAACCTCCCGTCCTCCGCTTCCATACTCTCTGTCAATTACGATCGTCTGTTTTCTCATCCTGTTCCACCGTCCCTTTCTTATGCCTGCTGTTCAAATTGGCTGGTATAAAGCTCTGCATAAAAGCCTCCTTGTGCAAGGAGCTCCTCATGATTTCCCTGTTCCACAATATCTCCGTCGCGCATGACCAGAATAATATCTGCGTTTTTAATCGTAGAAAGCCGGTGTGCAATTACAAAGCTGGTACGCTTCTGTGTCAGCTGATCCATCGCTTTCTGCGTCAGAAGTTCTGTTCTGGTGTCCACACTCGAAGTTGCCTCATCCAGGATCAGCATCGGACTGTTCTGAATCATGGCTCTTGCAATCGTCATAAGCTGTTTCTGACCGGCTGATATGGTGGTATTGTCTGTCAGGACGGTATCATACCCCTGGGGCAATGCCTTGATAAAGCTGTGGATGCCGCATGCTTTGCAGGCATCTGTCATTGTTTTTTCCGATACATTTTTATTATTGTACAAAAGATTTTCCCGCACGGTTCCTTCAAACAGCCAGGTATCCTGAAGTACCATGCCAAATTGCCTGTGTAGCGTTTCACGTGCGATCGTCCGGATATCCATCCCGTCAATC
Organism: Lachnospiraceae bacterium; assembly: GCA_022769625.1. Classification (GTDB taxonomy): domain Bacteria; phylum Bacillota; class Clostridia; order Lachnospirales; family Lachnospiraceae; genus Hominisplanchenecus. The sequence goes on along the minus strand of JALEJP010000079.1, from coordinate 22,005 downwards.
CTGATGGTTCCTCCGGTTATTTCAAAGAAACGCATCAGAAGATTTACCAGAGTGGTCTTCCCGGCACCAGTAGGTCCTACGATTGCAACCTTCTGTCCTGGTTTGACATGAACCGAAAAATCATGGATGATTTCTTTTTCCGGCGCACTGGGATAGGCAAATTTCACATGAGAAAACTCAACTTCCCCCCGCACATCTGCAATAACTGCCGTTTTCCCGGATTCATCCTCCAGTTCTTCCTCATCCAGAAACTCAAACACACGCTCGGAAGCAGCCGCAGCAGACTGTATATTTGTCATTCCCTGAGAGATCTGCTTCAGCGGCTGTTCAAACAGGCGGACATAGATCAGAAAGGCTGTAATCACACCAAACGTAATGTCTCCATGAAGTACCAGTAATGCCCCTACGATGCAAACTGCCACATACCCGAGATTTCCCACAAAGTTCATCAATGGCTGCATCAGTCCGGACAGAAACTGTGATTTATAGTTTGCATTTTTTACATCCTCATTCAGTTTTGCAAACCGCTCCTTCACCCCTTTTTCCGCACCGGAAATACGGATTACATCATGACCGGCATACATTTCTTCGATATATCCGTTTAATTCACCCAGGCTTCTCTGTCTGTCTACGAAATATCTCTGAGAATGCTTCATGATTAACACCATCAGAATCAGGCCAATGATGGTTGTCAGCACCGTGGTCGTACCCATGATCCAGTTTGTCGTAAACATCATCACCAGGCATCCGATAAACTGCGCAGCTGCCGACACAATGGAGGCAAGACTGTTCGACAAAGTCTGACCGATCGTATCCACGTCGTTGGTCACACGGGAAAGTACATCTCCGAAAGAATTCATGGAAAAGTATTTCAGTGGAAGACGGTTAATTTTTTCATCAATATCTTTCCGCATACGCCGGGATATCTTCTGAGTCACGGTGCCCATAATAAAATGCTGGGAAAAACTGCACAGGGCGCTGATCAAATAGAGAATCAACAGGAATATCGCCACACGGCTGATTCCCTGCATATCGATTCCCTGATCTTTGTATGTTTCCTGAAATTCATCGCTCATGCGGATGTTTTCCACAATGGACTCTGCCAGTTCCGAATCGATGTCGGAAAAATTCAAATCTTCCATGGAAATCCGGGATGGATTCGTTCCTTCCGGAAGATACTCCATGACATCAATCTGACCGCTCTGAATCTGTTTCCGGATATCACGCACCACTGCCTCTTCCGTGATTCCTCCTGCTATGCCATCATAAATATAATCCGTAATTTTGCTGATCTGATTTGGTCCCGCAATCGTTAAAACAGCCCCAAGGGCAGCCATAACAAGCGCAAAGAGAATAATCCCCACTTCCTTTTTGCAGTAGAAAAGCAGATTGCGCATAGCCGTTTTCAGATTCTTTGGTTTCTGTACCTTTTTATGCATTCCATGTCCTGGCATTTCTTCTACCTCCTTCACGCCAACTCAGCCTGTGAGAGCTGAGACAGAGCAATTTCCTGGTAAACACTGCAGTTTTTCATCAGTTCTTCATGCGTTCCGATGCCCACTGCTTTTCCATCCTCCAGGACAATGATTTTATCTGCATGACGAATGGTTCCGATTCTCTGAGCCACGATCACGCAGGTGGTTCCCTGCAGATCACTGGACAGTCGTTTTCGAAGCTCTTTATCTGTTTTGTAATCCAGAGCCGAGAAGGAATCATCAAAAATCAGAATTTCCGGCTTTCTTGCAACGGCTCTTGCAATCGCCAGACGCTGTTTCTGACCGCCAGATAGATTGCTTCCGCTTTGGGCAATTTTACTGTCCAGTCCATCCTCCATTCTGTTAACAAATTCCGTTCCCTGCGCAATATCCAGGGCATGCTCCACATCCCTTCGCTCCACCTTTTCTGCCGCTTCCCCAAAGGCCACATTGTTTTCGATCGTGTCAGAGAATAACACCGCTTTCTGTGTCACATACCCCAGTTTATGGTACAATCCATGGAACGAATATTCCCTGACATCTTTCCCGTCAATTCGAACCTCTCCTTCGGTGGCATCATAAAGCCTGGCTGCCAGTCCCACCAGTGTGGATTTTCCGGAGCCAGTGGCTCCGATCACGGCAATGGTCTGCCCTTTTTCCGCCTTAAAACTTATATTCTCCAGACAGTTTTCCGCTGCATTCGGATAACGGAAGGATACATTCCGAAACTCAATCGTTCCCTTTTCTTCCAAATCCGTTCCTTCCGTGGTACCTTCTTTTACTGCAATATCCGCATGCAGAACCTCATTAATTCGATCTGCGGAAACCTGGGCTCTTGGCAGCATTACAAATATCATCAGCAGGAGTACAAAAGACATCACCACATACAGTGCATAAGAGTTAAACGCAACCACATCCCCCAACAAATCTGCTCTGGCACCGATTGACGTAAAAATCTGTGCAGCCGTGCCATCCAGCGGAATGGCAATATCATCAATCAGCCAGGCACCGAGCCAGTAAATTCCAAGGGAAAGACCACTCTGCACAAACATCATAACAGGAAACAGAAATGCCATCCCCCTCGTAGTAAACAGCTGTGTCTTCATCAGACTGCCATTTGCCTGCTCAAATTTATCTTCCTGATACTTTTCCGCATTAAATGCGCGCACAACCTTCAGACCAGTCAGATTTTCTCTGGTCACACGGTTGACATCGTCCACCTGTTTCTGAACGATCTTAAATTTTGGAATCAGCACCGCCATCAGAATCCCAATGACAGTCACAATGATAACAACCGCAGAAGCAGTCAGGACAGAAAGCTCCCAACTTTTTCCGATAATCTTCATGATTGCCCAGACAGCCATGATGGGCGCTTTAATCAAAACCTGAAGTCCCATAACCACTACCATCTGAATCTGTGTAATATCATTTGTGGTACGCGTGATCAGACTTGCCGTTGAAAAACGACTGATTTCACCGGCTCCAAAATCAGATACCTTTGCAAACACTCTCCCACGGATGTCATAGCTGAAATCTGCTGCGATACTGGCAGCCAGATAACCAACCACAACAGCCAGAAGCGCACTGCCAAAGGCACAGGCAAGCATCTTTCCGCCTGCTGCAAAATAATCAGAAATTACATTGCTCTCGGAGCTGATCAGCAGTGTGATTTCTTTTGTGTAGTCCGGCATTCTCAGATCCAGAAAGACCTGCCCGGCAACCAAAAGCACACACAATACGGTAAGCCCGATATCTCTCTTTCTCATATAACGAAGCAAATGACCCATTTTTATCACCTTTCTTTTCTATTGTCTGTTTTTTTCTTTTCCCGAGGTGCCATCCAGAGTTCCACCTGATAATCAATCAGCCTTTTTCTCCATCCCGGATCTTCCAGCTTGCTGTTTCCATCCCCCACCACCTTCGCCATCACATGGTTCATGAGTATAAAATTCATATTCAGAGCGGCCATCTCGAAATCCATCTCTCTTACCTCTCCTGCTTCCATCTTCTGCCGCAGAAGAGACGGCATCCATGGACAGCGTTCTCTGGAAAAGTGCATCATTTCTTCTTTCGTAATAAACTCCCGCACTTCATTTTCCCGGAACATCATCCGGATAAAATCTTCATGCGCATCAATTACATCCATGAAATTACAATAGGCAGTCTCCAAGACCTGATCCAGGGGCATCCTCGTATATTCTTTGATTTTTCCCCTGTCTTCCAGTGCATCCATGATCTGTGTGATATGATCCCTCAGCACAGCTTTAAAGATTTCTTTCTTTCCGCCGGGAAAATAATGGTACAGAATGCCATCCGCAAGCCCGATACTGCGATTGATCATGCGTACGGAGGTACCCTTGTATCCCTTTTCCGCAAACAGTTTCTGTGCCGACTCCAACAGTTTACTGCGGGTCTCGGCTGCCTGTACCTGTCTCAGATTACATGAGGTTTTCTGTCCCATATTGCACCTCCATTTCATTCAACATTTGTTCAACGAAAAATATAGCACTTGCCATAGCACCTGTCAATGACTTTCCATTTTTTAATATTTTTTATCTTTTCTTTTTTATTTTCCCGTGCTATACTGAAATGAAGGAAATTTTTTCCTGTCTGTGGGGTAAATGAGCCTAACGTCGATTTTTCCGTGCTTTGCACTCCCAAAATCGACGAAAACATACGCAAAAAACACCGGAAACCAGCCTATTACTGATTTCCGGTGTTTCTTTATTAAGCTGGAAAAGAGACTTGAACTCTCGACCCCTTCATTACGAGTGAAGTGCTCTACCGACTGAGCTATTCCAGCATCTGTCAGCGATATAACCGCTGACCTAAATTATTATACATGTTTCTTTCTGGATTTGCAAGTATTTTTTTATTTTTTTTACAAGCTCAGATGAAAAATCAGCGTTGCAATGTGGAAATACACCAGTATGGAGCAGGTATCCACCAGAGTCGTGATCAGTGGAGAAGCCATGATTGCCGGATCCAGGTGTACTTTTTTTGCCAGAAGCGGAAGAACGCATCCAATCATCTTGGCTATGATGATCGTGGCAACCAGAGACACTGCGATCACCAGGGCAAGGGAAGGATTCCGGTACTGAATCAGAATGCGAAGGCCATTTGCGACTGCAAGTGTCGCTCCTACAATCAGGGAAATCCGGAATTCTTTAAACATAACGCGAAAAAGATCTTTAAACTCGATTTCCCCAAGTGCGATCCCGCGGATGACAAGAGTGGAACTCTGTGAACCACAGTTTCCGCCGGTATCCATCAGCATGGGAATAAAGGACACCAGAATGGGAATCGCCGCAAAAGCCTCTTCATAGCGCGTAATAATGGCACCTGTCACCGCTGCAGAAAGCATCAGAATCAGCAGCCATGGGATTCTGTTTTTTGCATGCTGAATAACAGACGTTTCAAAATAAGTATCTTCACTGGGATTGATTGCCGCCATCAACGTCATATCTTCAGTGGCCTCATCAACCACAACATCCATGGCATCATCGACCGTTACAATACCAACCATACACTCATCCAAATCCAGCACAGGCAATGCCAGAAGATCATATCTGGAAAAAAGTCTGGCTGCTTCTTCCTGGTCATCATGGGTCTTGATGGAGATGATCTCTTTCTCCATCAATTCCTCGATCTGTGTTTCGTCATCTGCCGTCATCAGATCCTTTGCCGTCACGATACCGATCAGCCTGCGTGCCTCCAAAACATAACAGGTATAAATCGTCTCCTTGTGTATTCCAACCTGTCTGATATGATTCATCGCCTGCTTCACGGTCATCCATTTTCTCAGATCCACGTATTCCGTTGTCATAATACTGCCGACACTGTCCTCCGGATAATTCAGCAGCTTATTGATCTGTGCCCTCTTTTCCGGGCCAACTGCTTCCAGAATCCGTGTCACGACATTGGCCGGCAGGTCTTCCAGCAGATCCACCGTGTCATCCATGAACATATCGTTCAGGACTTCTTTCAGCTCTTTCTCTGTAAAAAGATCAATCAGATCTCCCTGCATGGTATTGCCCATGTTTGCAAATACCTCTGCAGCCTTTTCTTTTGGTATCAGACGAAATGCCTGTGCCAGTTCCTTATCCTGCAGCTCTGACAGCAGTGAGGCAATATCGACGGCGTTCATAACGTTCAGAATGCTGCGCACCGCCTTGAATTCCCGCTTTGCCAGAAGCTCCATGAAAATATTTTTGTCCATATCTGCCTCCTAACACCACACAATCTGCGGTAAATTCCTTTGTATTCATTTTCTTTAATATTTTTCTGCATAAACAACAACTGCCCGCATCCGAATCCATTGCCTCACCCCCTTTCAATCGCATGAAAAAAGGCTGTCATACAACTAAAATCCAAACCATATCTTGCCGCATATCTGATCATCAAACAAAATCTGGAGGCTTTCTGTATAACAACCTCTTAATTTATTATCTGTTAACTGTCCCTTATTCCTCCCAGCTGTCCGTCTCATCGGTCTCAGACGCATCCTCTATCTGGGTCACCTCAGGAATATTGTCATCCACATCTTTTCCTGCCTCTTCACCATTCAGCGTATAATTTTCCTTACTCACCGCTGTTCCCTTATCATATCCGGTATCCGCAACAATATGCGCACTGCGCTCCTGCACTCCCTCAGACGGCTTATAGTTCTTGATGCCAAACAGGTAATCATGCAGACGCTGTACATTCCACGCAAGCGTAACCGGTACCTCGGAATCTCCGCAGATATCACTTGTCTTATGTTCATATGGGAAACCACAGGTATCCCCCAGTTCATATGACAGCATATTCATTCCCATGGAGACAATCTCCGATTTTGTCAGACTGGTGGAAATCATCGGAAAAACATTATCCATAATCGCCAGCAGCGTTTTCATATCTGCCTTCTTTGCCTTTGCCACGATCTTCGCAATCAGCTCCCGCTGACGCTCGGTACGCTTGTAATCATTTCCTGCTGTATATCGGATCCGTGTGTAGGATACCGACTGCACCCCGTCCAGATGATACGTGCCGGCCACTTCCGGTTCGATTCTGGTATAAGATTTGCCTGTAATCTCTGAAGTACCCACGCAGTAATTGTTCATATGGACTACTTCTTCTGCTGTCAGCTCAAAATCAAATCCACCCAGAGCATCCACGATCTCAACGAGTGCACTCATATTTACTGTAACAAAATCCGTAATATCCAGATCCAGATTTTGATTCAGCATGTTGATGGCCCATTTGTACCCGCCGTTTGCGTAGGCTGCATTCGCCTTTGCATAACGATCCTCACCAATATTCAGGTAAGTATCACGATAAACCGATACCAGCTTTACCACTTTTGTATCATTATTAATGCTGGCGATGATGATCGTATCTGTGTTTGTATAATCCATACTGCCGTCACGGGAATCCACACCGAACAATGCAATATTCGTATAACCGTGCAGTACCGTGTTGGTCTCCACCTCATCGTTAATCTGAATATCGCCCGACTGAATCTTTACCTTTTCAATGCTTCCCAGTCTTTTTTCAAGCTGAACATACAGAAAGCTGAAAACCAGAAGCGGAATTAAAATAATCAGTTCCGTAATAAATAAAATCTTATGTCTGCGGTACTTTTTATACGCAGAGCTTTTCTTTCGTTTTTTGTCTTTCTTCATGTTTTCCTCTCACGCAGCACTTCCGGCTGCTTTTACCTGCTCACCTTACAGGACAGTGTGAAAAGGAATCTGCCCCGCATGACAGCCATATTTAAAAAAGGTTCCTGAAATATTATACACTATTTGATGAACCTGTCAATTGCCTTATTTAATTCTTCGATTTCCTGCATGTCACCTGATTCAATGGCATCGACCAGACAATGCTTTATGTGATCCTGCAAAATCACTTTTCCGGTATTGTTGATTGCTGCCTTGACCGCCGAAAGCTGAATCAGAACTTCGCTGCAGTCTCTCCCGTTTTCCACCATCTTTTTAATGGACTCCAGATGACCGATTGCTCTGGAAAGGCGGTTGATCACAGCCTTTGTATTTTCATGTGTATGCACATGGCTGTGCGTCACCACGGTCCCGTCCTCCAGCACATGTGTATGGCTGTGCCCGGTTCCTTCTTTCTTCTCTGAATGTATTTGTTCTTCCATCTTATCCTCCCGTGCACGCGATCCGTCGTCTCACTACCGCCGAATCGATACTTCCAGCTGCTGATAGGGAATATCAATTCCCTTTTCGTCAAACTGATATTTGATTTCTTCTGTGATACGCCATTTTGCCGGAAAATAATCCTGTGGTTTTACCCAGGCATGCCATCCCAGTAAAACTCCGTGATCGCCCAGATTTTCCACGACCACCTCAAACTTTTCCTCCTTCAGCACGCTGACATCCTTTTCCAGAATTTTCATCAGAACCTGCCTTGCCTCCTCAATGTCCGCGCGGTAGGAAATACACACCTTTTCCCGGAGCTGACGTTTATCCTGTTTTGAGATATTCGTCAGACTGCTGTTTGCCATAATCCCGTTTGGAATGCAGACCGTCCGGTTGTCCACTGTAAGAAGTGTAGTATAAAACAGATCAATGCGAACCACCGTTCCTTCATTTCCGTTGCTGTCTTCGTGAATGTAATCTCCACTCACAAAAGGCTTCATAAACAGAAGAATAAAGCCGCCTGCAATATTTGACAGAGATTCTCGAAGGGCAAGCACAACACCGACTCCCATAGAGCCGAGAAGAGCTGCCACAGATGCCCCGGATACGCCAAGACAGGTGGCAAGGATCGCTGCCAGAATCACATACAGGATGGCCTGGATGACAGACAGGGTAAAATGCGCAGATGCCGTTTCCATTTCCGCCCGTTCAAAGGACCTTTCAAGAATTTTCAAAATAATCTTGATCAGCTTCCGGCAGATAAAAAACAGAATTGCAACAATGATAAGCTTCAGGGCAAAATCCAGTGCACCCGGCAGCTTTCCCTGAAAATATTGTGTGAACTGATTAATCTCTTCTGCATTTTCCACGATCGCATCTGCTGTGCTCTGCGCAATTTCTTCCATTTAATCCTCCATAAAACAATCATACTTCTGAAACACTCTTTTATTTCCAAAAGCCACTCCCCGCTTCCAAAAGAAACGGGGAACCGCTCTTAGATGCTTCCATTTTACTTTCCCGTTACTTTTTTCTTCCTGCCGCTTTCTTTTCCGGCGCTTTTACTTCCTCCGCCGGTTTTGCCGATTCCTTTGCTTCTTCCGGTTTTGCCGTTTTCTTTGCTGATGCCTTTGTTTCTTCAGCAGGCTTTGCAGCTGTTTTTCTGGTACGCTTCTTTGCCGGTTTTGTCTCCCTGCTGGCTTCCAGTTCTGCTTCCATCTTCTCAGCCAGTGCATCTTTCAGACTCTTTGTGCCGGTTTTCCGCGTACTCTTTGCCTGTTTATTGGTTGCCGTTCCGGCAGCGCTCTTTGTATAGGAGAAAATCGTCACGCTCATAGGCGGTACCGTGATTACAATGGAATCCGGTCTGTCATCACATTCCTCTTTTTTGGACTGCTTCAGCCTTGGATTGCCGGTACCACTTCCGCCAAATTCCTTTTTGTCACTGTTGAAGATTTCTTTGTATTTGCCCGGATATGGGACACCGATTTTATACTTCTCATAAGTCAGTGGTGAGAAATTCCCAACGATCAGAAGGGTATCCTCTTTTTTCTTTCCGCTCCTTGTGAATACCACCATATTTTCATTGGCGGAAATATTATTGATCCACTCAAATCCTTCCGGTGTAAAATCCTTTTCATAAAGTGCCGGATGACTCTTATAAAAGGCATTAAGTGCTTTTACATAGTCCTGCATCTGTTTGTGATCCTCGTATTCCAGAAGCTCCCATTCCAGAGAACGGCTCTCTGCCCACTCATCATACTGTGCAAAATCCTGCCCCATAAACAGCAGCTTTTTCCCCGGATGCGCCATCATAAATGCATAGGCTGCACGCAGATTTGCAAACTGCTGCTCCCGGTCTCCCGGCATCTTCCCGATCATGGAAGCCTTGCCGTGAACAACCTCATCGTGGGACAAAGTCAGAATATAATCCTCACTGTAAGCGTAGATCATACTGAAGGTAAGGGCTCCATGGTTTGCACCCCGGAAAATCGGATCCAGAGACATATAATAGATGAAGTCATTCATCCAGCCCATGTTCCATTTATAATCAAATCCAAGCCCATTGTCTTCCACATCACCAGTGACCCTGGGCCATGCGGTGGATTCCTCCGCAATCATCAGCACATCCGGTGCTTTCTGCTTGAAAATGGAATTCAGGTGATGGAAAAATTCAACTGCCTCCAGATTTTCATTGCCGCCGTAAATATTTGCCACCCATTCCCCGTCATTCTTTCCATAATCCAGATAGAGCATGGAGGCAACCGCATCCATACGGATTCCGTCTGCATGATACTTTTCTGCCCAGAACAGCGCATTCGCAATGAGGAAATTCTTAACCTCCGGTCTTCCGTAATTGTAGATCAGAGTGCCCCAGTGTGGATGAGCTCCCTGTCTTGGATCCAGATGTTCATACAGGCAGGTACCATCAAACGTGCACAGGCCAAAGGTATCACGCGGGAAATGAGCCGGAACCCAGTCCAGGATAACACCGATTCCCTGCTCATGCATGTAATTCATAAAATACATGAAATCCTCCGGTGTACCATATCGGCTGGTGGGTGCGTAATACCCGGTAACCTGGTAACCCCAGGATCCATCAAAAGGATGTTCCATGACAGGCATCAGCTCCACATGGGTATATCCCATCTCTTTCACATAATCGGCAAGCATCGGAGCGATCTCACGATAGTTGTAAAAATCTCTTCCATCCTCCGGTTTGCGCCAGGAGCCCATATGAAGTTCGTAGATTGCCATCGGCGCTGTCTTGGTGTCTTTCTTTTTGCGCTCAGAAAGCCACTTTTCATCACTCCACGCAAAACCGCTCAGATCTGTGATGATCGAAGCCGTATTCGGGCGAAGCTCCGCTGCGTTGGCATAGGGGTCTGCCTTCAGAAAAGTCAGTCCGCCTTTTGCTTTGATCTCATATTTGTAAAGCTCGCCTGCCTTCAGCCCCGGTACAAAAAGTTCAAAAATCCCGGAATCCCACAGTCTGCGCATCGGCAGCCTTCTTCCGTCCCACAGATTAAAGTTACCCACAACGCTGACACGCACTGCATTTGGTGCCCATACTGCAAACAGTACACCTTCCACTCCATCCACTGTCATGGGATGCGCACCAAGCTTTTCATAGATGTCATAGCAGATACCCGCATTGAATTTTTTCGTTTCCTTTTCTGTGATCTGCGGCTGAAACAGGTAAGGATCTTTATACTCCTGCACATTATCCTCTCCAAAATTCACCACATAGTGATATTTTGGAATCCGCTTTCCCGGAATCAGTGCTGCAAAGAAACCTTCCTCATCCTCCAGATCCATCGGATATTCTTTACCGCTGCTCTCCGTCACCACCGTTACACTTATGGCCGTGGGGATGAAAGTCTGAATCAGAATACCCTGCTCCGTAACATGTGCACCAAGTATTGCATGCGGATTATCCTCTTCGGAATAGACAATTCCTTCCACTGCCGCCCAATCCATCATTTCATACAATTTTTCATCCATACTTGAAAACCTCCCTAATCTATCCAATCTTCGTATTTCCGATGTGATGATACCAGGGTCAAAAAGTCATGCTGTTCATGCTTGCGTGAAAAAGCATGACTTGGGGACCCGCAAAACATGAGAAAGCAACCATTTTTCATAGAAAAATGGGCGGATTTCGAATGTTTTCAGGATTTCGTGAGCGTGAAACGCGGAGAAATCCGTAGGTATCAGGGGGGCAAAGGCTTTTGCCCCCAACATCATGTGATTATATTCATAATATCATAAATCCGGCCATACGAAAAGCAGTTTTATCACACTCACTCCATAATATGAATAAAAAGACCACTGCGCAGTTTCGGTTCAAACCAGGTGGATTTCGGCGGCATCAGTTCACCGGCATCTGCAACAGCAAACAGTTCTCCGATGGAGGTGGGAAACATGGCAAATGCCACAGCACTTCCGCCGTCCACACGGCGCTCCAGCTCATTAAGCCCACGAATTCCGCCGATGTATTCAATCCGATGACAGGTTTTGGGATTTTTGATACTTAAATAAGGTGCAAGCAGTTCCCTCTGCAGATAGGCCACATCCAGACCCTCCACCGGGTCATTTCGGACAAGCTCCGGCTTTGCCGACAATTTATACCACTGACCTCCGATGTACATGCCGAAGGTTCCTTTTCGCTCCGGTCGATACTGTCCCTCATAAGCTTCCATATCAAATACAAGCTTCACTTTTTCCAGAAATTCTTCCTCGGTCTGTCCTTTCAGATCTTTTACCACACGGTTATAATCCATGATAAAAAGCTCATCATCCGGAAAGAGCACCGACAGAAAATAGTTAAATTCTTCCGTTCCGTCATAATCCGGATGTTCCGCTCTTCTCTTCAGTCCGACCTTCACCGCCGAGGCTGCTCTGTGATGGCCGTCCGCAATATATATTTTGTCAATGGCCGCAAAGGTGTCACGAATCTGCGCAATATCCTCTTCTCGGTCAATACACCATCCACGGTGGCCAATTCCATCCTCAGACACAAAATCAAACATGGGGCTTCCTTTTTTTACCAGGTTTATAATGCCGCGGATCATGTCCTGATTCCGATAAGCCAGAAAGATCGGTCCGGTCTGCGCATTGCATACATCCACGTGGCGGATCCGATCCATCTCCTTTTCCTCTGTGGTGTTTTCGTGCTTTTTGATGACTCCGTTCAGATAATCGTCCACCGATGCACAGGCCACCAGCCCCGTCTGTGAACGTTCCCCCATGGTAAGCTCATAGAGATAATAGCAGGGTTTTTCTTCCTTCACAAAGGAACCCTCAGCTATCATTCCATAGAGCAGGTCATGGGCCTTCTGATAGACTTCCGGTGCATAAATATCCATGTTCTCATCAAACTGTGTCTCCGCACGGTCGATCCGCAGAAAACTGAACGGTTCCTTCTCAACCTGTTTTCGTGCTTCCTGCCGGCTGTAAACGTCATACGGAAGTGCCGCGATTTCAGAAGCCAGTCCTTTTGCCGGGTGCACGCATTTAAATGCTCTGATAACTGCCATAATATCCTCCCATTCCAGCAGAATACAGAAAATAGCTCTCTGTGCCTTTTTGTATCCCACAGCATAAAAAAGGCTGAAGCAGAATGCAACAGCCTTTCAAAATATCATTTATTTAATCACTCTTACCTTAAGTACGCCGTCTACCTTTTTCACTTTTTCCAGTACTTCCTCTGAAATAACACTGTCCAGGTCAAACAGAGAATACGCATAATCGCCTTTGCTCTTGTTTACCATGTTTGCAATATTGATATCTGCCGAAGCAAAAATATCGGTAAACTGTCCCAGCATATTCTTTACATTTCGATGATTGATCGCAATACGACTTTCATGTGTACATTCACCCAGACTGCAGTTCGGATAGTTTACGGAATTGATGATGTTACCATTTTCCAGATATTCCATCAGCTCCTGAACTGCCATCTTCGCACAGTTGTCTTCGGATTCTTCCGTGGATGCACCCAGATGGGGAATGATGATCGCGTCCTTTGCACCGGCTGTCACCGGATTTGGGAAATCGCAGACATATTTTTTCACTTTTCCAATCTTCAGGGAATGAACCATGGCTTCCTCATCCACCAGAAGGTCACGGGCAAAATTCAGAACGACAACACCATCCTTCATCATGTCGATAGCTTCCTGATTGATCATCTTTTTCGTAGAATCCAGAAGCGGAACATGGATGGTAATGTAATCGCAGATACGGTAAATTTCATTTACATCTTTAATGTGCTTCACACCTTTTGACAACTTCCATGCAGCATCTACAGAGATATAGGGATCATATCCATACACATCCATGCCAAGATTCTCTGCCGCGTTTGCCACCTGAATGCCGATTGCCCCAAGGCCGATGATGCCCAGTTTTTTGCCCATCAGCTCGCAGCCGGCGAATTTCTTTTTCTCTTTTTCTGCTCTCTTTGCGATCTCATCATTTTGACGCTCTGACTGTACCCAGTTTACACCGCCGATAATATCACGTGATGCAAGAAGCATACCGGCGATTACCAGCTCTTTTACACCGTTTGCGTTTGCACCCGGTGTATTAAATACAACAATTCCCTTATCCGCACATTTGCCAAGGGGAATATTGTTGACACCGGCACCGGCACGGGCAATGGCCTCAAGCCTTTCCGGCAGTTCCAGGTCATGCATGGCAGCGCTTCGAACCAGCACGGCATCCGCATCCTCCAGATTATCTACTTTTTCATATCCTTCCGTGAACTGTACCAGTCCAACGCTGGAAATCGGGTTTAAACAGGTATATTTTAACATTTTACAGATTCTCCTCTTCAAATTTCTTCATGAATGCAACCAGTGCTTCCACGCCTTCATACGGCATTGCATTATAAATGCTGGCTCTCATACCACCCACGGTACGATGACCCTTCAGATTTTCCAGACCTGCTGCCTTTGCCTCTTTAACAAATTTAGCATCCAGATCCTTATCCCCTGTAACAAATGGAACATTCATCAGGGAACGATCTTCCTTCACAACGGTGCCATGGAACAGTTTGCTGCTGTCCAGATAATCGTAAAGCAGTTTTGCCTTCTTTTCATTGCGCTCCTTCATCACTTCCAGACCGCCCATCTTTTTCAGCCATTTGAATACCTTGCCGCACATATAGATGCAGTAGCAGTTTGGTGTGTTATACAGAGAACCTGCATCCGCATGTGTCTTAAATGTCAGCATGGTCGGTGTACCCTCCAGCACATCCTCTGTGATCAGATCCTCACGGATGATGGAAATCACCATGCCGGCCGGTCCGATGTTTTTCTGGACGCCGCCATAAATAATACCATACTTACTTACATCCACCGGCTCCGAAAGGAAACAGGAAGAAACGTCGGAAACCAGGATCTTTCCCTTTGTGTTTGGCAGTTTCTTGTATTTCGTTCCATAAATCGTGTTATTCTCGCAGATGTAAACATAATCCGCATCCGGACTGATCGGCAGATCAGAACAGTCCGGAATATAAGAAAAGGTCTTATCCTCAGAAGAAGCAATCTTATTTGCCTTTCCGTATTTCTGTGCTTCCTGATAAGCCTTCTTTGCCCACTGTCCGGTCACGATATAGTCTGCCACGCGGTTTTTCATCAGATTCATCGGAATCATGGCAAACTGCTGAGATGCACCACCCTGAAGGAACAATACCCTGTAATTGTCCGGAATGTGCATCAGATCGCGCAGATCCTGCTCTGCCTCCTGGATAATCTGATCAAACATCTGTGAGCGGTGACTCATTTCCATTACTGACATACCACAGCCTCTGTAGTCCAGCATCTCCTCTGCCGCTTCTTTTAAAACTTCTTCCGGCAGTACCGCCGGACCTGCTGAAAAATTGTACACTCTGCTCACTTTCATAATCCTCCTCAAGACTTTATGTATTTTATGCCGTGGGAATGAAAAAGTATTTTGTCCCCACGCTATGGTACGGCCCCGCAAACAACCTGTTTTTGGAGACCGCACACTGTCTTCTTTTTATGTAGTCTAATGATAGTCCTTTGTTAAAAAATAGTCAAGCTTTTCGCTGCTTTTTCCTGATTTGCAGTTCTGCCTTCGTCTCAACTGCAGCGTCTGTTATTCTTTGTTCTTGTCCAGATCATCCTGATCAAAAACAGCCTCAATGGGGGCACCGGCCGGAACCATCGGGAATACCTTATCGTCACAGTCGATCATACAGTCGATGACAACCGGTCTTCCGAGGGCAATGGCCTTCTCCAGCGCAGGTCCCATCTCCTGCTTCTTTGTCACGCGTATGCCAACTGCTCCCAGAGCCTCTGCCACTTTTACAAAATCCACCTGATCGTTCAGAATCGTCTGGGAATATCTCTTATCATAGAAAAGTGTCTGCCACTGACGTACCATGCCAAGAACATGATTGTTGATTACAACCTGGATAATCGGAATATTATATCTTGCTGCAGTGGCAATCTCGTTCATATTCATGCGGAAACAGCCGTCACCTGCAATATTGATCACCGTTTTGTCCGGCTGTCCCATTTTGGCACCGATGGCTGCACCGACGCCATAGCCCATAGTGCCAAGTCCACCGGACGAAAGGAAGGTGCGCGGATTCTTATAACGGTAATACTGGGCAGCCCACATCTGATGCTGTCCTACGTCTGTGGTAATGATCGCCTCACCTCTGGTCACACGGTAGATCTCCTCCACCACAAAAGGACCCGTCAGTCCATCCGGCGCATATTTCAGCGGATGTTTCACCGTAATATCATGAACACTCTTCAGCCATTCACTGTGATCATGGTCTTCCACTCTTGTGTTCAGACGTTTCAGAACCTCTTTTACATCACCGATGATGCTGCAGTCAACCATAACATTTTTGTTGATTTCAGCCGGATCCACGTCAATCTGAATGATTTTTGCATTTTTTGCAAAACGGCTGGTATTACCGGTTACACGATCACTGAAACGCGCTCCGATGGTGATCAGAAGATCACAGTGGGTAACACCCAGATTGGCTGCCTTTGTTCCGTGCATGCCCAGCATGCCGGCATACAGCTCATCTGTTCCGTCAAATGCACCCTTTCCCATCAGACTGTCGGCAACCGGGGCATGCACCTTTTTCACAAACTCCATAAGTTCTGCGGAAGCACCGGAGGTAACGGCTCCGCCGCCCACAAACACGAATGGCTTCTTGCTGTGGTTGATCATCTCAATGGCCTGGTCCAGATCCTCATCCCGGATATATTCCGTACTGCGCTCCACCGGCCATGGTTTTTCCGGAGTATATTCCGTCTCTGCCGCCGTTACATCTTTTGTGATATCCACAAGCACCGGTCCCGGTCTTCCTTCCTTTGCAATACGGAATGCATCGCGGATGGTCTGCGCCAGCTTTGTCACATCTTTTACGATATAATTGTGCTTGGTAATCGGCATCGTAACACCGGCAATATCAATCTCCTGGAAGCTGTCCCGTCCAAGCAGCGGAACTGCCACATTGGCTGTGATAGCCACCATTGGAATTGAATCCATATAAGCAGTTGCAATACCGGTAACCAGGTTGGTTGCACCAGGACCCGAGGTTGCCATGCAGACACCCACTTTTCCGGTAGCTCTTGCATAGCCGTCTGCCGCATGGGCTGCCCCCTGCTCATGAGAAGTCAGAATATGATTGATTTCAGAGCTGTGCTTATACAGCGCATCATATACATTTAAAATTGTTCCGCCCGGATATCCGAAAACAGTGTCCACGCCCTGCTCCTTCAGGCATTCTATTACTATTTCTGAACCATTTAATTTCATGTGTTTTCCTCACTTTTACGATTATTATGATGTTGGGGTCAAGAGTCTTTGACCCCCTGAAATCTGTTATTTGATTTCCAGAACAGCACCACGGTTTCCTGATGTTACCATGGATGCATAACGTGCCAGATAACCGGTCTTTACCTTCGGTTCCCTCGGTGTCCAGTTGGCACGGCGTCTCGCCATCTCTTCATCCGAAACAGCCAGTTCCAGTCTGTTTTCCGGAATGTTTATCCTGATGATATCACCCTCTTCTACCAGTGCAATGGGTCCTCCCACCGCAGCTTCCGGCGATACATGTCCGATGGAAGCACCTCTGGAAGCGCCGCTGAAGCGCCCGTCCGTAATCAGTGCAACGGTAGAACCAAGTCCCATACCTGCAATCTCAGAGGTTGGATTTAACATCTCACGCATACCAGGACCTCCCTTTGGTCCCTCATAACGGATAACAACCACATCTCCTGCCTTGATTTTTCCGGAAAGAATGGCCTCGCAGGCATCCTCCTCACATTCAAATACTCTTGCCGGTCCCTCATGCACCATCATCTCAGGCACAACGGCAGATCTCTTTACCACACTGCCGTCCGGAGCCAGATTTCCGGTAAGTACGGCCAGACCGCCTGTTTTGCTGTAAGGGTTTTCCACCGGACGGATGACCTCCGGGTTGCGGTTTACACAATCCCTGATGTTTTCTCCTACCGTCTTTCCGGTTACTGTCATACACTCCGTGTGCAGCAGTCCAAGTTTATCCAGTTCATGCATTACGGCATAGACACCGCCTGCTTCATTCAAATCTTCCATATAGGTCGGACCTGCCGGTGCCAGATGGCACAGATTTGGAGTCTTTGCACTGATCTCATTTGCAAAGGTAATATCAAAATCCATACCGATCTCATGTGCAATTGCCGGAAGATGCAGCATACTGTTGGTTGAACATCCCAGTGCCATATCCACCGTCAGGGCATTCAGGATCGCATTCTCAGTCATAATATCACGCGGGCGGATATTTTTCCGATACATCTCCATTACCTGCATACCTGCATGCTTGGCAAGACGAATACGCTCGGAATAAACAG
The DNA here is from genome assembly GCA_022769625.1 of Lachnospiraceae bacterium. Taxonomy (GTDB): domain Bacteria; phylum Bacillota; class Clostridia; order Lachnospirales; family Lachnospiraceae; genus Hominisplanchenecus. Next base: position 4,011 of record JALEJP010000079.1, on the reverse strand, counting down.
CCGGAATCGTTCCGTTGCCCTGAAGTCCCATACCAAGAACCTCCGTCAGACAGTTCATGCTGTTTGCCGTGTACATACCGGAGCAGGAGCCGCAGGTCGGACAAACCTTACTCTCAAATTCACACACATCATCTGCCGTCATATTGCCGGCGGAATAAGCTCCCACTGCCTCAAACATACTGGACAGACTGCGTTTCTGCCCCTTTACATGGCCAGCCAGCATCGGACCGCCGCTGACAAATACGGTTGGCACGTTGATACGTGCTGCCGCCATCAAAAGTCCCGGAACGTTTTTATCACAGTTTGGAACCATAACCAGTGCATCAAACTGGTGCGCAATTGCCATGGCTTCTGTGGAATCTGCAATCAGATCTCTTGTCACCAGAGAGTATTTCATGCCGATGTGTCCCATCGCAATACCATCGCAGACTGCAATGGCCGGGAACACCACCGGAGTACCTCCTGCCATCGCAACACCCTGTTTTACCGCATTTACAATCTTGTCCAGGTTCATGTGGCCCGGAACGATCTCATTATAAGAACTCACGATACCAACCAGGGGACGATCCATCTCTTCCTGCGTCATGCCAAGCGCATTGAAAAGAGAACGATGGGGTGCCTGCTGAATACCCTTTTTTACATTATCACTTTTCATTTTACTTACCTCCGTCTGTCTTTCTTTCCTTTTTCCTGTCTTTTCCGTATTCCTGTTTCTCTATTGTATGGTCTGCCCGGCACTCCCGAAGCCGACCTCTGTCATCCTCATACTCTTTCAGCAATCAGATCGCCCATTTCCTTTGTGCCGACCCTTGTACAGCCCTCCGACATAATGTCTCCGGTGCGGTAGCCTTCCTTCAGAACCTGCTTTACTGCTGCTTCCACAGCATCCGCTGCCTCATCCAGATCCAGGGAAAACCGAAGCATCATTGCAGCCGACAAAATCGTTGCAATGGGATTAGCCACGTTTTGTCCTGCAATATCCGGTGCGGAACCGTGACTTGGCTCGTACAGACCGAATTTTGTCTCATTCAGGCTGGCCGAAGACAGCATACCGATGGAACCGGTAACCATGCTGGCTTCATCGGAGAGAATATCTCCAAACATGTTCTCCGTCAGAATCACATCGAACTGTTTCGGGTCACGAACCAGCTGCATGGCACAGTTGTCAACCAGCATATGCTCCAGTGTGACATCCGGATAATCCTTCGCCACTTCCTCCACAACGGATCTCCATAATCTGGAAGAATCCAGCACGTTTGCTTTGTCCACACTTGTGACTTTATGTCTCCGTTTCCTTGCGATCTCAAAACCACGCACAGCAATGCGGCGGATTTCTTTTTCGTCGTAAGATAAGGTATCGACTGCTTTGCGCACACCGTTTTCTTCCGTCGTATGGCGCTCACCGAAATACAGTCCGCCCGTCAGCTCCCGCATGATCATCATATCAAAACCGTCACCGATAATCTCATCCCGCAGAGGGCATGCTGCTTTCAGTTCCTCGTAGAGATAGGCCGGGCGCAGATTGGCAAACAGGTTCAGTTCTTTTCTGATCTTTAAAAGACCTGCCTCCGGTCTCAGATTTGGTGCCAGCTTGTACCAGGGCGATGTCTTTGCATCCCCGCCGATGGAACCCATCAGCACTGCATCACTTGCTTTTGCTGTTGCGATTGCCTCATCCGTCAATGGAACCCCATGTACATCAATGGAAGCCCCACCCATCAGTACTTCTGTATAATCCAGTTCAAATCCATATTTTTTTCCTGCAGCATCCAGTACTTTCCGCGCCTCACGCACGATTTCAGGTCCGATTCCGTCGCCGGGAATCACTGCTATATGATAGCTCATAATATTCTCCTCCGTTCTGTGTGCAGTAACAGAAAAGCCTGCAGTATCCGCTTTTTCCCTGCACATTTCTCACATACAGCCTGACTGAGTCATTTTTTCTGCTCTGTCACTTTAATTCTATATAATAATGCATTTTGAGACAGATTTCAACCTCAAAAAGCGCAAAAAAGCAGGGATACACCGTCAAAATCAGCCTGTAATCCGGATTTCGCCCACAGAGCCAGCCACTGTCAGCTTCCTTTGGATGCACAGCAACGAAAAAAAATCAGAGACAGGGGAATCCTGTCTCTGTCATACATGGAATACTACTGCTTACGCTTCTGCTTTCTCAACCTCTGCAATTGCTGACTTTTTCATCGGAATACGGCAGTTTTTATTGCTGCCAAACTCTACGATTACATCCTCATCCGTCAGATCAATGACAACACCATAGAATCCGCTGGTCGTAACAATGCTGTCGCCTACGGCTACCTCAGCCAGCATGGCATCAATTCTTTTCTGCTCTTTTTTCTGCGGTCTGATCAGTAAAAACCACATAATCACGCAGATAACTGCAATATATGCAATCGTAAAAACAAGACCACCGCCGCCTGATGCTGTTCCACTTAATAAATACATATCTGTTCCTCCTGTTTCCAGTCCTATTTGTATCCGGCAGGAACGTCTCATGCATCCTGCCTGCTGAAAATGACTGCCTTCATCTTTCAACACTAATGACTACTATACACAATCTTTGCCCTTTATTCAAGCATTATTTTCAAAACCTGCCAGTTTTTCTCTTTTAAATGCCTGATAATTTCCTGCGTCGATGGCATCCCGTATCTCCTCCATGAGGTGATTGTAAAAATACAGGTTATGCAGAACGCACAGACGCATGCCCAGCATTTCCTTTGCCTTCAGCAGATGACGGATGTATGCCCTGCTGTAATGCCGGCACGCAGGACACTGACAGCCTTCTTCTATGGGTCTGGGATCCAGCTCATACTTCGCATTAAAAAGATTCAATTTGCCGTGATTGGTATATACATGCCCGTGGCGTCCGTTCCGGCTTGGATAGACACAGTCAAAAAAATCCACACCGCGGTCTACCGCCTCCAGAATATTGGCCGGTGTACCTACCCCCATCAGGTAAGTGGGCTTTTCAAGGGGAAGCTCCGGAACCACCGCATCCAGAATCCGATACATTTCCTCATGGCTTTCTCCAACGGCAAGTCCTCCCACCGCATAACCGTCCAGATCCAGCTCACGGATCTGCTGTGCATGTTCGATACGGATGTCCTCATAAATGCCACCCTGATTAATTCCAAACAGCATCTGATGCGGATTGATGGTGTCCGGCAGACAATTCAGCCTTGCCATCTCCTCTTTGCAGCGGTAAAGCCATCTGGTGGTCCGCTCCACCGAACGCTGCACATAATCACGGTCTGCCACACTGGAAGGACACTCGTCAAATGCCATGGCGATCGTGGATGCCAGATTAGACTGAATCTGCATGCTTTCCTCCGGACCCATGAAAATCTTTCTGCCATCCACATGAGAATTAAAATAAACCCCTTCCTCCCGGATCCTGCGGAGTCCTGCCAGCGAAAACACCTGAAATCCGCCGGAATCCGTAAGAATCGGTTTATCCCACACCATAAATTTGTGCAGGCCTCCCATTTTCTTTACAACTGCATCGCCCGGCCGCACATGCAGATGGTATGTGTTGGAAAGCTGTACCTGTGTTCCGATCTCCTGCAGATCCATGGTAGATACAGCTCCTTTAATAGCCGCTGCCGTACCAACATTCATAAACACCGGTGTCTGGATCACACCGTGAACGGTGTGAAGCTCCCCGCGTTTTGCCTTGCCGTCTCTTTTTATCAACTTATACATAAATATCCACCATTTAACCCTGTTCTATAAATTTCACCTCTGCCGTCCTGTTCAGGAACAGTCTATTTCCTATCATACCATAAACCATCAGAATATCAAGTGTTACAACCACAACATACTCAGGACTTTGCTGTCCCTTGGCTCACAGTTTTGAAAGGTAAAAAAAATTCGCACAAAATGTGCTGATTTCATGTGGATTCCTAAAGGATGGTATAAAATATAAGAAAAACTTTTTCGCAGAGGAGTCCACATGAGCAGAGAACGAGATCGAATCGCTAAGAAAAGGGAGCA
>JALEJP010000076.1 GCA_022769625.1 Lachnospiraceae bacterium | reverse complement strand
TCAATTGGTATTTTAATTCCCATGGTCTATCCTCACTTGTTTTAACGATTTTCTATTTTATAAACATAATGACTTTCATCCATCAGCGCCATATATGGATCCGGATCGAAATATTTCGGTGAGAATACGCCGGCATCCCTCAAGATCCTTTTGCCAGTTGGTTCTAGCCTCGTAGGCGATGCTTTTGCATTCTCTCCAAAGTCCCGTCGGGCTGCCTTTCTTTTGCCTGTCAGTTTCCACGGAAGGAAGATGAGCCTTCCGCATTGCTTCTTCGGCCCCAAGGTGGTGTCTAGGGCAGTCTTCATCCGGTCATATTCGCTATTTATGTGCGTTATGGTACTATGTTAAAGTCAAAACGGGAGGAAAGTCAAGTGGATTTTCCGGCAAAATGCATAAAAATGGGATGGAATCTTGATATCAGGCTTCGCTTACCGCTTCTTTCATGGATGTCACGTATTTTACGACTTCCGGAATGCAGTCCCTGCCATATTTTGCAACGATTTTTACGATTGCGGAGCCTACGATGGCACCATCGGATACGGAAGCCATGTTTCTGGCCTGCTCCGGTGTGGAGATGCCAAAGCCGATGGCAGCAGGTATGTCATTGACTTCCTTAACCATCTTTACCATTTCACCTACATTTGTTGTGATCTCAGTGCGGACACCTGTAACACCAAGTGAGGATACGCAGTAGACAAATCCTTTTGCCTCTTTTGCAATCATGCGGATGCGGTCGTGAGAAGTAGGTGCGATCAGGGAAATCAGATCAATGCCGTATTGTTCACATATGCCGGAGAGTTCGCTTTTTTCCTCGAAGGGAAGATCCGGTACGATCACACCGTCAATCTGGCATTCCACGCAGCGTTTCATGAAACGTTCCTTGCCGTAGGTGTAAATCGGATTGATATAGGTCATGAATACCATGGGGATTTTTACGGTTTTTCGTGCTTCTTTTACCATCTCAAACAGGCGGTCTGTTGTACAGCCTCCGGCAAGGGATCTCTGGCTGGCTTCCTGAATAACCGGTCCTTCCGCAATGGGGTCAGAAAAGGGGATACCGATTTCAATCAGATCGGCGCCGGCAGCCTCCATGGCAATCAGCAGTTTTTTTGTAGTATTCAGATCAGGGTCGCCGCCCGTGATAAAGGGGATAAATGCTTTTTTGTTTTCAAATGCTTTGTATATATTACTCATAGATATTCACTCCTCTGTATCTTGCGATTGCGGCTACATCCTTGTCACCGCGGCCGGAAATATTGATAACGATGATTTTGTCTTTGTCCATAGTGGGGGCAAGCTTTAATGCGTATGCAACTGCATGTGCGCTTTCCACAGCCGGGATGATGCCTTCTGTGCGGGACAGATATTCAAATGCATTGACTGCCTCCTCGTCGGTGATCGGCACGTACTGTGCGCGTCCTTCAGCAGCAAGCATTGCGTGTTCCGGACCGATACCAGGGTAGTCAAGCCCTGCGGAAATAGAGTAAACCGGTGCAATCTGTCCGTATTCATTCTGACAGAATAAAGACTTCATACCGTGGAAAATACCGGTACTGCCTTTTGCAATTGTTGCAGCATGTTTGTCGGTATCAACACCAAGACCGGCAGCCTCACATCCGATCAGAGCAACCTCCTTGTGTGGGATAAACTCGTAAAAGGCACCGATAGCGTTGCTTCCGCCCCCTACGCAGGCGATGACTGCATCCGGCAGACGTCCTTCTTTTTCAAGCATCTGTTCTTTGATTTCTTTTCCAATGATTTTCTGGAAATCGCGGACGATCGTGGGAAAAGGATGTGGACCCATAACAGACCCCAGCACATAGAGTGTGTCGTCCATACGTTTGCTCCACTCGCGCATGGTCTCATTGACCGCATCTTTAAGCGTCATGGTGCCGCTTGTGACTGCGTGGACTTTTGCACCAAGAAGCTCCATGCGGTATACGTTCAGTGCCTGACGGTCGGTGTCTTCCTTGCCCATAAAGATTTCACATTCCATGCCCATAAGAGCTGCGGCTGTTGCTGTTGCAACACCATGCTGTCCGGCACCGGTCTCGGCAATGACCCGTGTCTTGCCCATTTTTTTTGCAAGGAGAACCTGCCCAAGAACGTTGTTGATTTTATGGGCCCCGGTATGATTTAAATCTTCTCGTTTCAGATAAATTTTGGCTCCACCCAGATCGGCAGTCATTTTTTTTGCCTCGTAAAGCAGGGATGGCCGGCCGGCATAATTTTTCAGCAGATCGTCAAGCTCTGCGTTAAACTCAGGGTCGCGGCTGTATTTATTGTAAGCTTCTTCCAGTTCCTGGACAGCACTCATCAGTGTTTCGGGGATGTACTGTCCGCCATATTCTCCAAATCTTCCTTTACTCATAGATGGTTCCTTTCGTTGTTGTATATTTTCGTGCCGGTATCCGGTCAGAACCGGACACTGGCAATAAAATGCTGTATTTTCTGTCGGTCTTTCTGGTGGTCTGTCTCCACGGCACTGCTTACGTCCACCGCCCAGGGGTGACAGAGATTTATATTTTCTTTCACGTTTTCGGCATTCAGACCTCCGGCGAGAAAGAAGGGTTTTTTCAGAGGGGGGATCAGACTCTTGTCAAAGCTTTTGCCGCTCCCGCCATAGGTACCCTTTTGCCAGGTGTCGAGAAGCAGATAGTCACAGGGCAGTTGTTCAGCTTCGCGGATCTGATCCATGCTTCTTACGCGTACTGCTTTTATCAGAGGCAGATCGGGACAGCAGATTTTGAGGTTTTTCATGTCATATTCCGTTTCATCTCCGTGAAGCTGTGCCAGATCAATGAGATGTTCCCGATACAGAAATGAGATTTCTTCCACGGGGGCATTTACAAAAATGCCTACGGTCCGGATTTTGGGCGAAAGCAGTTTCTTCAGTTGATGCGCCTTTCCGGCATCGATCTGACGGCTGCTTTCTGCAAACACAAATCCCACATATTCCGGCAGAAATTCGTTGACATAAGTAATGTCTTCCTCGCGTTTCAGACCGCAGATTTTAATTTTTGTCATATGATACCTCCATACTCCATATTCTGGAAAAAGTCGGGAGCCTACAGAGGTGATCCGTTTAACGTTTCAAGCATGGCCCTTTTGTCAGGACTTCTCATAAGGGTCTCACCGATCAGGACACCATTGACGTTGGCCTCTTTTAAAGTACGGATATCTTCCGGTGTTTTTATGCCGCTCTCCGCCACAAAAAGTGTGTCCTTTGGAGCAAGACCGCGAAGTCTTGTGCTGTTTGTGATATCTACCGTAAAATCTTTCAGGTTGCGGTTGTTTACCCCGATCACTCTGGCACCGGCGGCTATGGCGGATGCCATTTCCTGCTCATCGTGAACCTCCACCAGAGCGGAGAGACCGAGGGAGTCACAAATCTGAATATAGGTGTTCAGGGTCTTTGTGTCAAGCAGTGCGCAGATCAGAAGTACAACGTGGGCTCCCAGCGTCTTTGCCTCATAAATCTGATATGGATCTACCGTAAAATCCTTGCGCAGAACGGGAATTTTTACCGTGTCTGTGATTTCCTTTAAATATTGCTTTCTGCCGAGAAAATATTTTGGTTCGGTGAGACAGGAAATGGCACCTGCGCCTGCGGCCTCATATTCCTTTGCAATTTCCAGATACGGAAAATCCGGTGCGATCAGTCCCCTGGAAGGGGAAGCCTTCTTTACTTCACAGATATAATGGATCCCCGGTTTTTTCAGCATCTGTTCAAAAGGAAAGCTGTGAGAAACGGGAAGAGACTGTGCTTTTTGTATCATCTGCTGCAGGGAAATCTCCTGTTTTTCCTGCTCCAGGCGGAGTCTGGTATCCGCTGCGATCTGTTCCAGAATCATATTCCGATTTCCTCCTGTGTCGCTTTGACAAATTCCTGAAGCTTTTCGTATGCCTTTCCACTGTCAATCAGTTCTTTTGCTTTGGCGATACCCTCTTCCAGTGTGATGCCGTCAATACCGAGATACAGGCTCATGCCGGCATTCATCAGAACGACATCGCGTTTGGCTCCCTTTTCCTCTCCGGACAGAATCCTGCGGGTGATTTCCGCATTTTCATCCGGTGTGCCGCCGATCAGCTCAGAGAGTGGGCAGCGCGTCAGACCGAACTGATCCGGAGTGATGGAGTAGGAAGTAATATTTCCATTGCGGATTTCGTAGACAAGAGTTTCACCGGTGAGTGTGATTTCATCCAGGCCATCCTCGCCGCATACGGCAACTCCGCGCGTTACACCCAGGTTTGACAGTACCTGTGCCATGGTTCCGGCAAGCTTTTTGTCATAGACACCCAGAAGCTGCATGGTTGCGGCAGCAGGGTTTGACAGAGGACCAAGAATATTGAATACGGTGCGAACGCCCAGTTCTTTGCGGACAGGAGCTGCGTAGCGCATGGAAGAATGATAAACCGGTGCAAACATGAAACACATGTCTGTTTTTTTCAAAACAGATTCGTTCTGTGCAGCCGAAAGATCTACCTTTGCGCCCAGTTTTTCCAGGACATCGGCAGCACCGCTTTTGCTGGAAACACTGCGGTTTCCATGCTTTGCAACCGGAACGCCTCCGGCAGCTACAACAAATGCGGAGGTGGTGGAAATGTTAAAGGTCCCGACTTCGTCTCCGCCGGTGCCTACAATATCAATGACCGGACGCATTGGGTTGATTTTGACCCCCTTTTCACGCATGACTGTGGCAAATGCAGTGATTTCATCAATGGTTTCGCCCTGAACACGCAGTGCGGTGAGAAATCCACCCATCTGTGCCTGGGTTGCGGTTCCGTCCATCATTTCCTCCATGACAGCAAGGGATTCTTCATAAGTCAGGTCTTCGCGGTTGATCAGTTTGTAAATAGCTTCTTTAATCATAATGTATAGCCTCCGATTCTGGTATTTGTTTTGTGATGTTTTTTGAAAACAGGTTTCGATTTTTCTAATTTATATGGAAAGAAAATTTTCGAGGATGGTTCTGCCCTGGGGAGTCAGGATCGATTCCGGATGAAACTGCAGACCGTATACGGGGCAGGTTTTATGCTGAATTGCCATGACTTCTCCATTTTTATCTTCTCCGATGACCATAAGCGTATCGGGAATCGTCTCGCGTACAGCAACCAGGGAATGGTATCTGGCTGCATCCATTTCTGTCCCCAGACCCTTCAGAATGGGACTGGTATTGTCAATGTGGATCCTGCTCTTTTTCCCGTGCATAAGCTGTTTTGCGTGGGCAATGGTGCATCCGTAGGTCTCGCAGATAGCCTGATGTCCAAGACAGACACCAAGGATGGGAATCTCGCCCTGGAGCTTTTCTACTACTTCCTCGCAGATACCGGCATCTTTCGGATAGCCGGGACCGGGGGAGAGAATGATGTGGGAAGGCATTTGTGCTCTGATTTCTTCTACGGTCATGGCATCGTTTCGGATTACTTTTATGTCAGGATTGATGCTTCCGGCAAGCTGTACCAGGTTGTAGGAAAAACTGTCGTAATTGTCAATCAGAAGGATCATCAGTCAAGCACCTCCTTTGCATTTTTGACGGCATTCATAACGGCAAGAGCCTTGTTGTAGGATTCCATGTATTCATTTTCCGGAATGCTGTCTGCCACAATACCTCCTCCTGCCTGCACGTAAACTTTTCCGTCTTTTTTCACTGCCATACGAATGGCAATACAGGTATCCAGGTTTCCGGTAAAATCGAGGTATCCAAGGGCACCGCCGTAGATGCCCCGCTGTTCGCTTTCCAGCTCTTCTATGATCTCGCAGGCGCGGATCTTCGGCGCTCCGGACAGGGTGCCGGCCGGGAGAACCGATTCGATGGCACTTAAACCATCGCAGTCACTGCGGATATTGCTTTCTACCTGGGAACAGATATGCATGATTTTTGAGTATCGGTGGATCATCATATACCGTGTGACTTCAACGGAATCAAAATCGGAAATCCTGCCCAGGTCATTCCTGCCCAGATCCACCAGCATATTGTGTTCGGAAAGCTCTTTCTCATCGGAAAGGAGATCAGCTTCCAGTGCTTCGTCTTCTGCCTGTGTGGCGCCTCTTGGACGGGAACCGGCCACCGGGAAGGTGGTCAGCCTGCTGTTTTCCAGGCGCACCAGCGTTTCCGGGGAAGTACTCATGATCTCTTCGCCGTCGATGCTTAAGTACACCATATAAGGAGATGGATTGGTGGTTCGCAGCACACGGTATGGATTGATCAGGCTGCCTTCATAGGGTGTGGTAAACTGTCTGGAAATGACAGCCTGGAAAATATCGCCGTCCACAATATATTCTTTTGTCCGGTCAATGAGTCTGCAGTATTCTTCTTTTGTAACATTGCAGGTAAAATTGATTTTGGACGGGGAAACCGGAATTTCCGGAGTTGGAGCTGTGCGGATCAGATTTATGATATTCTGAATATCAGCGGCAGCTTTTCCGTAGTTTTCCATGACATGGTCCGTCTTCATATTTACAATAATACTGATTTTCTGTGTCAGATGGTCGTAAGCAATGACCTTGTCAAAAAGCATCATATCGTAATCGTTAAAATTTCCCTTTTTAATATGGAGAGTCGGTTCTGCGTAACCGATCATGGCATATGCGAAATATCCCACAAAACCGCCGGCAAAAGGAGGCAGGCCGGTCAGTCTTGGAGCACGGTAATGTTTCATGATATCACGCAGTACATCGAGTGGTCTGTCCGTCTGTCTGGTTTCGGTCTCTTCTCCGTTTTCGATGGTAACGGTGCTGTTTTTGCAGAAGACGCGCATCACCGGATCATATCCCAGAAAGGAATAGCGTCCCCATTTTTCGCCGCCCTCAATACTTTCCAGCAGATAATATCGTTTGCTGATGCCGGAAAGCTTCCGGAGAAGTGTGATCGGTGTGATGACGTCGGCATAAATTTCTTTACATACAGGGATGATGTCATAATCTTTCGCAAGTTTTACAATTTCGTCGCAGTCTGGATACATAAGCGGCTCCTTTCTTTGTTTTGTTTGATCAGTGTGGCAGCTATCTGGTGATTTGACAATAAAAAAAAGCTTTTGTCCCCTTATAAGGGACAAAAGCGAAAAATCAACTTCTGCGGTACCACCCAAATTGCTGCAGTGCAGCCACTTTATTATGTACAATCATACATACTCTGGTGATAACGGATCGAGCTCCCGTCAGCGCCTACTCCCATCTATGGTTTTGGGCTGCCCTCACGAGTCCATTCGGCAAAAACTCTTACTGCCGCAATCCCACCGCCTGCGGCTCTCTGTGAATAAATATCTCTGCGTACTTCTCTCGTTCACTGGTTTAAAGTGATAATCTTTTACTAAGAACAAGTATAAGACTGGTTTTTTGATTTGTCAATATTAAAGTGAAAATTTTGTTTATTGCAGATATATATGAAACATGTGCAGCTTTTTCTGAATGGATGGGGGAAGAATATTTATTTTCTGTTTTTCATAGAATAGCACAGGAGATTATCGGTGTGGAGGAGAAGATTGTTGAAAAAAATCAGTCCGGAGATTTGGATGGGAGTGCTGGTGCTGTTCTGTGTGCTTCTGCTTTCTACCAAAGGGATGGGAAATGTTATGCAGACTTCCGGTGCCGTTCAGGAAAAGGTGATTCTGGTGGATGCCGGTCACGGCGGTTCGGATCCGGGAAAAATAGGAATCAATCAGGCAAAAGAAAAGGATATTAATCTGGAAGTTGCCAAAAAACTGAAGAAATGTCTGGAGCAGGCAGGATATCAGGTTGTGATGACACGGGAGACGGACGAAGGGGTCAAAGGGGAGGAAGGAGGACAAAGTAAAAGCGAGGATATGAGAAATCGCTGTGCGCTGATTGAAAAGACAAATCCGGTCATGGCCGTCAGTGTGCATCAGAACAGCTATACGGAGGAATCGGTAGCAGGACCGCAGGTTTTTTATTATACTACATCGGAGGAAGGAAAGGAGATCGCCCGCTGTATTCAGGATGTATTAAATGAAGAACTGCAGATAGAAAGGCCAAGGGATATCAAGGAAAATAATACGTATTACATACTGAAAAGAAGTGCGGCACCAACGGTAATCGTAGAATGTGGATTTCTGTCAAACAGGGAGGAGGCAGCCAGGCTTGTGACGGAAGAATACCAGCAGAAGGTAGCCCGGGCAATCAGTAAGGGAATCGTGCAATACCTTGGGAAATAAGAACAAATGTATTGCCATTAAAAAATATCTGCCGTATAATTGTTCGGAAACGAACAATGAGATAGAGAAAGAGTGAGGAGGCAGGACATGATTAAGGAACTGATGAAAAGCATTCGGGAATATAAGAAGGATTCGATTATGTCTCCGCTTATGGTTACCATGGAGGTAATTATGGAGGTCATTATCCCGGTGCTTATGGCAAGACTGATTGATTTCGGTATTGAGACACAAAATCTTGGATATATCTGGAAAATGGGTATACTGCTTGCAGTGACTGCCATGATTTCCCTGATGTTTGGTGTTTTGTCCGGAAAATATGCAGCAAAGGCATCTGCCGGATTTGCGAAGAATCTGAGGAAGGATATGTATTATAATGTACAGAATTTCTCGTTTTCCAATATTGATAAATTTTCAACGGCAAGTATTGTGACACGTCTGACTACGGATGTGACCAATGTTCAGAATGCATACCAGATGATCATTCGTATGGCAGTGCGTGCGCCGATCATGCTGTTATTTTCCATGGTTATGGCGTTTCAGGTAAATGCCGAGATGTCGCTCATTTTTCTGGGTACAGCCCCGGTGCTGGCTGTGGGCCTGTTTTTTATTATGACTCATGCACATCCGATCTTTGAGAGAGTATTCCGTACCTACGATAAGCTGAACAATGTGGTGCAGGAAAATCTGCATGGAATCCGTGTGGTCAAATCTTATGTGCGTGAAGAACACGAGATTGAAAAATTTGAAAAGATTTCCACATCCATTTATGATGATTTCTCTCTGGCGGAGAAACTGATTGCTTTTAATATGCCTCTGATGCAGCTGTGTGTATACGTATGTATGCTGCTTGTGTCCTGGTTTGGTGCAAAACTGATCGTTTCGACAGGAAATGATCCGGTCAACGGCATGTCTACCGGACAGCTTATGAGTCTGATTACTTATGCCATGCAGATTTTGATGAGTCTGATGATGCTTTCCATGGTTATTGTTATGATTACGATTTCCAGAGCATCCATGGAACGTATTGTGGAGATTTTAAAAGAGGAGAGCGACCTGAAAAATGGTCCTTCTCCTGTGACGGAGGTAAAAGACGGTTCTGTGGTATTTGACCATGTAAGCTTCAGTTATACGGGAAAGAAGGATAAGATGTGTCTGAAAGACATTAATCTGAATATCCGTTCCGGGGAGACCATCGGTGTGATTGGAGGAACCGGAGCGGCCAAAACTTCGCTGGTACAGCTGATTCCGAGACTTTATGATGTGACGGAGGGACGCCTTCTGGTGGGCGGACTGGATACGAGAGAATATGATATTGAGGCTCTGCGTGACCAGGTGGCTATGGTACTGCAGAAAAATGTACTTTTCTCCGGAACCATCAAGGAAAATCTTCGCTGGGGCGATGCCTCTGCTTCTGAAGAGGAGCTGGTGCGTGTCTGCAAACTTGCGCAGGCGGATGATTTTATCCAGACCTTCCCGGATAAATACGACACTTACATTGAACAGGGCGGCAGCAACGTTTCCGGAGGCCAGAAGCAGCGTCTGTGTATTGCAAGAGCGCTTCTGAAAAAACCGAAGATTCTGATTCTGGACGATTCAACCAGCGCGGTGGATACCAGAACGGATGCCATGATCCGTAAGGCATTCCGGGAGGAGATACCGGACACCACAAAATTTATCATTGCACAGCGTATCTCCTCGGTGCAGGATGCAGACAGGATCATTGTGATGGATAAGGGTGAGGTTTCTGCTGTGGGAACACATGAGCAGCTCCTTCAGACAAACAAAATTTATCAGGAAGTATATTATTCTCAGGTGAAAGGAGGAAGCGAAGATGAGACATTCAGATAAAATGGGACGCCCTGTGCCTGGAAAGGAAGGCATGGGAAGGGTAGATAAAAAGGTTATCATACGTCTGCTTTCTTATATCGGGCACTATAAATTTCGTTTCATCTGTGTACTGATCTGTATTCTGATCAATGCACTTGCCATGGTTTGCAGCTCCCTGTATCTGCAGACTCTGATTGATGATTATATTACGCCGCTGCTTACGGCTGCGTCACCGGATTTTGCACCGCTGTTTCGTTCGATTTTGATTATGGCGTGTATTTATCTGCTGGGTGTCCTTTCGGCTCTGTTTTATAACCGGACGATGGTGACCATTGCCCAGGGAACGCTGAAGCGCATCCGTGATGAGATGTTTGTTCACATGCAGTCTCTGCCGATCAAATATTTTGATACGCATACGCATGGCGATATCATGAGCCATTATACCAATGATGCGGATACCCTGCGTCAGATGCTGGCACAGAGTATTCCACAGATGTTTTCGTCTCTGATCACCATCATTTCGGTATTTTTTGCCATGCTGTTTACCAGCTGGCAGCTGACGATTTTTGTGCTTTGCTTTGTATTCCTCATGCTTCAGGTGACGGGACGTGTTGCCGGAAGAAGCGGATACTATTTTGTACGTCAGCAGAAGGCACTGGGTGATGTAAATGGATATATTGAGGAAATGATCAATGGACAGAAGGTGATCAAGGTATTCTGTCATGAGGAGAAGGCAAAAGAGATTTTTGACCGGAAAAATGAGGAGCTGTGTGAGGATGCGGCAAAGGCAAACAGCTTTGCCAATATTCTGATGCCAATCATGGGAAACCTGGGAAATCTGCAGTATGTTATTCTGGCAACCCTGGACGGAACCATGGCGCTTACCGGCGTGGGCGGTATGACGGTAGGTACGATTGCTTCTTTCCTGCAGCTGAGCCGAAGCTTTATGAATCCCATCAGCCAGATTTCCAATCAGCTGAATATGGTGGTTATGGCACTGGCCGGTGCGGAACGTATTTTCCGTCTGATGGATGAAGAACCGGAGGTGGATGACGGATATGTGACTCTGGTGAATGCCCGCTATGACGAAAACGGTGAGCTGACAGAGACAGAAGAAAGAACCGGACTCTGGGCATGGAAGCATCCGCATGGCGACGGAACGTTGACTTACACAAAAATGAGCGGTGAGGTACGGTTTTTTGATGTGGATTTTGGGTACAATGAAAATAAAATTGTACTGCACAATATCAGCCTGTATGCACAGCCGGGTGAGAAGGTTGCTTTTGTAGGTTCCACCGGAGCAGGAAAGACTACGATTACCAATCTGATCAATCGTTTTTATGATCTGGCAGACGGGAAAATCCGTTATGACAATATCAATATCAACAAAATTAAAAAGGCTGATCTGCGCCGGTCTCTTGGAATTGTCCTGCAGGATACGAATCTGTTTACGGGAACGATTATGGAAAATATCCGGTACGGAAAGCTGGATGCGACGGACGAAGAGGTCTACGCTGCGGCCAGGCTTGCAAATGCGGACGATTTTATTCGACTGCTTCCGGAGGGATACAATACGGTGATTACAGGCAATGGGGGCAGTCTTTCCCAGGGACAGCGTCAGCTGATCGCCATTGCCAGAGCAGCGGTTGCAGATCCGCCGGTTATGATTCTGGACGAGGCAACCTCCTCCATTGATACCAGAACAGAAGCCATCGTTCAGAGGGGTATGGACAGTCTGATGAAGGGAAGAACCGTATTTGTGATCGCGCACAGGCTCTCGACAGTCCGCAATTCAGATGTTATAATGGTACTGGAACAGGGGCGCATCATCGAACGTGGTTCACATGAAAAGCTGATAGCGGAAAAAGGAAAATATTATCAGCTTTATACAGGAGTATTTGAATTAGAATGAGAAAAAATTATTTTTACAGAGCAGTTTTGTTTTTCGTGTGTATGCTTCTTCCGGCCGTTTCCGGCAGTGCCAAAGCACCGCTTGGAACACCCACAAGGGAGGCCTTGCTGCAGCTTGCGTGGGATTGCCTGGAGGAGTATAATTTCTGTGATATTCATATGAATCTGGCAGCAGGCAGAGGAAAATCGACAGAGACGACGGCAGCAGAAATGGATGATTTACCCATGGATTCTGCGGATGTTGTGACGGATGATTCCGGGGAGGCATTTGTACCGCAGCAGTATATTATGGTTGGAGATTCCCGTTTTGTGGGGATGCAGCAGGCGGTAGGCGATGCAGGCTGTGTCTGGATCGGACAGGTCTCTGCAGGCCTGGACTGGTTTGCGAATACGGCGGTTCCCGAAATCGATGCAGTTGTGGGAGACGGATCCGTTATCATCATCAATATGGGGGTTAATGATCTTGGAAATGTATGGGGTTATCTGGATATCCTGAATCAGAAGGTGCCGCAGTGGCTTGAAAAAGGTGCGGTGGTGTACTATATGTCAGTTAATCCGGTGGAAAGCCATCCTTATATTTCCAATGATGATATTGCAAACTTCAACAATATTCTTTATAACAATATGCCGCCGGAGGTGGGCTGGATCGAGACGTATTCTTATCTTCTGGAATATGGGTATGGTACACAGGACGGAGTACATTTTGATGCAGGAACTTACCAGACGATCTTCTATTACACAATGGAAGTGCTGGCTGGATTTACAGCGTAGAAACAAAACAGGAAAACAGATGGAGGAATTGTAAAATGGGTGTATTAAGTGGTTTAAAACCAGAAAGAGTGTTCTATTATTTTGAGGAGATCTGTAAAATACCGCATGGTTCTTACCATACAAAACAGATCAGCGATTATCTGGTGAAATTTGCCGAAGGACTTGGCCTTTCATGCAGACAGGATGAAAGCAACAATGTGGTAATCAAAAAACCTGCTTCTGCCGGATATGAGAATGCACCGACCGTTATTTTGCAGGGACACTGTGACATGGTATGTGAAAAGGTGCCGGGTTCCAATCATGATTTTGAGAAGGACGGTCTGGAGCTGATGATCGATGGCGATTTTATCACGGCAAATGGCACGACCCTGGGAGGAGATGACGGAATTGCTGTGGCATATGCGATGGCGATCCTTGAGGATGATACATTGAAGCATCCGGCAATCGAGGTCATCATCACCACCGATGAGGAGGTGGGACTTCTTGGTGCAAAGGAACTGGATTGCTCCGATCTGAAGGGAACCTATTTTATCAATATGGATTCAGAGGAAGAGGGTTATCTTTGGATCAGCTGTGCAGGCGGTCTCTCCGCCACAACGACGATACCGGTCAGATATGAAAAGGTGAGCGGAGAGAAATATGAGATCGTGATTGACGGCCTGATGGGCGGACATTCCGGAGCTGAGATTGATAAGATTCGTGCAAATTCCAATAAACTTATGGGACAGGCACTGTTTGCGCTGGAACAGGAGATGGAGATTCATCTGACCGAGCTGGCAGGCGGACAGAAGGACAATGCCATTCCAAGAAATACCAGGGCAGTTTTTATGGCAGATGCAGCAGCGAAACAGGGAGTGGAAAGGATCGCAGCAAAGCTGCAGGCAGACTGGCGTGCAGAGTATGCCGGTACGGATGAGGGCATCACGGTAACGGTAAAAGCGCTTGGGGCTGCAGAGGAAGAGGCACTGGCGCTGGTAAGTCAGGAAAAGATTATTTTCTTCCTGATTCATGTACCTTATGGTATTCAGAAAATGAGCGGATCCATTGAAGGACTGGTGGAAACCTCCATTAATCCGGGCATTCTGAAGCTGGAGACCACGGAATGCAGGATCATCTCCAGCATCCGCAGCTCCGTTGGAAGTGCCAAGGAAGAGCTGACGGATAAGGTTTGTTACCTGTCTGAGTTCCTGGGAGGGGACTGCGTGACAGAAGGTGATTACCCGGCATGGGAATATCGCAAAGAGTCGAAGCTTCGTGAGATCATGGTGGATACTTATGAGGAGTTATTTGGACAGAAACCGGAAGTGAAGGCCATTCATGCAGGTCTGGAATGTGGTCTGTTCTATGAAAAGATCGCAAACCTGGATGCGGTTTCTTTCGGACCAACGATGAAAGATATCCATACCACAGAGGAGGTTCTCTCCATTTCTTCCACAGAGCGTATGTGGAACTATCTGGTTAAGGTACTGGAGAATATCAAAGACTGATAAATTTCTGTGCAGGAAAACCGCCGCAGGAGAAAGGATCTGTTTATGAGAGATAAGGTGAGGAAACATTTTTATTTTTCCGGAAGGGTACAGGAGGTAGGATTTCGCTATCAGGCAAAATATGCTGCAGATGAGTTGAACCTTACCGGATGGGTCTGTAACCTTTATGACGGACGGGTCGAGATGGAGGTACAGGGCAATGACTCTGCCATCGACCGGCTTCTGGGGCGGCTTTACAGCGCAAAGTGGATACGGATTACCGATATTGAGATGAAGCTTCTTCCGGTGAGGCCGGGAGAAAAGGGTTTCCGGGTGAGAGGGTATTAAAGGGACGGAAGGGACAGCATTGGTGAGAAAGGAAGACAGATGGAGAATAAAGAATTTGCATTGGAGCAGCACGAAAAATGGAATGGAAAAATAGAGGTTACCAGCAGAGTAAAGCTTGAGACTCCGGAAGACCTGGCTGTTGCATATACACCGGGAGTAGCGCAGCCGTGTCTGAAAATTGCGGAGGATGTGGATTTATCCTATAAATATACCCGCCGTGGAAATCTGGTTGCTGTTGTGACAGACGGGACGGCAGTGCTTGGACTTGGAGATATCGGGCCGGAAGCCGGTATGCCGGTTATGGAAGGAAAATGTGTACTGTTTAAAGAGTTTGGAGGCGTGGATGCCTTTCCACTTTGTGTGCGCAGTAAGGATGTGGATGAAATTGTAAACACAGTGGCACTGCTTGCGGGAAGCTTTGGAGGCATCAATCTGGAGGATATTGCGGCACCGAGATGCTTTGAGATTGAGAGAAAGCTGAAAGAGCGCTGTGATATTCCGATTTTCCACGATGATCAGCACGGGACAGCGGTTGTTACGGCTGCAGCTCTTTTGAACGCATTGAAATTTACCGGCAGAAAGATAGAGGAGATCCGGGTGGTTATGTCCGGAGCGGGAGCAGCAGGCAGTGCCATCATTCGTCTTCTGATCCAGCTTGGGCTTAAGCATGTGATCATGTGCGACCGGCGCGGTGCAATTTATGAAGGCAGAGAAGGGCTGAATGAGGAAAAAGCCAGGATGGCAGCCATCACAAATCGTGAAAAGCGTGCAGGCAGTCTTGGAGAGGTGCTGGAGGGCGCAGATGTGTTTATCGGAGTTTCCGCACCGGGAACCGTGACGGAAGAGATGGTGAGGAAAATGGCGAAGGATCCCATATTATTCCCTATGGCAAATCCGGTACCGGAAATTATGCCGGAAGCGGCATTGGCTGCCGGAGCAGCAGTGGTTGGAACAGGACGCAGTGATTTTCCCAATCAGATCAACAATGTGCTGGCTTTTCCGGGAATCTTTCGCGGAGCACTGGATGTGCGTGCGAAAGATATCAATGATGAGATGAAAGCAGCAGCGGCCCATGCGATCGCGAATCTGGTGGATGAGACAGAGCTGCGTGCAGACTATATCATTCCCAATCCGTTTGACCGGAGAGTAGCAAAAGCCGTTTCCGAAGCGGTTGCAAAGGCAGCAAGAGACACAAAGGCAGCCCGGATTCTGTGACAGATAGAAACGCACATGTTTCCGTGAAGAATACGGAAACATGTGCGGCAGAGGAATGGATCAGAAGGAAGGCCTGAGGATAAGGGAGAAGCTTCATGAAAGTAACATATATTTATCACAGTTCTTTTCTGGTTGAGTGTGAAACAGAGTATCTGCTCTTTGATTATTTTAAGGGCCGGATACCGGATCTGGATGACAAAAAGCCCCTGATCGTATTTGCAAGTCATCGTCATCAGGATCACTTTTCAGAAGGAATCTTTCAGCTGGGCGAAGAACATGAGAATACCTGGTTTGTTCTTTCCAGTGATATCTGGAAAAAACGTGTGCCGCAGCCATTGCAGGAGAGGACACTGTTTCTTGGAAGCGGGAGAAAAGAAACATTCTGTAATCTGAAGATCGAGACACTGAAATCCACGGATGAAGGGGTTGCCTGGCTGATCCGAACAGGAGACGGCGTAATCTACCATGCAGGTGATTTAAATGACTGGACCTGGCCCGGAGAATCCGAGCGTTTCAACCAGACCATGCGAAAGGCTTACCGCAGACAGCTGGAAAAGCTGGAAAAGGAGCGGATCGATGCAGCTTTTGTTGTCCTTGATCCAAGGCAGGGGGAAGCGTATGCAGCCGGGATGACCTGGTTTTTGCAGCATGTGAAGGCAGAGCATGTCTTTCCGATGCACTGCTGGGAGGACTATTCTGTTATTGGAAAGTATAAAAAACTGGAAGAAGCGAGACCTTACAGGAGCAGGATTTTCGATATCACGGCACCTGGAGAAAGTTTTCAAATATAAGAGAACGGGCAGGAAGGTACGCACGGCGGCTTTTCTGTTGTTATAAATCATATAAGCCACAGAACGGGCATATAATCAGACCAAGGAATAGAAGCTTTGGAGAATAGGATGGCTGATTATCACCGTTTTGTGGCTTATATTTATGAGTATATAAATGGGAGAAAAAGCAGGAATACCGGATTTGCGAAGGTAGAATCCCGCAATGGTATCTGTCGTATCCAGATACATGTTCCGGATATACTGCCGATGGAAGGAAAGATAGAAGTATTTGGATTTGTGCGTGAAAATGGTATGCTTCCGGCCGTGCCGCTTGCAGAAGGACAGGTACAGAGCGGCAACCTTGACAGACGAATCACAACACCGGAGGAAACCTTTGGAGGCAGCCGCTACGGTTTTTCTCAGATTTCCGGCATCTGGATCAGAAGCGCAAGCGGCCGGAACTGGATAACCATATTTGACGACGAACCGGTGGAAATCGAGAAACTGGGAAAAATACCGGAAAAACATGAAACAGAGAAAGGGACGGAAGAAGAACAGAAAGAAGAAAAAGAAGAGAAACAAAGGATGGAAGAGTTTATCAAAGAGGAAGATAACGACGCAGGCGAGATAAAGAAAGCGGAAGAAATAGAAAGGGATGACATTGAAGAGAGAAAGGCAGTGAAAGAAAGTCCGCAGGAGGAGACGGCAGAAGGGATCCTGGAAGAGAAGAATAATGAGGCGGTAAAAGAAGCTTTGGAAGAGAATGAGATAAAGATGGCAAAAGAAACTCCGAAAAAGGAACAGAAAGAGGTCGTAAAGCAGATTTCAGAAAGAACGCAGATAAAATCTGCAAATAAGATTACACAAAGAGACCAGTCAGAGAAGCGGGAGGATATGGAAAACAGATCGAATGTGTCGGTACATACCGATGATTTGGAACCGCGCGACTGCATCGGGTGTACTCCGGGAACGGATAAGAGGTGGAACTGTGTGACAGCCCGGTATCCGCATTTTCAGCCGGTTTCTGATGGAAGTATTGTGGATGCGATCCGTATCCAGCCCTCAGATCTGCGCACACTCTGGCAGAAGGGCTGGAAGCAGGGGAATAACAGTTTTCTGATGCATGGTTTTTACCAGTATCATCATCTGATGCTTGGAAAATGCCGGGAAGGCGGATATGTGCTGGGCATTCCGGGACAGTACAATGAGCAGGAAAAAAATATGGCGGGAATGTTTGGATTTCCCGATTTTCGTCCTGCAGATGGAAAGGCAGCATGGAAGGATGCTCCGGACGGACAGCCCGGACGTATATTTGGTTATTGGTGTCGTGCCATGAATGATTGATCTCATGCCTGATCAAATCCCCGTATTTCCACAGCGGGGATTGTTTTTTGAAGAATCTTTTGGTATTTCTTTAATTCCTCACCGGAAGGGGCATGGAATGCCAGGTTCGGCTGTTTGAATGAGGCGAGAATGTTTTCTGATTCACGGTAAACCTGAAGATAGTATCGTTTGCAGCCGGCAAGCCACTGGCTGATGCGCAGAAAATCCTCTTCGGTATGCAGTTCGCGGACAACGGTAGTGCGAAATTCGTAATCAATGCCGCTTGTCATCAGATAATTTGCGGAGGCAAATATATTTTCCAGAAGCCTGGTGGTTTGAGGCAGGTCAGGAGTCAGGCCGGAAACGGCAGCATACTGTTCGGGAGAGGATTTGATATCCATGGCAACGTAGTCGATTTGCGTGCGGGTGTGAAGATCCTGTATCATCTGCGGGTTGGAACCGTTTGTGTCCAGTTTGACCAGATAGCCCAGCTCTTTGATCCGTGCAATAAAGTCCGGAAGCTCCGGGCAAAGAGTGGGTTCTCCGCCGCTGATGCAGACACCTTCCAGAAGTCCGCTGCGCTTTTTCAGAAATGCGAGTACGTCCTCCACAGGAATGCAGGGCTCGCTATCCGGAGTAAGAACCAGATTTCCGTTCTGGCAGAAGGGGCAGCGAAGATTGCAGTTGCCCAAAAAAACAGTTGCACCCAGATGTCCGGGATAATCTAACAAGGTTAACGTCAAAAAGCCATGAATTTTCATATTGCACCTCGAAAAAAGATAGAAATTGTACTATAATGAAACGAGCCAGGGACAAATGGACGTCAGGCTCATTTGTCGGGCAATTCATGAAACAAGTATATATAATTTTCTGCAGAAATTCAATGAGTGAAATGCAGGCAGCTGTGAGGGATGATATGACAACAGATGAGAAATATATGAAAGAAGCCATCCGTCAGGCCAAAAAAGCGCTGGCATTGGATGAGGTGCCCATCGGGTGCGTGATTGTATATGAGGATAAAATTATTGCAAGAGGCTATAACCGACGAAATACAGACAAAAATACGCTTTCCCACGCCGAATTAAACGCTATACGGAAAGCCAGCAAAAAGATGGGTGACTGGAGACTGGAAGGCTGCACGATGTACATTACGCTGGAGCCATGCCAGATGTGTGCCGGTGCCATCGTACAGGCCCGGGTGTCCCGTGTCGTAGTGGGCAGCATGAATCCCAAAGCCGGATGTGCCGGATCGGTGCTGAATATTTTACAGATGGAGCAGTTCAATCATCAGGTAGAGCTGACAAAGGATGTACTCAAGGAGGAGTGCAGCAGTATGCTCAGTGATTTTTTCCGGGAATTAAGAGAAAAGAAAAAGCGCGAAAAACTGCAGGCGGAAATGCAAGCTTGACAAAAATACGGATTCACGATATAGTTAGTTAGACCACGCAGCCGGGGAGATAGCGGTGCCCTGTACCTGCAATCCGCTACAGCAGGGGTGATACGAATCTGAGGGTCTTTTGCGGCAGAGCTGCCTTTTATAAGTGGTGATGACGTTTGGGTCTTGTGCAACAGAAATCTGTGAACCGTGTCAGGGCAGGAATGCAGCAGCACTAAGCAGAACCTTCTGTGTGACATGAGGGTGCCTGGATTGAGCTAACTGTAGAAGTAACGTCTGTGGCGGAGATTCAAAGTGCCGTGCGTGGTTTTAAAATGTCATTTATTCTGATTTTCGATTCGAGCCGGTGTCAGCCGGAAATCCCCTGTATGATAGAACCTGATAATATGAGCGGATTGCGAATGTTTTTAGGATTTCGTGAGCGTGAAACGCGGAAGAGAGGTAAGACAGTATGGTGAAAGAAGATCTGCTGGAAAAGGGCGCACTTTATTTCGATCATATTCAGCAGGGTTTTGAAAAATATGATTTTCAGACTCTGTATATGGATGGGGATAAGGCGTTTGATTATCTGGAAGAACTGTGGATAAAAAACGGAAAAGAGCATTCTTTTGTGGATTTCTATTACGTAACGCTGGAGCAGTCGTCAAAGGACATGATACTGGATGCGCTGGAAGAGGAAGAGCGCAGATATATAGAAAAACTTTGCGGGGACGGAGAGAGCATTTATTTTCCTATGGATGAGACGCTGCTTCGCATTATTACAAAACTCAATGACAGAGAGATTTTATTTTCCACCTGCTATTTTACAAAGGAGCCGCGCACGCTCTGGGGAAACTTCAAGCAGGAATATGTGGAATTTGTTCCGAAAAAATAAAGGAATGGCTGTACAAAGATACTGCTCTGAGACAGGACAGGCTTTGTACAGCCTTTTTTGTTGGTGCGCCTAGCGGTACACGTTTCTATGCTTTCAGAATTCTGGTCAGCTGTCGGATAAATTCCGGATCCGTGCCGCAGCAGCCGCCCACAAGAGAAGCCCCCAGATCGGCCAGACGCTTCATGCTTTTGGCAAAATATTCCGGCGTCATGTCGTAGACAGCGATACCTTTGTCGTTGATTACGGGCATGCCTGCATTTGGCTTGGCAAGAACCGGTACGGAAAGAGAGGATTTCAGATTCTGGATGATGTTTTCCAGCTGATCCGGGCCTGTGGAGCAGTTGATACCGATGGCATCGGCACCCATTTCCTCCAACATGGGGGCAGTCTCAAAAATGTTTCCGCCAAAGAAAAGACTTCCGTCCGCCTGCATGGTCAGAGAGCACATAATGGGCAGATCACACACAGAATGAGCAGCATCGATAACAGCCATGGTTTCGTCGGCTCCGATCATGGTCTCGGCAACCAGAAGATCGGCTCCGGCATCTGCCAGTGCGGCAATCTGTTCTTCATAAGCGTCCAGCAGTTCGCCGTAATCAATCTCTGTTTTACCGGTCGTTGTAATATCGCCGGCAATCAGAGCCTTGCCGCCGGAAGCTTCTTTTGAGAGAGCCAGAAGTCTGTGATTATAGTCTTGTACCTGTTCTTCCAGACCGTGTCCTGCAAGTGAAATACGATTGGCTGCAAAGGTGGGTGCATAGAGAATCTGGGATCCCGCCTCCACATAAGCCTTCTGCAGATCAATCAGTACCTGGGGGTGCTCCAGTACCCATTTTTCAGTGCAGACACCTTTGGGCATGCCCGCTTTCATCAAATTGGAGCCGGTTGCTCCATCCAGGATGACGGGTGCCTGTTCCAGTAGTTTTTTGAATTCCTGTTTTGTCATATGCTGTCCTTTCTATATTAAATACAAATGATATCGGGTTAAAAGTATTTGAAACATGCTGTGATTGGAAATACTTTTTGTGAGTTTACCACATTGCAGTGATTTTGAAAAGAGTTTTGCAAATTTGCTTCCATGAATTTTCTTGACTTTATGTGGGCATAATGGTACTATGAAAACATAGTATGTAACTTGTCAGTGAATGAACGAGGCATTAACTATGTGTAAATATTAAGGATATTTATACAGGGTTAGTGCCCTTTTTTATGCAATTATAAGTCAGGCACAGCGCCTGTTCAGGTGTCTGGCTGCATTGGGAGTCACCCGCTGACTGCTGTATGGATATCGTAAGCTGATCAAAAGGAGAGAAGAAGATGAAAGACAAAATTTTCGGTGTCCTGCAGAGGGTAGGACGAAGCTTCATGCTCCCGATTGCAATCCTGCCGGTTGCCGGACTGCTTCTGGGACTTGGAAGTTCATTTACAAATGCAACAACGATAGCAACCTATGGCCTGGAGGGAATCCTGGGAGACGGAACCGTCCTGCATTCTCTGCTTGTCATTATGAACAAGGTGGGAAGCGCCATTTTTGACAACCTGCCTCTGATCTTTGCGGTAGGTGTTGCTATCGGTATGGCAAAAAAAGAGAAAGAGGTTGCAGCGCTGTCTGCAATGATCGCATTTTTTGTTATGCATATTTCGGTGAGCGGTATGCTGGAAGTCACGGGAAAAGTACTTGCTGACGGAAGCATCTCCCCGGATGTGCTGGATGGTACCATTGCCACCGTCTGTGGCATCAAAACCCTTCAGATGGGTGTATTTGGAGGTATTATCGTGGGGCTCGGCGTCGCGGCACTGCACAATCGTTTTTATAAGATTGAGCTTCCAAATGCGCTGTCCTTCTTTGGAGGTTCCAGGTTTGTGCCGATCATTTCCACGATTACCTTTATGTTTGTGGGCATTCTGATGTACTTTGTATGGCCGGTTGTGCAGAATGGTATTTATGCGCTGGGCGGACTGGTAACAGGTACCGGTTATTTTGGAACATTGATTTTCGGTATTATCAAACGTGCATTGATTCCGTTTGGATTACATCACGTATTCTATACACCATTCTGGCAGACAGCGGTGGGCGGAACGATGGAGGTTGCCGGTCAGATGGTGCAGGGAGGACAGAACATTTTCTTTGCACAGCTTGCTGATTCGGCCAACATTGCACACTTCAGCGCAGATGCTACCCGATATTTCTCTGGAGAATTTATTTTCATGATTTTCGGACTTCCGGGCGCAGCGCTTGCCATGTACCGCACGGCGAAGCCGGAGAAGAAAAAGGCGGCAGGCGGTCTGCTTCTGTCCGCAGCGCTGGCTTCCATGCTGACCGGTATCACAGAGCCGATCGAATTTTCTTTCCTGTTTGTTGCGCCGATGCTGTTTGTGGTTCAGGTCATTCTGGCGGGCAGTGCTTACATGATCGCACATATGCTGAATATTGCAGTGGGACTTACATTCTCCGGCGGATTCCTGGATCTGTTTCTGTTTGGTATCCTTCAGGGAAATGAGAAGACAAGCTGGATGCTGATCATTCCGGTGGGTATTATTTATTTCTTCCTCTATTATTTTATCTTTACCTTCCTGATAAAGAAGTTTGATCTGAAGACACCGGGACGTGAGGAGGATGATGTGGAGACAAAGCTTTACACAAAAGCGGATGTCAATGCAAGAAAAGCTGCAGGTGCAGCAGAGATTGCCGGAGAAAGTGAGGATGCGCTCAGTGAGGCAATTACCAGAGGACTTGGCGGTGCGAAAAATATCGCCGATGTGGACTGCTGTGCCACAAGACTGCGCTGTACGGTGAAAAAAGCAGCTCTGGTCAATGATACGATCCTGAAATCCACGGGAGCTTCCGGTGTCGTGCACAAAGGAAATGGCGTGCAGATCATTTACGGGCCGAGGGTGACCGTGATCAAATCAAATCTGGAAGATTATCTTGAGACTGCACCGGATATCGAGTATACTGAAACAGAAGCAGATACCTCGGATATGGCAGAGAAAGAAACAGAACAGCCTGCAAAGGTGGTAAAGACAGTGACGATAGCAAGTCCGATTACAGGAATTGCCGCAGATCTTTCCACTGCGCCGGATGAGGCTTTTGCACAGAAAATGATGGGCGACGGTGCGGTTGTCACACCGGAAGATGTTATTGTAAAAGCCCCGGAGGATGGAGAAGTCTGCTTTGTATTTGAGACAAAACATGCGATTGGATTCCAGACGGATTCCGGTATCAGCCTGTTGATTCATGTTGGAATTGATACCGTGAAACTGAACGGGAAAGGTTTTGAGATTTTTGTGGAAAACGGGCAGAAAGTGAAAAAAGGCGAACCGATGATGAAGCTGGATCTGAACTATCTGAAAGAAAATGCTCCTTCTGTTGCCTCTCCGGTATTGTGCACGGAGCTTGAGGAGAATCAGAGAGTGCGTCTTCTGAAGGAGGGTTCCATTCAGGCAGGAGAGCCGCTTTTTGCAGTGGATTTCTGTGAAGAACAGTGACAAAGGATGCAGGTGGAAATATGTATCGGATAACAAAAGTGCTGAATCACAATGCAGTGCTTACCATCAGTACAGAGGATAATCAGGAATATCTGATTATGGGAAAAGGTGTTGGATTTGGCAGAAGGGTAAATGAGAGGATCGAGAGCAGGTCTATGGACCGGATTTATTCGATATGTGAATGTACAGAACGCGGGAAAGCAGGACAGATTGTGAAAGCAGTGTCTCCGGAATTTCTGGAGATTGCCGATGGATTGCTGAAAAAGGCGGAGGAAACGTTCGGGAAAATTGACCGCAACGTGCTTTTTCCTCTGGCAGATCACATTGCATTTGCGGCGAAGCGTCTGCAGAATAAAGAGCAGATCAGCAATCCCCTGACGGATGATATCCGCGTATTGTTCCACATGGAATTTAAAACAGCACAGGAAGTGGTTCCTGTGCTGAAAGAAAAAACAGGGATTTTGATTGATGATGATGAGGTGGGGTATATTGCACTTCACATCCATTCTGCCATTGAAGATGAGAAGGTATCGCAGGCCATGCAGGTGGCGCGGGCCGTGCGGAACTGTGTTTCCATGGTGGAGAGGGAACTGGGCAAGCCCATTGACATACAGTCACTTTCCTACAATCGTCTGATGAATCATATCCGTTACATGGTAGCCAGGGCGCTTTCCGGAGAAAAACTGAAAATTAATATGAACGACTATATGTGTATCAAGTTTCCGCAGGCATTTCAGGTCGCACGCGCGATCTGTGAGCAGGTCGGGAAGAATCTGGGTTGTATGCTGGAGGATGTGGAGATTGGCTATCTGGCAATGCATATTGAACGTGTGACCAGCGCGGAGCTGGATGCATAACACAGGAAAACAGTCCGAAGACAGGTCTGGAACTGCGGATGATAAAAATATCCCCGTCGGAAAATTCTGTAAATAAAACAGAAAACCAACGGGGATATTTTTGTCCGGTCCTGAAAAACAGGTCGTACGTCTGCTGTGCATAAAAAAAGCGGAGACGGAGGGATTTGAACCCTCGTGCCCCGAAGGACAACCTGATTTCGAGTCAGGCGCGTTACGGCCACTTCGCTACGTCTCCATAAAGCTGACACGCTTATTATTATAGCCTTATGAATTAAAATAGTCAAGATGCAGGAATAAAATCTGTTGACACTACTTTCACACAATACTATAATGAAGTATAATTGACGTCAGGGTCAAAGGGAGAAACA
Organism: Lachnospiraceae bacterium; assembly: GCA_022769625.1. Taxonomy (GTDB): domain Bacteria; phylum Bacillota; class Clostridia; order Lachnospirales; family Lachnospiraceae; genus Hominisplanchenecus. Next base: position 4,499 of record JALEJP010000076.1, on the reverse strand, counting down.
CCTACCTATACAAAAATTAAAAGTCAGGAGAACGCATCTATGAGTGAAGAAAAGAAAATCCCATATAAAATCTATCTGGAAGAGAGCGAAATGCCGACGCAGTGGTATAATGTCCGTGCAGATATGAAAAATAAACCGGCACCTTTGCTGAATCCAGGAACGCTGAAACCTATGAGTTTCGAGGAACTGCGTCCGGTATTCTGTGATGAACTGATCCGACAGGAGCTGGATGATGTCAATCCGTATATTGATATTCCGGAAGAGATCCGTGATTTCTATAAGATGTATCGTCCCTCTCCGCTGGTTCGTGCATACTGCCTGGAGAAAAAGCTGCAGACACCGGCAAAGATTTATTACAAATTTGAGGGCAACAACACAAGCGGCAGCCATAAATTAAACTCTGCCATTGCTCAGGCATATTATGCGAAGAAGCAGGGGCTTAAGGGTGTCACCACAGAGACGGGAGCCGGACAATGGGGTACCGCACTTTCCATGGCATGTGCTTATTTTGATCTGGACTGTAAAGTATATATGGTAAAAGTATCCTATGAGCAGAAGCCGTTCCGCCGTGAGGTTATGCGCACCTATGGCGCATCGGTGACTCCGTCTCCTTCCGAAACCACAGAGGTGGGAAGAAAGATCCTTGCGGAGCATCCGGGTACAACGGGAAGTCTGGGCTGTGCGATTTCGGAGGCGGTAGAAGCGGCCACCACACGTGAAGGTTATCGTTATGTGCTTGGCAGCGTGTTGAATCAGGTGCTGCTGCATCAGTCAGTGATCGGTCTGGAGACCAAGGCAGCGCTGGACAAATATGGAATCGAACCGGATCTCATCATCGGATGTGCCGGAGGCGGTTCCAACCTGGGCGGTCTGATTTCCCCGTTTATGGGAGAGAAGCTGCGGGGCGAGAAGGATTACCGCATCATAGCAGTGGAGCCGGCATCCTGTCCAAGCTTTACACGCGGCAAATTTGCATATGATTTCTGCGACACCGGTATGGTCTGCCCGCTGGCAAAGATGTATACCCTGGGAAGCGGATTTATTCCTTCCGCAAATCATGCAGGCGGTCTGAGATATCACGGAATGAGCTCGACGCTGTCTCAGCTTTACCATGACGGGCTGATGGAGGCAGTTTCCGTAGAGCAGACCTCTGTATTTGAGGCGGCAGAGATGTTTGCCAGAACAGAAGGTATCCTTCCGGCACCGGAGAGCAGCCATGCCATCCGTGTAGCCATTGACGAGGCAATGAAATGTAAAGAGACCGGTGAGGAAAAGACGATCGTGTTCGGTCTGACCGGCACGGGATACTTTGATATGGTGGCTTACGAGAAGTATAATAACGGTGAGATGTCCGATTATATCCCTACCGATGCAGATCTGCAGGCAGGTTTTGACGGTATCCCCAAATTCCCGGGCAATGAGTTCTGATTCCCGGTGAATCCGCTCTGTACACGGGTAAACCCCGGTGAAATTCACAATGGCCGAATGCCATTGGAATTTCACCGGGGTTTTTTAATGGTTCAGATGAATGGAAAAAGATTCTCCCAGAGGTGTGCTTCTCCAGTCTCCGGGTAAAACCTTTCCAAGCTGTCGCAATATTTTCTGCTGAGGGGAAGCATCCTTCTGCAGCGGCTCCTGTGTGGAGAAAACAGGCTGGAAGGAAGCCTTCCATGAAATCAGAATAGTGGCTGCGAAACAGGAGGATATAACTGTACTCTTGATGGGTGAGTGTAAGCTTACAAAGCTTATAGTTGTCTGTATGATACGGATCCGTGCGCAGCAACCCCGGCATCATGGGGAAATATATTTGATCCTTATATCAGTTATTTCGGACGCGATAAATAAAATCTATCATATTGAAAAGAGCAAAATCATAATGAATCTGTTTATGACATAGGCTGATAAAAACACATCAGGCGGAACGATATGAATTATCTGTGGATGGGTATGATTCTGATTGGAATTATATACGGTGCATTTTCCGGAAACATGCAGGCTGTGACGGATGGCGCACTGGATGCTGCAAAGGAGGCAGTCAGTCTTTGCATTACCATGACCGGCGTTATGTCCCTGTGGGTAGGGGTGATGGAGGTGGCGAAATGTGCAGGACTCATTGAAAAGCTGTCAGCAAAAATACAGCCCTGCATCCACTTCCTGTTTCCAAGGATCCCGGCGGGGCATGAAGCATGTGAGCACATTACAACCAATATTATAGCAAATTTCCTGGGGCTTGGGTGGGCCGCAACACCGGCTGGGCTGAAGGCCATGGAAAGCCTGGCAAAGCTGGAAGAAGAGAGGCGTGCATCAGAGGACACAGAGACGGAAACCCTGTACAGGAGTAAAAACGCAGCAGAAAATTCAGGCAAGAGAACAGCGCCGGCAGAAGGCCGGAAACCGGATCGGAATCAGAATCCCTGCCATGGTGCCGTGTCTCCGGGTGTGGCAAGCAGCGAGATGTGTACCTTTCTGATCTTGAATATCTCATCTCTGCAGCTGATTCCGGTGAATATTATTGCTTACAGGAGCCAGTACGGTAGTGTGAACCCGACGGCGATTGTCGGGCCGGGGATTCTGGCTACGGCGGTGAGTACGGCGGTGGCGGTGGTGTTTTGCAAGGTGATGGAAAGGCATGCCGGAGCAGATCGACAATCCATTCGCAACCCTTAACAATCTTCTTTTTTACAGTTAGTTACTAAGTAATGCGCTGTTCCAGGAAAGTAGCAATGCTATCTCGGTTAGAAAGTGCAGATTATACAGGGGATGGACAATAAAAATAAGATGATTATTTCCTGTACTAATGTTTACTTAATGTAACATATATGTTACATTAAGTAAAATACAGGTGAGGTAAGGAAGTGAAAATTACGAAAGAAAGCAATGATATTAAAGAAAAGCAAAAAATAGTAAAACAAAAGCTCATAGATCAGTATATTGAGTATAGAAAGATAAGGAATCTTACACAAGAGGATTTAGCCTGTGTTATGGGGATTAAGCGGCCGAATATAAGCCGTTTCGAAACGGGGCAATGTAATCCTACATTAGATTTATTAGTAAAAATGGCCGAATGCATGGATTTGGAGATCAGAATTGATTTAATAGATAAGCAGGAGGAAAATAGTAATGAAAAAAAGTAACAGTCTGTTTTATACAAATATAGAGAACAGGGATGGGGTAGAGAGGATTTTTGCAGAATTAGAGGAGTATGCGAGAAAGGAAATTAATCCAGTATATATTATTAACAAACCTTTGGAGGAAAAGAATGTATCATATGGTTATGAAAAAGGAATCGTGGTTTTAATTCCGAAACATAAAATCATGTTTATTAATTATGGAAATAGTGAGGAAAAGTTTGAAGATTTTTATGAAGACTTTATCGAAGATTTAGGGCAACTGTCGAAAAAATATGATTATATGAAAATTTTGGGAAGACCAAGACAGTGGAAAGAGGAGTTTACTGTAACGTATAATTATGAGGAGATAAAAACGCTTTCATTATCAGATTTTTTGAAAAAAATAAATTATCATCGAAAGAAGATACGAGAAAAGGGGAATTTTTAATTTCCTTATTAACTGGTAGTATTAATGATGTAGATAGGACTGGAATTGATTATCCCGAAACTGTATTAGAAAAAATACGAAGAAAAATTATCTTGTTTGACGGAGATCAGACCAGATTTATTTTTGATGAGCCACATAAGGATAAAATTGTAATTCAGGGATTGGCAGGTACCGGAAAAACGGAGTTACTTCTGCATAAAATAAAAGAATTGTATTTGAATAAACAAGAATTGAAAATTGTATTTACTTGTCATAACAAAATACTGGCAGAGAATTTGAGAGAGCGGATACCTGAATTTTTTGATTTTATGAAGGTGGACGAGCAGATTAAATGGAATGAAAAATTATGGGTTATGAGTGGATGGGGATCCAAAAGCGATTCTAATTCTGGTGTGTACAGTTATATATGCAGTTACTATAATATTCCTTTTGAGAGGTTTTCTTATAGCATAACATTTGATGGTGTATGCCGAAGAGCTTTACAAAAGCTTAATGAGATAACTAATTTTGAGCCATGTTTTGATTATATTTTAATTGACGAGAGTCAGGATTTTACGGATAGTTTTTTTGAATTATGCAAAAAAGTGACAAAGAACTGCTTGTATATAGCAGGCGATATATTTCAGAATGTTTTTGAAAAAGAATCTGTTAGTGAAGTTAATCCTGATTTCCTGTTGAATAAGTGTTACCGAACGGATCCCAAAACGTTGATGTGTGCACATGCAATAGGAATGGGGTTATTTACCAATAAGCCGGAATCTTATTTAAGGTGGTTAGATGATAAAGCATGGGAGGCATGTGGGTATGACATAGAGAAGTCGCAAGGTTTTTATGATTTGCATAGAAAGCCTTTGAGAAGATTTGAAGATTTGGGGAATACCGGGATAAAAAGCATAGAAATATTGTCAATTGACCGGAAACAATATGCTACTCAAATTTTG
>JALEJP010000052.1 GCA_022769625.1 Lachnospiraceae bacterium | reverse complement strand
AAGCTCCCCGGCCACATCTGCCTGGGTGATATCACGGGTAAATTCACGCCGCATAACGGCAAGAATCCGCTCTGCGATACTGTTTTCCTGTTTTTCCGGTTCCGGGACGTGCCCGATGTAGTAACAGGAAAGAAACTGTTTTAAAGCTTCGAAGGGCTTCTCCTGTTCAAAGCACTGGAACAGCGCGATCAAATCCGCAGAGGTATCCATTTTTTCAAAAACACTGCAGAAAAGCTCCGCCCCTTCCCAATAGGCATCTTCCTTTACCATGCGGCGCCGGATTGAGCGGATCAGCCGTTCCGCATCCCTTTGATACAATTTATTCAGCCACTTCTGCCCAAGCCGCTGTTTTTCAGATGGCTCACAGAGTCCTGCCGAAGGGATAGCCGGAAGCCTCAGCCCCTCTCTGTCCGGATTTTCACACATTTTCTCATAGCTTTTTTTCAGATCTTTAAATCCGTCAATGGGATCACAGCAACAGAGACTCACATTCCCATATGCGGACAGATTTCGAAAAAGAACCCTCAGATAAACGCGCATACGGGCGACCGCATGCTCCCTGGACCTGGCTCCTCTTGGATGAATCAGTGCGATCTCCTTATCTTCCGTATGAGCCGTCAGTAATGCAAAATCTGGTACCAGTAAATTTTTCACCTCATGTTCAAAATGCGTATTCTCAGGGGAGCCGATCACCAGGCTGGAACACAAGGTCTCTTTCAGCTCAATATCCATGACGTCCGCAATTTCCCCGTCACACCAGTTCAGCTCTCCGGAAAGCAGTCCTTCCAGTACGTGATGCTGTGTATAGGAATAAAGCTGTTCGAATTTTCTGGTCTGTCTGCGCTCCGCTTCCAGAAGAGCCTGACACTTCTCCACTGCTTTCTTCAGTTCGGTATAATCTACCGGTTTGAGCAGATAATCGGTCACTCCAAGAGAAATCGCCGTCCGCACATACCTAGAACGGTCATAAGTAGTCGTGATCAAAATCTTACACGCTTCTCCCGATTCCACCACTCTCTCGATCAGCTCCAGCCCTGAAAAAACCGGGATATTGATATCCACGATCAGAATATCCGGACGCTCCAGTGGTTCATCCTCCACCAGCATCAAACGGTACATAGACACCTCTCCTTATCACTTCGTTTCCTCATCACCGGAATAAACCAGAACATCCACATCCCATTTTTTCTTTTCATTCACCCTTCCGCTGCACAAATCCTCTGCTGCCTGGATCACCTGGCTTCCAATGCCCTGATTGTCCTGCACATAAAACACGTCAACCATCCCTTTATCCACATAGGATGCCGCCTCATCGGATTCTCCAAACCCGATCAGCCGTACTTTTTCATCCAACCCCTCAGAGTGGAGGATTTCCGCCATATCAATGGTGGCATTCGTCGTAAATGCTGCCACTACGACTGATCCATCCAACTGCTGCATACGTTCTTTTAATTCCGTGATCCCTTCAATGGTACTGGTAGACATGGAAATGTATTCGATTGCATCCTCCAGACCAAGCTCTGTCAGTCTGTCACAGAAACCTCTGTTCCGGCGGTCCAGCACCAGATTTTCTTTGCCGGGATAACGTACCAGAATGCGCTGTCCCTCCTCATAGTTCTGATAAACATTCTCTGCCATTTCCTGACCAATTGCATAATTATCCAGTCCAATGTATGCATCATAATCCTCAATCTCCGGAGGCGTATCCGCCACAATGACCTTGATCCCCTTTTCTCTCATGTTCTTCAGAATCGGCTGACACTCTTTCCACATATCCGATTCATAGATACAGATGGCCACCGCATCCACATCGGTATAATACGTGCTTTCAATCAGAGAAGGAAACAGACTCTCATCCTCCGGGGTATATTCCGTCAGCACAACCCCCTGCTCCTCTGCCTGCCGGCGAAGTCCCTGACGAACCTCCTCCCAGAACGAAATATCTTCCGAACCAAATATGGCAACGACTCTGAGTCCGCTGCTGTAATCTGTTTTTCGCAGGAAGTGCATGGCCCCAACCGCAAGAACTACCACAAGACAACAGGCTGCCAGCCATCCCAATCCGCGAAATCTCCTTTTTTCTTTTGTATTCATCATTCAAAACCTCCTGACCGGTTACCCCTCTCCTGATCCATTGGCTTCCTACACCAAAGCAAGTACTCGTTTCTCAACACCAAGTATAACACAAAAATGATACACGACATAATAGGCTGTGTCATATTTTTCTTTTTCGATATTTCCGAATGACCTTCCCTGACTCCATATCCATGCCCTCTCAATTTCATAGTACTGAAGCTGCAACAAAAAAACGCATCCCTAGGAATATAAAATCCCGGGGATGCTGCACTGTTAAAGACTGATTTCATAAATCAGGTTACACCACTTTACAACTTTTTGAATAAAAAATATCGTACAGGGACTTTCTGATGTATAATAAGTTTGCGACAACTATTTACAAAGGAAAGTGACCCTGTACGACAAACTTATTATACAACGAAAAAAACCTGATTGGTAGAC
>JALEJP010000016.1 GCA_022769625.1 Lachnospiraceae bacterium | reverse complement strand
TCGTTTTTCAGAACTTATTCTCTCGAATTTTCAAGGTTGTCACTGTTCAATTATCAAGGTTCCGTCCGCTGCGCTCTCGCGACAGCTCAATCATTTTAGCACATCGTTTTGTGCTTGTCAAGTACTTTTTTCAACTTTTTTTCGTGGGCCTTTCGGCTTCCAGCTGATGTACTGACTTGCTGCGGCCATTTCTTTTGAACCGCAACGTCTGATATCATACCAGACTCTTTTGCATCTGTCAAGTACTTTTTTCAACTTTTTTGAATCCGTACCTGCGCCCTTCCTTTTGGAAGTGATGCCGCCGCAGCTTTGCGCTGCAACGGTTGATATAATACCATCAATCCATTCTCATGTCAACACCTTTTTTCAAAAATAATCATTACTTTTTTCTTCCTTCATCAGCAGCCTTATTTCAGCCGCAAGAACCTCCATCTGCAGTCTTCCCAACAACCCGGGTGTTCCTTATTGCTGTTTCCATTCTGATTCTCAGGCACCTCTACGCTGTCTCTGCGCTTCGTACATAAGTACCGCGGAAGCCACTGCAGCATTCAGGGATTCCACCTTTCCACACATCGGTATGCGAATATACGTATCTGACCGTCCAGCCAGATTTTCTGAAAGACCGTTCCCCTCATTACCGATAAGAAATGCTGTTCCGCCCCTGTAGTCCTGTTTGTCATAGGCTTCCGTCCCTTTCAGGTGGGCCGCATAAGAACGAATTCCCCTGTTTTTCAATTCACACATCACACGTTCCATATCCTCTTCATAGCAAAACGGCATACGATACACAGATCCCATTGTAGAACGAATGGTTTTCGGATTATAGATATCCACCGTCTCACTGCTCATGATAATACCGGTTACTCCTGCCCCTTCACCTGTGCGCAGAATCGTTCCAAGATTACCCGGATCCTGCAGATTTTCAATCACCATCAACAACGGGCTGGCTCCCGCCGCCACTTCCGTAAGGCTGAAATGTGACTGGGTTACCAGGCTCAAAATACCCTGTGGTGTTCTGGTATCGGAAACTGCTTCAAACACGCGATCTGCCAGTATTTCAATCGGTTCTCCTTTCCAGATATCCTTTTCCTTCTGTTTTTTATAAAAGCTTTCTGATACATACGTTTTTACAAGCCTGTCCTCAGGAGCCTCCTGATACATTTTCAGGCCTTCTGCGACAAAGACATCCTGTTCTTTCCTTGCCTTTCCTTTTTTCTGAAGTTGTATCAGATTTTTTACCTGCTGGTTTGATGTACTCGTGATCACAGTGACCCTCCTGTTCTATATTTTCCATAAACCACAGAAACAGATTCCGTGGTCGCCGAACGCTTATTCACGCGGGCACGATTCTCATTTTCCTGCCGCTGGCAGCTTCTTTCGGATGCATGGCAACAAAAAGCAGAGCCGGTGTAAGTGGTTTACGTCGGCTCTGCCTGCTTTTCCCGCTATTTTCTTTTGTTCATCTTTAAAAGTTTCTGGTTATCTCCCACAACCAGCAGAACTTCATCTTCCTGCAGCGGTTTATCCGGCCTGAGATTGGCAACAATCTCCTCGCCCCGTTTTGACGCAATTACATTAATGCCGTATTTACCGCGCACATCCAGTTCACAGAGGGATTTCCCGACCCATTCCTCCGGCATTTTCATTTCAACCAGACTGTACCGGTTAGATAATTCAAAAGTATCCACAAATCTGCCAAAGGTCATATTACGCGCCACACGGGAACCCATGTCACGCTCCGGGAATATAATCTCATCCGCGCCGACCTTTTTCAGAACAAGCCCATGAGTCTGTGAGGATGCCTTTGCAACAACATAAGGTATCCCCACTTCCTTGGAAAGAATCGTCGCCATCACGCTTGCCTCAATATTCTCACCAATCGCGACAACCGCGCCGTCCATATTTCGTAATCCCAGACTTCGAAACACATCCGGATCCGTTACATTCGCTTTTACCGCATAAGTAACTTCGCTGGTAATGTCCTCTACACGTTCTTCATCCAGATCCACTGCGAGCACTTCACAGCCGTTCTTGCAAAGAGAAACCGCTACGCTTCTGCCGAATTTGCCCAGTCCGAATACTACATAGGATTTTACCGCCATATCTGCTCCTTTATACAGTCAGGGCTCTGCTTACCTCATACATATACTCAGAGATGCTCTTCTGCATAGACAGAGCCTCATCGATATCAAAATCGGTAAACTCGCCGTCTTTATAACCAACTACGCGATTTGTCTTACCCTCTGCAAGAAGGTCAACTGCATAAGCTCCCATCATAGACGCATATACACGATCTTTACAGGTCGGACTTCCGCCACGCTGCATATGACCCAGAATCGTAGCTCTTGTCTCAAGGCCTGTAGCAGCCTCGATCCGGCGCGCCATACTTGCGGAATGTCCGATTCCCTCTGCATTAATAATAATATGATGTTTCTTACCGCGTTTTCTGTTTGCAATAATATTATTAATCAGTCTCTGCTCATCATAATCATATTTCTCCGGAATCAGAACATCCTCTGCACCGTTTGCAATCCCGCAGTACAGAGCAATATAGCCTGCTCCACGTCCCATAACCTCAATGATACTGCAGCGTTCATGTGATGTAGAAGTATCACGCACCTTATCAATCGCTTCCATAGCCGTATTGATAGCTGTATCAAAACCAATGGTATACTCGGTACATGCAATATCCAGATCGATCGTGCCCGGAACGCCAATGGTGTTAATGCCCAGGGCAGCCAGCTTCTGCGCACCAGCGAAGGAACCGTCACCACCGATAACTACCAGTCCGTCGATACCATGTTTTCTGCAGACTTCCGCACCGCGCGCCTGGCCTTCCGGTGTACGAAATTCAGCACATCTGGCTGTATAAAGAATCGTACCGCCTCTCGAGATCGTATCCGACACATCACGTGCTGTCATATCCTTAATTTCTTCATTCAGAAGACCGTTATATCCTTTATAGATCCCTTTTACTTTCAGGCCTCTCGCAATTGCCTTTCTGACAACCGCACGAATTGCTGCATTCATACCAGGAGCGTCCCCGCCGCTTGTAAGCACACCTATTGTCTTTATCTCTTTTGCCATCTTCAAACCTCCTCAGAATCGCTGTTTAGACTGTAATAAGTCAAAATATTTCATGTTCAATTTTAATTCATTTTATCTTTATTTTCAATACACTTTTCAACAACTTTTACGTTGTCTTTTCCATATCTTCCGGCAATTTTCTGCACAAGTGCCTGATCGGCATGCACAGACCATGCTTTTCCCAGTTTTTTCATGCATTTGGGAGAGCGGATATACAGAATCACCACATCATCACCGTCTGACTGTTCCAGCATTTTATAGAGTTCTGCCTCGCTGTCCCGAAAAGTATCCATATCTGCAAACTGAATCCAGAGTTCTTTCGGAACCTCCGCAAAGCTCCAGATTTTTTCACAGATCATCTTACTTGCTTTTTCATCTTCTGCTGACACACGTCCCTTTATAAATATTTTGGCATCCTGTGTAAGAACACTGCGGTAATTTTCATAATCCTTCGGGAACACCACCACTTCCACCGTGCCGACCAGATCCTCAATATTCAAAAATGCCATAGTCTTATTATTCTTTGTATGCTTGATGGTTATTCCCTCAATCAGGCCTCCGATTATTTCTTTTGTACCGTCAATGACCTTTGTGCTTCCCGTTTCGTCATCATAAGCAAAATCCAGCGTCGTAGCAGAAATATTATTTCTCCATACCGCTTCATACTTTTCCAGCGGATGGCCGCTGATATAGACACCAAGAACCTCTTTCTCAAATGCCAGAAGCTGTTCTTTTTCGTACTCCCCCACATTCGGCATGGGAATATCGTATTCTTTCTTTTCTTCCTCCGACACAAAATCAAACAGGGACATCTGACCGGTCATTGCATATTTCTTTTCCTGATTGACGCTGTCAAGAATCTGCACATAAATCGTCATAAGCTGTTTGCGGCTGTCACACAGTCCGTCCAGGGCACCGGCTTTGATAAAGCTCTCTATGGTACGTTTGTTCAGTTCTCTGCCTGAGAGACGCTCCACAAAATCCCGAAAGGTCTTGTAAGGTCCATGCAGCTCTCTTTCTTTCACAATCGCATCTATAACAGGCCTGCCCACACTTTTGATCGCCGAAAGACCATATCGTATATTTTTTCCATCTACCGAGAATGCGCTTTCCCCTTTATTAATATCCGGCGGCAGAAGTTTAATCCCCATTTGTCTGCAGGTCAGAATATACGCTGCAACTTTAGACGGGTTATCAATCACAGAGGTCATAAGTGCCGCCATGAATTCCACCGGATAGTAATATTTCAGCCATGCGGTCTGATAAGCGACCACAGCATAGCAGGCTGCATGGGACTTATTAAAAGCATACTTCGCAAAATCCGTCATGTCATCGTATATTTTATTTGCCGTCTGCTCCGAAATGCCATTGTGGATACATCCCGGTACATGCTCCTCTTTATTTCCATACACAAAATTCTGCCGTTCTTTTGCCATTACAGACGCTTTTTTCTTTGACATGGCACGCCTCAGAAGATCACTCCGCCCAAGCGTATAGCCTCCCAGGGCACGCACGATCTGCATAACCTGTTCCTGATAGACAATACACCCGTAGGTTGGTTCCAGAATCGGCTCAAGCTCCGGACAGTCATAAGTAATGGTCTCCGGATTATTTTTTCCCCGGATGTATTTCGGAATGAAATCCATGGGGCCCGGGCGGTACAGAGAAATACCGGCGATAATGTCCTCCAGACTTTGTGGTTTCAGCTCTTTCATGAAATTCTTCATCCCACCACTTTCCAGCTGAAATATCCCCTCCGTCTTACCGGTTCCGATGGAGTCCAGCACTTTTTTATCATTAAAATCAATATGATCAATGTCAATGCTGGTTCCGCTGCTTTTTTCCGCCAGACGCACCGCATTCTGAATCACTGTAAGCGTGCGGAGACCCAGGAAATCCATTTTCAGAAGTCCCAGCTCTTCCAGCGTAGTCATCGTAAACTGAGTCGTGATCGCCCCATCGCTTCCCCTCGACAACGGAACAAACTCGTCCACCGCTTTCTGGCAGATCACAACCCCGGCAGCATGCATGGAGGTGTGGCGCGGCAGACCTTCCAGTCTTCTGGACATATCAATGAGCACATGCACCTGTTCATTCTCATCATAAAGCTTTTTAAACTCAGGATTGCGTTCAAACGCTTTGTCTATGGTAATATTCAGTTCTGCAGGAATCATTTTCGCAATGGAATCTACCATGGCATAAGGAAGGTCCATAACACGCCCTACATCGCGAATCACACCGCGAGCCGCCATCGTACCAAAGGTTACAATCTGGGCTACCCGATCCTTCCCATATTTTTCCACCACATAATCGATGACCTCCTGACGCCTTTCAAAACAGAAATCCACATCAATATCCGGCATGGATACTCTTTCCGGATTCAGGAACCGCTCAAACAGCAGATTATATTTAATCGGATCCAGCTGTGTGATTCCAAGCGTATACGATACCAGGCTCCCCGCCGCAGAACCACGTCCCGGTCCCACCATGATATCGTGATCCCTGGCAAATTTAATGTAGTCCCATACAATCAGGAAATAATCAACATATCCCATTTTCCGTATAATGCCAAGCTCGTAATCCAGACGTTCCTTCAGCTCCTGCGTTTCTTCGCCATAGCAGCGCAAAAGTCCTTCCCGGCACAGCTTATTCAGATACTCCCATGAGGTATATCCATCCGGCACATCATATTTCGGCAGCTTGGTCACGCCAAATTCAATCTCCACATGACAGCGATCTGCTATCTTCTGCGTATTTTCCAGCGCCTCTTGCGCATAAGGGAACAGCTCACGCATCTGTTGTTCGGATTTTACAAAATACTGGCCTCCTTCATAACGCATACGATCTTCGTCCGCCAGTTTTTTTCCGGTCTGAAGGCACAACAAAATATCATGGGAGTCTGCATCGGTCTCATACGTATAATGCACATCGTTGGTTGCCACCAGACCAATACCGGTCTCCCTGCTCATACGCATCAGCTGAGGGTTCACTGCCCGCTGCTCCGGTATTCCATGATCCTGCAGTTCCAGAAAGAAATTGCCTTTTCCAAAAATCTCTTCATACCGTTTGGCCGCACGGACTCCTTCTTCGTACATTCCACGCGCCAGATATTTCTGTACTTCCCCCGCAAGACAGGCAGACAGTGCAATAATTCCCTCATGATACTGTCCAAGGATTTCTAGATCCACCCTGGGTTTATAATAGTAGCCTTCCGTAAATCCTTTTGATACAATTTTCATCAGGTTGCTGTAACCTGTATTATTTTCTGCCAGAAGCACAAGATGATAATAGCGGTCCTCCCCATGTCCAGCCTCACGGTCATATCTGGATCCGGGTGCCACATAAACCTCACAGCCCAGAATCGGATTGATCCCCGCAGCCTTTGCCTCGCGGTAAAAATCAATCACGCCAAACATGACACCATGATCTGTAATCGCCGCGCTGTTCATGCCAAGCTCTTTCACTCTCGCAACATATTCTTTGATTTTATTCGATCCATCCAGAAGACTGTACTCTGTATGGACATGTAAATGTGTAAAGCTCACTCTGCACCCCTTTCGTTTCAAAATGCACGTTATGATCTTATCCCGCTGCTATCATATACACAAGTGCAATCACAAACGCAGCCACAAATGCCGGTGTAAACATTGTACGCGGTTCTTTTCGTCTTCTCATTCTTCGTCTGAAGCACCATTTCATATGTGGTATCCTGCCACAGCGTTTTGCAATCCAGTATAATACTGCCGCCGCCAGACAGGTACACACCGCCGCAAGCACCATGTAAACGCTGATTACACTCAGCAATATGGGAATTGTTATCTCAGCCGCCGCTTCCGCCTGCTCTCCCGCAGCACTTCCAGAAGAAGCGGTGATCGCCATAAGCACCACATTCCATCCATTGACAACAAAATGCGCCGTCATGGTAGCAAAAATGCTGCCTGTTGCCTCAAGCAGCAAGCCAAATGCCACACCCAGCGCAAATGCATAACAAAATTGATTGAAATTCAAATGCATCAATCCAAAAGCAAAAGCAGAACCCAGAATGGCACACCATACACCTCTCTGACGATAACCATTATAATAAAGTCCCCGGAACGTAAACTCCTCGCATACAGCCGGAAGCAGGCCAATCACCAGCAGATTCAGCCAGACCGGACCTGCAGAGAGCTCCGCCTGGGCACCTGCAAGTGCGTTCTTCACAAACAGCATGGAAATCAGATTCAGCAAAGTCGTCATCGGAAGAAGCAAAAGTGCATACAGCACAATCATACCGATCACAGACAAAGGCAGCCGTTTAAACGGCATCCATTTTGCCGGATTAATTTTATGAACCACTAAAAATACAAGTACAGGCAGAAAATACAGCAGCTGGCTCAAAGCCATAAGCTGCAGCCTGCTCATTCGGTAAACAAACGGAAAAAATCCAATCAAAAAGCTGGATGCCAGAGCCCAGATAATGGTGGCCAGAAACAGCCTGTTAATCCTTGGTGTTTTATTCATCCTCACAGCCGCCTTCCTCTTTGTCCAGGCGTCTCACAAGAACATTCAGCCATTTGTTTCCATCCCGTCCCTGCACATCTTCCGTAACCCAGAGATCCAGTATCCTGGCATCTGCCTGTTTTTCAAGAACCTCTGAGATGGATTCCTCGGTAAAATCATGGAACAGCCTTCCATTGCGGTATTCTTCCTGCTCGCCGTAATGAAACGACATATATAAAATCCCGCCCGGCACAAGTGCATTCATCACTTTCCTCATAATATCGTCCATCTCCGTGGACGGCACATGCAAAAGAGAAGCACATGCCCAGATCCCATCAAACACCTCATCAAAATCCATTTCCGCAAACGCCATATGCAGAACTTCTTTGTCTGTTTCAATTTCCGCAAGGCGGCACATCTGCGCAGATCCATCCAGCGGAGTCACATAACACCCGGCTTCCTCCAGCGCTACTGTATCGCGTCCGGAGCCGCAGCCCAAATCCAGGACGTCTGCATTTTCCGGAAGCAGCTCCAGAAATCTGGCGAGCATATCTTCCATACTCCGTTCCACTGTATTTTCATAATATGCACTGGCATAACGTTCATAATAATCAATTGAGTCCAAAATCCTTCTCCTTTATATCTCTGTTGTAAATTGTTTTCGGTATCCGTAATATCAACACCATGTTATCACAGCTTACGCTAAATTTCCATGCTGTTTTCACTTCTTATTTATCAATATATAAAAACGCCGGGAAAGTAAAAACTTGCCCGGCTGTTTTTATTCTGAACCAACGTGGTGCACATTCTTTTCCGCAAATCAATCGCGGCAGATCATATATGACATCAATCTATCAATATCTTCTTTCTCGTATGCAACAATTTCCAACTCCGGAATCTCACCATTTGAAAAAATGTTTGCCAGAGATACATACTGAGAAAGTTTTGACTTCAGATTTAATCTGTCGCCTTCACCAGTTACCAGCTCAACCTTACCTTTGCAGCTGTCAACCACCTCAAAGAATTTGCCAATGTCTGTAATACCCATTACTTTCATTTTCTTAATCTCCTTTCATTCCATTTACTGTGTTGATTTCCGGTTTCGCCTAGTATCATAAACCAAAGTTTTCCAAAAATCAATGATTTTTGTTTATTTTAGTGCTATCGCCTCAATTTCAATCAAAACATCCTTCGGCAATCGTGCAACTTCCACACAGGAACGAGCCGGAAAAACGCCGGTAAAATACTTCGCATAAATCTCATTGACTGTTCCGAAGTCTTCCATATTCTTAATAAATACTGTGGTTTTTATCACATTTTCCGCGGAAGTTCCAGCCTCTTTCAGCAGTGCCGCAAGATTCCCGATGGCCTGTTCCGCCTGTGCAGCTGCTCCCTCCGGGATCTCTCCGGTTGCAGGATTCACAGGAATCACGCCGGATGTATATACCATACCATTTACCTCGATTGCCTGAGAATAAGGCCCGATTGCTGCCGGTGCTTTGTCTGTAGAAATTGCTTTTTTCATAATAAGATCCTCCTCTACTTTATCTTTTTAATGCGGTTTTCCGTAATTTCTATTCTGCCTTGTTTTAACAGTCTTCCAACCGCACGTTTGAACGCATTTTTACTTAATCCAAATTCTCGTTTAATAATTTCAGGTGATACTTTATCATTAAAAGGAAGAACGCCCTCAAACTCTTCAATCACCTGCATGACCGCTTCCGCGTCCTCCTCCATCTGCTGGGGAATTTTCGCGCGGTCACTGAGATCCAGTTTTCCATCTTCTTTGACCCTGGTAACACGCAGATTTAAAATATCGCCCGCTTTATAGGTTCCCTGCGCTTCTCTGGCCGGAATCAATCCGGAATAGCAGTCATCCACCGCCACAAATACCCCAAAATTTTCACTGATCTCATATACGCGCCCCGTAACCTGGTCATCCTTCTGATAGGGGGAATCCTTTTTCAGATATTCATACACTTTCATCGTAGCGCAGAGGCGGCCGCTTTTGTCAATATACAATGCAGCCAGACACTCCTCCCCTTTTGCCACTCTTTTCGTCTGTTCTTTATATGGAAGAAACAGATCCTTTTCCAGCCCCCAGTCCAAAAATGCACCAATTTTCCCAGTATCTGCCACCGTCAAAACGGCAGTCTCGCCAAGCTTCACCTTTGGTGTGCGGGTCGTGGCAATCAGACGGTCTTTCGAATCTTTGTAAAGAAAAACAGCAAGCCTGTCTCCTGTTTTTGTTCCCTGCGGAACCTCTTTCTGAGGAAGCAGCACCTTTTCGACAGCATCTGCCGTCTCTCCAAGGTAAATACCAAATGTGACTTCCTTTACCACATATAATTCCTGAATTTCTCCCAAACGAAACATAATCTCTCCTCCGGTATATCATACCTTTTCTCTTTCTTATTCCACACTGGTTCCATCACTTCCGGGCAGTGTCACCCTCTGTCACTTTGCATCATAACTGTTCAGTACCCTCACCGTTACCCTTTTTCTTTGTAAATTCAACAACAGCGTATGTGGTCTCTCCCTCCCCGCACAGCAGTACCGTGCAGACTTCATCCGTCTGTGCCACATAAGGTACGATCACATCCCCAAGCAGCGCCGCCTTTTTATATTCCGCTCTCATCTGTCCGATTTGAAAATTTTCCGGCAAAAACTCCATCGCCATCTGCACATACTGCCCATTGTTCACATGGTGATTCGTATCCAGATAATGCCGTACTACCGGAAAGCTTTCTTTTTGAGCCTTTTCTGCCGGAATGGAAATCTTACGCGGTGCATAGTCCATTTCCAGTCTCTCCTCCGAAACATAAACCTCTGCCTCTCTCTTCGAAACTCTGGCCGGATGTCCCGTTTTTAAATCGACATAAGTCCATATGGAATTGGCCCACGCAAGTTTTTCCCCCTGTTCATCTCTAAGGCAAAAATTCCGGAAGCCAAGAAAACCCTTAAATGCATAAGGCCAGGTCTGTACTGTAACTTTCTGTCCAAAAACCGGAATGTTCCCAAGAACGATCTGCCACGCAGAAAGAACCCATGCACACTGCCTGTCCTTCAAATAATCAATACCTACTCCAAGATGCTCGGAATGAAAGCTGCTGCAATCCTGAAAATAATTTAATATAGAAGGAAGCGTCAGCTTTTTATCCATATCCACTTCACTGTAACGAACTCTGCTGTCAAACTGATAGATCATCTCGCACTCCTATCTGTAAATATACGGAAAAGGCTGTCTGTACAGACAACCTTTCAAACTGGGCTACAAGGATTCGAACCTTGAAATGACGGAGTCAGAGTCCGTTGCCTTACCATTTGGCGATAGCCCATCATTTATATTTTGTTGTGTCGCTCACAACACTGAGAATTATATAGCATGTACCAGATAAAGTCAAGCACTTTTTTCAATTTTTTTAAATATTTCTTCAGCTCATACAAATCCCTTTTTTCTTTCGGATCATCATTTTTCCAAAACAGTACAGCTCATCTACTGTCTTGTTATGTGTCTTGTCAAAAATTTTGTCAATTTCAAAGATAATACTTGGATTCCTGTCCACGATGTGTTATAACATTAACAACTGAGCCTGACGTCAATTTTTCCTTTGGCTCAACAAATTTATTTTTCCATGTGCCTCAGGACACACGCAGAACGGAGGATATTATGAGTACCATGAATCTGACCCTGCTGACGGACTTCTATGAGCTTACCATGATGCAGGGATATTTCAAAACGCAGAACACAGAAACTGTCGTATTTGATGCATTTTATCGCAAAAATCCCTGTGACGGCGGCTATGCCATTGCTGCCGGGCTGGAACAGGTCATCGATTACATCAAAAATCTTACCTTCAGTCCGGAAGACATCGCATATCTGCGCAGCCTTAATACCTTCGACGAAGATTTCCTCGAATATTTGAGCGATTTCCGTTTTACAGGTGACATTTATGCCATACCGGAAGGCACCGTCGTTTTTCCAAGAGAGCCTCTGATCAAAGTAGTTGCTCCCATTATGGAAGCTCAGCTTGTGGAGACCGCGATTTTAAATATCATCAACCATCAGAGCCTGATTGCCACCAAGGCTGCAAGAGTTGTCTATGCAGCAAAGGGAGACGGTATTATGGAATTTGGTCTGCGCCGCGCTCAGGGTCCGGATGCCGGCACATACGGTGCACGTGCTGCCATGATCGGCGGATGTGTGGGTACCTCCAACGTACTCTGCGGACAGCTTTTTGATGTTCCGGTAAAAGGAACACATGCACACAGCTGGATTATGAGCTTTCCGGACGAATACACAGCATTCAAAACCTACGCGCAAATGTATCCGAATGCCTGCTGTCTGCTGGTGGATACCTACGATACACTGAAATCTGGTGTTCCCAATGCAATCCGCGTCTTCGAGGAGATGAGAGACTCCGGTATCCCTTTGAAAAATTACGGCATTCGTCTGGACAGCGGAGACCTGGCATATATGTCCAAACAGGCAAGAAAGCTTCTGGATGCAGCCGGATTTGACGATGCCTATATTTCAGCTTCCAGCGATCTGGATGAATACCTGATTGAAAGCCTGAAGGCGCAGGGATGCAAGATCACCTCCTGGGGTGTCGGAACCAATATGATCACCTCAAAAGATTGCCCTGCTTTCGGCGGTGTGTACAAGCTGGCTGCTGTCCTTGATGAGCAGACAGGAAAATTCATTCCGAAAATCAAGCTTTCCGAAAACACTGAGAAGATTACCCACCCTGGCAATAAAACGATTTATCGTATCTACAGCAAATCCACCGGGAAAATTCGCGCAGACCTCATCTGCCTGGCGGATGAAACCTTCGATGAGAGCAAGGATATGATTATTTTTGATCCCCTGGAAACCTGGAAAAAGACAAAAGTCCGCGCAAACACCTACACGCTGCGTGAGCTTCTGGTGCCTGTCTTCAAGAATGGAGAATGTGTATATGAGTCACCAAGCGTTATGGAAATCCGTGATTACTGCCAGAAAGAACAGGATACGATCTGGGATGAAACAAAACGTTTCGTCAATCCACAGCACGTATATGTAGATTTATCAGACAAGCTGTACAAAATCAAAACGGAGCTTCTGGAACAGATGAGTACGGAAGCACTGGATTATAAATAAGCATCTCACTGTATGCTTTTCTCAGATAGGCAGTCATAGAAAAAGGGCTTCCTTCATAAACTGTTTGCAGAATTATGAAGGAGGCCTTTTTATGTTTTCTTACGAAATGCTTGTAAACGCGGCTCACCGACTGCCCCGGGATTTCTGCCCGCCTTCCCTGTGCATGCCTGATATTCCTTTTGCCTCAGGAGAAGATGACGAAAAACGTTTTCTGGAGTCACGAGCCGCACACCATGCGGAACGTCTATTTCTTGCCGCAAAAGCACAGGGGCTTGCACTTTACGGTATTTCCGGTTTCCGAAGCTATGAGCGTCAAAAGGAGCTTTACCGAAAAGCCTGCCTCCGCAACGACTGTCAAACACTCTGCGATGTAGCAGAAGCCGGATGCAGCGAACATCAGACCGGGCTCGCTCTGGACGTATCCTGCCCTGCGGTATCCCTAAATCTCACAGAACATTTCGGGGAAACCGAGGAAGGGAAATGGCTTCTGCGCCATGCCCCTCTCTACGGATTTGTCCTGCGTTACCCAAAAGAAAAGGAAAGAATTACCGGTATTCCCTGGGAACCCTGGCATATTCGCTACGTCACCAAAAGTCTTGCCCTCTGTCTTACCATCACCGGACAGGTACTGGAAGAATATTTCGAGGTCACTGCTCCATCTGACGCCCCATAAAGCCTGCCGCGCACCTTGCCAGGGCATTTTCCGTCTCACCCATTTTCACACTGTCATCCTTTCCCATCAGGATGACAGAGCCTATGGCATCTCCTCCGCTGACAATCGGCGTGATCACCTGCTGCCCTGTCTTCTGTATATCATCAACCGTAAGCATCACGTGTGTGCCCGGAGAGACGCCTGCAAGGGAACTCCCCCTGTCATTGATCAGGCTTTCCAGCGCACCGCTGATGGGTTTTCCCAAATATTCTTTTTTCATCCCTCCTGCTGCCGCCACCACCTGATCGCGATCCGTAATGCAAACACTGTGACCGGTCGTTTGCGCCAGAGATTCCGCAAATTCTCTCGCAAATTTCCCAAGCTCACCAATTGGGGAATATTTCTTTAATATCACTTCTCCTTCCCGATCTGTAAAAATCTCCAGCGGATCCCCCTCTTTGATACGCAAGGTCCTTCGTATTTCCTTCGGAATGACCACTCTCCCGAGATCATCAATTCTTCTGACAATTCCTGTCGCTTTCATATCTATTTTCCTCCATGAACTGACATTTATAGTTCTGAATCTAGTATCTGTCAGACAGGAAATTTTATACTTAAGCTTTTTAGAAAGCTTTCTTATTTTCCGGTTTTACGCTGCTGTACGATAAGTTTTTTTTATTGTATAATAAGAATATATAATTTTATTTTATTGTTGATGTTTGCTATTATTAACAAGGAAAGGAAAGCGAATTGCCTGGAACCTCCTCCTGTCTGGGAACTATCAGGCAATCGGGAAAACATAACATGCTGGATTTCAGAATCGTAACATTTCTTGAAGTATGCAGGGATATGAATTTTACAAGAGCTTCCCAGGTGCTGAACATTACCCAGCCGACCGTGTCACAACACATTCGCTGGCTGGAAGAAGCCTATCAGACAAAGCTTTTTGTGTATCAGGGAAAAAAGCTGAAGCTTACCCCCGCAGGGGAGCTTCTGAAAAATTCTGCCGCTACCATGTCTCACGATATTTCCTGCCTGAAAGAAAAGATGCAGGAAACCACTCGCAGAAGCCGAAAACTGAAAATGGGACTGACGCTCACCATTGCAGAATTTGAAGCATCAAAAAGCATTGCTTCCTGGCTCAAAATAGATGCCGAGCGCTCCATGCTGCTCTCGGTTAACAACACCAGAGAACTCCTGAAAGAGCTCGAAGAAGGAATGATCGATTTCGCACTGGTCGAAGGAAATTTCCCCAGGCATATTTACCAGCACAGACTGTATGCTACCGAACCATACATTGCCGTCTGCGCATCCAATGACACATTTTCCCGCGGAGACTACACGATTGAGCAGTTACTGAGCAAGCGCCTGATCGTGCGGGAAGCCGGATCCGGTACCCGGAATATTCTGGAACGGTATCTGGAAATGAAAAGTCTGGAGGTCACTGATTTTTCCGCGCTGGTGGAAGCAGGCAGCGTCGATCTGATCAAGCAGCTGGTGGAACATGGATGCGGTATTACATTTCTCTATGAGACAGCCGTAAAGCAGGAGTTGAAGGAAGGCAGGCTATGTAAAATACAGGTAAGGGATATGAACATCACACATGATTTTTCCTTTATCTGGCGAAAGGATTCTATTTTTCACGAAGATTATCTGGAAATATTCCAGATGATGCAGAAAGCAAAAAAATAACGGAGGTATAACCATGAAGGTACTGGTCATCGGCGGTGTCGCAGCCGGAACAAAAACGGCGGCAAAGTTAAAAAGAGAAGACCGCAGCATTGAGGTCACACTGATTGCAAAAAGCAAAGAGATTTCCTATGCAGGATGTGGTCTTCCTTACTATGTAGGAGGTCTGATCGAAGAGCGCGAGGATCTGGTTGTCAATACACCAGAGAAATTCGCCGCCCTTACTGGTGTAACCGTATACACCGGAAGAGAGGCCATCCAGCTGGATAGCACATCCAAAACCGTAACTGCCAGAAATCTGGAAAACGGAGAGACAGAAACTTACTTCTATGACCGTCTGGTGATCGCAGTGGGTGCATCTGCCGTCATACCTCCTGTCGAGGGCATGGATAAAAAGGGTGTATTTAAAATGCGTACTCCGCAGGACGCTGTCACCATGCGCTCTTATATCGAAGAAAATCGTGTAAAAAAAGCAGTCGTCATCGGAGCCGGCTTTATCGGGCTGGAGGTTGCGGAAAACCTCAAAGCTCAGGGTCTCTCCGTAACCGTGATTGATTTTGCTTCTCAGGTTATGCCAAACATTCTGGATCCGGAGATGGCAAACTATGTAAAAAAACATCTCGCAAAGAATGGTATTCGTGTCATCACCGGAACAAAGGCGGAAGAGGTACTTGGAGAGGATCAGGTCAGCGCAGTAAAGACAAGCGCCGGCACACTTCCCTGTACACTTCTTGTTGCCGCAGCAGGTATCCGTCCGAATACTGATTTCCTGGCCGACAGTGGCATAGAACTGTTCAAAGGAACCATCAGGGTAGATGCGCAGATGCGAACCAATCTTCCGGATGTCTATGCTGCAGGCGACTGTGTGATGGTTACAAACCGTATCACCGGCGAAGCAAAATGGGCACCCATGGGTTCCTCTGCAAATCTGGAAGGCCGTACTCTGGCACAGATTCTTGCAGGAAAAGAAAAATCCTTCCAGGGTGTTCTGGGAACTGCCGTTGCAAAACTCCCGGAACTGAACTGTGGCCGCACCGGTCTTACCGAAGCCCAGGCAAAAGAAGCAGGCTATGACGTCATCACTGCCCTGGCTGTAACGGATGATAAAGCACATTATTACCCGGATTCTTCCTTCTTTATCACCAAACTGATTGCTGACAAAAGCACCCACAAACTGCTGGGCGCACAGATTCTTGGTCCCGGTGCAGTAGATAAGATGGTAGACATTGCCGTAATGGGCATTTCCATGAATGCACGCCTGGAAGATTTCGAAAACGCAGATTTCGCTTACGCACCGCCATTCTCCACAGCAATCCATCCATTTGTCCAGGCTGTTTATATTCTGCTGAACAAGATCGAGGGAACTCTGGTAAGCATGACTCCTGCAGAATACGCTGCCGGCAAGGCCGACAAATACCGTGTCATTGATGTAGCACCTGTTCCGTCCATCCATGGCGCTGATTTTGTAAATCTGGCAGAAGTAAACGGAGAACTTCCAGGCATTGCCAAAGACGAAAAGCTTCTTCTGGTATGTTCCAAAGGAAAACGTGGTTATTTCCTGCAGAACCGTCTGAGACATTTTGGATATACCAACACAGTCGTCCTGGAAGGTGCAACTTTCTTTAATGAGGTCCGCGTTAAAAATGCGGCTGCAAAGGTTTCCGCGGAAGAAGTAAAGAGAGTAAAAACTCTCGGATTCCTCCAGGACAAACGCACCGGCGATCATTTCAACTGCCGTGTCATCACCAGAAATGGTAAGATCACTGCCGAGGAAAGCCGGGCAGTTACCGAAGCAGCAGAACTTTTCGGAAGCGGTGAAATCACCATGACTTCCCGTATGACACTGGAAATCCAGGGTGTTCCATTTGAAAACATCGATCCGATCCGCGAATACCTGATGCAGGCCGGTCTGCAGACAGGCGGAACCGGTTCTAAAGTACGTCCGGTTGTTTCCTGTAAAGGAACCACCTGCCAGTACGGTCTGATTGATACCTTTGACCTGTCAAATGAGATTCATGACCGTTTCTTTGTCGGCTACAGTGATGTAAAACTGCCGCATAAATTCAAAATCGCAGTGGGCGGATGTCCAAACAACTGCGTAAAACCGGACCTGAACGACCTGGGCATCATCGGTCAGCGTGTACCGGAAATCGACATGGACAAATGTAAAGGCTGCAGGATCTGTAAAATCGAACAGAACTGCCCGATTCATGTTGCAAAACTGGTAGATGGCAAAATTTCCGTCAATCCGGAACTTTGTAACCACTGCGGCAGATGTATCGGCAAATGTCCATTCAAGGCATTCGAGCAGTACACCAACGGCTACCGTATCTACATCGGCGGCAGATGGGGCAAAAAAGTCGCTCAGGGACGTTACCTGGACAAGATATTCACCGACAAAGAAGAAGTACTGGCTGTTGTGGAAAAAGCAATTCTTCTGTTCCGCGAGCAGGGCATCACAGGCGAGCGCTTTGCCGATACCGTTGCACGCCTCGGCTTTGAAAACGTACAGGAACAGCTTCTCTCCGATGATCTTCTTGGAAGAAAACAGGAAAACCTGAAGGCACAGAAACACCTGAAAGGCGGAGCGACCTGCTGATCCAGCTTCAAACATAACACAAAAGTATTCCATACAGAATCCCCCGCTGAATGTACCTCCCCGGCCTTCAAGACCGGAACGTACCTTTCAGCGGGGGATTCCTTTCTCTTCCCCTCTCCATCTCTGTTGCTTTTTATAACTTTTCAAAAAGAATGCCTTCTTTCAACAAATACGAAAGAAATGCCTCACATCCCTCTACAATATCCTCATAAGTTCTGTCAAAATTTCCGGTATACCACGGATCTGCAATATCCCGCGGCTGATCTGCAAAATCCAGCAGAAGACAAAGCTTGTGCTGCGGATCCGCCCCAAGCATGCGTCTCATATTCCGCAGATTCCACTGATCCATACCAATCAGATAATCGTATTTATCATAATCCTTTTTCGTAAGCTGCACCGCATATTTCCCC
>JALEJP010000013.1 GCA_022769625.1 Lachnospiraceae bacterium | reverse complement strand
AAAAGCATGACTTTGGGACCCGCAAAACATGAGAAAGTAGCCATTTTTCGTAGAAAAATGAGCGGATTTCGAATGTTTTTAGGATTTCGTGAGCGTGAAACGCGGAGAAATCCGTAGGTATCAGGGGGTCAAAGACTTTTGACCCCAACATCATAGTATGTACGGTGAGGACGTGAATAAGAATGGGAAATATCAGCAATACACAGTATTTTAAAGTAAATACTGACACAGAATATCGGGTGAGGGATATTCTGGATACCGTTTACGATGCGATGGCAGAGAAAGGATATAATCCGGTCAATCAGATCGTGGGCTATATTATGTCTGGGGATCCGACCTATATTACCAGCCATAAAAATGCACGCAGCATGATTATGAAAGTAGAGCGCGACGAGCTGGTTGAGGAACTGTTAAAGGAATACATTAAGAACAGAACATGGAAACAGGAGTAAAGAAAAGAGCACTCGGGCTTGATTTTGGATCCAAGACCGTGGGAGTAGCAGTGAGTGACGGTCTTGGACTGACGGCTCAGGGTGTGGAAATTATCAGACGAACCTCGGAGAACAAACTCCGTCAGACTTTGGCGCGCATAGAGGCTCTGATTGCGGAGTATGATGTGGGTGTCCTTGTGCTTGGATACCCCAAAAACATGAATAATACCATAGGGGAACGTGCGGAAAAGTCATTGGCATTCAAAGAGATGCTGGAAAGACGCACCGGGCTGCCTGTGGTGATGTGGGATGAAAGACTTACGACGGTTGAGGCACACCGGACGATGATTGAAAGTGGTGTGCGCAGGGAAGATCGGAAGAAATATGTGGACAAGATTGCAGCAGTCTACATTCTTCAGGGATATCTTGATTATGAAGGGATGAAAGGACGCAGCGAAGAGCAGGATCTGTAAAGCCAGGAGGGAAAGTGCCCTCTGGTATCTGACCGAAAGCTGCGGCAGGTTTATTATGGAAAAAATTAAGTTTACACTGACAGATGACGAGACAGTAGAATTTTTTGTATTGGAACAGACCGTAATCGGTGGAGTCAGCTATATTCTTGTGACGGAATCCGATGAGGATGAGGCAGAGGCGCTTATTTTAAAAGATTTATCCGGACAGGGTGAGGAAGAAGCTCTGTATGAGGTTGTCGAGGATGACGGGGAATTAGAAGCGGTTTCAAAAGTTTTCCAGGAGATGCTGGAGGATGTTGAAATAGATTTGTAAAATAGCCACATCATTTGTATAAAATATGGGGAAAATACAGTGCAGAGAAGGGCTGTCCTGCATTTTTTTCATGTTGCCATGCATTCGGTGGAAGCTGCCAGCGGCAGGTTCTGCAGGTGTGCATGTGGAGAGTAATAAGCAAGGTACGGAAAATAGAAACAGGAGGGAAAATTTTTGAAAAATGTGAACAATTCAAAATTAAGGATTATTCCATTAGGCGGACTGGAGCAGATTGGAATGAATATTACTGCCTTCGAGTTTGAAGACAGTATTGTTGTGGTGGACTGCGGTCTTTCTTTTCCGGAGGATGATATGCTGGGTATTGACCTGGTTATTCCTGATATCACTTATCTGAAAAATAATGTGGACAAAGTAAAAGGATTTGTGATCACACACGGACATGAGGATCATATCGGTGCGCTTCCTTATATTCTGAAGGAGCTGAATGTGCCGGTATATGCCACAAAGCTGACGATAGCACTGATTGATCATAAGCTTAAGGAGCACAATCTGCTTAAGTCGGTTAAAAGGAAAGTGGTAAAACATGGTCAGTCCATCAATCTGGGCAAGTTCCGCATTGAATTTATCAAGACGAACCACAGTATCGCAGATGCTTCAGCGCTGGCGATTTATTCTCCGGCCGGTATTGTCGTTCATACCGGAGACTTTAAGGTGGATTATACACCGGTATTTGGAGATGCCATCGATCTGCAGCGTTTTGGTGAGATTGGAAAGAAGGGTGTGCTGGCACTGATGTGTGACAGTACCAATGCGGAGCGCAAGGGCTTTACCATGTCAGAGCGCACCGTAGGAAAAACCTTTGACAATATTTTCTCAGAGCATAAGGACAGGCGTATTATCATCGCTACCTTTGCTTCCAACGTGGACCGTGTACAGCAGATCATCAATTCTGCCTATAAATACGGAAGAAAATGTGTGGTGGAAGGACGAAGCATGGTTAACGTCATTTCCACAGCTGCAGAGCTTGGATATCTGAATGTGCCGGAAAACACATTGATTGATCTGGATCAGATGAAAAATTATCCGGATGAACAGATGGTACTGATCACGACAGGAAGCCAGGGAGAATCCATGGCGGCATTGTCCCGAATGGCGGCAAACATGCACCGCAAAGTTCAGATTAAGCCAGGTGACACGGTTATTTTCAGTTCCAATCCGATTCCGGGAAATGAAAAGGCAGTTTCCAGGGTGATCAATGAACTCTCCATGAAGGGGGCTGATGTGATTTTCCAGGATGCGCATGTATCCGGACATGCCTGCCAGGAAGAGATCAAGCTGATCTATTCGCTGGTGCGGCCCAAATATGCCATTCCGGTACATGGGGAATACCGTCATCTGAAAGCACAGGCACAGGTGGCAGAGAGTCTTGGCATACAGAAAGACAATATTTTTATTCTTTCTTCCGGTGATGTACTGGAGTTGGATGATGAAAAGGCACAGGTAGTGGATCGTGTGCAGACAGGAGGTATTCTGGTAGACGGACTTGGTGTCGGAGATGTGGGAAATATCGTGTTGAGAGACAGACAGCATCTCGCGGAAGACGGTATTCTGATTGTGGTGCTGACTTTGGAGAAATACAGCAATCAGGTACTGGCAGGACCGGATATTGTATCGAGAGGTTTTGTCTATGTGCGTGAATCCGAAGGTCTTATGGATGAAGCAAGGCATGTGGTCGAGGAAGCCCTGGAGGACTGCATGGATCGCAGGGTGACCGATTGGGGACGTCTGAAGACGGCGATTCGGGACAGCTTAAGTGAGTTCCTGTGGAAAAGAACAAAACGGAGCCCCATGATTCTGCCGATTATTATGGAAGTGTAGAGAGACAGCTATGGATGAAATAAGGAAATGTACAGCGGAGCTTTCCAGGGCATTGCGGGAGAGTGAAGCATACACTGCTTTTCGGGAAGCGAGTACCCGCGTAAAGGAAAAACCGGGATTAAAGCAGAAAATAGATGAGTTTCGCAAAAAAAATTATCTTCTGCAGGACAGCAAAGATACGTATGACCTGTTCGAAGATATGGCTGAACTGGAAAAGGAATATGAGGAGCTGCGCAAAGATCCATTAGTTCGGGATTATCTTTTTACAGAGCTGCAGATGTGCAGGATCATTCAGCGCTGTGCCAATGAGATCCTGACTTCTGTGGATCTGGAGATTGAGAATTTTGCGGATGTGATTGAAATCTGACGGCGGAGGATGGCAGATGAAAAATGACAGCGTGACCTCCATTATGGTAGGGATTATCATAAAAATATTGTTGACTGTAATCCTGGTTCTGGTACTGATTTTTGCCGGCAGACGTGCGTATGGTTTTGGATATCGTGTGTTTGCACAGGAAACCATGAGCAGTCCGCCAGGGAAAAAAGTGGCGGTCACGATCACGGAGAATATGTCTATCGGTGAGATAGCAGAGCTTTTGGAAATGCGGGAGCTGATTCAGGATGATAAGGTATTTCGTGTACAGTATCTGCTGTCGGAATATCGGGGTGAGATTGTGCCCGGAAGTTATGTGCTCAATACTTCCCAGACGGCGGATGAGATGCTTGCAGTGATAAGCCGGCAGGAGGAAAAGGAGAGCGAGACGGAGTAGCAGCTATGATAGTAGAAGAAAGGATGAAAGCTTACATCAATTCACTGGATACGGGAAACACTCCGTTTCTGGATGAACTGGAGGAACAGGCACTTGCAGATTATGTGCCCGTCATCCGCAGAGAAATGCAGAGCTTTTTGAAGGTCATGCTTAAACTTAAGCAGCCTTTGCGAATATTGGAAGTAGGGACAGCAGTTGGATTTTCCACACTGCTGTTCTGTGAGTATGCACCGGAAGGGGCCAGGATTACGACCATTGAGAAATATGAAAAGCGGATTCCCATTGCCAGAGACAATTTCAAAAGAGCAGGAAGGGAAAACCAGATCTGCTTTCTGGAAGGTGATGCAGCCGAAATCCTCGGGACACTGGATGAAAGGTTTGACTTTATTTTTATGGATGCAGCCAAGGGACAGTATATCCATTTTCTGCCGGACGTGATGCGTCTTCTTGAGGTGGGAGGCATCCTGATTTCGGACAACGTGCTGCAGGATGGAGATATCATCGAATCGCATTATGCGGTCGAGAGGCGGAATCGTACGATTTATAAAAGGATGCGGGAATATCTGTATCAGTTAAAGCACGATGAGCGGCTGATGACTTCGATCCTGCCAATCGGGGACGGAGCCACCTTAAGCGTAAGGGTAAAAGAATGAAAGACACAGACAGGATCCAGGAATACTGGATTTGGAAAGGAATGAATTATGAAAAGACCGGAATTGCTGGTGCCGGCAAGCAGCCTTGAGGTGCTGAAAACGGCAGTTATTTTTGGTGCAGATGCAGTTTATATTGGTGGTGAGGCATTTGGACTGCGTGCGAAAGCCAAAAATTTTTCCATGGAGGATATGCGGGAAGGAATTGCATTTGCCCACGAGCATGAGGTGAAGGTGTATGTGACGGCAAATATACTTGCCCATAACCGGGATCTGGCCGGCGTGGAAGCATATTTTCGCGAACTGCGGGAAATCGGACCGGATGCACTGATCATTGCGGATCCGGGTGTATTTCAGATTGCAAAGCGTGTCTGTCCGGAGATTGAGCGTCATATCAGCACTCAGGCGAATAACACGAATTATGAGACGTATCGTTTCTGGCATGAACTTGGGGCAAAGCGTGTGGTATCTGCAAGGGAATTGTCCATGGAGGAGCTTCGGGAGCTCCGGGCGAATATTCCGGAGGATATGGAGATCGAGACGTTCATCCACGGTGCCATGTGCATTTCCTATTCCGGAAGATGTCTTCTGAGCAATTATTTTACCGGAAGGGATGCCAATCAGGGTGCCTGCACGCATCCGTGCCGCTGGAAATATGCGGTAATGGAGGAGACAAGACCCGGGGAATACATGCCGGTTTATGAAAATGAGCGTGGAACCTTTATTTTTAATTCCAAGGATCTGTGCATGATCGAACATATCCCCGATCTGGTGGACGCCGGCATTGACAGTCTTAAAATTGAAGGAAGGATGAAGACAGCGCTCTATGTGGCGACGGTTGCCAGAACTTATCGGAAGGCCATCGATGATTATCTGGAAAGTCCAAAGCTTTATCAGGAACATATGCCATGGTATCAGGAACAGATTTCAAACTGTACCTATCGCCAGTTTACAACGGGATTTTTCTACGGAAAGCCGGGAGCGGAGACGCAGATCTATGACAGCAACACATATCTGAAAGAGTATACGTATCTGGGAATTGCAGGCGAGATTACCCCGCAGGGAATGTGCCGCATCGAACAGAGAAACAAGTTCAGCGTGGGAGAAACCATTGAGATCATGAAGCCGGATGGCAGAAATCCGGAAGTGAAGGTGAAACGTATCGTAAATGAGGAAGGCATGGAGCAGGAGAGTGCACCGCATTCCAAACAGGTGCTGTACATCGAGCTGGAAGGGGAAACACCTGAAAAATACGACATTTTAAGAAGAAAAGAAGAGAATGCAGAATAAAAAGGAATGGGGCTGTTATTGGAAGCCCCGTTCCTTTTTTCTGCGGTGAGGAAAATGGACATCGTGTGATACGAATGGACATTTACTCACCGCTGTTGGAATATCAGACTATTTTAGTTTCAGCTTTTTGCTCATACCGCTCTTTGTAAGCTTCTTTTTGAAAGCAGCAGCTTTCTTCTTGTCCTTGCGCAAAGCCTTGGGCACGGATACGGTTATTTTGGAAGAGGTCTTCTTAAAAGCACCGGATTTGATGGTTTTTACAGCAGAACCCTTGAAAGTCACTTTTTCAAGCTTTTTACAGCTGTTAAAGCTGTTTGCACCGATGGAGGTGACATTTTTACCGATGGTAAGTGTTTTCAGTTTGCTGTAACCCTTAAAGGCATTTTTGCCGATCTGAGTTACTTTGCAGGTTACACCATTGAGTTTGACAGTTGCAGGAATGGTTACCTTTGTCTGTTTCTTGTCAAGACCCTTGACTGCTGCGGCAGTCTTTTTCGATGCGCTTAAGACTTTGTACTGTATTTTATCTGCGGTAACCGTGTCACCGTCTTTCAGAACCGGATCCGGAACCGGTTTTGGATCCGGAACAACCGTAATTTTTACAAGTGCTGCTTTTGCAGCGGCAAGCCTTGCAGCATAATCGGTCATCTGATCCTTTGTAGCAGATACAATATTTGCCTCAATCTCCTGGATGATACTCTGCAGCTTTGCGTAGCTTTCCGCTGTATAGAGCTTGCTGTCAATGGCTTTCGCATCGTTTACGGAGGAGGTCAGTTCTTTGCGCTGCTGTTCTGCAACCGGGTCGATGAGAGGTACGTTTTTCAGAATCACGGTGTAAGTTCTGGTTTCCCTGCCATCCTCGGAAACGGAGAGAAGTCTGATCTCACGGTTGCTTACCGGAATGATGGTAACGGATGCATTGACATCATTGGAGATTTCCAGTCCATCGAAGGATTTTGCATCCATTTCGTAGGTATCTGCGGTGCCGAAGTCCATGCTGACTCCTCCTGCTGTGATACCCTTCAGTGCGGCAGAGGTGTTGGTGGTGTAGGAAACGGTAGTGCTGATCACCTCAACCTCAGTCAGACCAACAAATTTGCCCGCGTCATGTCCGAGAATAATGCGGATGGCAATCGGGTTGATGGTTTCTGCCAGTTTGAAGCTGTAGCCCTTTGATACATTTTCTGTCCAGGTACTGCTGCTGACATCATCAATCTTAACCGGATCCTCATGTTCAATGGTAACATAGTTGGTGCCATCCAGAGAATACTGGAATTCAATGCTGGTAGGCTGCTGGGACTTGGCATTGCTGTCTGTGTAGTAGTACAGATTGATCTGGTCAACCAGATGTACGGTAGCCCATGTCATGGTGATCTCAGGATACGCGGATTCATTCATGGTATTCCAGTTTGTCCAGCGGTAATTAGTACCCTGGGTGTTGTCATCGAAACGGATACCGTCGGTGATGGCTTTCAGATTGTCAGACGGACTCTTGCAGCTTTCACTCAGATCCAGATAATCCGGTGCAATATTGACCTTATCGCCGTATTCCGGTGCAGCCACGCGGATACTTGCGGTTACCGGATAGGTGTTGCCCAGTGCAGATACGGTTCCGTCAATGATTATCACGTCACCGATTTTTGCAAAGCTTTCCGGTGTAATGCCGTCCAGATTCCAGGTTACCGGGTACTCTTCAAAGGCAGTGCCGTCTGCATAGTAGGTCATGGCAGACTTGGGAAGAGTCGGTACGGTGTTTGGAGAGGTGATGCCGGAATAGCTCTTTGCACTGACGATCTCGTCGTATACATGGATATTTATGGTTACCTTGATTGACTCGAAACCGTCTTTGAGGCTGCCGTTGATCTTGAAGGCGCCGCTCTTTTTCAGTGCTGCTTTATCGTAGGCATCCCATGCTACCGGAAGTGATTTTGTAGTGCCGTCTGTATAAGTCACTTCCAGCGTGGAAGGAAGCACAAGGCTGTCTGTGCCGGCAGGAACATAGCAGTGTTTGGACATACGGTAGCTTGCGATGCTGTTCTGTGAGGAAGCAGAGGTCGCTTTCGTGGAAACCGTGACACTCTTTGCATCCATGCCGTCCGAGGAGGCAGTCAGCGTAAAGCTGCCGGCATCCTTCGTGGATTTTACGATTACGAGAGCTTTGCCTGCATACGCTTTGATGGAAGCGGAAGTGGTACTCTTCAGAACAGAGCTCTGCTGGTATTTGGCTGTGGTAGCCTGATCACCGTTATCCACACCGAGGATCTCGCCGTTGCCTTCCAGAGCAAAGTGGATGGTGTTGTCTGCTTTCGTATTCAGGTTTCCTTCTTCGTCTGTCACGTCAACCGTGATGTAGGCAAGACTGCTTCCGTCCGCGTCAATTTCAGTCTTATCCTGGCCGACGATCAGGCTGGAAGCACCATCCGGAGTAGATACGGAAGTTTTGCCGCCTGCCACTTCCAGCTCATTGCCATCTTCATCGAAGGCTTTGGCTGAAATGGTGCCCGGCTCATATGCTACGTTAAAGACAGAATAAAGACTGGAAGCATTGGATCCGCTGCTTGCGGAGCAGATGGATGAATCATTGCTGGAAACGGTATACGTATAATAAATATGGCCGGCAGCCGTTGTGTTGACCTTGCGTGTGGCGGTTCCAACCAGAGCACCGTTGCGGTAAACCTTTACAATCGGTGCATTGCTGTATACCCATACAGGAGTTTTTCCGCTGTTGTTGATCATATTGTTGCTGTCCCATGCAGTAACCAGATGCAGGGTGGTATCATCCTGTTTCCATTGGCTGCGGTACAGATAATAGGCGTCCTTCGGGAAACCGGTGGTCTCAACGATACCGAAATAGCTGCTGTTTGGAATCGCGCCGCGTCCGCCGTCTCCGACGCCGGTGCCGTTCCACGGGGTAGGCTCACCGATGTAGTCAAAGCCGGTCCAGACGAATTCACCTGCTACAAAATCTGCGGTCATGGTAGTCCACATGGAATCGCTGGCTGTCTTGCCCCATCCAACGGCTGAGGTGTCGTAGGAGGTCAGATGATATTTGCCGTCCGCATTTGCCTGGCTTGCCTGAGAGTTGTAAATACCGCGGCTGTTCACTGCGGAGGAAGTTTCAGAGCTGTAGATCAGGCTGTAGCTGTTATGAAGGTTGGAAAGCTGACTGCTGTTTGCGTAGTTAAAACCTACAATACCGCCGCTTGCAGCAATGGTCTGCATGACAGAGGTCAGAGTGGCATTGCCTCCGCGTGTGTTGTCGCCGATGGTTGCAGGACGTGTGGTATCTTCCTCTTTCATCCAGGTGATGAGGTTTGAAGCGATGGTGGGGAACTGCGGATGTGCATAAGCTCCCTCCTGGATCTCATTTCCAAGAGACCACATGATCAGGGAAGGATTGTTGCGGTCACGTCTTACCGTGGATTTTACTGCAAATTCTGCCCATGTCATGGAGCTGTCAGCGCCGATTACCTGATTGTCCTCCCCGATCTCGCTGGTAAAGTAGGTGGAGAAGTCATTGCTGTTTCCGTTTTTGGCTGCATTCCATCCGTCGAAGAATTCTTCGATTGCCAGAAGGCCAAGTTCATTGCAGATTTCCAGGTACTGCTGATCCTGTGGATTGTGGGTGATACGGATCGCGTTTACACCCATGTCCTTCATGATGGAGAGCTGACGGTACATGGCGTCATAGTAAGCCGCTGAACCAAGGGCACCCTGGTCGTGGTGCATGCAGACACCATTCAGTTTTACATTTTTTCCGTTCAGGCTGAAGCCGGTATTGCTGTCAAATCTAAACCAGCGGAAACCAAATGTGGTGTCGTAAGTATCCTTTACTTCGCCGTTTACCAGAAGTTCCGTGCGAACATAGTAAAGATTCGGGTCATCCATGGACCAGAGATCGGGATTTGCAACGGAAGGCTTCACCAGAGCTTCTTTTGTGGAACCACCGTTTACCGTTACCGTCGTCTCTGCCGCTTCGGAAGCCTTTTCACCGTCTGAAGTGTAGACGGTACTGCGTACAGTGACCTCTGCAGATGAGTCACTATCGTTTGACACCTCAACTTCTACGTTTACGGTGCCGTCATTTTTCTCGATGTCCGGGGTGGTGACGGTAGTGCCGTCCACAGCTACGTGAACCGGATCGGTGACGATGAGATTTACATCACGGTAGATACCGCTTCCGGAATACCAGCGGCTGGAAGGTACGTTATGTACAACCTTGACGGCAATCACGTTCTGTGTGGAACCGTCACAGGTAACATAGTCGCTGATGTCAAAGGAAAATGCGGTGTAGCCGTAATGATGTTCGCCGATCAGTGTGCCGTTTACATAGATGTATGCATTGTTGTAAACACCGTCAAAATTCAGTACCAGAGATTTGCCTGCAAGCTCCTCCGGCAGAGTAAAGGACTTTCGGTACCATCCGGTACCACCTGGAAGGAATCCGCTTTCCGCTTCCCCGGATGAGGTGAAATTCTGTTCGATACTGAAATCATGTGGAAGATCAATGGATCGCCAGTCCGCATCATTGAAATCCGGATTCTGAGCGGAAGAAGAGTTGCCAAGGAAAAATTTCCAGTCTGAGTTAAACAGGTTCTTACGTTCTGTGCCGATACGGCTGACAGAAATGTTTTCTGCCTCAGAGAAAGTGGCAGAAGCTGCTGCGGCCTGTGTCGGGCTTCCGGATATGGCAGGAATACACAGTGAGGCGGTCAGCAGAGTGGCAAGTACTTTTTTGAATCGTTTTTTCATGAAATCCCCCTTTTCATTTTGGATGTCTTGTCCAAATGTGATACTTCATTCTACCACTAATCAGTTAAAATGACCACAGAAAAATGAAGAAACAAACGAAAATAGAAAAAAACTACCTAAATGTGCAAATGTTATGCGAACATTATTTTCACAATGCATATTTCTGATTTTGTCCCGATGCGCATATCGGGACCCCATATGCCGGCGCCGGAGGTGACGACGCTGAACATATCTTTTTTCCGGCGGACACCGTATGGATTTTCGCAGATGAATTTCAGAAGCAGGTTGCCGGGGAAAAGCTGACCGTTGTGGGTGTGACCGCTCAGATCCAGATCCACACCGGCATCAGCCAGAGCATTCAGCTCGCGGGGCTGATGATCGATCACAAACACCGGTCTGGTATGATCCAGGTTTTCTGTGAGCTCTTTCGGCGTCATACGTGTACCCTCACAGAGCAGTTTCCGACAGCGGGAGGGATCCTTGCGGCCGATGAGATAAAAACTCTCTGAGATCAGGCGCACTTCATCTTCCAGCAGAGTAATGCCTGCCTCCCGGAAAAAGGATTGAAACCGCTGGTCAGCTTCCGGAAGCTGACCGCCAAAGGTAAAACCGGCAAGAATTTTTTCATCCAGATCATGATTGCCGTAACAGGCGAAAGTACCGTAGGTGCTGTTCAGTTTTCGCAGAATTCTGGCACATTGATCCGGGTTGTGTATGGACTGAAATTCATTGTCAAAGGTATCTCCTGCAATCACTACCAGATCGGGATGGGCATCATTGATGCGGTTTACCATGTTGGACAACAGCAGTTCGTCCGTATTGTAGCCCAGATGCAGATCTGCAATCAGGGCAATATCCAGTGTCTTTCCAAGCCTGCATTTTTTTGAAAGGGAAATATGATATGTGGTGGTATAAAGCTTTCTGGCATGGCACGTACCGTACATGCCAAGGGTCAGAATCAGAAATCCGGTGAGTGCCCCGGTAAAGAGAAACAGGACGTGGGACGGATACCAGGATTGTTGGGATATCCGAAACAAATGGATCAGAATCCGTAATAGATCTGCGATCCCGATTCCTGCCAGCGTGTAAAAAAAGATACCAAGCCACAGATTGCTGATTTTTTTCAGCGTCCGGCGCAGCCAGATGGGATGTTTGATCAGAAAAGAAGAGAGCAGTGTAGTGGCAGTCAGAAAATAGACAGCCATAAAAGTGTACTGAAAAGGGGCCGAGCCCAGAACAGAGTGACAGGCGGTCATCCAGCGAAGCATCCACTGAAGAACATAGATGCAGACAAGAAGGTAAATGGGTGAAAGAATGATTGCAATCATAGGCCGTCTCCTTATAAAAGAATCTCATGTTTTGCGTGCCCCATAGACATAAAAATACATGCAAGCATGTATTTTATGTCCATTTGTCCCTTGGCTCATCATAACATAAAAAGGGAAAAGTGGAAAGGCACCTGAGCGTGCGTTTTTACATATAATAGTGTAAATCTGCTTAGAGGTGCTTTTTTGAAGACATTTCCGAAACCTCTGACTGCTAAAGAAGAGAGAGATTATCTTCAGAGATACCAGGAAGGTGATGAAGAAGCAAAGCAGATTCTGGTGGAACGGAATTTAAGACTGGTGGCACATGTGGCAAAGAAATATCAGAGTTCGGACGAAGAGCCGGATGACCTGATCTCCATCGGTACCATAGGCCTGATCAAAGCAGTTATGACCTTTGATTATAACAAGAATAACAGACTGGCCGCGTATGCGGCCAGATGCATAGATAATGCTATCCTCTCACAGATACGTTTATGGCATCTTTTTTTATGAATACTATTGATTTTTTAAGAAAAACGAGCATACTGTAATTAACGTTACAGAATATGGATTACAGATAGGAGGAGCATTATGCCACCGAAAGCGCCGGAATCGAACAGGTGAATGTAGAATAAAATCAGGTTCGGCTTTTTTTGAAACCGGGGATTTTGAGAACCAAAGCGGCGGTATGGCGAATGCGGACGGTACTGCACTGGAGTCACCGCCTCCCACTACTATTGATGAAAAATCACAGCATAAGTGTATCATCCTTGATTGCTTCGATAAGATTCATATTACAAATCTTTTTGCCACCCAAGTAGTAAGCCAATGCCATCAATGGAATATTTACTATTATGGTCAACAAAATCGGGCGGAGTGCAACAATAGCGGATTCCCAAGCCAAAACCTTTGCCGCACCTTTTGGTGTTAAGCCAACTGCAAAGTATCTTGAGGTGGCTGAAAAGCTCTGTGACAAGGTGGCAATTATCAAAGGCGGAAAGCTCGTCCGTTCCGGCACCATGGAGCAGGTCAAGGGCGACGATTCTCTGGAGGAGGTATTCCTGGAACTGGAGGGAGAATTATGCTGAAGCTGCTTCTGAAAAAACAACTGGTGGAAATATTCCGCAATTACTTCTATGACCCCAAAAAGAATCGCGCCCGCTCCAAAGTGGGAACGGCCGTATATTTCATCCTGTTTATCGGGATAATGGTTGGTTTTCTGGGCGGATTGTTTGCATACCTCTCTCTATCCATATGCGGAGCACTTTCCGCTGCGGGTTTGGATTGGCTCTTTTTTGCGCTGATGGGACTGCTGGCTGTGCTGCTGGGCGTTTTCGGAAGCGTGTTTAACACCTATTCCTGTCTGTATTTGTCCAAGGACAACGACCTTATGCTGTCGTTGCCAATTCCGGTCAACGTGATCATGGCATCCCGACTGCTGACAGTTTATTTCATGGGGCTTATGTATTCGCTGGTCGTGATCCTCCCAGCGGTCATTGTCTACTGGGTCACGGTATCTGCGTCAGTGGGCGTGGTTTTCGGCGGTGTGCTTCTGATGCTGCTGATCTCCGTTTTTGTTCTGACGCTTTCCTGCGCTTTGGGCTGGGTGGTGGCCAAAATCAGCCTGAAACTGAAGCATAAGGGCTTTATCACAGTTGTGATATCTCTGGCGTTTATCGGCGGATACTATTTCTTTTACTTCAAAGCTCAGATCCTGATTCAGGACTTGATCGCAAACGCCGCTGTTTATGGCGAGAAGATAAAAGGCACGGTCTATCCGATGTACCTGTTTGGCAGAGTCGGAAACGGTGATGCCTTTTCAATGGCAGTTGTATCGGCAGTAATACTGGGTCTGTTTGCGCTGATGTGGGCACTCATTGCCCGCAGCTTCCTGAGAATAGCGACGTCTTCGGGGCATACCGTCAGAAAGGAATACAAAGAACGCCCAATGAAGCAGAAGGGCATTGCTGCGGCACTTTTGGCAAAGGAATTCGGACGGTTTACTTCCAGCCCCATCTATATGCTCAATTGCGGTCTGGGTATTCTCCTGCTTCCGATTTGCGGCGTATTTATGCTCTGGAGGGGCAGTGCTGCTCTTTCGGTATTGAATCAGGTGTTCGGTGAACGGGCGGGCTGTATCCCTGTGCTGCTCAGCGGGGCCGTATGTATGCTTGCTTCTATGAATGATATGGCAGCACCCTCGGTTTCACTGGAGGGCAAGTGTCTGTGGCTGATGCAGTCTTTGCCGGTAAGGCCGTGGCAGGTACTGCGTGCAAAGCTCAGCGTGCAGCTGCTTCTGACGGGGCTCCCCGTGCTGTTTTGTATGGCCTGCGCTGCATTGATCTATCCCTATGCGCCCATAGAGCTGATTATGGCGGTGCTTG
This sequence comes from Lachnospiraceae bacterium, assembly GCA_022769625.1. Taxonomy (GTDB): domain Bacteria; phylum Bacillota; class Clostridia; order Lachnospirales; family Lachnospiraceae; genus Hominisplanchenecus. The sequence continues at coordinate 3,961 of JALEJP010000013.1, read as the reverse complement.
TTCCGCTATCGTATGCGCTGCTTTCCGCGCTGTTCGGGCTGTTTTTGGGGCTGAAAATGCCCAACCTCAGCTGGACCAGTGAGATCACGCCCATCAAGCAGAGCGCCTGCGTGACGATTGCTCTGTTCAGTGGTTTTGGGTATACCGCTTTGCTCTGCGCCGGCTTTATGCTGCTGGACGGATGGAAACTGGGCTTTACGGGATATATGGCTCTTTTCGGTGGAATGACGCTGGCTTTGTGCGCCCTGCTCTGGCTCTGGCTAAGGAATAAAGGCTGCAGTCGTCTTGCTGCGCTGTAATCGTTCCGCAAGCCGATCACATATTAGGAGAGGGAAAAAATGCTTAAAAAGCGTATTTGGATCGTGATTTTTCTGCTGGTTCTTGCGGGAATTGCCGTGTTTCTGTCCGGCTGCAATCAGGTGAGTTTTTCGGGCAGCCGTGTCAAAAATCCGGACGCCTATCTGCTGGATATCAAAAAGATGAACGGAACCGATCTGCACACACTGGAGCTGTGTGCGGGGGACGTCCTTCAAATCCAATTTGAAACAGAGAAAGGCGATCTGTATATGGAGATCAAAGCGCCGGACGGGTCAACCATTTACCGTGGGAATGGGAAAGAAACCACTGAGTTCTCGGTGAACATCCGTGAAAACGGCGTCTATACCATTGTTGTGGAAGCCCGGCACGCAAAAGGAATCATTCATGTCCGGCTTGCGGGAGACAACCAGTGAAAATGAAAACTGAGAAAATACTGATTATTGATGATGATCTTCAAATCGGGAATCTGGAGCAGGAGGTACTGGAGCAGCACGGCTATCTCTGCCTGCGGGCATATTCCGGCACAGAAGCGGTGATGCTGCTGGAACGGGAGCGGCCTGACCTAATTCTTTTAGACCTTATGCTGCCGGGGCTTTCCGGAGAAGAGGTGCTGAAGAAGGTCGCGGGGATCCCGGTGATTGTGGTCAGCGCAAAGGCGGGTGTGGATGACAAAGTCGCGCTTTTGCTGGGCGGAGCGCAGGACTATATGACAAAGCCCTTTTCCACAAAGGAGCTGCTGGCCCGGGTGGAAGTGCAGCTTCGCAAATCCACTGCGTCCTTGCCCGCACAGAGCAGCACAGGGAGTATTGTGATGAACCAGCTCTCCCACTCCGCCCAGATTTCGGGGCAGCCGGTTTCCCTGACCAGAACAGAGTACGCCATTCTGAAGCTGCTGCTTCAGAATCCGGGACAGGTGATCGCCAAGTCCGTGATTCTGGACCGGATCAGTGAGGACACACCGGACTGCACGGAAAGCTCCCTGAAAACCCACATCAGTCATCTGCGCACCAAGCTGCGGGAAGCCGGGGGCAAAGAATACATCGAATCCGTCTGGGGAATCGGCTTCCGGTTTTCCCCAGACTGATTCTCAACGATTTCTCAACGGTTTTCTTATCCGGTTTCTCAACCTTTTGTTGGTAGAATGAATCCATCAACAAAAAGGAGGTGCCGCACATATGGAATATGTGCTGGAAACAGAAGGACTTTGCAAAACCTACAGGCATTACAAAGCCCTTGACAATCTGAATATGCATGTGCCGAAAGGGGCCATCTATGGCTTTGTGGGCAAAAACGGAGCAGGAAAGACGACCCTGATCCGGCTGATTACCGGGTTACAATACCCCACCGGCGGGAGCTACCGGATCTACGGTATCGAGAATACGAGCCAGCAGATCCGAAAGTCCCGCCGCCGGATGGGCGCGGTGGTGGAAACCCCGTCCATCTATCTGGATATGACTGCCCGGGATAACATGATCCAGCAGTATCAGATTCTGGGACAGCCTTCCTATGACGGGATCGACGAGCTTCTGGAGCTGGTCGGTCTGGGAGATACCGGAAAGAAAAAGGTAAAGGATTTTTCTCTCGGTATGCGGCAGAGATTGGGCATCGCCATTGCCCTTGCGGGGAACCCGGATTTTCTTGTATTGGATGAGCCCATCAACGGCCTCGACCCCCAGGGCATCATTGAGGTCCGGGAGCTGATTCTGAAGCTGAACCGGGAGCATGGCATCACCGGGCATCCGTCTATCTTTCCATGCTGCTTACCTCGGTGGTTGCGGAAACATTGCTGATACTGGTCTGGACGGCGGCCTACCTGATTCCCGGTGCGATTCTGATGGAGCACGCAAACCCGCTCTGGGTGTACCCGTGCCTGTATCTTGCTATGTTTTTGGAGTTAGCCGTCTTTTCCGCCATCTTTACATTACTGACCATGACGATGGGTAACAAGGCCGGTTCGGCGGTGGTCTGTATTCTCTGCGCCCTGTTGTTATTCATGCAGGCCGTCGTGGTCGAATCCCTGCTGGAGGAGCCGGAATTCTATTCGCCCGGGGTCATCATCTCCGACGACGGAACGATGACCATGGAAGGCGAGCCGGAGCCGAATCCCAATTATATTCCGGAGGGAAGCCCCAAACGGGCATTTTATAACTTCCTCATGGACTTCATGCCGGGTGGGCAGGCTTTGCAGATTTCAGAGCACGCCGTAGACAAGCTCGTTCAAATGTGTCTCTATGATATCGGCTGGCTTGTGATTCTGACCGGTGCCGGGGTGCTGATATTCCGGCGAAAGGATTTGAAATAAGATTAGAGGGAGAGAATATGCAGGATTTGTTCTTCTGGGCATTCTTCATTGCTTTGATGATTGCGATTGGGGAATTCCTGTATATCCTCTCCCTTCGGAACAATATCAGGAACATCGCCCGGGATTTCTCGGAAAAGCTGTCCATGGACACCAATACCACCGTGTCTGTTTCCATCGCCGATCCCGAAATCCGGCGTCTGGCGCTGCTCATCAATCGGGAATTAAAGGCGCTGCGGAAGGAGCGGCTGAAATTACAGCAGGGAGATCAGGAGCTGAAAAACGCAGTCACCAACATTGCCCATGATATTCGGACGCCCCTTGCTGCCATCAGCGGCTATCTGGAGCTCATGGAAACAGTCCCAACAGATGAAAACGGGGCCAGATATCTGGCCGTCATCCGGGAACGGACGGAAGCGTTGAAGCGCCTGACAGAAGAACTGTTTCAGTATTCCATCATTACTTATGCATCGGATGACATAAACCCCACCCAGCTTTCCCTGAAAAGTGAGCTGGAAATCGCCTTGACCGGGGCCTATGGCATGCTTTCGCAGCGGGGCATCGTGCCGGAGATCCATATGCCCGAAGCGGATGTGAAACGGGTGCTGGATCATACGGCCCTGCAGCGGGTATTCAGCAATATTCTCGTCAATACAGCCAAATACTCGGATGGGGACTTAACAGTGGTCCTTACAGAAAGCGGAGAGCTTCTCTTTCGGAACCGGGCTTCCGGTCTGTCTCAGGTGGAAGCAGACCGACTCTTTGACCGGTTTTATACCGTGGAAAATGCAAAAGGCTCCACCGGCCTTGGCCTGTCCATCGCAAAGCAGTTGACGGAAAAGATGGGCGGTTCCATCCAGGCTGAGTGGCAAAACGGGAATCTATCCATTCGCCTGCTCTGGGAAGAGAAATGACGGAGGGAGATACAGAGATGAAATGAGGGACCAAAAACATCCGGCCCCCTCATGGACATCAACATTCCCATCATGAACGGTCTGAAAGTCATCCAGCTCAGCCGCATCAAGCACCCGGGTACCGCTTTTGTGATCGTGTCCGGCTACGACGACTTTTCCTACTGCCGGGAGGCACTGCGGCTGCAGATCACGGACTATATTCTGAAGCCGGTGAATTATGAGGAATTCGGCAGCTGCATCGACAAGAGGAGATCAGTCTCTCCGTTCTGGCGGAGCAATTCCATCTGAATCCCCAGTATATCAGCCAGCTGTTCAAGAGTGAGATCGGTGTGAATTTCCTCGCTTATCTGACGAATATCCGCATGGAGAAGGCGAAGAAGCTGCTTTTATCCACTTCTCTGTCCGTTACGGAGGTGTCGGAGCAGTCGGG
>JALEJP010000007.1 GCA_022769625.1 Lachnospiraceae bacterium | reverse complement strand
CTACGGATTTCTCCGCGTTTCACGCTCACGAAATCCTAAAAACATTCGAAATCCGCTCATTTTTCTACGAAAAATGGCTACTTTCTCATGTTTTGCGGGTCCAAAAGTCATGCTTTTTCATGCAAGCATGAACAGCATGACCTTTTGACCCTGGTATCATTCCTATCATACTATTTTCAGAAGGACACTACAAGTATAAATTAGCAAAAACTGGATGCATAGGAACCGTCAGTTCATTAAAAAACAATGGATGAAAATCATATAACAAAAAAACATGGTTGTTAATATGAAAACAAAAAATACAGGTTGCAGTATGAAGTATTCTGTGATATTGTGAGGTAAGAGGTGAAAACTTATAAATAATTCAGAAGGGATGTCCGGGATAAGAGTAAGGGAAGGAAACAAATGATTCGGTAAGTGAAATGGAATACCGTTTTGCTGGCGAGACCGTATGGAAGAAGGTGGCAGCAACCTGTGTGTTTGACCGGGTGCTCCCTACGGTTCAGATCACATCTTTTGTGGGTGGTATGTTAAAAGGAACAGTAACGGACAATTACCTGGATTACTGGGAAATCGCAGTGAAGGAAAAAAATGAGCCGGAAAGTGCTTATCGCCAGCTGGTGAGAGGAACGCAAAAGGTACAGGATGGGCTGATCAAAAGTATCAGTCTGGACGAACGTCAGTTTACGGCAGGGGTGACTTATGATTTCCGACTGACTGCCTGCGACAAAGCAAAAAACAGCAATTTTGCAGAGCTGTCCTATACAGTAAAGCCGGGAGATGCTGATACTATGGTGATAAAACCGATGTATACGGTAAAACGCCCATTGTATCAAAGAGATGCAGGAGATCATTTTCTGCTCCCGGAGAATACAAATTATCTCGAAATTGAAAACAAAACGGGGAATGCATTACAGAAGGTGACCTGGTATATTGATGATTATAAGGTGGCGGAGTCTAAGCTGCATTCTGAAAATGGTGAAGTGCTGGATTTTTATAAAATCAAAAATATCTACAATAATCAGAAACAGCATGAGATTATAGCACAGTTTACAGATGTGGATGGAAATATAACCTACAGTGTTCCTCAGGGGAAATCGGCGGTCTATGAAGAAATTGTGAGTACAGATACTTATGATGACCTGCAGAAAACATTGAATTTTACAGAACCCATTTCTTCTTTTGTTTTGAGAGAGGAAGCATTTTTTCCATATGGGGCAGATCTGGTATATCAGGTTCAATGCAGAAGCTTTGGCTGGGTGACGGTAGAACCGGAGACAACATATCAAATTTCCGAATTGTTTCCCGGGATTATTAATACGGATCAGCTTTTGATTAAAGTACAGTTTCTTATGAGTGCCAGGGATAAAGCAACGTTGAACAGTCTTATACTGGTAGGGGACAGTCTTGTACCGGAAACCTTCCGGATATCGGAGATGGATAACTATGTCCCGTCTTATGTATCTGCAGTGAGCAAGATTAATTATAAGACCTGTCTTACCTGGAGTAGGGAAAAGGAAAGAGACACGGAAGATTATTTCAGAGAACAAGAGGTAGAACTCCCGGCGAATGTGACCTATGAGGTGTTTCGTGCAACCAGTAAGGAAGCACTGGAAAACCAGACTACGGCAGCCGTTTCCGGTATCCACGCGGATTATCTGACGGAGATGAACATAAATTACGGAAGAGAATTCTATTACCGCATACGTGCGGTGAGAATTACAACTGACAATGGAAAGGAGACGAAAGAGTACAGCAGCTTTTCACCGGTTTTCTCCGCGAAGGTTGCAGACGGGGATGAGTATGTGAAATGTCTGGGAGATAAGGATTATTGGTCCTACGAAGATTTTTCCACTCCCAATGGAACCGGAGGGATCGAATTAAGTCGTGGAAATTATTATTATGGACAGGTGGAAGCTGTCATTCCAAATAATAATATGCCGGTGGAGATTGGGCGTGCCTATAACAGTCAGGCAAGCACAGCCTCCTCTCTTGGCATGGGCTGGAATCACAGCTATGATCTGGAGCTTCTGAATATCAATGAGAATGACGAACTGAAAGACCGGAAGGCGATCAAGGACGCTACGGGAACCATATTCCTGTTTGAAAAAAATCCGGATGGAACGTATGCGTCCTCTATGGGAAAATATATTACTCTGAAAGAGGAAAAGAAAACAGAGTCGATACAGATTCCTGCAAGAAATGGAAACCCGGCCGTGAATACAGAGGTGGAGAGCACTTACACGATGCTGACCAAGGATAATGTGGAGTATCGGTTTAATGTAGGTGGTCAGCTTGTGTACGAGAAGGAGCCAAACGGGAGCTTTGTGCTGCTTACTTATGACAGCCGCCATGGACGGCTGCTTGCCATCACCACCAACCAGAATCTGGTGACCAGATTTTCTTATGCGGATCATGCATCGGATGTGGCGGATATGGTGGTACAACAGGCCTCAGAAGCAGATGCTATCCAGGAGACAGCGGCAGAGGAAGAGGCTCTCTCCATGGAGCAGATCGCCGGAAGCATGGCAGCTGTGCCCGGAGGCAAGACAAGACGCAGCGCTACAGTGGAAGAGATTGTCACAAATCTTGCCCTGGTGCGTTCCATAACCCTTCCGGATGGCGGTGTGATTCGTTATCACTATAATGATCTGAATCTGCTGACCATGGTAGAACGTATGGACAGCGCCGACGGAAATCAGAAGGTTACCTATCGCTATGCCTATGATGACAACGATAATCTGTCCGAGATCCAGGATGCTCTGGGCAATGCGTATCGTCTGGAGTATACAGATGACCGGGTGACAACGGCCTTTTATCCGGCGGTAAACGGTGATCAGGAGTCCATCCGTTTTGTTTATTCCTCCATCCAGGAGGGCGATATGGTCTATCAGACCAGCGTCCGGAGAGGGCTGAACGGAACCTACGGCGCGGAGGATCTCTATAAGAGCAGCCGGAACGGAAATACGCTTTACACCAGGGATACCCAGGGGGTAGAATGTACTTACACTTATGAAGATAATATGTTAAAGAGCACCTCCATGAAATCGGAGTATCAGGAAATCGAAGCGGATACTGTGGTAACAAAGGAAGGCGTGCGTGTCAGCGAGACCTCCTATGATGCAGACCAGAATATGAATCCGGTCCTTGATACGGATGAAGATGGAAATACCACTTCCTATGAGTACGGCGATCAGAGCGATGAGCTGGTAGATGATCTGCCTGTCAGGATCGTGGACAGCTCGGATGGCGTTGTGATTTCAGATTACAGCTATGAATACGATGAATATGGCAATGAGACCATGGAAAGCGACAGCGTAACCGGCGACAGCACGCAGACGGTATACTATGGACAGGACAGCGAGTTTGCGGGAGAGATCCGGCAGGAGGTTGAGAAAACACAGGCGATATCCGAGGACGGAGAGATTGGCTATGCGGTTACAACGAGAAATTATAGTTATTCCTATGACAGTGTCAGCGGAGTGCGCACAGAAACGACTGCCGAGACCACAGACGGAAAAACGGTTACATCTGTGGCAAAATATGACCGTATGGGTAATCTTATCTACGAAAATGACGGCTTGGGTACTGTTATATCTTATACATACGATTATCTTGGACGGAAAATTTCAGAAGAATATTCAGAAGGAGACATCCATTCTCAGGAAGCTTTTGTCTATGACAAAAATGGAACGCTTGTCAGCGAGACGGGGAAAGACAGTGTAAAAAAAGAGTACCGCTTTGATGAAAGAAACCGTGTTACGGAAAAGAAGGTATCGAAGGGAGCAATGCAGAGAACCTATGAAACCGCCTATTCCTGTGAGTGGCGGGACGGCAGCCTGAGCTATGTGGTAGAAAACAAAAGCCCGGAAGGAAAGGTCTCAAAAAGCGTAAAGAATGTGCAGGGCTGGGAATTGGAAAATGTATCCGGAGGTATCCGTGTTTGCATGGAATATGACAGGCATGGCGAGGTTACGGCAGTCCGGAGCAAGGCGGAAAACGGGCAGGGAGAAGAAACGGTAACACTGACCCTGTATGACAACGCCGGAAATGCTTATGCCGAGGTAGCGGCTCCCGTCTATGATGCAGGCGTCTGGAAGATTGGACCGGACAGCGTCGTAAACAAAAGGACCTTTGACAAGCAGGGAAATATTCTGTCCCGTACAGATGGGGAAAACCATACAGTTTCCTATGAATATGATGCGATTTCCAGACTGACGAAGGTGCTTTTACCTGAAATTTCGGGTGAACGGCCCGTTATGCAGTATGCATACGACATTTATGAGGATGACGGGACGATCAGCACCAAAACAACGGATGTAAATGGAAATACCAGCAGGGAATATGTGGATGGAGAAGGAAAGACTACGAAACTTTCCGATATGGGGGACGGCAGTGTCCAGGCCATTTTCACAAGATATGAATACGATGAAAAAGGCAATGTGACCAGAGAGACCGCCTCAGGCGGTGATTATAAGACCTACGAGTATGACGGCAGGAACCGGCTGACTGCCGTGCATTATTTCAAGGTGGATGGAACCGGCACGTTTGTGACGAAATATACCTATTCTGCTTCGGATGCGGTGCTGTCCATGGAGGATCTGAAGGTCAGCGGCAGCGGCGAGACACGTTTCCGGTATACAAAATATACGTATAATGATCTGGGAGAGCTTACCGGATATGCGGAATATGACAACAATGCCTCCGTACCGGCAAGCAGTGTTGCCTATGAGTACAATGCAGACGGGCAGGTTACATCCGTAAGCTATGGAAAAGCCGAAAACCATGTGACA
>JALEJP010000044.1 GCA_022769625.1 Lachnospiraceae bacterium | reverse complement strand
TTTGCTCAGTAAAATCTGCATTCTTCCGATCAGCGGCAAATATCCAAAAGACGTGGCAGTTTTCCCGGATGAGAAAACAATGGTTGTCCTGAATCATGAGTCCAACGAGATTCGTTTCTTTACGGTGGATTATGAACAGGGTCTGCTCTATATGAAAGGAAAGCCCATTCGTATTGAAACACCGAACTGTATTCTGATCTCCAAAGCGGGAGAGCCGGATTGACCAGTGAAACAGACAGACGGCATACATGAAATTTTCATGTATGCCGTTTTTGAAATTTTCAGATCATTATCTCTGGAAAAACCGTTCCAGATTGTCCATGTTGGAAGTGATGCTGCACAGAAGCATATCCACCAGCGTAATAGCAGCCATGGATTCCACGACTACAACAGCTCTTGGCACTATGACCGGGTCATGGCGTCCTTTTACAACTACCTGGACGGCACGTCCGTCCTTTGTGATCGTATCCTGCTCCTGAGAGATGGAAGGTGTAGGCTTGACGGAGGCACGCAGAAGGATGTCACTTCCATCGCTGATGCCGCCAAGAATCCCGCCGGAATGGTTGGAAAGCTTGATGATCTTTCCATCCGGACTTAAGGTGTAGGGATCGTTGTTTTTGTGTCCCAGCGCTCTGGATACTGCCGTTCCGTCTCCGATTTCGAAGGCTTTGACGGCTCCGATGGAGAGTATCGCTTTGCCCAGATTCGAGCTGAGCTTTTCAAAGACAGGCTCACCGATACCAGCGGGCATGTTTGAGATCACACACTCGATGCTTCCGCCGGTGGAATCCTGGTTTTTCATACACTGTTCCAGATATTCCTGTGCTCTGGCAGCAGCTTCTGCGTCGGGCATATAGAATGGATTTTCCATGATTTCGCTTCGGTCAAAATGAGCCGGGTCTGCTGTGATGTCGCCGATGGATCTGGTGTAGGCAAGAATACGGATGTTCAGCTGATCCAGAATTTTACAGGCGATGGCACCGGCCGCAACGCGCCCGATGGTTTCACGCCCGGAAGAGCGTCCGCCGCCGCGGTAATCGCGGAAGCCGTATTTCAGATCATAGGTCAGGTCTGCATGGCCTGGACGATAATACTGTGCAATTTCACTGTAATCCTTTGAACGTTGATTTTTGTTGAAGACAACCATGGAGATCGGCGTACCGGTTGTCCTGCCTTCGAAGATACCGGAAAGGATCTCGACGCTGTCATCCTCCTTTCTTGGGGTACTGTAGCGGCTCTGTCCCGGTTTTCTGCGGTTTAAGTACTGCTGGATATCCTCCTCACAGAGCTTCAGTCCGGCGGGACAGCCGTCAACTACCACACCCACACCCTTGCCGTGGGATTCACCCCAGGTAGTTATTTTAAATAAGGTTCCAAGTGTAGAACCAGCCATATGATTACCTCCTGATCGTTCGAAAATGATGTATAAGCGATGCCGGAAAGAAACCGGATCCCGTTGTCAAACAGTATAATAAAGTAAAAAGGAAATTTCAACCTAATTCTTGAAAGGAAAGCGGTGTATCCATCGGCAGTCCGGAGCATATAGTATTAGAGAAAAAGGAAAAGGATGACCTGTATGGAACAGGGAAGAGTCTGCCGTTTTGGCTTTATACATGTGATCGAAAGTGGAGATACGCTTTATAAAATCGGAAAAAAATACGGAGTGAAAGTATCTGCGCTTCTGTTTGCCAATCCATGGGTAAATGTATATAATCTGCAGATCGGTGATGAACTGTGCATACCGGATTTCCGGTGCGAAGCGTGCGGAAGTCTTTGTAAAGATTCTGAAAAATCAGGTGAGGCTGATTGACAAACGATACAATCAAATTTATAATACAAATAACTGTTTGCCATGCGCAGATGAACCGGTAAGCGTGATTTGTGCATGGCGAAACTGTGGCAGAAAAGTGTTGGCGGGAGCTTGAAAGGAGCTATGAGATCATGATAAAGATTTTCAGAACAATAGAAGGCAGTATTCATCAGGTGAACGAAGCCTCCGAGGGATGCTGGATCGCACTTGTGAATCCCACTGCTACGGAAATTCTGGATATTGCAAAGGAGTACAACATTGAGCAGGATGACCTGCGGGCACCTCTGGATGAAGAAGAACGCTCCCGTATCGAAGTGGAAGACAATTATACCATGATACTGGTGGATATTCCCACCATCGAGGAGAGAAATGACAAAGAATGGTATGTGACCATTCCTCTGTCCATTATTATCACGGAGGATATTATTTTTACGGTCTGCCTGGAGGACACGCCTGTTTTGTCTGCATTTATGGATGGACGTGTGCGCAATTTTTACACCTACAAGAAAACACGTTTTATTCTGCAGATTCTTTATAAAAACGCCACCATGTATCTGCATTATCTGCGCATCATTGACAAGAAAAGTGAGGTTGTGGAGCGCAAGCTGCATGGCTCTACGAGAAATCAGGAGCTGATCGAGCTGCTGGAGCTGGAGAAGAGTCTTGTGTATTTTACCACTTCTCTGCGTGCCAATGAGGTGGTTCTGGAGAAACTGTTAAAAACAGAATCCATTCAGCGTTTTCCGGAGGATGAGGATCTTCTGGAGGATGTCATCATTGAGAACAAGCAGGCCATCGAGATGGCGAACATTTACAGCGGCATTCTGAGCGGCATGATGGATGCGTTTGCATCCGTTATTTCAAACAATCTGAACATTGTTATGAAGTTTCTTGCCACAGTGACGATCGTAATGGCGATTCCCACGATGATATTCAGTGCATATGGCATGAATCTGAACTGGCTGCCTTTTGCCCAGAGCCAGTGGGGATTTTTTGCAGTGATCGGGCTGTCCTTGCTCATCAGCATGATCGTTGCGATTATTTTTTCCAAAAAGGACCTGTTCTGATTTGTGACGGCAGAATGCCCGCAGGGTGTATGGTCTGCTTCATGAAAAGGGAGGATGGATGTGTGGGATTAAGCACTTAGAAAGGAAGATAAAAGGCATTTATGAATTTCTTAAATAAGATGGAGCGCAAATTCGGGCGGTATGCGATACACAATCTGTCCATGTATATTATCGGCGGTTATATCATAGGATATATCCTGTATTTTCTGGCACCGGATGTTCTGTATAATTATCTGAGTCTGGAGCCATATTATATTATGAGAGGGCAGGTGTGGCGTCTTGTAACGTGGGTTCTGATCCCTCCGGAGTCACCGGATATCTTTACAATCATTATGCTGATCCTGTACTATCAGCTGGGCACGGAGCTGGAGCGGGCCTGGGGAAGCTTCCGGTTTAATGTTTATATTTTCCTGGGCATAATCTCCACACTGGTGGGAGCATTTATCCTTTATTTTGTGCTGGGAGGCAACGGAGTATTTGGAAGCTCTCTGTTTTCCACTTATTATATTAATATGTCCATTTTCCTGGCATTTACGGCCTGCTATCCCGAAGAAAAGCTGCTTTTGTACTTTATTATACCGATTAAAATCAAATGGTTTGGTATCCTGTACGCAGTTTATATTCTGCTTGCTTTCTTTACTGCAAACTGGGTTGGAAAGGTGGCAATCATTGCTTCCATGTTCAACTTTATCCTTTATTTCCTGCTTTCCAGAAGCAGAGGAAAGGCTTCACCAAAGGAGATCCGCAGAAAGCAGGTATTTAAGCGGCAGGTGAAACAGGGGATGGCTCCTGGGGTGACAAAGCATAAATGTGCAGTCTGCGGACGTACGGAGCTGGACGGAGACGATCTGGAGTTCCGTTTCTGTTCAAAATGTGAGGGGAATTACGAGTATTGTCAGGATCATCTGTTCACACATACCCATGTGCGAAGACAGTGACCGCTAAAGACAGGAGAATAGATTACGATGAAAAAAACAAAAATTATATGTACCATGGGTCCCAGGACAAATGACAAGATTATTCTGAAAGAACTGATTGCGAGCGGCATGAATGTGGCACGATTTAATTTTTCTCATGGAAGTCATGAGGAGCATGCCGAACGCATTGCACTGGTTCGGGAGGTTGCAGCGGAGCTTGGTGTTCCCGTTGCGCTGATGCTGGATACAAAGGGACCGGAGATCCGGACCGGAGTCCTGAAAGAAGGGAAAAAGGTTCAGCTTGAACAGGGGAAGGATTTCACTCTTTATACCGATGAAAGAGAAGGAGACGAGACAGGGTGCTCCATCACCTATCAGCAGCTGGTCTACGACGTGCGCAAGGGGGATACGATCCTGATCGATGATGGTCTCATCGGACTGGAGGTACGGAAGGTTTCGGCAGACCGTATCGAATGTGTGATCAAGAACGGCGGAGAGTTGGGAGAACGAAAAGGAGTCAATGTTCCGAATGTTAAGATTAATCTTCCGGGCGTGACGGGAAAGGATCGGGAGGACATTCTGTTTGGAATTGAGCAGGGCGTGGACTATATTGCGGCATCCTTTGTGCGCAACAGCGACTGTATCATGGATATCCGTGAGATTCTGGAGGAGAATCACGGCAGAGATATCGGTATCATAGCAAAGATTGAGAACGCGGAAGGCGTGGAAAATATTGATGAGATTCTGGATGAGGCGGATGGAATCATGGTTGCAAGAGGAGACCTTGGTGTGGAGATTCCGGCAGATGAGGTACCTCATATCCAGAAAATGATCATCCACAAGTGTAACCGCAAGTGTAAACCGGTTATCACGGCTACACAGATGCTGGATTCCATGATCCGTAATCCGAGACCCACCAGAGCGGAGGCGGGGGATGTGGCAAATGCCATTTATGACGGAAGTGATGTGATCATGCTTTCCGGAGAGACGGCCATGGGCAAATATCCGGTGGAGGCAGTTCGTATGATGGCCAAGATCGCGGAGACAACAGAGGCTCATCTGGATTATGACAAGCTTCAGAAATTCAATAAAAAGCAGCGAAAAAAGGATATTTCCATGGCAGTGGGGTTTGCCAGTGTTTCCACGGCAGAATCTCTGCGGGCAGCCTGTCTGGTTGTACCGACTATGACTGGATATACAGCACGTATGATTTCAAGCCTGCGGCCAAAGACACCGATTTATGCCATATCACCCAATGAAAAGGCGGTGCGCAAGATGCAGATGTACTGGGGTGTCCATCCGCTGCAGGGTGAGACAGAGGACAGCACGAGGCATATGATTGCCAATTCCATGAAGATTGTTGTCCGTAAAAAACTGATTAAGAAAGGAGAACTGGCTGTATTCACGGCAGGCGATCCGGCAACTAATATGGTGACCGGAAGAGGGCGTTCTACCAATGTAATGCAGGTAGTTGAAGCTAAATAAGCGGGAATGACGAAATCAGGAACACGGAGGGGCACTGCTGCGGCAGTGACTTTCCTTATGATAGTTTTGGGAGTACTGGCAGTGCGAAGTGATGGATTCCAGTGGGGGAAGTGCATCCTGGCACTGCTTTTGTCTGTTTGTGCAGGCATATTTGTGGCACTTGATGTGAAAATACCGAAAAAAGCAGGGCTTTTGGTATTTCTGCTGCTGCCTTTTGGCGCGCTTTGCTGTATGGAGTGTTTTACCCATGTGCCGTGGGACCTTACCCCGGCGATTACGCTGCTGAATTATCTGTTTTATCTGATACTGTATCTTGTTTTTGCAGCGGCAGCGGGGAATTTCAGATGGGGGTGTATGCTGGCACCACTTTTTCCGGCACTTGCAGGCACCGTCAATTATTTTGTTGTAAGCTTTCGATCCTCGCCGGTGGTTCCGTGGGATCTGTATTCTCTTCGCACAGCGGCAAGTGTTGCTGAGAGTTATAATATTGAGATGTCCTGGAGGCTGTATTTTGTGCTGATGGGATTTCTGTGGCTGTCCATTCTTGGTGAGAAGCTGCGGCTTCCGCTTAAAGGGCTGAAAAAGAGGTTTGTTTCTCTCTGTGTGTCGGTATTGCTGATGGCCGGATTTGTGGGATATGTACAGACGGAACACTGTGAGCGTGTTTTCGGACTGGATGATATTCTCTTTACTCCGAATGTTCTGTATCGGAACAATGGTTTTATGGTTGCCTATCTGGCTAACCTGCAGTATCTGAATATCGAGAAACCGGAAGGTTATTCTGCAGACCGGGCGGCACAGATTGCAGAGGAAAGTAAAAACGAAAGCAAAACAAAACAGAACGGATCAGAGGATAAACCGAATATTCTGGTCATTATGAATGAGGCATTTTCGGATCTGTCTGTCTACGGGGATTTTCAGGTAACGGAGGATTATATGCCGTTCTGGCGTTCCCTGAAGGAAAACACTGTGCGCGGCAATCTGTATGTTTCGGTGAAGGGCGGAAATACAGCCAACACTGAGTTTGAATTTCTGACAGGAAATACGATGGCTTTTCTTCCCTCCGGAAGTGTTCCCTATCAGCAGTTTCTGAACGGGAATATGCCTTCTCTGGCCAGTTGGCTTGGTGGACTTGGATATCACACTGCGGCATTGCATCCGTATTACGCAGCCGGATGGAACCGTGACCGCGTCTATCGGTATCTGGGATTTGATGACCAGTATTTCCGGGATACGGACGGTTTTCCGGATGCCACACTGCTGCGGGGATGGGTGGATGACGCTTCGGCGTTTGAACGGCTGATTGATCTGTATGAGGAAAAGGAGGCGGATACTCCATTGTTTGCGTTTGAAGTGACCATGCAGAATCACGGAGGTTACAGCAAAGAATACGAGGATCTGACCAATGAGATACAGTTTGAAGATGCATCCGAAACACTTCGGTCAGTTCATACCGTTCAGACAGAAGCTACCGAAAAATATCTTACCCTCATCAAAAAGACAGATGAAGCGTTTCAGGATCTGATCGAGTATTTTGCCGGACAGGATGAAAAGACGATCATCCTGATGTTCGGGGATCATCAGCCCTCCGAGTATGTGACGAATACGGTGCTTCGTGTGCTGGGGGAAGATACGGAGACGAGAAACGATACCACGGAAAAGCTGGCAAGAGGATATGTGGTGCCGTTTTTGATCTGGGCAAATTATGATATTCCGGAAAAACAGGTGACAGCTATCAGCGCCAATTATCTGGCAGGGCTTTTGATGGACACAGCCGGTCTGGAAAAAACCGGTTTTCAGGAGTATCAGGAGAGCCTGATGGAAAAGTATCCGGTGATAACCGCAAATTTCTATCAGGACGCAGCAGGTACATTCAGACAGTGGACGGAAACGGAGAAAGATCTGAATGATTACGCGATCCTCCAGTACAATGATCTGGTGGACAAGAAGAATCGGTTAAAGGATTTTTTCGGACCATATTGACAAAAAGGCAGTACTTATATTATATTTTGTACATGTTTGCTGCGTAGATGTGTTAACACAGCAAAGTATATGAGGAGGAAAACAAAATGAATAAAGTACCATTTGTGACTTATGAAAAACTGAAAGAGATCGTAAAAGAGTTCCCAACCCCATTTCATCTGTATGATGAAAAAGGAATACGTGAAAATGTCAAGGCTCTGAAAGAGGCTTTTGCATGGAATAAAGGATATAAAGAGTATTTTGCGGTAAAGGCTACGCCGAATCCGTTTCTGATTCAGATTTTGCAGGAATATGGCTGCGGCTGTGACTGCTCTTCCATGACAGAGCTTATGCTGTCAAAGGCAATCGGTGCCACAGGAGATGACATCATGTTCTCCTCCAACGATACACCGGAAGAGGAATTTGCCTATGCGGCATCCTTAAACGGCATCATCAATCTGGATGATATCACGCACATTGAGAAGGTGGAAAAGGCAGTGGGCAGACTGCCGAAGAAGATGAGCTGCCGTTACAATCCGGGTGGTGTATTCAAAATGAGCAACGGCATCATGGACAATCCGGGTGATGCAAAATACGGTATGACCACCGAACAGATTTTTGAGGCATTCCGTATCATGAAGGACAAAGGAGTGGAAGAGTTTGGTATCCACGCATTTCTGGCAAGCAACACGGTGACAAATGAGTATTATCCGATGCTTGCGAAGCAGCTTTTTGAGCTGGCTGTCCGTCTGCAGAAAGAAACCGGTGCGCATGTGGGCTTTATCAATCTTTCCGGCGGTGTAGGTATTCCTTATCGCCCGGATCAGGAGCCGAACGACATTGCGGTGATCGGAAAAGGGGTAGAAGAGGTTTACAATGAGATTCTGGTACCGGCCGGTATGGGTGATGTGGCCATTTATACAGAGATGGGTCGTTACATGATGGGACCTTATGGCTGTCTGGTTACAACGGCTATCAATGAGAAACATACACACAAGGAGTATATCGGTGTGGATGCCTGTGCGGTCAATCTGATGCGCCCTGCCATGTACGGAGCCTACCATCATATCACGGTTATGGGCAAGGAGGATGCTCCCTGCGATCACATGTATGATGTGACAGGTTCTTTATGCGAGAATAATGATAAATTTGCAGTGGACCGTATGCTTCCCAGGATTGATATGGGTGACCTTCTGGTGATTCACGATACCGGTGCACATGGATTTTCCATGGGTTATAATTACAATGGCAAGCTGAAATCGGCGGAGGTTCTGCTCTGTGAGGATGGAACGGCAAAGCTGATCCGCCGTGCGGAGACACCGAAGGACTATTTTGCAACGTTTGACTGCTTTGATTTTTATAAAAAAGTACTGGAATAAAACATAACAGGGGGTATTATGCGTAAAATGGGGTGGAAAAAGGCATTGCTTGGGCTGTGCATTGCCTTTACTGTGTTTTTTTTTCCGGCATTGAAGCCGGAGGCCGCGAAAGTAAAGTATGAGAAACTGATTTTTGTCGGAGATTCCAGAATGGTGGAGATGTCCGATCTGGTGGCTGATGATAATACCGTGTACATTGCCAAATGCGGCATCGGAGTAAACTGGCTGGAAGCCAAAGGATATCCGAAGCTTCTGAAAACGGTTAAGCGGACAGAAGGGAAAAAGGCAGTCGTCTTTTTTATCGGCATCAATGATACGTATCATGTGGACCGTTATATTTCTGCCTTGAACAGCTATTACAAGCCGCTGAAGCAGCAGAACTGTGATGTTTATTTCCTGTCGCTGACACCTACGACATCCAGCGGAAAGACACCAAGCAAATCCACGGAAAGTGTCAAAGTGTTTAATGCAAAGATAAAAAGCGGTCTGCGAAAGGGCATCCGCTACCTGGATATTTTCAGTTATTTCCGCTGGGGAATCAACAGCGTGGACGGGGTACATTATACGGATTCTTCGTATGGTTCCATCCACAGGTATTGTATGCGCCGGCTGAAGAAATACGGGACGGTGAAAAAGGGAAAATATAACTGGGAATATAAAGACGGGAGCTGGTACTGCTACAATAAAAAAGGGAAGCTGTATAAAAGCTGTTTCCTTCCGCTCACGAATGGAACCTGTTATGTGAACAGCAGCGGCAGAAAAATGGCGAACCGGACGTTTCGGGTAAAAAAAATAACCTATCAATCAGACCGTTTCGGTATTGTGAAAAAGGTTTAAAAACATCCCTGCAGGGGATTCTGCGCAACAGGCAGAAAGCATCCCTGCGGGGATGTTTTTTTAGCAAAAAATTACTCCTCTGGGAAAGTTAAATATCCGTTAATCGAAATAAATAAGACACGAATTAGTAAAAGGTAAAAAAAATCCACATAAACAGGTAAAATAATTACCTGTTCCATAAAACGGATTGTTGATAAAATAGAACAAAATGGTAATCCTGTACCCGGGACAACTGCCAGACAGGAACACAGATCCGTTTGGCAGTTCTGTATTTGAGGATTCGGATCATTTTTCGGATGCTGCTTTTAAAAGTTTAAAAAATTCACATAAGGAGGTGAAAAAAGCGAACAAAATAAAAGATTTTTTATAATTTTGAAAATTGATAAAATCATTTTCTATAAGTTTATATAGAATAGAGAGTATATAAGAGATTAAGTAAAAAAATTGACGAAAATGTCATAGTTTATTCAATTTTATCACATTAAATTGACATAAATAACAAAATAATGCTATAATATAGACACTGTTTATCACAATATTTGGATGTCAGATATGGATTCCATAATCGGTGAAGTCCGGGTATCACCGAGAAACGATGATCCGGTTCTGATATCCTGTTATTGTGAGAAGAACGGAAAAAGGGAAATCAGAATGTGGAAGAGAGATTTCCCAAAAAAAGTATGAAGAAATAGGAGATGATAAGATGAACATGAAAAAACTATTGAAAGTGGGACTGAGTACTGTTTGTGCGATCGCAGTTGCAGCAACGAGTATACCGGTTATGCCGGCAGTGCAGGCGGCTGAGAAAACCAGTGTAAGTGTAGAGGATTTTGGCAATATCCTGAATATTTTTGCTGTCCCGGGCGACAATATTTACGGCAGAAATATGGCGAATTACAGCGGTACCAACAATTACAATAATTTCTCCGATATGGGAGCATGGCATGGCTATTATCTGCATGAAAAGGATGCCACAGACTTATTCGGTGGATTTGCCGGTCCGGTTGTCATTGGGGAAGAGTATCCGGTCAATCTGTCTGACGCCATCAGCAAAATTGTGATCAGTGATGAGGATGGTAATGTGTATGATCTGACCACATCAGAGGCAGATGCTGTATACTATCCAGGAAAGCTGGTACAGAGCTATGAGCTGGATTCTTTTGTATTGAAGCTGGAGCTTGTATTTGGTACAAACAGAAGTGCGGTGATCCGTACAAGCATTCAGAATAAGACAGATGAGGCACTTAAGCTTCAGATAAAATGGGAAGGAACGATCTTCAGCCTTTACCAGGGAAGATATAATCTGGGTGCCACACTTGCAGCAACGGACGAGGGCGTGGATGTTCATTTCTCAGAAATTCGCTCCACATGGAGACTGTTCACAACAGAGGAAAACAGATTCCGTATTGCTTTTGACCAGCCGGTTACCACAACGGTAAGTGAAGACCTGCTCTCCTACGAGACAGCCATGAACGATGCGGTTACCATCGCAGGCGGAGATACCTTTGTTACTTGGTCAACCCAGAGCTTTACCTTTACAGATGAGGAAGCGAAAGCGGAAGATCCGAAGATTGCAGACATGCTGGCAAACGGTGACGATTATTTCGCAGAAAACAGCGAGCGCTGGCAGGGATACCTGGACAACCTGTTTGCAGACACCAATGAGATCGGTAAAGAATATCAGAACGCAGCGGTGAAATCCGTTGAGACTATTGCTACCAACTGGAGAAGCGCAGCCGGTGCCCTGAAGCATGACGGTATCGTTCCGTCCATGTCCTATCAGTGGTTTATCGGTCTGTGGGCATGGGATACCTGGAAGGCAGCCATCGGAACATCCCTGTTTGACGGTGAGCTGGCACAGGACAACATCCGTGCGATCTTTGATTATCAGATCACGGAGGATGACGATCTCCGTCCGCAGGATGCGGGAACTATCGTTGACTGTATCTTCTACAACCAGAATGAGGCACGAGGCGATGACGGCGGCAACTGGAATGAGAGAAACTCCAAACCGCCTCTGGCAGCATGGTCTGTATATAATGTTTACCAGAAGACGCATGATGTGGAATTCTTAAAAGAAATGTATCCGAAGCTGGTTGCTTATCATAACTGGTGGTATACAAACCGTGACGTTGACCAGAATGGTATTGCAGAGTATGGTGCCATGGTTGACGATGCACATTATCAGTGGGTACAGGAAAACGGCGAATGGGTGATTGCGACAGATGAAGACGGAAACAAATTGTTTGATGCAGGCGCAGTAATTGAAGCGGCAGCCTGGGAGAGCGGTATGGATAACGCGACCCGTTTTGATGAGGAAGGAAACGGAGAGGATGACATCGGAGTACTGGTATACGAGAACAAGAATGAAGATGGCGAAGTGATCGGCTACTCCATCAACCAGGAATCGGTTGACCTGAACGCATATCTGTATGCAGAGAAAGGTTTCCTGAAATCCATCGCGGACATCCTCGGATATACGGAAGATTCTCAGAAATACAAAGAAGAAGCAAAAGAACTCATGGAATATGTCAATACAAACATGTACGATGAGGAGACAGGTTTCTATTATGACCTGCAGACCAACGAGGACGGCAGTGTCAAGAAGCTTCTTGTAAACCGTGGAAAAGGTACTGAGGGATGGATCCCGCTGTGGGCAAACATGGCAACACAGGAAATCGCAGACAGGGTTGTTGAAAATATGGTTGATGAGGATAAATTCAACCTCACAGTGCCATTCCCGACTGCATCCAAGGACAATGACAAGTTTGATCCGGCAAGATACTGGAGAGGACCGGTATGGTTAGACCAGGCAATGTTTGGTGTAGAGGCATTACAGAACTATGGTTATGTGGATGAAGCAAGAGAGATGACCTACAAACTGTTCGACAACACAGAAGGCTTGCTGGGAGACGGACCGATCCGTGAAAACTACAACCCTGTGACAGGCGAAGGTCTGCATACCACAAACTTCAGCTGGTCCGCAGCAGCATTTGGTACCCTGTACCGCAATACACTGACCGGAAACCGTACCACATCTCAGACGGCATTTGCAATTCCGGGCAAGACACTTGGTGAAAGCATCAAGCTTTCTCTGAAATCTCTGTATGAGGTATGGGAAGCTCAGGATCTTAACGCTTATACAGCAGAAAGTGCAGCTGCTCTGTCAGAGGCTCTGACCGCAGCACGTGCAGTTCTGGCTGACGAGGATGCATCACAGAGTGAAGTGGATGCGGCTGTTGCAGCACTTGTTCAGGCAATCGGCGGACTGGAATATGGCATTCAGAAGCTTCATCTTGAGACAGCAGTCGAAGTGGCAGACCAGATTCTGGCACTTGGCAGAAATTACGAGGACACAGAGGATTTGGCAGCTGTTACAGCAACTGGAAAAGAAGTTCTGGCAGACACAGATGCATCGCAGGAAGCCGTTGACAATGCAGCTTACGCAATTCTGGACGAGCTGTTCAAGATGGCAAAGACAGCTGACATTACTTCCCTGGAAAGCCTGATCGATGCGGCTAAGGATCTGCTGGATGGCAATTATACAAGTGATACACTGGAAAATCTGAAGGATGCGATTGAAAAGGCAGAAGCAGTTGTGGCTGACCAGAACCGTGGAGACAGCGACATCAGCGATGCTTATGCAGGTCTGATCGATGCTATCATCAAACTGGAAATGAAGGGCAATAAAGCAGCGCTGAAAGCGATGCTGATCAAAGCCGGTGAGGTTCTGAAAGATGCAGATGCGTATGTGGCTGAGACGATCGAAGGACTTGCAGCTGTTACCAAAGATGCGCAGGCTGTTTATGATGATGACGATGCGGTACAGAGTGAAGTGAATGATGCAGTCAAAGCTCTGAGCCTGAAGGTGGCTGAGGCAAGACTTCGCGGTGATGTGAACGGCGATGGCGCGGTTACCACAGCTGACAGTGCAGTGCTTCTTAGAGCAAGCGCAGAGATGACAACTCTTTCCACAGAGGCAGAGGCAAGTGCCGATGTGAACGGCGATGGTGTGGCTGATACCAATGATGCAGCTCTGATCCTGCAGCGTGCAGCAGAAAAAATTACAAAATTCTAAGAATCATGGATGTTGGGGTCAAAAGTCTTTGACCCCCTGATACCTACGGATTTCTCCGCGTTCCACGCTCACGAAATCCTGAAAACATTCGAAATCCGCTCATTTTTCTGCGAAAAATGGCTGGTATCATCATATGATTTGGGAGGCTGTTTTTTAACAGCCTCCTGTTTTTATGGAAAAAGCAGGTTTTCAAAGCGTGTTTCTTTTGCTGTTGTGAAATAATTTCTGAAACAGGGGGAATACTGAATGTAGAATTTCAGGAAAGCGGGGAATGGCAGATGGATATTATGACAGGAAAGCAGAGCATACAGTTTCCGGAGGCACCGCATATTCTGTGCAGTGCTTCGGTTGTTGGGAAAAAAGAGGGAGAGGGACCTCTGGGAAATCAATTTGATCTGATCTGTGAGGATCCCATGTTTGGCGAGGACAGCTGGGAGAAGGCGGAGAGCACGATGCAGGCCGAGGCAGCGCAGACAGCTCTTGGTAAGGCAGGTCTTCTGCCCTCACAGATCCGTTATATTTTTGCAGGGGATCTGCTTGGGCAGCTGATTGCCACCTCTTTTGGGGTGGAAAGCCTGGATATTCCTGTTTTTGGGTTGTACGGGGCCTGTTCTACCTGCGGGGAAGCGCTTTCCCTGGCTGCCATGACGGTGAGTGCAGGGTATGCAGATCATGTGCTTGCCATGACCTCCAGCCATTTTGGAGGTGCAGAGAAACAGTTTCGCTTTCCCCTGGAATACGGAAACCAGCGTCCCCTGTCAGCTACCTGGACGGTTACGGGAAGCGGAGCCTTTGTCCTGTCCCGCACCGGCGGACATGCCAGAATCACTGGAGTTACGACGGGAAAGGTGGTAGACTATGGCGTAAAGGATTCGCTGAACATGGGCGCATGTATGGCTCCTGCCGCGGCAGATACGATTTATCAGAATTTTATGGATTTCAACAGGCAGCCGGAGGATTATGACCGGATCATTACAGGAGATCTGGGATATGTGGGACAGACCATTCTGATTGACCTGCTGAAAGAGAAGGGATTTGATATCACGAAACAGCATATGGACTGCGGAATTGAAATCTACGACAGGGAAACGCAGGATACCCACGCAGGTGGAAGCGGCTGCGGGTGCTCGGCTGTGACACTTTCGGCGTTGATTTTACCAAAGCTGGCAAAAGGGAGTCTGAAGCGTGTTCTGTTTGTACCGACCGGAGCACTACTGTCCACGATCAGTTTCAACGAAGGACAGTCCGTGCCGGGGATTGCACATGGAGTGGTGATGGAACATTGCTGAATGATATCACATGGAGATGGAAGGAAGGTATGTTATGGATTATTTAAATGCATTCTGGGTAGGTGGACTGATCTGTGCGCTGGTACAGATCTTGCTGGAAAAGACAAAACTGATGCCGGGCCGTGTGATGGTCATTCTGGTCTGCACCGGAGCTGTGCTTGGCGCACTGAATGTTTATCAGCCTTTTGTGGAATTTGCGGGAGCGGGAGCTTCGGTTCCGCTGCTTGGATTTGGGAATGTCCTCTGGAAGGGGGTAAAGGAAGCCGTGGATGAGTATGGGTTTATCGGGATTTTTATGGGTGGACTGAAGGCCAGTGCTGTTGGAATCAGCGCGGCACTGGTGTTTTCCTATCTGGCAAGCCTGATTTTTGAACCGAAGATGAAAAAATAGAAAAAAATGAGTATAGTCTGTGAAAAAAGCACAGTCCCGGTTGTTTTCCTGGTAGAAAGGAGGAGGAGAAAGAGAGAGTGGCCAAATCAAAAGAAGAAAAGCTGAAGGCTGCGATGGAATCGTATCTGTCTCTTTTGCTGCATATCGCCTGGTCTTATGTGGGAAATACCGCGGAAGCAGAGGACATTGTCCAGGAGGTGTTTCTCACATATTATGAAAAAAGTCCTGCGTTTGAGAGCAAAGAGCATGAAAA
Organism: Lachnospiraceae bacterium; assembly: GCA_022769625.1. Lineage (GTDB taxonomy): Bacteria > Bacillota > Clostridia > Lachnospirales > Lachnospiraceae > Hominisplanchenecus. Next base: position 23,477 of record JALEJP010000044.1, on the reverse strand, counting down.
GGCATGGCTGATGAGAGTGACCGGAAACCGGTGCAAAAACTATTTAAAAAGCAGCTGGTTTCGGAAAACACTGCTGGGAGAGGAAGCCGTCCGCTGCGGCGGGGAGCCACATTCGGATGTACAGGATGCCATATTGCGACTGCCGGTGAAATACCGGGAAGTGATTTGCCTGTATTATGTGGAAGGATATACCATCCGGGAGATTGCAGCCATACTGAGACGAACACCCACAGCGGTGGGAACGCAGCTGGAGCGGGCAAGGAAAAAACTGAGACTGGAATTGGAGGAATGACTGTGAAAGAAGATGAAATCAAAAAATCGTATGAGGAACTGAAATTTTCAGAAGATCTTCCAGAGAGATATCTGCAGGCTGCAGACTTGCAGGAAGGGGACAAAAGGCGCAAAAAGATCCATCTGGCCCCGATGCTGATCGGTATTCTCATGGTGGGAACAACCATTTACGGGGCAGAGCGGTTTGACTGGTTCAACTGGTATTTTAAAGAGAATTATCCCCTGATTCAGGAGAGTGCTGACAGGAACCGATACAGTACACAGAATGAGCACCTGAAAATGTCGGTGGAAAACACAGTATTTACAAAGGAATACGGCATGGTATTTTTACATATTCAGGCACTGGATGAAAAGGGAAAAGCATTTATGGAGCAGAATCAGGAGAGCCTGCAGATTGAACTGGCAGCTGAAAATGAGTCACAGGCAGATACGGGAGGCTTAGGCAGCAGAACACGTCTGTGTCAGGAGATTTCGGATGAGGAAAACTGGTATTATCTGCTGCAGACCATAAACCATAAAACGAGTGACTCGCCAGACTATGAGACGGCACGGGTTACCTTTCGAAGTACGGATTCGATGGGAGAGGGGGAGCTTTCGGATGTGCCTCAGGCCATGGAGCTTACCTTCCCGGTCACACAGACCATAGGTACGTCATACGTTTTTAAACAATGCGAAGGTTTCCTGGAGGTATCCGTTTCTCCCCTTACCGTTACACTCGTGTGGGAGACAGAGAAATCTCAGTTTATGCAGTATGTTCAGACGGTTGAGATTGGAATGAAAGATGGAGAGTGGATCACTTATGAGAATCAGCCGGAAACACAGCTTTCGCCGGAATGGGATGCTTATCTGTATTCCAGTGATGAAGCGGGGAAAAATATCCTGACTCTGATTTCAAAGGAGATTCTGGATGTGGAAAATATTGCAGATGTAAGGGTAAATGGGACAGTCTGCAAGTAGACCAGGACAGTGCTTTTGGAACGTCTGGTGTCAAAGCAGAGGAGGAAGACCTGCCTCCAAAGCCGACACCAGACGTTTCTGCTTTTGCAGCTTTGGCTCATGAAATGACTTTTGTGGAAAGATGTTCTGTGCTATAATCAGTTTAGTTAGAAAAGGGATACAGAGTGAAATGGAGAAGAAACAGAGATTTGAAATTGGAGGGGAGCATGCAGGCCTTACGGTGGAACGGTATCTTGGAAAATCTGCCGGTTTTTCAAAGGCACAGATACGGGGAATGAAATTCCGGGAAAATGGCATTTGTGTGAACGGGAAAAGATGCCGTGTCACAGAAAAGCTGTGTGCGGGTGATGTACTGGAGGTTTGTCTGGAAACAGGGGCAGGAAAGTCAGAACATCTGGTGTCCGGCACCTGTCTGCCTCAGATTTTGTATGAGGATTCGGATGTGATCGCATTGGATAAGCCGGCAGGGATCGCCGTGCATCCGGCTCACGGCCATTATGGAGATACGCTGTCAAATCAGCTTGCGCTTTATTTCAGAGAAACCGGGCAGCAGGTACAGATACACAGTATCGGAAGGCTGGATCTGGAGACCAGCGGAATTGTGCTGTTCGCCAAACACAGGGTGGCTGCGGCCAGGCTGTCATTGGAGCGGGAGAAGGGACAGCTGCAGAAACAGTATCTGGCATTGTGTGCAGGGAGATTTGAAAAAGAGGAGGGTGTCATAAACCGCCCCATCGCGCCGCTTCCTGGCACACTGATGAAAATGTGTGTACATCCTCAGGGAAAAGATGCAGTGACCCATTTTCGGGTAGAACATCAGTATACGGATGCGGCTCTGGTACGGCTCTGGCTGGAAACCGGGCGGACTCATCAGATCCGGGTTCATATGGCGGACGCAGGGCATCCGCTGCTTGGAGACCGGATCTACGGAGTGAAAAAAGCAGATCCTGTCATTGAAAAAGAACCTGCCAGGGCAGCGCTGCATGCGGAACAGCTGTGTTTTTTGCAGCCGTTTACCGGTGAGCGCATTGTTTTAAGGTCAGAGCTGCCGGAAGATATGAGGAAGAAAACCACAGGAAAGCAGAGGTAAGATTATGGAAAGCTATATTATGGCGCTGGATCAGGGAACAACCAGTTCCCGGTGTATATTATTTGACAAAAAAGGAAAAATCTGCAGCGTGGCACAGAGGGAGTTTACGCAGATTTTTCCGAATCCAGGGTGGGTGGAGCATGATCCCATGGAGATCTGGTCTTCACAGATCGGTGTCGCGGCTGAGGCTATGAGTAAGATCGGTGCGTCAGCAGGAGATATCGCGGCGATCGGCATTACGAATCAGAGGGAGACGACCATTGTCTGGGAGCGGGCAACGGGTAAACCCGTTTACAATGCCATTGTCTGGCAGTGCCGCCGGACTTCGGATATGGTGGATGAACTGAAAAAAGACGGGTTTGATCAGGTGATCCATACGCGTACCGGGCTGATACCGGATGCTTATTTTTCGGCTACGAAGCTTGCGTGGATTTTGAACCATGTGGAGGGTGCCAGAGAACGGGCGAAAAAAGGGGAACTGCTTTTTGGAACAGTGGACAGCTGGCTGATCTGGAATCTGACAAACGGAAAGGTGCATGTGACCGATTACACGAATGCTTCCCGAACGATGCTTTTTGATATACACAGACTCTGCTGGGATCAGGAGATTCTCGACAGGCTTGATATTCCGGTGGAAATGCTGCCTGAGGTGAAGCCGTCCTCCTGTGTTTACGGGAAGACAAAAGGATGTCTGATCGGGGATGGAATTCCCATTGCCGGAGCAGCCGGCGATCAGCAGGCGGCCCTGTTCGGGCAGTGCTGTTTTGAATCAGGTGATGTGAAAAATACATATGGCACCGGCTGTTTCCTGCTGATGAATACAGGCAGGGATGCGGTACGTTCCAAAAACGGACTTTTGACGACCATTGCCGTTGGGATGGACGGCCAGGTGCAGTACGCACTGGAGGGGAGTGTTTTTGTGGCAGGGGCGGCGATCCAGTGGCTGCGCGATGACCTGCGCATGCTGCGGGATGCAGCATCCTCGGAAGCTTACTGTCTGGCAGTACCGGATGCCAACGGAATTTATGTAGTGCCTGCGTTTACAGGGCTAGGCGCGCCCTACTGGGATCAATATGCAAGAGGAACGATCGTTGGCATCACCAGAGGAACGAAAAAAGAACATCTGGTCCGCGCCACGGTGGAGTCCCTTGCCTATCAGGTTACGGATGTGATCGAGGCTATGGAAAAAGAAGCGGGTGTCCGTCTGAAAAGCCTGAAGGTGGACGGAGGAGCCTGTGCCAACAATTTCCTGATGCAGTTTCAGTCGGACATTCTGGGGGCTCAGGTGAAACGCCCTGGCTGTATTGAGACTACAGCTCTGGGGGCAGCCTATCTGGCCGGCATTGCCGTTGGATACTGGAGTGGAAAAGATGAGGTGAAAGTAAACTGGGAGCTTGAGCGTGTCTTTTTGCCGGAAATGGCGGAGGACGATCGCAGAAAACTGAAAAAGGGCTGGAAACGGGCTGTAAAATGCTCGTTTGGATGGGCAAAAGAAGAGTGAAACGAAATCGGATAGTTATGGGCAGAGTGTAATTTGGATACCACTTTGCCGGAGAGGAGACAATATGAGAGAATATCCGGAAGAAGAAAGAAAGGAATCATAAGCGAGGAAACAAGAAAAAAAGGATTGACAACGGTGGGAAAAAGTATTAGACTTTAACACATAGAAAAACCGTTGAGAAAGAGGAGTAAGCTTTTCATAAAGGCACAGAGAGCTGCAGATGGTGGGATTGCAGTACGGAGTGGATTGCTGAATGGACTTTCGAGGGCAGCCTGAAATCCGGATGGAGAGTAGGCGTTGTCGGGAACCGAACCCGTTATCAATCAGGAATGTATAACATGTACATGCAGAGTGGACAGAAGTCAATTTGAGTGGTACCGCGTGGATCGATTATCAGCGTCTCAAGCAATAGCTTGAGACGTTTTTTGCGTTTCCTGTGCAGAACTCAGGCAATTTTTGTCCCCGCAGAAAAGGAGGATTTTTATTATGAAGAGAAAAGTATTAGCAGGTATTCTGACAACAGCAATGATTATGACCATGGCAGCAGGCTGCGGCAATTACGGAAGCAGTCAGACAGAAGCACCGGAAGCTGCCGAAACGCAGGCAGCAGAGGATAGCCAGGCAGAGGATTTGGAGGAAGCGGATACGGCAGAAGGCCGCTACACGATCGGTATCTCTCAGTTTGCAGAGCATGGTTCTCTGGATAACTGCCGGGAAGGTTTCCTGGAGGGATTAAAGGAAGCCGGCATTGAGGAAGGCGTGAATCTGACCGTTGAGTTTGAAAATGCGCAGGCGGATACCGGAACAGCAGGCATGATTTCAGACAACTTTGTTTCCAAAAAGGTTGATATGATCTGTGCCATTGCCACACCAAGTGCCATGAGTGCGTACAACAGCTGCCTGGATAAAGATATCCCGGTGGTGTACACGGCAGTATCAGACCCGGTAAGCGCCGGGCTGGCAGACAAGGAAGGCAATTCTGTGGGCAATGTTACAGGTACGTCTGATAAACTTCCGGTTGAAGAGCAGCTGAAAATGATCCGTGAGATGATGCCGGAGGCACAGAAGGTGGGTATCCTTTATACCACCAGCGAAGCAAACTCGGTCAGCACCATCGAGGAGTACAAGGAAATCGCACCGAAATATGATTTCGAGATCGTGGAAAGTGGAATCAACACCGTTGCGGATGTGGAGATGGCTGCAAAGGATCTGGTATCTAAAGTCGACTGCATCAGCAACATGACAGACAATACGGTTGTTTCCGCACTGCAGACGGTGATTGCGGCAGCAGATGAGAAAAATATCCCGGTCTTTGGTTCTGAGATCGAGCAGGTGAAGAGCGGATGTCTGGCATCCATGGGCATTGATTATATTGCGCTTGGCAAACAGACGGGAGCAATGGCTGCAAAGATCCTGAAAGGTGAGGCGGAGGCTTCTGATATGCCTTATGAGGTGTGCAGCGGTGCGAGCCTTTATGTGAATACTGCTGTTGCGGAAAAGCTGGGCTTTGATCTGGAGGATTCCTATATGGAAAGCGCAGCAGAGGTTTTTGATGAAATTACGGTAGAGTAATCGGAGGTTATTATGACATTGCTGATAAGTGTCCTGGAGCAGGGACTGATTTATGCGATAATGGCGCTTGGAATTTATATTACCTATAAGATTCTGGATTTCCCGGACTTGACGGTTGATGGAAGTTTTCCGATGGGAGCTGCGATTGCGGCAGCTCTCATCAGCAGAGACGTCAATCCACTGGTGACGCTTCCCATCTGTTTTCTGGCAGGAGCGCTGGTGGGTATTCTGACCGGTCTGATTCACGTAAAGCTGAAGGTTCGTGACCTGCTGTCCGGTATCATTATGATGACGGCACTTTACACAGTGAACCTTCGTATCGCCGGAAGAGCCAATCTGCCGATTTATAATAAGAGTACGATTTTCCAGAATTCTTTTGTGGATAAAGTGATTCCGGAGAGTCTGTCATCGTTTCAGGTGGTTCTGATCGTTCTTGTGATCGCACTGATCAGCAAATACATTCTGGACTGGTATCTGAGAACGAAATCCGGCATGCTGCTGCGTGCGGTGGGAGACAATGACCGGATCATCACTTCTCTCGGTGTGGACAAAGGAAAAGTAAAAGTAGTGGGACTGTCTATCGCAAATGGCCTGGTGGCTTTGAGCGGATGTGTCTTTGCCCAGCAGCAACGTTACTTTGATATTTCCATGGGTACCGGTACGATGGTCATCGGTCTTGCAAGTGTAATTATCGGTACCAGCCTGTTCAAAAAAATTACCGTTTTCCGCGTCACATCCAGCGTAGTGATCGGTTCCGTTATTTACAAGGGATGTGTGGCCATCGCCATCCGGTTTGGTTTTGAGTCCACTGATCTGAAATTTATTACGGCGGCATTATTCCTGCTGATTCTGGTGCTGGGAATGGAGCGCAACAGGAAGGTCAAGGTGAAAGTAGATGCTTGAGTTAAGAGAGATTTATAAGTACTATAACCCGGGCACGGTAAATGAAATGTGTCTGTTCCACGATTTTAATTTTCAGGTGGAAGAAGGAGAGTTTGTATCGGTGGTAGGCAGTAACGGATCCGGAAAAACCTCTATGCTGAATATCATCTGCGGAAGCATTGATGTGGACGAGGGAGCGGTACTGATCAATGGACAGAATATTACCAATATGCCGGAGCATAAAAGAATGCAGAGGATTGGACGTGTATTTCAGAATCCTGCGATGGGAACCTGTCCGTCCATGACGATTCTGGAAAATATGGCACTGGCAGAAAACAAAGGAAAATCCTACAATCTTGGACGTGGTGTAAACAGAAAGCGCGAGGAAGCCTATCGGGAGATGTTAAGACCGCTGAATCTTGGACTTGAGGATAAGATGCATGTGAAGGTAGGATCTTTGTCAGGCGGACAGAGGCAGGCTATGTCTCTTCTGATGTCCACCATGACACCCATGGATTTCCTGATTCTGGATGAGCATACGGCTGCATTGGATCCGAAAACAGCCGAGATCAATATGCAGCTCACCGATCAGGTGGTGAAAGAGAAAAAACTGACCTCTATCATGGTCACTCACAATCTGCGTTACGCCATTGAGTATGGCAACCGCCTCGTAATGATGCACCAGGGAAAAATTATCCTGGATAAAAAAGGGGAGGACAAGAAAAATATGGATGTAGAAGATGTACTGAATCTGTTCAATGAGATCAGCATTGAATGTGGAAATTAGTAAAGGTTCCGCAGGGGATGCTGCACTTGCTGCAGAGCCAGGGAGGATATATTTTACTTGTTGACGACCGACCATACAGGTGTTAATATAAACACTATGTGGTGTCAGACGAGATGAAAATCACAAAATATTGTGAGATATACCGGAGAAAGCCTAACACGCATTCTCCGGTTTTTGTTGCCACGATTGAAAAGAAATGAGGAGTCAGCATGAGATATCATAATATTACAAAGGACGATATGTTAAACGGGGACGGGCTTCGCGTGGTTCTCTGGGTTTCCGGCTGTAATCACTGCTGCAAGGAATGCCAGAATCCGATTACCTGGGATCCAAACGGAGGGCTGCCTTTTACAAAGGAGACAAAACAGGAGCTGTTTGATGAGCTGGAAAAAAGCTATATTTCCGGTATCACGTTAAGCGGAGGAGATCCGCTTCATCCGGCCAACCGCATGGATATACGGGCTCTGGTCAAGGAGATAAAAGAAAAGTATCCGGACAAAACCATCTGGCTGTATACGGGTTATCTGTGGGAACAGATCCAGCATTTTGCATGGCTGAAATATGTGGATGTCTGTGTGGATGGAGAGTATGAAAAAGAGAAACGGGATGTGCAGCTGCACTGGAGAGGCAGTGCCAATCAGCGTGTCATTGATGTGCCGGCTTCGTTAAGAACCGGACAGGTATGTCTGCATTGTAAGTAAAGGCTGCGGATTTGATACAGAAGGAGTGGACAACAACATATGAGAAGAATAGCAAGATTTCAGAAGGTAAGCTATGAGCAGTTCAAAGAAGGTTTTATGGGTGAATTTCAGCAGACTTCAGAAGAAGAGCTGAGACAGATTTATGAGGACATACGGCTGCCCAAACGTGCTACAGCCGGTTCAGCCGGGTATGATTTTTATGCACCGGAGGAGATTGTACTGGAACCGGGGGAGACAATTAAAATCCCAACCGGCATCCGTGTCTGGATGGAGCCTGGATGGGTGCTGAAATGCTATCCGCGCAGTGGTCTGGGCTTTAAATATCGCCTCCAGCTGAACAATACGGTGGGAATCATCGACAGCGATTATTACGATTCGGATAATGAAGGCCATATTTTTGCCAGACTTACCAATGATTCCAGAGAAGGGAAGACCGTTCGTGTTGCGAAGGGACAGGGCTTCATGCAGGGGATTTTTGTGGAGTATGGCATTACTGAGGATGATGATGCCACCGGAGTGCGAAACGGGGGATTCGGTTCTACGACAGAGCCTTCCAGACCGTAAAGTACATGGTCACAAAGCAGGCGGTTCCGCCGATAAAATTGGAGACTGGTTCCGCCAGGAAAACACCATTTACTCCCAGACCACCGATGTGAGGGAGCAGGAGGGTGAGAGGCACCACAATGATGGCCTTTCGGAACAGAGAAAAGAAAACAGCATATTTTGCCCTGCCCAGTGCAGTGAAGACACACTGGCCGGAAAACTGAAGTGCCATCATAAAAATGCCGAAGAAATACAGATACATGGCGGATTTTCCGGCTTCCAGAAGCCTGGGGTCACTGTTGAAGATGTGAATGAAGGCTTCAGGGAACAGCAGAAGTACAAGCCATATGGACAGGGTGTAGACAATACAGAGGATTGATACGAAACGGATGCCGTCTTTGACGCGTCCGTTTTCTTCTGCACCGAAATTGAACCCGAGCACCGGCTGAGCTGCATTGGTAAGCCCCATAACAGGCATGGTAATCACTTCCCGGATGGAATTGAGTACAGCCATTACGCTCACGTACAGATCTCCGCCAAAGCTCTGCAGCATGGCATTGCAGGCAATCTGTACCATTCCGTTGGTGACGGACATGACAAATCCGGACAGACCGAGGGAACAGATTTCTTTCAGCAGATAAGGCCGTATGCGAAGACTCTGCCGTGTGATCGGCATAAGAGAGCTGCGGCCAAAGAGAAAACGGGTGACCCAAAGCGCAGAAACAGCCTGGGACAGGATGGTGGCAAGGGCTGCCCCTGCAACTCCCATGTGCAGTAAAAAAATGAAAATCGGATCCAGAATGATGTTCAGCACAGCACCGATCAGTATCGTCATCATCCCTTTTCGGCCAAAGCCCTGGGCATTGATGAAATTGTTCATACCGAGAGTGATCATGACGAATACGGTACCGATCAGGTAAATGGTAATATAAGAATCGGCATAAGGGAAGGTTACCTCACTTGCCCCGAAAAGAAACAGGATCGGGCGTTTCAGGAGCATACAGAAAATGGTCAGGAACAGGCCGGTGAGGACAAGCATGGAAAAGCAGTTTCCCATGATATTTAAGGCTTTTTCATTCTCTTTCTGTCCGCGGGATATCGAAAAAAGCGGGGAACCGCCGGTACCGAAAAGATTGGCAAAGGCAGAGATGATGGTGATGATCGGAAAGGTCAGACCCACACCGCCAAGGGCAAGTGTGGCATCCTGACCGATGTGGCCAATGTAGACACGGTCGATGATGCTGTAGAGCAGATTGATCAGCTGCGCAAATGTCATGGGGATGGCAAGGCGCAGAATATTCTGCGCCATGCTTCCTTTCGTAAATTCACTTTGGTTTGTTTGATATTTCATGGTTTGCATTCCTTTTGCGTTTTGTCCGGTAATAGATCTTTTTTCAGTATATGCTTTTTTTAAATGGAATGCAAATGTAATCTGCTGCTGAGCTTAAGAATCGGTTTCAGACAGAGATTCCGAAAGCGGAAACTCTTTATCCTGCACGCAGATCCAGGAGGTATCTGATTTTGTGAGTGTAAAAGAGGTATCCTCATTTTCATTGTTTCCTCCTTTTGAGCCAGATAAATCCGCCAAGCAGAAGAAGTCCTGCCGGGATAACAGCAATGGTCAGGATACTCCACATATTTGCGCTGGCTGCCGTAAGTGTCAGATAAGAAAGCTCCATACTCTTGGCAGCGATGGATACACTGGAAGAATGACCGCACATCCAGCTAAGAGAGTTGGTGAGCAGCTTCGTGTTTCCACCGGATACAATGGCATCTGTTTCGGAATTCAGCAGCTGTCCGCTGGTAAACAGAACCATTCTCGTTTCTTCTTCGCTGTCCTCTGTCGTTTCACTGATGGAGGCGGCAAGTGTAAAGGTACCTTCCGTATCGCCATCCTCCGGGGAGAGGCTCTGCATATTTTCCGGATCGGATTTCAGGTAGGCAGACGAGGAGGTGATCAGCATATCGGTGACTGTGACCGTATCGCGCTTGTCGTCCAGTGTGGAAATGCTCTGGCTGACAGGCATCAGCACATAGGAGCCGCCTCCTGCCAGGGAACCGGTGGCATCGCAGGACTGGATTTCCGGTACCAGGTAAAGCGGATTTCCGGAGATATAGTGACTGCTGTCACCGTCCAGTACGACACCCTGGTCGATGGTGACACCATATTCGGAGAGAATGGAATCAAAATTCGGCATATCTTCGGAGGTGTAACCGGAGACCAGAAGCGCCCGGCCGCCGTCTTTCAAATAAGTGAGAATGGCTTCGGCTTCATCAGCGGAAATATCAGTTCTCGGAGCATTGATCATGATACAGCTGGCATCTTCCGGAACGCTGCCTGCGGTGATCAGATTCAGGCTCTTGATTTCAATGTTTTCTTTGGCGACAGCAGACTGCATGGAAGAATCCAGCTCGCTTTCTTCGTGTCCCTGCAGGGTGTAAAGAATGGGAAGCTCTTCAGAGGTTACGTAGTCGATGGCACTTGTGACCTGTCCTTCTCCATCAAAAGCGGTGGTTTCCATGGAATAGGTCTGATAATTAATGTTGCTTTCATAGAGATCACTGTATGGAATCACTTTGCTGCGCTTTTCACTTACAACGATGATACTGTTCTCAGAAACCTCTTCCTCCGTGTACTGGGATGCAAAATTCGGATTCAGTACCGGATCCTTGATTTCATATTTGATATGTGAAGACAAATCCGCATAACGTGTCAGCAGTTCGTTCAGCGTAGAATCTTCCTGGCCCTCTTCAGCCAGCAGGTAAAGGGTGACATCCTCGGTCAGTCTGGAGGCCAGTTCCTTTGTCTGGTCACCTACGGTGTAAAGCTTATTTTCACTGACATCGATCTTCGTAAGAGAGGAGGGCAGTTCGCCTGCCAGAAGATTCAGAAAAATGGCGGCAGCAATCACGATGATGGTAAGTGCCAGGCTGTAGGAACCTTTTTTCAGAAGCTTTTTATTTTTCGGGGGAAGCAGTTTTTTGGGCTTTTTCATTTTAAATTCATGTCTCATGTTCAGATCCTCCTAATTCCAGCGTCTTTTCTGAATGGTCTGTACGGTCAAAAACAGCATAATTCCGATAAAGGAAAGGTAATAGATGATCCCTGTAAAATCCAGCATACCATCGGTAAAATTGCTGAAATGACCGCTGATGTTGAAAAGATTCAGTATTTTCTGAATAATACCTTCAAAAATACTTTGTCTCAGAAGGTAAAGTGCAGTCAGAATTCCTTCTCCGATGATGCCAATGATCAGCGGCAGAAGAATACTCTGTGTCATGTGATAAATGAAAAAGCAGAACAGAAGCACAAGTACGACCAGGGAAAAGAAGGAAGCACCTGCAGTTTCCGGGAAAAATCCGCTGATTCCCTGCATCAGATAACAGACCAGAAGCGCGGCAAAAGTACCGACTGCTGCAATGATCTGACTTTCTGTGAGTGATGAGAAAAACAGGCCCACCGAGAGACTGGTACAGCCAAGCAGGAAAAATCCAAGCAGAGCCACGTAGGTGGATGCAAAGGAAATGGTGCCGTACTGTGACAGAATCAGAGGATAGAAGCACAGGATGAGGATTGGAACGAGAAAAACACCCACCAGTGCCAGGTATTTGCCGCCTACAATCTGCCATACGGTGACCGGAGAGGTCAGAAGAAGCTGATCCGTTTTCTGCTTCCGTTCTTCAGCCAGGGTGCGCATGGTGAGAACCGGTGCGGTGATCAGAAAGAGAAACGTGATCGCAGATAAGGTGTAGCTGAACAGAGGGTAGCCGTAATTCAGGTTGTAGGCAGTGAAATAAATACCTGTCATCAGAAGCAGGAAGGCACAGAACACCCAGCCTGTCATGGAATCAAAAAAGTTCTTCAGTTCTCTTTTACATATGCAGATCATCCAAATTCTCTCCTTTCTGATCAATCGAAGATGCCGATTCGGTAAAACTCTGTGTGTCGTCGGCAGTCAGTTCCAGGAAGATATCTTCCAGTGAAAGATGTACAAGTTGCATGCCGAGAATGGGAAGCCCGGCTTCTGCCAGACGATAGAAGAGAAGCTCCCGGATGTCAGCGGAAGGTTCTGTTTTAATCTCTGCTTTGACACAGTCCTTTTCCTCACAGTCAGTGAAGTGAAATTCCTGAACGGCAGGTATGGTGTTCAAAAGGTTTTCCAGATCTTCCTGTGAGGATTTTACGGTCAGAAGAAGACTGCTGGTTCCCTGCATCAATTTGGAAAGATTATCCGGTGTATCACTTGCCACCAGTTTTCCATGGGAAATAATCAGCACATAGTCACAGACTGCGCTGACTTCAGAAAGGATATGGGAACTTAAGATTACCGTATGTGATTTGCCTAACGTTTTGATCAGATTCCGTATCTCCAGAATCTGTTTTGGATCCAGCCCGACGGTTGGCTCGTCAAGAATCAGGATTTCGGGATAACCCAGAAGCGCCTGCGCCAGGCCCACTCTCTGGCGGTAACCTTTGGAAAGGTTTTTGATGAGACGATGGCGTACTTCTTCCACTTTGGTAAGGGCACAGATATCAGCAAGCTGTGAAGCACGTTCCTTTTTGGGGATTTTTTTCAGCTCCGCGGCAAACAGAAGATATTCTTCTACAGTCATGTCGAAATAGAGAGGCGGAAGCTCGGGCAGATAACCGATGTTTTTCTTTGCTGCCTCTGGATTTTCCAAAATGTCATGACCGTCGATGGTGACGGTGCCGTCTGTGGAGGCAATGTACCCGGTGATGATATTCATGGTGGTAGACTTTCCGGCTCCGTTTGGACCCAGGAAACCATAGATCTGGCCTTTTTCGATGGTGAAATTCAGGTCATCCACGGCAAGTGTACTGCCGTAGCGTTTTGTGAGATGTCTGACTTCGATCAAAACAAGTCCTCCTTCATATTTTATCTGTGGACAGGTCTCATTTGCTGAAAACGATCGTGCCTGAAACCTGTTCCGGAGGGCAGAATGATCCCTCCGGGATATATCTTGAAAACAGTTTACAAAGGCTTTGTGTTCAATATGAGATTGGACTGTGTTTTTTTATTGAAAATTCTGTGAACAGAGATCAGTAGGGGAATCCCTGATAGGGCTCCTCCATGGGAATGGTAAGGTCAAGATCCGGCAGGTAAAGCGGTTCGTTGTCACCCATACAAAAGTAGATGTCAAGATTGGACGGGTCGCCAAGAGACGGATCTATAAAATTGTACTGGAGGGTATGTGCAATACTGTCCAGAATGGTAGAGCACAGCTGCTCTGCACTGTACATATGGAATTCATCCTTCTGTGGTTCGGGTGGCCCGGTAAACAGAGAGCAGGTATCCGCAAAACAGACGGTCATACCACCTTTTCCGGTGCTGACGGTATCTGCCAGGTCAAGATTCCATCCGGTGAGATCCGCCATAGCCAGGATGAGGGCATCCGGTGTAATGATATCACTTTCTGTGTATGGGTAGGAACGGAAGCTGCCGTTGTTCCCGATGTACAGAAGGGAAACTGCATCTGATGGGGCTTCACTCTGTGCATCTGTGTCCGGAATGGCAATCGGAAGAGTCATCGGTTCGGTGTCGGCCTCTGTTTCGGGGGATGTCTGTGCAGTGCTCTCCACCGTATAGCCCCCGATCTCTGTTTCCGGGATTCGCTCCGTCATGATGGGCTCGAAATCGGTTCTGCGGCATCCGCAGATCAGAATCAGCGTTCCGGAAAGAATAAGGGAAAGAAAAGAAAGCTTTTTCATAGGGGATTCTCCTTTCGTGAAAGCTAGAGTAATGACAGGTTCAGTATAACGGAAAAGGTCGGGGAATGCAAGAAAAGAGGATTTTGAGTGGAAAAGGATGAAGAAAATATTAAATTTTCAGAAAGTCTGTTGCGGGTTTTGGGGGAATGTTATAAGATACAAGGATAAAATGGAGGGTGAGAAGGATGGCAGATTCCAATATTACAAAAAATGCACTGGCTGCGGCAATGAAAAAGCTGATGCGGGAAAAAAAGCTTTCCAAGATCAGCATAGCGGATATATGCGGAGAATGTGGTATGAATCGCAACAGTTTTTATTATCATTTCAGAGACAAATATGATCTGGTAAACTGGATTTTTTATACGGAGTTTATGCAGCATATTCAGATTGAGAACTATGAGGATGCGATTCCGCTGCTTCAGGATATCTGTTCCTACCTCTACAGCGAAAAAGAGTTTTACCGGGCAGCACTGAAGATCGAGGGACAGAATTCGTTCCGGGAATATTTTACGGAGGTTATGGATCCTTATCTGAGATTTCTGGCGGATCAGATTCTGGGAAGCACAAAGGAGGAGGTGTTTTTCCTGCGATTTTTCGGGGATGCTTTTCTGATGGCAATCATCCGGTGGATTATGGATGAAAATGAAATGACGCCTCAGGAATTTGTACAGCAGCTGTGCGATACCATTTTCCTGGGCGCCAGAAAGATCATTGATGCGAAACAGAAGAGGGAGCGCGGTGAAAGAGTTTTGTAATGCTGTCGGCAGGTGTCTCCCCCGTTATGAGTCGGTCGATGCGACGGATATCGGAATAGAAATCAATCGGAAGGAACGGATAGGCCTGTTTCAGACGGGCCTCTGCCACAAAATGAGAAACGACGGAATTTTCGTCGTTTTTTTCGTCTTCAGAAAGAAAAAACAGAAACGGTGTGCCAAGGGAAGAGAGCAGCCCAAGATTCTTTATGGAGATCACATCGGTTTCTGTCTGCTTTCGGTAGGAGTCGTACACGCCGTAAAGGATTCGATTTCTTTTCAGCTGCTCCATAAATCCGGTGTGTTCCAGGGTACTTCTGGAAAATAGCGGCATCACATTCGGAAAACGCTCCGGTAAGGATTCATGTTCCGGATGAAAGTCCGGGGGCTGGAACCACAGGAAAGCACAATCCGGATTTTCTTTAAAAACGGACGGAAAAGAAACAAAAGAGGACGTGTCGGTATCAGGCAGAAAAGCATAGGTGTAAACCCCCTGTTCTCTTCCCTTTTCAATGACAGGACGAACGGCTGTTACATCCGGTGTATTTTTGCAGGAGAGCAGAGAAATCCAGAGCACATGCTGACCGGAGGAACGTTTGCAGGCGCGTATCCTGCGGATGCCGTAGGTCCAGCCGTTGTAGCCAAGATTCATACCGAAAGTGGTCAGTGTTTCGGAATCTACCTGCTTCACCAGATCTTCGATACACTGATAGTAGCTGCTTTCCGGGTTTTTTAAAAGTTTCTGGAAAGTTGTAAATATTTCTTTTTGTACACTTCCTTTTGCGCAGACCTTTCCCAGATCTGCAAGTTTGCGTATGGTACGTTTTGGCGTTGTTTCCATGCCGCGCAGAGCTCTTTGTATTTCCAGGCGTATGACGGCCCGTGTTACATCCTGACTGTTCAAATTATCACCTTCCTGGACAATGTTGTAAAGAAATAAGAGAAACTCGCTTAGCGGGCTTCTGTTTTCGTGAATAAGAACATAGATATTTTCTACTATACTATCCAGCTGTATACCATAAAATAGACAAACCAGATGTGGTTGTACAAAAACCATACACTTTCTGTGATATGTCGAATAATTGTGCAGCTGTCTATGAATGACTAATGCAGGAAAAAAGACAGGAAGCATATAATGTCCGATGAAACAGGGCAGATGTCTGTAAAGTCTGTAAATGGGTATTGATAGGAAGGAAGTAGAATCATGGCAAAGAATAAGAAAAATAAGAAGAGAGTTTATACGGGAATTGCTGTCGGAATGGCTGCTGTGATGGGAGGTGTGCCGGCGAGTGCGGCGGCAGAAGCTTCGAAGGAAGAAACGGTATATGTAAATGCAGATGCATTGGGGAATATTACAGATGTGACGGTATCCAACTGGTTGAAAAATAAAGAGAGTTCAGACAGTCTGCAGGATAAGACAGAACTTCATGATATTGAAAATGTCAAAGGGGAGGAAACCTACAGCGGAAGCGAAAGTGCCATGACCTGGCAGGCAAATGGCTCGGACATTTATTATCAGGGCAAAACAGACAAAGAACTTCCGGTATCTGTCGGATTTACGTATTATCTGGACGGAGTAGAGATGAACCCTGAGAATCTGGTGGGAAAGAGCGGCAGGCTGAAAATAAAAGTTCACTATGAAAATAAAGCAAAGACGAGTATGGAGATCAATGGAAAAGAAGAGACAGGATACAGCCCGTTTGTAATGGTGACCGGACTGATCCTGCCGGAAGAGCACTTTTCTGATGTGGTTATCGACAATGGAAAGATCATTTCAGACGGAAGCAAAAACATCGTTGTGGGTGTTGCGATGCCTGGACTGAAAGAAAGTCTGAAGCTTTCCAAAAATCAGGAAAAATCCATTACCCTGCCGGAAGATCTGGAAATCACAGCGGATGTGACAGATTTCACCATGCAGTCCACGTTTACAGTGGCCATGGCGGATATCTTAAGTCAGGTCGATCTTGGTGATGCGGCTGATTTTGATGAGCTGACCGATTCTCTGGATGAACTGGAGGATGCGGCTTTAAAGCTTGTGGAGGGCTCTTCCAGCCTGTGTGAGGGAGCAGAAACATTGAATGAAAAATACAGTGAATTTGATGAAGGAATCGGTACACTGAAGGAAGGAATTGAGCAGTTAAATGGAGGCGCCAGGAAACTGGACAGTGGTATTGATGCGTATACAGATGGTGCCAGAAAGCTGGACGAAGGGATACAGAAATATCTGGGAAGCAAAGGTGTCATGACAGGAAAAGTGACGGAATATAAAAATGGCGTAAACAGTGTGGTGAGCGGAGTGGAAGCTTATACAAAGGGTGCATCCACACTGGCAGAGGGCATTACCGAATACATCAAAGGGGAACAGAAGCTTGCAGAAGGTGCCAAAGCGCTGAAACCGCTTACGTTCGGGCTTGGCCAGATCAGTGCTGCCATTGATCAGATGTATGCAGCGCTGGATGGACAGGGATCTGCACAGGAGGACATCAAAACCGCATCGCAGACGCTGGCTTCCGGGACAAAGCAGCTGCAGGATTCTCTGGAAAGCTTAAACGAGCTGACCGGACAGGTAGATGCGCTGGCAGCAGAGGGAAATCAGCTGATTCAGGATGCGAAGGGGCTGTCCTCCATGATGGAGACGGCAGTGGCTGCTCCGGCCGGTACACTGATTGCGGATGGCCAGAAGCTGGCTGGCCAGCTTACGGAAATCCAGAGTGCAGTAAGCAGTCTGCAGTCCCAGGCACAGACGGCCATCGAACAGGCGGCAGGGCAGGCAGTGACCAGTGTCAATACACAGATTTCAGAGAGAAACCGGAAACTGGCCGCATCCAGGGAAGCGGTAGATACGGCAGTATCCAGTGCAAACACTCAGATTCAGAGTGCCAGAAATGCTCTGGATGCACAGATCAAAGCAGCGGAAGAAAGGGGAGATGGTGAGCTGGCTGCTTCTCTGAAGGGCGCAAGGGAAAGTCTGCAGGATGTATCAGTGGATACTTCAGGCATTGCAGCCCTGGAGTCTGTGGGAGTGCCGGATATCCAGGTATCCATGCCATCACTGGATGTGGAAGGCCTGAAGGGAACACTGGGCGATATGGCTTCCTCACTTCAGAGCCTGCAGAAAGCAGCCGGTGAGCTGCCTGACCGGTTGACCGGACTGCAGAAAAAGCTGGATGCCCTGACCGGCGTGGAAATTCCGGAGGCGCCGATGGCCTCACTTAAGTCAGGGGTACAGACACTCAATACCGGGATGCAGGGGCTAAACGGCGCCATTGGCACCCTTTCCTCCAACGTGGCCGTCTTAAAGAATCAGACCGGATCCCTGCCGGAAGCAGGAAAGGGAATTACGGCACTTCTGGCAGGGTTTGACACACTTGGAAGTAATCATGAAGCTCTGACGGCAGGGGCAGCTGAAATCAGACAGAATGCTTCGGTGCTGAATCAGGGTGTGAAAACACTTCAGAGCGGAACCAGCCAGCTTGCAGGCGGTATTTCAAAGCTTTCCAGTCAGCTTACGCTTGGTGCCTCTGCTCTGGTATCCAACAATGCGGCGCTGACACAGGGAGCAGGTTCCCTGCTCTTCGGTGCAGATGAACTGTTGACGGGAGCCGGTACCCTTCAAAGTGCTAGCATTCAGGTAAAGGACGGTATCCTTCAGCTGTCGGATGGCTCAAAAGAGCTGGCAGACGGTATGAAAGAGTTTGATGAGGAAGGCACAGGCAAATTGAAAGATACCGTTGAGGAGGAACTGGGAACAATCCTTGACCGGCTGGAAGCACTTGGGTCCAAAGAGTGCACCTATGATACATTCAGTGGAAAGACAGATGGAATGGACGGCAATGTCAAATTTGTGATAGAGACAGATCCCATTGAATAACCGGATGATTATCAGAAACGGAATAAGTTTTCCACATAACGGCGCATTTCGTCATGGGATGTTATCTGCCGTGCCCCGTTGATCACAGACTGCTGTTCCTGCCTGGACAGCATGGAAAAATGGTTCAGAATATCCGGGTGCATGGCAAGTTCCATGGTAAAACCGATGGGAAGCTCTTCGTTTTGGATGATAGAAATCACTCCTCTCTTTTCCTTGTTTTCTATCAGATAGTGTGGGTGGAAACAGGAGAAAATATACCCCTGAAATTGACTTTTCCAGGGTGCATTGGTACAATAAACAGGAGAAAAGTATCCTGGAAAAGGTACTGTAAGAAAATGGGAAAAAGGAGAGAGTAACTTGAAAAAAAGAAAAAAACAAACAAGGATCTGCCTGCTTCTGGCACTGGCTCTGGTATGTGGGATGCTTTTGCCGGCGGCCATGCCAAGCCAGGCGAGGGAGGATGCTCTGGGGGAGATCCATCTGCTGGCAAGGTATGAATTCAAAAACGGCGGGGAGGATTCCTCCGGAAACGGCAATGACGCAGTTATCGGTGACGGTGTCACCGTATCGGACGGCGTGGCATCACTTCCGGGAGGCGATGCAGGCGGTTCGGCCTATATCACACTTCCAAAAGGGATGTTTGATCATCAGGATACGCTTACCATTACCATGTGGTTGAAGGATAACGATCCGCAGGATGCATGGCTTGCGGCATTCTTTTTTGGAAGCCAGGCGAATTCCTATGGATATCCGGTCAACTATTATTATTTTGTTCCCTGTGAAAAACAGCACAACAGCCTGAAATCCGTCATTACCGATTCGGTCAATGAAGCGGCACCTTTTCAATCGGAGAAAGGCATCGTACAGTCATCCGTCAAGGTGAGTACTTCCGTTTATCGCGGAGAATGGACGCATTATGCCATTGTGTTGGAGCCGGACCGTATGACCTGTTATATCGACGGGAAAGAGGTGGGGACGCAGTCCCTTAAGCGGAGTGTCAGCGATTTTGGCACAGGCCTTGATGCCTACATCGGCAGATCCAACTATGGGGATCCCCTGTATCAGGGAGATTTCAAAGATTTCCGTGTCTATACGGATGCGCTTGAGGAGGAGCAAATCAGGACAGTGATGGGACGTCACCCGGATGACCGCCTGTATTCTCTGACAGTGGACGGTGACAAGGTTAAAAAACAGCTCAGTGACAGCCTGTATGGCCTGTTTTATGAGGACATCAACAGTGCTGCGGATGGCGGGCTTTATCCGGAAATGGTAAAAAACAATTCTTTTGAGAATGCCTATGTCCAGTCCGGGGATACCGGCAGTGCCTATTTTAAGAAAAACGGATACCAGACGGTGGGCAATTATAAGCTGCACTGGGATGTGTCCGGAACTTTTGAGATAGGCGATACCGATCCTTTGAATGAAAAAAATCCGCACTATGCGGTGATCACGGGAAATGCGATCATGAAAAATGGTGGTTTTGCACCGCAGTCTGATCCGAATGGGGCGGCTATGGCAGTCAAACCGGTCAATGAGGAAGAACAGACGGGTGTCTACACTTTTTCTGCCTATGTAAGGGCAGATGCAGGAAGCACAGAGACGATCAAAGTGAAGCTTGTGGATGCTTCCGGAAACAGTCTTACAGATGAAAAAACAGTTTCTGTCCCTGTAAACGGAGAATGGAATAAAATCTCGGCAGAGCTTACCTCAAAGACAAGCAGGAATACCAAAGGAAAACTGGTGCTTACCGTGGAACAGGCTTCTTCGGATTCCACACTGGATCTGGATATGATCTCCGTTGTGCCTCATGACAGCTATGGCTATGGGAATAAAAACTATGCATACGGTGTGGGCATAAGAAAAGATCTGCTGGAATTGATGCTGGATTTGAATCCGAAATTCCTGCGTTTCCCGGGCGGATGTATCGTGGAAGGGTTCAACTGGGAAGGACTTTACGACTGGAGAGACTCCATCGGACCGCTTTCTGAGCGCAGGGCAAACACCAACCGCTGGGAAAACTGGAATAATCAGAATCGCACCTGGGGCTATATGCAGTCCTACGGTTTCGGATATCACGAGATTCTGACGCTGTGTGAGGACTTTGGAATCGAAGCATTCCCCATTCTCAGTGCGGGTGTACTCTGTCAGTATGAGACAAATGGTGTGGATGCCAGGACGGGAGAGGAGCTAAAGTATTTTATTGATATGGCTACTGATCTGCTGGATTACTGCTGGGGGGATCCATCGGACAATGAATGGGCTAAAAAACGTGCAGAAAACGGTCATCAGGAGCCTTTTGATCTGAAATATCTGGGGATTGGAAATGAGAATTTTCAGGCAAAATATTTTGACAACCTGGATGTGATCAAAGCGGCAGTGGAGGATTATGCAAAGCAGAACTATCCAGAGCGTACCCTTCATATTATTTCAAGTGCAGGTCCCACTTCCGGCGGCAGCAATCTGGAGTATGCGTATGACCGGCTGGCTCAGACGATGCCGGGTGAGACCCTGGTGGATGAGCATTACTATGAATCCGAGTCCTTTATGTATAACCAGACAGACCGGTATGACTATTATCAACGCACCGAACAGGGTGGTTCCAATGTGTTTGTAGGAGAATATGCCGTTAAAAATGATAATAAATTCAACACGGCACTGGCAGAGGCTGCCTATATCACAGGGCTTGAGCGCAATGCAGATGTGGTGACCCATATTTCCTATGCGCCTCTTCTCTATAAAGCAGGAAGTCTCAGCTGGTCTCATGATCTGATATATTTTGACGAATTTAATACGGCAAAGTCGGCAAACTATTATGTGCAGCAGATGTTTTCCAATAACTATGGGACGCAGCTGATTGACACGGAGCTTCAGGCTGAGGGAATGGATTATACCAATTATGGAAGCCCCATTCTCGGGACAAACGCAAGTGAAGGCTATATCGAAAAAGTAACCGTGTATGATGCGGACGGAAACATACTGCTTGCAGATGATTTTGATGATAATTCCAACGGATGGGAATCCTTTGAAACCGGATCCGGGGGCGGGTTTGAAATCCGGAATGGCAGGCTTTATTTTAAAGGAACCAGCGGACGGAATGCAGTTTACCTGCCAAAGGCAGTTCATGAAAAATGGAAAAAATTTAAAATTGTGGTGGAAGGAGCGGTGAAAACCTCCGGCAATAACGGGTTCCTGATCGGTGCCGGCCATACAGACCAGTATTTCTGGTACAATATGGGTAAAAACCGCAACAAAGGCGTGTATATGGAGGTTACCAGGAAAAATCGCGGCGAATCCTCTCTTACCACGAAAGAGCTTGGCAACAATTTTGCCAATCGCTGCTACAATACAGAGAATCTGACACAGATCCAGACGGATGATCCCATGGAGATTACCTTTAATTACGGGGGGGATGGA
The DNA here is from genome assembly GCA_022769625.1 of Lachnospiraceae bacterium. GTDB lineage: Bacteria > Bacillota > Clostridia > Lachnospirales > Lachnospiraceae > Hominisplanchenecus. The sequence continues at coordinate 1,385 of JALEJP010000044.1, read as the reverse complement.
AAACTGGAAGCTTCCTACACCAGCCGGTATGTGAGTAAGAAAGAAACGGCAAAATACGATTTCTCCAGTGACCTGAATTCCTATCAGACGGATATTTACCAGGTTGTTACCATGGATGAGCAGAATGTATATGTAAAACTGGTCAATCCGGACAACCGGGCAAAGACCATAACGATGGATTTTAAAAACCTGAATCTGGATCAAAAAGATGCGGAAATCACAGTGCTGACAGCAGGTCTGGATGATGCCAATGCAATCGGAGATGAGAAAGTGGCACCGGTGACAGAAATGCAGACGGTGACAGACGGAAAAATGGAATATGTGATTCCCGGACAGTCGGTCAATGTGATCCGCATCCCGCTTGCGAAAGAAGAGAAACCGGATCCGGAACAGCCTGACACGGAACAGCCGTCTTCGGAGCAGCCGGAAACAGAGCCCGCAAAGCTGCAGGATCCGGAGACGGTTAAACTGAACAAAAAGAAAATCACCCTGGGAGTGAAGGAAAAGGCAAAGCTGAGTGCCAGAGTATTGCCGGCAGGCGTATCGGAGGATGTGACCTGGCAGTCCGACAATCCGTCCGTGGCCATGGTCTCGGCAAACGGAACTATACAGGCGAAGAAGACAGGAAAAGCGGTGGTTACGGCTCGCACTTCTAATGGAAAGATTGCTTCCTGCAAAGTCCTTGTCAGGAAAGCGCCGACTAAGATCACACTGAAAAAGAAAAAGAAGGTCCTGAAACAGGGAAAAGCTTTTCGAATCAAGGTGAGATTTCCGAAAAATACCTGGAGCAATCGTCTGACGTATCATTCCAGCCGGAGGAAAATCGCTTCTGTCTCTGCAAATGGCGTGGTGATTGCAAGGAAAAAAGGAACCGCGGTGATAACAGTAAAAACATATAATAAAAAGAAAGCAAAAATGACAGTTGTTGTGAAATAACAGATTCTGTTTTTCGAATATGACTTTGTGCCTGCCGATGATTTGTGCCATCTGGCAAACGGATGAGGAAACCCGACGCATCTGTTTGTACAGATGGCATATTTTTTTGTACTATGTGTAAATGATTCCAAATAATTGCTGTGAAATGTACGAAATATTGGAAAGAGCACTGGTAAAGTCTAACAAAATACTTGAAAAAAAGCAGCAATAATAGTATAATAAATCCAATTGTACAAGTGTGCATGTCGAAGCGATTTGTATACTTTGCTCAATCGAAAGGAGGATAGAGGGGAAGCGATACTGTATAAGATTTCAATGAAAAGGAGAAGTGTTTATGAAGTTTAAACGTGTTTTAGCCGGATTTCTGGTAGGAGCTATGGTACTGACAAGCGCACCGGTGTCCGGACTTGGATCTCTGGCTGTACTGGCAGCAGAGGAAGAAGCAGAAG
>JALEJP010000039.1 GCA_022769625.1 Lachnospiraceae bacterium | reverse complement strand
AATTCTATCAGTCTTATCAAATCAAAAGTCTGCCGGATCTGTTTTCCCAAAATCAAAATCTGTGATGATTGGCATCAGGAGCAAAGTTACTGTCCTGCCACCATGCAGGCGACAGTCGCCTGCTTTACAAAATGTAACCTGTCTTATATAATGAATACGAAGGAGCTGCCGTATGAATCATGCACTTTCAGAAGAATTAAGGGATGCGGCTGAGAAGGTACAGTATGATACTCAGTGTAAACGTGTCCTGAGCAATAAAGTGATACTTGCCTGGATCATGAGGCGCGTGGTAAAGGAGTTTGCCGGGATGTCCGTGGAGGAGATCATTCCCTGCATCGAGGGGACCCCGGAAATTTCAACGGTCCATGTAAACCCCGGGCGGTCAGGAACGGAAAAGATATCGGGGATGGCAAATGAAGATAAAGTCCCCGGGGAAGGTGCGGTGTATTATGATATCCGCTTTTATGCCCTGGCACCTGCGAGAACCGGGAGGATCCGGCTGATCCTGAACGTGGAGGCCCAGAAATCATTCCGGTCAGGATACGAGATTGTCACCCGCGGTATTTTTTATGGTGCCCGGATGATCTCAGCGCAGCTTGGCACAGAGTTTGAACATTCGAAATATGATGATATCAGGAAGGTATATTCCGTGTGGATCTGCATGGATGATGAACACCCTGCTGTCGCTGGAAAAAACATACGAAGAGAAGAGGGGCAGGCTGGAAGAAGAGTATCATATCGGTATGGCATCGGAGATGGGAAAGGAGTGGAGCCTAATGTGTAATCTGTCAGATCTGGTGGAGGAGAGAGGGATTCAAAAAGGGATTCAGAGAGGCGTAGCAGAAGGGATAGAAAAAGGAAAAAGGGATATGGTATCCGGTCTGCTCAGGCTGGGGACGGTAAACGAGGAGGATATCCGGAAAGTGGCTGGGATCACCCGGGAAGAGCTGGAGGAAATCAAACGCAGCATAGCAGTTTAGTAGGAGGAAGGGATTATGTCGCTATACGCGATTGGCGATCTGCATCTTGCGCTGTCTGTGGATAAACCCATGGAAGTATTTGGAAGAGAGTGGAAAAATCATACCGCACGAATTGAGAAGAACTGGCGCAGGCGGGTTGGAGAGCAGGATACGGTAGTTCTCACCGGGGACCATTCCTGGGGGCGCAATCTGGCGGAATGTGAGGCGGATCTGGAGTTTATCATGAATCTGCCGGGGCGAAAGATTCTGCTTCGTGGTAATCATGACATGTTCTGGGATGCCAAAAAAACGGAAAGGCTGAACGAACAGTTCAAAGGCAGGCTTTTCTTTCTGCAGAATAATTATGGCACGTATGAGCGGTATGCTCTGGTGGGAACGAAAGGCTATTGCTATGAAGGCAGAGATACGGCGGAACATTTTGAAAAGCTGGTAAAACGGGAGGAAGAGCGTCTGCGCCTTTCTTTTGAGAGAGCAAAGGCGGACGGTTATACAGAATATATCATGTTTCTGCATTACCCGCCCACCAGCATCGGAGAGATGGAGAGTGTGTTCACCCGTATGGCCAGGGAATATGAAGCCAAAAAAGTTATTTATTCACACTGTCACGGAAAAGAACGGTATAACGACAGCTATCAGGGGATGGTGGACGGAACGGAGTATCTGCTGGTGTCCTCCGATTATCTGAAGTTTAAACCGCTTAAGATTCTTTCCTGATGGGTGAAATCGCTTTGATTCATTTCAAGGATCCGGTATCTCCAGTTTTCGCCCATCAGATGATAGATTTCCTGTTCCTCTGTTTCGTGAAAGCCGATGGAGGTATAGCAGTGATGGGCGGCAGGATTGTTATCAAACACTCCAACACTGACCTTCTGTGTTTTCAAAATATCAAATGCATAACGAAGCGCGAGCAAAAGCATTTCTTTGCCATATCCTCTGCCGCGTCTGGTATGATCCACAACAATCAGCCCAAACCGCAGTACAGACTTTTCTTCATTCAGAAAGCGCATGATCATATGCCCGGCCGGCCCATCCGCATCAAAAGCCGTCCACTCAAAATAATGATCGGAATCAGCAAACTTATCATAATATTCATTCAGAGCGTCTGCAGAAATCGGAAAATGCCCAAACACTCCGGCACACCATTTCCAGAATATTTCTTCATCTCCAAGCCAGCTTACCACATAAGCGGCATCACATTTCTTATAAGGACGCAATCGCAACATAAATATAACCTCCCGGGTATCCCATTTTTAAAGTATTCTTTTGTTCTTCCTGTACAGCAGAGACATTTCTTATGCAGACCATCATAACAGGGAGGATCCATACGATTTATGCTGTTTATTTTACAGAAATCTCCGGATCCTGTCTACCGGAAAGTAAGGCGTTCTTTCCAACCTTTCTTCTCCGGCATCTTGTATTTTGCTGCAAAGTATTGTAAAATTGTAACATTCACGATACAATAAGACATTGGGGTCAAAAGTCTTTGACCTCTGATACTTACGGATTTTTCTGCGTTTCACGCTTACGAAATCCTAAAACATTTGAAAAGGTTGAGTTACGGAGGAAGATACGATGAGCAGCAGAGTAGAAAAAGCTCTTGAGAATCACAAAAAAGGATACAACTGCTGTCAGGCTGTGGCATGTGCCTATGCGGACGTGGCAGATATGGATGAAAATCTTGTGTTTGCAGCAGGAGAAGGATTTGGAGCCGGTATGGGCGGGATGCAGTGTACCTGCGGTGCCATTTCCGGGGCATGCATGGTTGCCGGGCTGTTAAACAGCAGCCGTGATACGGGAAAACCGGTGACAAAGGGAGATACCTATCGTTTGACAAAGGCAATAACCAGAGCCTTTCAGGAAAAGAATGGTTCTGTGATCTGTAAGGATTTAAAGGGCGTCGATACCAATCAGGTTCTGCGCTCCTGTGACGGCTGCATTGAAGATGCGGCAGAGATTCTGGAGACGATTCTGGAACTGGCGGGAAAACCGATAAAATGAAAAGATGAAGGAGCCTGCAGTAACGACACAGGCTGTGAATCAGCTATGCGGCCATAGAGCAGAGGAGACGCTCAGTGGCCGTTTTCGGTGCAGGATGAGTGGTTACAGCAGATGAGGACAGAGTCATGAAGATCATTATTGTAGGATGTGGAAAGGTTGGAGCAACCCTTGCGGAGCAGTTAAGCGGCGAGGGCAATGATATTGTTGTCATTGATCCGAATTATGAGAAGGTGCAGGCGATTTCCAATGCATTTGACATTCTGGGTGTGGCCGGAAGCGGAAGCAGTCACAGCGTACAGGTGGAAGCCGGTATCGAGTCGGCAGATCTGCTGATTGCAGTCACCGGTTCCGATGAGTTGAATCTTTTGTGCTGCCTGATTGCCAAGAAGGCGGGGAATGGATGTCAGACGATCGCGCGGGTGCGCAGCCCGGAGTATAATCAGGAGCTGCGTTTTATTCAGGAGGAGCTGGGGCTTGCCATGGTGATCAATCCGGAATATGCCGCTGCTATGGAGATGGCACGTATTCTGCGCTTTCCGTCAGCTATTAAAATTGAAACCTTTGCCAAGGGACGGGTGGAGCTTTTGCAGTTTCGTGTGGCAGAAAATTCTATGCTGGATGAAATGCGGATTGCAGACATGGATGCAAGGATCCGGTGCAATGTGCTTGTGTGCGCAGTTGTACGCGGAGAGCAGGTACTGATTCCGGACGGCAATTTTGTTTTAAAAAAGAAGGATATCGTATCGATCGTGGCACCTCCGAAAACAGCCAGCCAGTTTTTTAAGAAAATCAGAGTACAGACCAATCAGGTACGCAATACCCTGATCGTGGGAGGAAGTACCACGGCATATTATCTGGCCAAACAGCTGCTTGCGATGGGGATTGATGTCAAGATTATCGACAAAAGCAGAGAGCGCTGTGAGATATTAAGTGAGGAATTACCGAAGGCGACGATCATCTGCGGTGAGGGAACGGATCAGGATATCCTTATGGAAGAAGGAATGACAAGGATGGATTCTTTCGTGACTCTGACAAATGTGGATGAGGAAAATGTTCTGCTTTCACTATTTGCAAGAGAGCGTACGCCCGGAATGAAAATTATTACCAAGGTCAATAATACAACCTTTGATGAGGTGATCAATAAACTGGATCTGGACAGTATTATCTATCCGCAATATGTGACGGCAGAGTATATTGTACGTTATGTGCGTGCCATGAAAAATTCCATCGGAAGCAATGTGGAGACACTTTACCGCCTGGTGAACAATCGCATGGAGGCTCTGGAATTCGTGATCCGCAAAAATGCTGCAGTTTTGAACCAGCCGCTGGAGAAGCTCAGACTGAAAAACAATCTTCTGATTGCCTGCATTTATCGGGATGGTGTGCCGATCACACCCAAGGGGCAGGATATGCTGATGTTGGGGGATACGGTTATTGTGGTCACCACAAACAGGGGACTGAATGATATTAATGATATTCTGGCGGAACGGTGAGGGTGAGAAGGAAAATGAATTATGGAATGATTTTACATATTCTCGGTCTGGCAGGCTGCTTTGAAGCATTGTTTCTGGTGATGCCGGCTATCATTGCACTGATCTGCGGGGAAGAGGTCTTTCGCGTTTATCTGTTTTCCATTGTCCTGTGTGCAGTGGCGGGAGGAGCTCTTGTGATCAGAAAACCGGGGAAGAGCACGATGTTTGCAAGAGAGGGATTCGTGGCAGTTGCGCTGGCCTGGATCTGGATGTCCGCATTCGGGGCGTTGCCCTTCGTTTTGACAGGGGAAATACCTTCTTACATTGATGCTCTTTTTGAGACAATTTCCGGATTCACCACAACAGGAGCCAGCATCCTGACAAATGTGGAGGCACTGTCGCATGCCAGTCTGTTCTGGCGGAGTTTTACTCATTGGGTAGGAGGCATGGGGATTCTGGTGTTTATCCTTGCCATCATGCCAAACGGGGGGAACGGCACGACGGTACATCTGATGCGCGCGGAGAGCCCGGGACCAAGTGTGAGCAAGCTTGTGCCAAAGATCCGTTCTACGGCGATGATTTTATATGCGATTTATTTTGGAATGACACTGCTTGAGATCCTGCTCCTGCTTGCTTCCGGTATGCCGCTCTTTGATGCGGTAACCCTGTCCTTTGGTACGGCCGGTACCGGAGGATTCGCGATCAAATGTGACAGTGTGGGCAGCTATACCATGCTTCAGCAGGGAATCATCACGGTATTTATGATTTTATTTGGCGTTAATTTTACGTTCTATTATTGTCTTCTGACGAAAAAGAGAAAACATATTTTCTCCATGACAGAGGTCTGGACTTATTTTGGAATCATTGCAGTGGCGATCCTGGCAATCGGGATCAATGTGATGCCGTTGTTTGAGAGTGCAGGAGAAGCATTTCATCATGCGGCTTTTCAGGTGGGTTCGATCATCACAACCACCGGATTTGGAACCGTTGATTTTAACCTGTGGCCAGCATTTTCAAAGACAATTCTGGTCACTTTGATGTTTATCGGAGCCTGCGCGGGAAGCACGGGCGGTGGTATCAAGGTATCCCGCCTGATTCTTCTGGTAAAGGGAATTACAAAGGAAGTGTCCCTCGCTATTCATCCGCGCAGCGTCCGCAAGGTAAGGATGGAGGGCAGGACAGTGGAATCCGAGGTAATTCGCTCGGTCAACGCTTTTATTGCGCTGTACCTGATTATCTTTGTACTGTCTGTACTGTTTATTTCACTGGATGAGATGGATCTGGTGACTAATTTTACGGCTGTGGCAGCCACGCTGAACAACATCGGTCCAGGCCTTGAGGTCGTGGGACCTGCAGGGAATTTTTCTTCTTTTTCTGCGTTTTCCAAGCTGGTTCTGTGTTTTGACATGCTGGCGGGAAGACTGGAGCTGATACCGATGCTGATGCTTCTTGTGCCATCCACCTGGAAGCGTTAGGAGGATTGTATGTATGGAGAATGTCATGCCCATATTTTCATGAATGGACGGAACTACAGGGAGGCAGTGAGACTGCACAGAGATCATGTGAATGAGGAAAGTATCCGCAGATGGTTTGCCGCATACGCAGAGCGGGGCATCCGGTTTGTGCGTGACGGAGGGGATGCGCTTCATGTGTCTGAGTACGCTGCCAGGATCGCTCCGGAGTATGGGGTGGATTACCGCACACCGCTGTTTGCCATTCACCGGAACGGGCATTATGGTAAAATCGTTGGATATGGATACGATACCCTGCAGGAGTACCATGAGCTGGTGAAGAAAGTAAAAGTACTTGGCGGGGATTTTATTAAAATCATGATTTCCGGTATTATGGAGTATGAGACCTGTGGAAAGCTGTCTGAGGAGCCGCTTCCACAGGAGGAGATCCGGGAACTGATCCACATTGCCCATGAGGAGGGAATGGCGGTGATGGTTCATGGAAACGGCGCAGATGCGGTGCGTGCCGCAGTGCTTGCCGGAGCGGACAGCGTGGAGCATGGAAATTATATTGACAGAGACTGCGTGGATGCAATGAAGGAGATGGGCACGGTCTGGGTGCCTACGGTGGTCACCATCAGCAATCTGTTCGGGTGCGGCAGGTACCCGGAAACAGAGCTTCACCGGATTTTTGCATGTGCGAAGGAGAATATCACCTATGCCTGGGATCAGGGCGTGTATCTGGCTCTCGGCAGCGATGCCGGAGCTTATCTGGTGCCGCACGGAGAGGGATTGATCGATGAATATCGTATCTTTTCCGGGATGTTTGGCGAGAAGGAAGGATTTCAGGAAAGGCTTTTGGAGGGAGAAGAGAGGATTCGTAAGAAATTTCAGGAGGATGGAATATGAAGGCACAAAAATGGATTGCAGCAGGACAGAACGAAACTACCGTATTCAAAAACTGCAGAGATGGGATTCACACAGATGTTTTTGAGACGATCTGTGCTTTTTTGAACAGCAGAGGCGGTCATATCCTGTTGGGAGTCAACGAAAATGGAAGTGTTCCGGGGCTGAGGGAGAGAGCGATACCGGATATCATAAAGGGGCTCACCCAGGCGGCGCAGAACGAGGAGATTTTCCGGCCGGTGTTTTATCTGGACCTGGAGGAGGAGATCGTTGAGGGAAAGCATATTCTGGTGCTTTCCGTTCCGGAAAGTCCGGAGGTTCATGCACTGCGGGGACAGATTTTTGTGCGAAGAGACGGGGAGACGGTTCGACTGGAGCGCAGGGAAGAGCTGGCAAGACTTTATGCGAGAAAACAGGATATTTACACCGAGCGAAAGATCTATCCCTATCTGCGGGAGCATGACCTGCGGGAGGAGCTGATTGCCAGAGCCCGTGCACGGATTCTGATGACAGATCCGGAGCATCCATGGGGACATCTGGAAAATGCTCCATTGCTGGCTGAGATGAATCTTTCCGGCATCAATTACGAGACGGGAGAGAGAGGGCTTCGTTTTCTTGCCGCACTTTTGATGGGAAAGGACAGTACACTGCGCAATATCTTCGGGAATACGCAGGTTTACTGCGAAAAACAGGAGGATGGGCGCATGGTGCGCGCAACTTTTGAGACGAATCTGCTGGACGAAACGGAAAAGATTACCGCATTTCTGGAGAATGCACTTGGAAAAGAAAGAGCAGCGGCTTTTGCGGCAGTCTTTCTGTCGGAACGGGAATATACAGCTGCTTATCCCGCAACGATTCGTGTGAACAGACAGGATGTGACGGCAGAGTTTGCCGGAAGTATGGGAAGATTTGGAAATCCGCTGCTTACACAGCTTCTGCGTGTGATGGGGCTGTATCCGGAAAAGCTGCCGGAAGGACTGACGATGCAGAAAAAGGATGGCATCTGTCTGCTTTGTATGTCATGGAAAGAGATTCGGAGCGAATCCCGGACGACGGCCGATCAGGATACGGATGTCGTTCAGGAGACACTGCCTTTTGTGAAAGACGCTTACGCACAGTATGACGGGCATTTTACTCCGGAGGAACGACAGACGGAGATTCTGAAAATGATGGCGGAAAATGACCGCGTCAGCATCGGGACGATGGTGCGCAGTCTCCAGGTCACGAAGCGTACGATCCTGCGCGATATCGACAAGCTGAAAAAGCAGAATCTGGTGGTGCGTGAGGGTTCCGAGAAAAACGGAAGATGGCTGCTGACGTCATCGTTCAATGCCGAAGAGAAGACAGAAACAGAAAAACCATGATCAGCTGACCGGGAATGTAAAAGATCCAGATCATGTGGCCGGCCGTGAGGGTGCAGTAATTCTGCAGTGCTGCAGGCAGTGGATGAAGAAAACGCGGCAGGTTGTACAGCCCCACGTGAAAGTCACAGATCAGGAGCATGGTCAGGCACAGAGCCATCAGAAGCGGAACGCTCCGGAAGGTCTGATGCCACGCATGAAAAAGGTTGATTAACAGAAGAAAGAAATAGAACAGGGCAGCCGCCAGAAGGAGGCTGCCTTTTATACCGCAGAAATCAGCTGTAAAAGTCAGGAACAGTGCCAGGAGCAGACCGGATTTCAGCCAGGGAAGAAGGGGGATGGCAAGCAAGGTGCGGTAGCAGAACTGAACCAGAATGAACAGCAGGATTCCGGCCAGTTCAAAGGGGGTGTGCAGAAAAACAAGATCTGCAGTCAGGGAAAAGACCAGGGACAGAAACATCGGCAGTGGTTTCATAAGAGCTCCTTTCGGTATACTGCCAGACGGTCAACCTGGCTGCTTTGTCGTTTAGTATGGGCAAAAACGGGATGGATATGCTTGCAGGAAGCTGTTTTTTGAGCTATACTTGCATGGACAGATTTGACGGATGGAAAAAGGGGGCAGATTCGATGAAAAAAGCGGCAATGATTCTGGAAGGCGGTGCCAAGCGGGGAATTTTTACTTCCGGTGTACTGGATTATCTGATGGAGCAGGATTTCTATATTCCCCATGTGATCGGTGTTTCGGCGGGCTCCTGCAATGCGGTGGATTACGTTTCCAGGCAGCCGGGCAGGACCAGGGTATGTATGATCCGTTCCGGGGAGGACGGCAGACTTGTCACGTTCCATCATCTGTTTCGCAGAAAGAGTCTTCTGGATATGGACCTGATCTTTGAGCGTGATCCCATGGAGCTTCATCCTTTTGATTTTGAGACGTATTTTGCGTCGGATATGACCTGTGAGATCGTGGCTACCAACTGCCTTACGGGGAAAGCGGAATATTTTACGGAAACAAAAGACGGTGCCAGATTGATGAAGCTGTGCCGTGCATCCAGCAGCCTTCCGGTTGTGACCCCCATGGTGGACATTGACGGGGTGCCTTATCTGGATGGAGGTCTGGCGGATTCGATTCCGCTGATTCACTGCCTGAAGAACGGATATCGGAAAAATGTGCTGGTGCTGACCAGAAACCGGGGGTATCGTAAAACGATGCCGCGCAGAAAGATCGTGATGTACCGGACGATTTTTAAAGATTATCCCCAGCTTGCGCGCACGATCTGCAGCCGGGCGTATCAGTATAACCGCATTATCACCGCGGTGGAGCGCTGGGAGGAGGAGGGAAAGATTTTCGTGATCCGTCCTCAGTGTCCCACCGTGTCAAGGCTTGAATCCAAGGTCAGCGTGCTGGAGGCCTTTTATCAGCACGGTTACCGGCAGATGGAAAAGCAGTTTGATGATATGAGACGATACCTGGAGGAATAAAGTATGTTAGTGGAACGTTTTTATCCGGATGAATATCTGGATTCGACCTATTGTATTGATTTTGATAAACTGGCGCAGGAAGGATACCGGGGCGTACTGTTTGATATCGACAATACGCTTGTGCCTCACGGCGCACCGGCCGATGCACGGGCGCTGCGCCTGTTTGAACATCTGCGTAAGATCGGCATGGATTACTGTGTGATCTCAAACAACCAGCTTCCGCGTGTCAAACCCTTTGCAGATGCGATCCAGGGAAAGTATATTGAGGATGCACACAAGCCTTCCACCAGAAATTACAGGAAGGCTATGGAGATGATGGGCTGTACCCCCAGGAATGCACTGTTTGTGGGGGATCAGCTGTTTACGGATGTATGGGGCGCCAAACGTGCAGGGATGCACACGATCCTTGTAAAACCGATTCATCCGAAAGAAGAGATTCAGATCGTGCTGAAGCGCTATCTGGAGCGGATCGTATTATATTTTTATGAGAAAGACAGGAAAACGAAATGAAAGAGAGCATAATGGAATTACGGAAAGAGAAAAAACTGGATGCCATCCTTCTGTCGGACGGCTGTAATATGCGCTATCACAGTGGTTTCTGCGGAGCAACCGGTTACCTTTATCTGTCAGAAAAACACAGGATCCTGATGACGGATTCCCGCTACACCACGCAGGCCAGGGAAGAAGCACCGGATTTCGAAGTGGTGGAGATCAATTCGAATCAGGGCTATGGAGATGTGATTTCCGGTCTGATGGAAAAGGATCGCGTACAGAGGATCGGATTTGAGGATACCCAGCTTGTTTATGCAGACTTTGTCCGTATCCGTGACAAATGTCCGCAGGCAGACTGGGTGGGGCTTGGAGAAAGTGTAAACCACCTGCGCTGCATCAAGACATCGAAAGAGCTTGAGCGGATCGCGAAAGCGGAGCAGATCGGAGATCTGGCATTTCAGCGTATTCTTGACGATATCCGCCCCGGTGTCACAGAGCTTTCACTGGCGGCGAAGCTGGACTACTATATGCGGGAGCTGGGAGCGGAGGGCAACAGCTTTGATACGATTGTGGCTTCCGGTCTGCATTCTGCCATGCCCCATGCGATTCCTTCAGCGAAAAAGCTGGAGATGGGAGATTTTGTGACCATGGATTTCGGATGCCGGTATCAGGGATATTGTTCCGACATGACAAGGACGGTGGTGGTAGGACGTGCAGATGAAAAACAGAAAGAAATCTACCGGATCGTCCTGGAAGCCCAGATGGCTGCCCTTGCGGTGCTGCGCGCAGGAAGGACGGGCCGTGAGGTGGATGCAGTGGCACGGGGGATCATTGAACAGGCCGGATACGGAGACTGCTTTGGACATGGACTGGGCCACAGTGTGGGACTGTTCATCCATGAGGAACCGCGTCTGTCGCCGAAGTGTGAGGATGTACTCAGAGAAAATGTGACCATGACGGTGGAACCGGGAATTTACGTGCCGGGATTTGGAGGCGTACGCATTGAGGATCTGGTTGTAATCACAGAAAATGGCTGTAAAAATCTGACAGGTTCCCCGAAGCAGCTGATTGAACTGTGATCAATACCATGGTTTTCTGTAAAAAATAGTTGAAAAATGAAACACTTTATTATAGAATTAGAAAGAGATTATGCGGACAGGCGATAAAAGAATGGCTGTAAGCGGATTGCGAATGTCCGTTTCAAAAATAAGGAGGAAAATCAGATGGTATCAGCAGGAGATTTTAAAAACGGTATTACGCTGGAGATTGACGGAACAGTATATCAGATTCTTGAGTTCCAGCATGTGAAACCAGGTAAAGGAGCAGCTTTCGTCCGCACAAAGCTGAAAAATATTGTAAACGGCGGCGTTGTGGAAAAAACCTTCCGTCCTACCGAGAAATTCCCGCAGGCTCGTATTGACAGAGTCGATATGCAGTATCTTTATAACGATGGTGATTTGTTCTACTTTATGAACGTGGAGACCTACGATCAGGTTGCTCTGAACCAGGAGACCATCGGCGACGCACTGAAATTTGTAAAAGACAATGAGATGGTTAAAGTATGTTCCATCAACGGTGACGTATTTGCGGTTGAGCCGCCTCTGTTTGTAGAGCTTGAGATCACAGAGACAGAGCCGGGCTTCAAAGGAGATACCGCACAGGGCGCTACCAAGCCGGCCACTGTTGAGACAGGAGCAAACGTAAATGTGCCTCTGTTCGTAGAGCGTGGTGACAAGATCAAGATCGACACCAGAACAGGTGAGTATCTGTCGCGAGTATAAGTATGTGGATGCCGGATACGATGGATCCGGAAATGGGAAGCATCATTTGCCGCTGCGGAGTACAGTTTCCGCAGCGGTCTTTTATTTAAACGATCGCATTGCAATTATTGGTTGTTCCATCTGCATAAATGTGGTATGCTGGACATAACAAAATCAGTCTTTTAAAAAGGAAGGAGAATGAAAATGAAAAAAAGAGAAACAATCGGAAAACGTATGTTTGTGACTCTGGCAGCTGCGTTTGTGATGATTCTGATGATGGGAGTGCCCACTCTGGCAGCAGGCAGCCTGGATGTGGAGCTGGTACCGAATGGCAAGGGCGCATACGTTTATACGGGAAGGATGCCGGATTATAATACCGTTGTCTATCACAAACTTACCGTTAACAAATCCGGAGCTCTGGTTGTTGCGGGAGCCAGTTTCAGTGATTACGGAAATCAGTGGGGGTTAAGCGTGGTGCTGTGCAACAGCAAAAAACAGCCCATCGAGTACAGCAGCTCCTATGTGAGCGGTGATGATGTGGCCACTTATGGTGTGAAACCTGGAATCTATTATCTGCAGGTTAAGAACCAGAAAAATTATGTGGTATCCGCAGCTTTGCAGAATATGGCTGACAAGGGCGGTGCTTCTAAGAAAAAAGCCACCACGATCAAACACAAGAAAACCATAACCGGTGTTATGCCGGCGGGAGAAAAGGCAAAGAAGGCCGACTGGTTCAAGTTTAAGATGACAAAGAGCAAAAAGCTGCAGCTGAATATCTCGGTTGAGGCCAACGGCTATATTGAATTCTATGTTTACGGTCCAAGCTATCCCAAGGGAACCCGTCTTGGATCCATCAAGAGCGGAGCCAATCAGTATTACAGTGTCAGCGGTTACTTCAGCAAGAAGAAAGCAAAGATCAAACCGGGTACCTATTATATCAAAGCGGTACGTTCCGATTACAGCAGCAATAAAAAAGCATCCGGTGTATACACCATCAAATGGATGATGAAATAAGATACCGTTGAAAAGCCGCCGTATGTGTGAGGTAAAAGAGATGCACATACGGCGGCTTTTTCGCTTTGATGCAGGAGTGGAATAATCTTCTGGTTCCTGATAAAGGACTTGCAATATGAGCAATGATATGATAATATGTAACCATACATTTTCTCATTTATCTGTGTATTCACACAAGGTTCCCATTTGAAACAGATCTGCCTGCATTTGCAGGAAAGGATTATACTTTGGATTATAATGAATTTGTAAATCAGCTTCAGAAAAAAACTGCAGAGCTGCCTGGGGGAGGCAGTATTTGTGGAATATCATCGCATTACGAAAAATAATGGCATTCACCGGGACTGTTTTCTGATCTCAGAAAAAGGAAAGAACGTTTCTCCGGCTGTCTACCTGGAGGAATACTTCCGTGCCAGCAGAGAAGGCATGGAGCTTGAAAAGATTGCAGAGCAGATCTGCAGGCTGTATCAAAGATGCCTGACACAGGTCTCCTTTGATGCCGGGATGTTTGCGTGTTTTTCCGAGATACGGAACCGGATCCTGTGCCGGGTGATCAACCGGGAGAAAAACAGGGAGCTGCTTGAGCGGATTCCCTTTGTTCCGTATCTGGATCTGGCAATCGTGTTCTATGTTATGCTGGAAGATCAATCATTCGGCAGCGGTACCGTAACCATAGGAAGGGATCATTTGAGATTCTGGGATGTGGACGGGGATACGCTTTATCAGATAGCACGGGAAAATACAAAGAAACTGCTGCCCTGCCGCGTCTGCGATATGAGGGAGATTCTGTCTGAGATGCTGACAGAAGAAGAGATTCATTTCTATCCGCTTGACAAACTTCCTATGTATGTACTGACCAATGAAAAGAGACAGCTTGGGGCCTGCGGGATTTTATATGACAGTGTACTTTCCGATGCGGCAGCGGTGATGGGGGACAGTTTCTATGTTCTGCCGAGCAGTATCCACGAATGTATCCTGGTTCCGCAGAAACTGGCACCGGAGCCGGAGAAGCTTTCGGCTATGGTGCATGATATTAACTGTACGCAGGTGCTGCCGGAGGAGGTTCTGTCGGATCGTGTTTACTGCTACAACGCCCGAAAACACCACCTTTTCCTGGCTGTCTGAAAGACGGCGTATGGTTTCGCCCGTGTTTTTTTGACCCTTTGACAGGACGGTTTTGGCATGGGTTCTGATCTTCTGCGCATTTTGCTTTACTTTTTAAAACATTTATGTTATGATAGATAAGAATTTTCCAAACGGGAGATTTTACATGAGTATGTGCGGCATATTCTATAGGTAAAAACTTGCACCTGTAGCTCAGGGGATAGAGCAATGGTTTCCGGTACCATGTGGCGGGGGTTCGAATCCCTCCAGGTGCGTTTTTTTGCGAAAAGAAATCCGCAACAGCAAATGGAGGTAAAAATATTGGGTGGCTTTAGAGAATGGCTGTCAGACAATCTGAGATATGTTTTACTGGGACTGGCGATCGTTCTGGTACTCATCATAGCAGTGTTTGCGGTAAAACTTGCAGGCGGAGGAAGCGGCAGCAAAGGTAAGGATGCCGAAACCAGAAATGAGCTTGTGGAAACCGGCAAAGAAACCGGGACAGAGGAACAGACCGAAAGTGAAGAACCGTTGACGGAAAATGATGCGGCAGTACTGGAAGCAGTGCAGAAGTATTATACGGCGATGGGCAGTAAAGATATGGAGACCCTGGAAAATATGGTGGAGTCTCTGACAGATACCGATAAACAGAAGATTCAGAGCTCGATCATTTCGAGTTACAATAACATTGCAGTTTACTCCAAAAAAGGTCCGGCAGAGGGATCCTATGTGGTATTTGCCTATTATGAGGCGAAAGTTGCAGATGTGGAGGAGCTGGTGCCGAGTGTGACCCGCCTGTATCTCAAGACGAATGAGCAGGGTGAACTGATCGTAGCCGATCAGCAGGCAGATGATGCAACGAAGGAGTATATTGAAGATGTGACACAGGATTCTGATGTACAGGATCTGATCATGGAAGTAAATGACAAGTATCAGGACATTATTTCAAACAACGATCAGCTGCGTGAGATTATTCAGGGGCTGGATGAGCCTGAGACGGAGATTACGATTCCGGATGCGTCCGATGCAGGAGTGGAAGTCAACCAGGTAGTGGAAGCTACCGATGTGCTGAATGTGCGCTCCGATTCCAGAGAGGATGCAGAGATTATCGGTATGCTTGATGTTGGCGATCGTGTGACACGTGTCCGGGTTCTGGATAATGGATGGGCCGAGATTAAGTACGGGGAAGCAACCGGTTACGTTTTAAATGAATATCTGAAAGACGTTTCACAGTAAATGATATTGTGATGGAAAAGGAAGAAAACATCCTTCGGAACTGACCGGAGGGTGTTTTTGTATACCGTTTTCCATTTCTGCATATGCTAAGGTACAGGCTGTGCGGCAATCCGTCAATCTGTGCAGGCAGAAAAAAGAGACGAATGCGTCGGCCTGGCGATAAGGAGGGATGGCAGAAATGGTTTCTTATTCCGAACAGAAGCTTCTGGAATGTATTGTACACAAAAGTACAGAATCTTTGCAGGACATTCACATGATGCTTGGAAAAGTATATGACAGGGAACTGGCTCTGGAGCTGAACCGGCAGGCAGTGGGGTATTCCAGACTGAAGGAACAGGCAAGTGTACAGCTTTTAAATACGGGAATTGTGCCGGTACCTGTCTCTGTGCTGGAACGCGCAAGGCGCTGGGGAATCCTTCAGGCGAGAACCGCCTGGAATGTGAACACGGGCTATGTGGCAGGGATGCTGGCACGGGATGAGGAAAACCGCAGACAGGATATGGAACAGGCGGTGCGAAGGATGCAGGTATGTGGAAAGGCATCCTGCGAACTGGCGGAAGAATTTCTTGATTTTGAGGAAAAGAGCATCCAGATTCTAAAGACGTATTGTTGATTGCGGGGGAACAACGTGTTATACTGTAGTATATTTTTGAGAGCAGGGGCGAAAAGTGAGACAAGAGATGGAAAAGAAAGCGGCAAAAGATAAGAGGCAGAGAGAAAATCAGATGCGTCTGGCATTTGAACAGAGAGACTGCGCACAGCCGGTACGGCTGAATAAATATTTGAGTGAAGCGGGCATATGTTCCAGGAGGGAAGCAGACCGGCTGATTCTGGAGGGCCGTGTGACAGTTGACGGAAAAATGGCCGAAAACGGGATGCGCGTGACAGATACCATGGAAATCCGGGTGAATGGAAAGAGATGCCGGAGAGAGCAGAAAATGGTGCTTCTGGCTTTTCATAAACCGGAAGGGGTAGTCTGCACTACAGACCGACGCTGGGGCGATGTGACTGTGGAGGATGTTTTACAGTATCCAACCCGTGTTTTTTCCATCGGACGACTGGATAAGGACTCGGAAGGCCTTCTGCTTATGACGAATAACGGAGACATTCTGAATAAGATCATGCGTGCCGGAAATTATCATGAGAAGGAATATCTGGTCACCATTGACAAACCGGTAACAGAAGAGTTTCTGGCTGTAATGCGGGCAGGCGGGATCCCGGTTCTGGATGCGGTGACACGCCCCTGCCAGGTAAAAAAGGAGGGGAAATATCGTTTCCGAATCATACTGACCCAGGGACTGAACCGGCAGATCCGCCGGATGTGTGAATACTGCGGATGCCGGGTGATAAAGCTGGTGCGCGTGCGCATTATGAATATTCATCTGGGGGATCTGCCCAAAGGGGCATATCGGGATGTGACGGAAAAGGAGATGCGGGAACTCTGGGCGGAACTGGAAAGGACGGGAAGCCGGAACTGAGAAGATGGGTGCTGCAGATGCACCATGAGGAGGAAATATGGATGAGAAGATGAAGCGGATGAAGGAGCTTACCGGCCTTCTGACCAGAGCCGGCAGAGCATATTATCAGGAAGATCGGGAGATCATGAGTAATTTTGAGTATGACCGGCTATATGATGAGCTGCAGCAACTGGAAAATGAGACAGGTGTGGTGCTGGCAGGCAGTCCAACCAGACAGGTGGGATACGAAGTTCTGGATGAGCTTCCAAAGGAACGCCACGAACAGCCGATGCTTTCTCTTGATAAAACCAAAGAGGTTTCTGTCCTGAAGAATTTTGTGGGAGATCAGAAGGTGCTGTTATCCTGGAAGATGGATGGTCTGACGGTGGTGCTGACTTACCGGGACGGAAGCCTTTTTAAGGCGGTTACCCGTGGAAATGGTGAGATCGGTGAGGTCATCACGAACAATGCGAAGGTGTTTGAGAATATTCCACTGACGATTCCCTATACCGGGGAACTGGTACTGCGCGGCGAAGCGGTGATTTCCTATAAGGATTTTGAAAAAATTAATGAAGAGATTGCAGACGTGGATGCCAGATATAAGAACCCGCGTAATCTCTGCAGCGGTTCGGTGCGTCAGCTCAACAATGAGATCACGGCAAAACGTCACGTACGCTTTTACGCTTTTACCCTGGTGCGCGCGGAGGGCGTTGATTTTGAAAATTCCAGGGAGAAACAGTTTGCATGGCTTGCAGAACAGGGCTTTGACGTGGTAGAGCATAAGATGGTAACTGCAGAGACGCTGGAGGATACGGTGAAGTGGTTTGCAGAGGCGGTTGAGGAGAATCCGGTTCCCTCGGATGGCCTGGTGGCTGTCTATGATGATATCGCCTATGGCCGTTCCCTTGGGCGTACTGCAAAATTCCCCCGTGATTCCTTCGCTTTCAAGTGGGCAGATGAGATACGGGATACGCACCTGCTGGACATTGAGTGGAGTCCCTCAAGGACGGGGCTGATCAATCCGGTGGCAATTTTTGAACCGGTGGAGCTGGAAGGAACCACGGTCAGCCGTGCCAGCGTTCACAATATCAGTATTCTGAAAGCACTGCAGCTTGGCATTGGGGATGTGGTGCAGGTCTATAAGGCAAATATGATCATACCTCAGATCGCGGAGAATCTGACCAGGAGCGGAAAGATAGAAATTCCAAGGCATTGTCCGGTGTGCGGCGGGGCTACCCGGATTCAGCAGATGAATGATGTGGAAACTCTGTACTGTACGAATCCGGAGTGTCAGGCTAAGAAAATAAAATCCTTTGCCCTGTTTGTCAGCCGTGATGCCATGAATATTGACGGTATGTCGGAAGCAACACTGGAAAAATTTATCGGACGTGGATTCATTCATGAATTTGCAGATATTTTCCGCCTGGAAAGGCACCGGGAGGAGATCGTGGAGATGGAGGGGTTCGGTGAGAAATCCTATGACAAGCTGATGAACGGTATTGGACGGGCACGCAATACCACACTTCCACGGTTGATCTACAGTCTGGGGATTCCTAACATCGGTGTGGCAAACGCAAAGATGATCTGTCGGGCTTTTGACTATGATCTGGAGCGGATCCGGCAGGCAGATGCACAGGAGATGGCCCGGGTGGACGGCATCGGTGACGTGATTGGTGCCGCTGTGGCTGAGTTTTTCCGTGACGGAGAGAAAAGCCGTCAGCTGGATGATCTCCTGGAGGAGCTTGAGATAGAAACCTATGTGCCGGAGCAGGCGGATCAGTCTTTTGCCGGGATGAATTTCGTGATTACAGGCAGCCTGGCTCATTTTACCAACCGGAATGAGCTCAAGGCGCTGATCGAGGAGAAGGGCGGAAAGGTGACGGGAACGGTTACATCAAAAACCAGCTACCTGATCAACAACGATACCACTTCTACCACTTCGAAAAATAAAAAAGCCAGGGAACTTGGAATACCCATTATATCAGAAGAGGACTTTTTGAACATGACACAGCAGGGGTGAAGAGAGAGAATGAGGAAAAAGGAAAAACAGGAAGCAGTGCAGCCAACTCAGATGCAGACCAGGGTTGAAAAAGGAAAAAGCGGGATTATCAGTATTATTTTTGGCAGGACCGGCGTGATTATCCTTCTTTTGCTTCTGCAGATCGGATTTCTGATGGCCGGATACACGTATCTCCAGGGAAAAATGTATTTTATTGATACGTTTCTGCGGATCGTGGCGGTGATTCTGGTAATCTATCTGACTAATAATCGGACCAATCCTGCTTTTAAGATGGTCTGGATGACGATTATTATGGTGGTACCGGTCTTTGGTACTCTGCTGTATCTGTTTGTGGAGACGCAGATCGGTGTCCGGTGGCTGAATGCAAGGCTGCAGCACATGCACGACATGACCAGGCATTACTGGACACAGAATAAAGAAGTGCACGATAAGCTGGAGCAGGAAAATGTGCAGACAGCGGCTCTGGCAAATTATGTGTGTGAGTATGGCGGCTTTCCGGCTTATGAAAATACCGGTATCAAGTATTTCAGCTGTGGGGAGGATAAGATCGAGGAACTGCTCCGTCAGTTGGAAAAAGCGGAAAAATTCATCTTTATGGAGTATTTTATTGTGGCGAAAGGATATGTCTGGGACCGTGTGCTGGATGTCCTGAAGCGTAAGGTGAAAGAAGGGGTAGAAGTACGTTTTATGTATGACGGTACCTGTACCATATCGCTGCTTCCGCCGAATTATCCAAGGAAGCTGGAAAAGGAGGGAATCCAGTGCCGTGTGTTTTCTCCGATCCGTCCGGCTCTGTCTACCCATCAGAATAACCGTGATCACAGGAAGGTGGTCGTCATTGATGGAAAGGTTGCTTTTACAGGAGGCATCAATTTGGCGGATGAGTATGTAAACCGGAAGATCCGTTTTGGACACTGGAAGGATACGGCCATCATGCTGACCGGAGATGCGGTACGCAGTTTTACACTGATGTTTCTGGAAATGTGGAACGTGGCCAGAAATGAGAAGGTAGAGGAGTTTGAACCATATCTGAATGTAGAAAATGACAGGAAACCGGAGGAAGGGGACGGTTTTGTCCTTCCCTACGGAGACAGTCCGGTGGACACCGAACCGGTGGGAGAGATGGTGTACATGGATATTTTAAATACGGCAAAGAAATATGTACATATCATGACACCGTACCTGATCCTGGATAATGAGATGATCACTGCCCTGCAGTTTGCTGCAAAGAAGGGAGTAGAGGTTATCATTATTATGCCTCATGTGCCGGATAAATGGTATGCATTTGTTCTGGCAAAGACTTATTACAATGAACTGCTGGACGCAGGAGTGCAGATTTATGAGTACACGCCGGGCTTTGTACATGCAAAAGTCTTTACTTCCGACGATGAGCGCGCGGTGGTTGGAACCATCAATCTGGATTACCGCAGCCTGTATCTGCATTTTGAGTGTGCGGCTTTTCTGTATAAAAACAGGGAGATCATCAACATTGAAAAGGATTTTCAGGAAACACTGAAGAAATGCCAGAAGGTGACACAGGAAGACTATAAAAAACAGAGTGCCTTTAACCGGATTGCCGGGCGTGTGCTGCGTGTTCTGGCGCCGCTGATGTAAGCGGAACGGAAAGGTTTCTGAGAGATAAGTAGAAGGAGGAATCGTTTATGCCGATTAAAGTTCAGGGTGATCTGCCCGCAAAGGAGATACTGGAAAGAGAGAATATATTTGTCATGGATGAAAACCGGGCGGTTCATCAGGATATCCGTCCCATTCAGATCATGATCGTGAATCTGATGCCGCTGAAGGAGGAGACCGAGCTTCAGTTGCTGCGTTCTCTGTCCAATACGCCGCTTCAGGTGGATGTGACTTTCCTGACCATGAACAGTCACGAATCGAAAAATACTTCCACCAGTCATCTGAATAAATTTTATCTGCATTTTGAGGATGTGCGGGACAAGAAATTTGATGGCATGATCATTACCGGAGCACCGGTGGAGAACATGGAGTTTGAGGATGTGGACTACTGGAAGGAACTGACAGAAATCATGGCATGGAGTGAAAAGCATGTAACCTCCACCATCTATCTTTGCTGGGCCGCCCAGGCAGGTCTGTACTATCATTACGGACTGAAAAAGAGACAGCTTCCGCAGAAGATGTTCGGCCTGTTCTGGCATCGTGTACTGAACCGCAAGATTCCGCTTGTGCGCGGGTTTGATGATGTTTTTCTGGCACCACATTCCAGACACACAGAGGTGCCTATTGAGGATATACGTGCCTGTGGCAAGATCACCATTCTGGCAGAATCGGATGAAGCCGGATTTTTCCTGGGAATGGCGGATGACGGGCGTAAGATTTTTGTTATGGGACATCCGGAGTATGACCGTGTGACCCTGGATGGGGAGTACCGGCGTGATCTTGGAAAGGGCATGGATATTCAGATACCGAAAAACTATTACCGGGATGATGATTGTACCAATAAGCCTCTGTTGATGTGGAGAGCCCATGCAAACAATCTCTATACGAACTGGCTGAATTATTACGTGTATCAGTGTACGCCTTATGATTTGTATGGCACACCGGATTTTACATCGATCTGAGCTGCTGTCTGCAGAATTTCCCTGGCACTGTATTTGGGGTTGGAGAGCCGGATGGCTGTCCGCCCCAATTTTTTTTCCGTTCTTTTGCCGTCCCATCTCGAAAAGGCAATACACATGCCTGCCAGGATGCGTCTGTGGAAGTGACGGTTATTTTTGTTTTTCATTCCATAACATAAGATTTTCCATTTCATTTGTTCGATCTCCTGTGAATTTCATATTTAGAAAACGTATCATTGGATACGGGGCATAGTCAAGGGGGTGCTCATAGTGAACCAGTTACTTGCGCATCGATTAAAAGAACTTCGCCTGGCCGGACATTATACACAAAGCTATGTCAGTTCACAAATCCATCTGTCACGTTCGGCTTACAGCAATTATGAAAACGGAAAACGTGTACCGACGCTGGATATTGTGTGTGCACTGGCACAGTTTTACGGGATCAGTATCGATGAGCTGATCGGCCGCAGTGCTCCGGTGGTTTCCGATATACCGTTAAATCATGAAGAGCGTTATATCATTTATGTTTACCGGAAGCAGACGGAAAGAAAAAAGGAGCAAATGCTGTCCATGGTCAGAACCTATCAGCAGGAATAATTTTTTGCGTATCGTAATCAGTATACTCTTTGTGGAATCTCTTTGCAATGTCTCACTTTGCAAAATGAACAGGCAGAGCCTGTCTGAGCAATCTTTTCCTGCGTACACTTCCGCTGGGAGGTGGCGTACATGTCAACAAAACATTACCAGAAACAACTGATCCTGTTAGGATGCAATATAGCGCGCTGCCGGAAAATGCGGGGCATGACACAACAGGAGCTGGCAGAAAAGGTCTCCCTGAGCCGGACACATCTGAGTAATCTGGAAGCGCCGGGCATGGTGGTACCGATTTCTCTGGAAAAGCTGTTTGCCATAGCGGAAGCTCTGAACGTACCGGTGTCTGTGCTTTTTGATTTTGATGAACCTTGAAATATACGTTATACCAGTAAAGAAAACAGGTTAAACCTGTATAAATTATAGCATCTGCCTCTGAGCGATACAAGTATAAATTGTATGATACTTAAAAAGGAGAGATCATATGAAAAACCGTATTCGCGCACTGCGCACAGAGAAAAATATTACGCAGCTCCGCCTCAGTATGGAACTTGAGGTCGCTCAGGAGACGATCAGTGCATATGAAAAAGGCAAGCATGCACCGAGTCTGAAATCATTGATCAAGCTTGCCGATTTGTTTGATGTCAGTATAGATTATCTGGTGGGAAGGTCGGATGTCCGGAAGATGGAACGGCGTGATGCACTGTCGGAGGATGAGGCACTTCTGCTTTCCAGATTCCGAAGCCTGAATACCATTGACAAGGCAAGGATGCTGGCCTACAGTCAGGGGATGTCGGAGAAAAGCCCATCAGATCATGAAAGTGTGTAACAGATGTCAGCGGCTCAGTGAGCTGTTGTGATAACGTCCGTCAAAGGTTACATCTTTGCCGAACCATGTAGGGGGACAGAAGGAATTTGCTGACTCCTCATCGGGAAATTCTACTTCAGCCAGAAGCAGCCCTCTGCAGGGTTCAAAAAAAACATCCAGTTCGATGGTAAGCTCATTTTCAAGCGGAATCAGATAACGCCGTTTGGAAACCAGTTTTCCATCGATTTTTTCTTTGAGATGTCTGTAGGCTTCCGCATTCAGCGGCAGATTATACTCCTCCCGTGCCATCAGACCATTTGATTTGTAAGTCAGAATGTAATCATCGTCCTGGCGGCGGATGCGCACAACGGGATTACGGCAGAGATAACCCTGTTCGATCAGGTGGCTTGGGAAACACTCCAGATTCCCGGGCAAATTTTTTTCTTCTATTAAATATTTGCGTTCGATTTCCATATGGTATGATACTCCTTTCCAGTTTCCTGTTTACAGGATAGCGCAGAAATGGAAAAAACACAAGACCGGGTTCGATTGGGACTGGAAAGAATGGGGAATGTCTGGTAAACTGTCTGTATAAAATGGGAAAAACCGAAACAGAATCAAGTCGTTTTGGAAAGAGCAGAAATGGAGGATTTATCATGAATAGAGCAGGTATTTTTATGGCGGATGGACTGGAAGAAATCGAAGCGCTGACGGTGGTGGATATTCTGCGCAGAGCACAGATCGATATCCGCATGATCAGCATAAACGGTACAAAAAGAGTCACGGGTGCCCATGGGATCGTGCTGGAAACGGATGAAATACTGGAGGAGGCAGACACAGACAGTCTGGATCTTCTGGTGCTTCCGGGCGGTATGCCGGGTACGCTTCACCTGGGTGCATGTGAAAGGCTGACGGAGGAACTGAAAAAAGCGGATGCGCAAAAACGCGGCATTGCAGCCATCTGTGCGGCACCCAGCATTCTGGGAGATCTTGGGATACTCTCAGGCAGAAAGGCAGTTTGTTATCCGGGGTTTGAAGACAGACTTCAGGGTGCTGACGTTGTCCGGGAACCGGTGGTGACGGATGGACATATTACCACAAGCCGGGGTATGGGAACAGCCATTGCGTTTGCCCTGGAGCTTGTGGCAAGGCTTCAGGATCGTGAGAGTGCCGGAAGGATTGGAACATCGATCCTTTACTGCGTATGATCTGGCGCAGGCGTGAATTAAAGAAAAGAGCCAGAAGACTGCTGAAGGAATGCTACTGGCCGGCGGTTGCAGTCTGCCTGTTGACTGTGATGCTGACCGGATGGATTGGAAGCGCAGGCATCAGTGCAGGGAGGCTTGCACCGGAAAGCAGCGGCGTGGAAATGTCAGAGAAACGTCTCAGGGAGCTGAAGAAAGATCTGCGGGAGAACAATCCCATTGCGGACTACAAAATCAGTATTTTTCAAAAGCAGCTGAACCTTTTGATGATGATTTTTGTGATTACCGCCACAATCAGCATTTTCCTGGCTGGCCTTCTTGTTATTTTCTTTATCGGAAATCCGGTACGGGTCAGTTCCAAACGATTTTTCATGTGCAACCGCATCCGACGAACCGATATCGGTATGATTCTCTATGTGTTCCGGAATCATTATACGGTTCATGTGACAAAGGTCATGTTTATACGCTGGGCTAAAATCGTTGCAGGTTGTCTGATGTTAGTGGTTCCAGGGATTATTCGACATTATGAATATAGCCTGGTACCGTACATACTGGCTGAAAATCCGAGAATGGACACAGAGAGGGCGCTGGAGCTGAGTTCTGCCATGACAGAGGGAGAGAAAATGAAGATGTTTCGTCTGGACCTGTCATTTGTGCTCTGGGAAGCGGCAAGTGCGCTGACACTTGGGCTGGTTTCCGCATTCTATCTGCTGCCCTATAAGGAGTTTACAAAAGCGGAGCTTTACCATGTGCTGAGACAGAATGCACTGGAAAGCAGGTTGTGTGATTATAAGGAACTGCCGGGGTTTGATACGGATCTGGCAGTCTGATTTATCTGACAGAAAGGGAGAAAAAAATGTATTGGAGAAAAAGGGTTTTATCTGTTTTGCTTGCCGGTGCCCTGGTTGGCGGAGAGCTTCTGACCGGTGTCGGCACACTTTCCGTCCGGGCGGCGGATACCCGTTTTGCGGGAGAAGAATGGTACGACCAGATCGATGTGGTGGAAGTGAACCGGGAACCGGCACACGCTTCTTTCACACCTTACGAGTCAGCCGAAAAGGCGCTGACAAACGAACGGTCTGTGCTGGATGAGGATGCGGAGGAATCCGCCTACAAGTTTTCCCTGAACGGGGAGTGGAAGTTCAAATTTGCCCGGAAGCCTGCGGACCGTGAAAAGGATGTCACAGGCGAAGCGGCAAAGAGTTATGTGGAGGACTGGGACACCTCCGGGTGGGATACCATAAAGGTGCCGAGCTCCATCCAGGCCATCAAGGATGAGGAGGGCAATTTCAAATACGAAAAGCCCATTTACGTAAACCAGAGATACCCCTGGCAGAACTATGAGAGCGTGCAGCTTGGGGAGAACGTGACCGCACCAACCGTGCGCAACAGTGTCGGCCAGTATAAGAGGACCTTCACCATCCCGGCAGGCTGGGACGGCAGGGAGGTATTTTTGTCCTTTGAGGGCGTGGAGTCCGCCTTTTACCTTTACGTGAACGGGCAGCAGGTCGGCTACGCGGAGGACAGCTACACCACCGATGAGTTCAACATCACGGACTACCTGAAGGAAGGGGAGAACACCGTTGCGGTTGAGGTATACCGCTGGTCCACAGGCAGCTACCTGGAGAACCAGGATTTCATCCGCTACAGCGGCATCTTCCGCGATGTGAACCTGTATTCCAAGAATAAGGTGGAGATCCGTGATGTCTTTGTAAAGACTGACCTGGATGAGGCTTATGAGGATGCGACTCTGACGCTTGACGCCACCGTCCGCAACCTGGGCCTTGCGGAAGCAGCAGGGAAGACCTACAAGGTGACGGCAGACCTGTATGAGGATGACGGCGCCACGAAGGTGTTGGACAGCCCCATGGAGCTGCAGGTGACAGTACCGGAGGCAAAGGCTACCACAGAAGAGCGGGCCGATGACGAGGGCGTGACCGTTACCGGAAGCAAAGAGGTGAAGAACCCGGAGAAATGGTTTGCAGACACACCGAACCTGTATATGCTGCTGATTGAGCTCACAGATGAGGAAGGAAACGTGGTGGAGACCCTGTGCCAGAGAGTGGGCTTCCGTGAGATCGATAAGGTGGACATCAACGAGGCAGGCCAGGAGCAGGTGCAGATCAATGGGGAGAAGATCATGTTCCGCGGCACGAACCGCCATGAGAGTGACGTGGATGACGGCCGTGCCCTGACCAGGGAGGACATCAAAGAGGACCTGATGCTGATGAAACAGTTCAACGTCAATGCGATCCGAACCAGCCATTACCCCAACAACCCGTATCTGTATTCACTGGCGGATGAGCTTGGTCTCTATATCTGTGACGAGACCAACGCGGAGTCCCATATGGGAGCAACCAGCAGCAACATCCCATCCGGCTACCCCATCTGGAACACTTCCGTGATGGACCGCACAAAGAACATGGTGGAGCGTGACAAGAACCACCCGTCCGTAGTGATCTGGTCCCTGGGAAATGAGGCAACCTACCGGACCTATCCGATGGATGACAGCTACTGCTTCTACAATTCCACCAGATGGATCCTGCAGCGTGACCCGTCCCGTATGCGCAAGTACGAGCGTGACAACCGCTACACAAAGAGTGACAGAGAGCACTCCATGGTGGATATCTATTCCTCCCAGTACTGGGGCGTAAGCGGTGTGGAAAGTCATGTGGCAAATGCGGCCAACAAGGTGCCGTACATCCAGTCTGAGTATGCCCATGCCATGGGAAATGGCCTTGGAAACTTTAAGGAATACTGGGATGTATTCCGCAAATACCCCAATGCACAGGGCGGATTTATCTGGGATTGGATCGACCAGTCCATGCGAACAAAAATCGAGAACACGGTAACATACTATATTAATGACCCCAATACGGGTAATCAGGTTCTGTTTTCCGGAAGCTTCCAGGAAGGACGCAATGGTACACAGGCATCGGCAGGGGAATACAAAGCCACAGGAAGCGCATCCCTTGCATCGAACAGTGATACCGGAATTACCTTGGATGCATGGTTGAAACCATCCGAAGATTTCTCACCGTCTCAGCAGACCTTTATCTCCAGGGGAGACAGTGCAGGCTATAACCTGCAGATCGACCGGGACGGAAACTTTGAATTTTTTGTTGACGGCTGGAGTCATGGCGTTCTGACGGCTTCCATACCGGAAAGCTTTACGGATGGAAACTGGCACCGCCTGACGGCAACCTTTGATGGAAGCCAGTATATTCTCTATTATGATGGAGCGCAGATTGGTACGGGTACCCGTTCTGCACTTTCCACCTGTGATAAATCAGATAATACCATTGACATCACCATCGGAGCATCTGCCGATCAGGGCGGCCGTGCCTTTAAGGGAGCGATTGACCGCGCGGCTGTGATCCGGGGCGCGCTGAATGCGGAACAGATTGCAGCAACCGATGACAGCCTGGAGACACTGGGTGAGGATGTGGTCTATGCACTGGATTATTCCGGCGATGAAGCAGAGAAAAAAACGACAGAATATGATGAGGATACTTATTTTGGCTACGGCGGTGACTGGGGTGAGACCGTCACAGACAATGATTTCTGTGCAAACGGCATGGTATTCGCAGACCGCACACCTTCCCCGGAGCTGTATGAGGTGAAGAAGGTCCATCAGGAAATTTCCTTCTATGATGATGGAAAGGCGGCAGAAGGAGAAGTTCGCATCGTCAATGAATTCCTGAACACAAACCTGAACAACTATGATATTTCCTGGACACTGAAGGAAGACAACGAAGTGATCGGAAGCGGTGTCCTGACTGAAGAACAGAAAAAGATCGAACCGCAGCAGGAAAAGACCGTGACCCTTGCAGGATTCCCGAAGGTAAGCGCAACAAAAGGATCCGACTATGTGCTGACCCTCTCAGCTGCACTGAAGGAAGACCAGGCATGGGCAGGAGACTATTCCGGTCATGCGGGAGATGAGGTTGCATTTGAAGAGTTTGAGCTTTCCTATGACGCGGTAAAAGAGCAGCCGGCCCTGGATGCTTCCGGTATGTCGGAGCTGGATGTGCAGGAAACAGATGATACCATCACGGTAAGCGGACAGACTGCAAAAGAAGACGGTCAGGCATTTGAGGTAACCGTGGATAAGTCCACCGGTTACATCACAGACTATCAGGTTGGCGGAAAAACCCTGCTGAAAGAAGGCCCGGTACCAAATTATTACCGTGCACCGTTGAGCAATGATCCGTCCTTTTCCACCGGAATGAAAAATGCGGCAGAAAACTTCATCATTGATGAGGAGGGCATCACGGTCAGCGCAAATGCGAAATCCGTAACCATCCATGTACCGGGCAGTATTGCAGGCCTCGATTCCCCGGATGTGATCGATTACGTGATCTACGGAAACGGACAGATCGTTGTGAGCAACACCTTTACGCCGGGCAGCTCGGTTGGCAATATCGCAAGGATCGGTATGAAGATGACCGTGGCAGAAGGGTATGAAAACCTGACCTATTACGGAAATGGTCCGCAGGAGAACTATGTGGACCGCAACACCGGCACGAAGCTTGGCATCTATAAGAGTACCGTAACAGACCAGTTTGAGAGTAAATATGTAAAACCGCAGGAAAATGGAAACCGTACCGGCGTGAGATGGACCGCCCTCACCGATGAGGAAGGAACCGGCATTCTGGTGGCAGCAGAGGATAAGATGGAATCCAGTGCACTGCATTATACGGCAGAGGATCTGGCATCTTACCGTCATCCGTATCAGGTGCCGAAGCAGAAGGATACCATCCTCACCGTGGATCTGGTACAGAGAGGCCTTGGAAATGCCAGCTGCGGACCTGGCCCGTTAAGTGAATATATCATCCAGAGCGGAGTGACCTATACCCAGACCTTCAGCATGTTCCCAATCACGGAGAAGACAGAGGACAGTGAGCTGATGGCAAAAAGCAACGTGAACGTCAACTCCGGCATGCCGCTGACCGGCATCCGGGTAAACGGAAAGGAACTGGAGGGATTCCGCGCAGGACAGACAGAATATACCTGTATGCTGCTGAAAGGCACCTATCGGGAAGGCACGGTTCCTCAGGTGGAAGCCGTGAAAATGTCGGATGATGTGGAAGTGACCGTTACCCAGGCAGAATCTCTGCCGGGAACTGCAACCATAAAGGCTGTTTCCCCGTTTGGCACGGAGAAGACCTATACCATTCATCTTGAAACCGTCAATGAGCGGTATGTGTCGGATCTGGACTGGAGTGTGGATAAGGGCGGTTATTATTCCAATACGAGAGATCAGTGTGGATGCGGCGCTGATATGGCAGTGTATGTGGATGGAGAAAAGATCACTTATGCAAAGGGGCTTGGAACACATGCGGCAGCTGAGGTGGAACTGGATCTGAAAGGCAAAGGATTTACCACCTTTACGGCACAGGCAGGAATCTCCGCCTGCCAGCCCATTGGAAATCCGGCCAATGTGAATTTTGTCGTGAAAGCGGACGGTGTGGAAGTTTTCCGTCAGGATGCGGTGCGTTCCGGAGAGTCCTGTCCGGTTGAGCTGGATGTAAGAGGGGTGGAAAGACTGAGTCTGATCACCGAGACAAATGGTGCGGATTCCAATGATCATGCTTTGTGGGCAGATGCAAAGTTTACGGCAGAAGAAGCAGTCCTGGCAGAGCAGATTACGGTGACAGCAGAGCGCACGGTTCTGAAGCCGGGGGAGACGACAAAGGCTTCTGCTTTCGTTTCACCGGAAAATGCGGATAATAAGAGAGTAATCTGGACTTCCGGAAACGAGGAGGCAGCTGCCGTGGATGTCAACGGTGTGATCCGGGCTGTGGGAGAAGGGGTTTCTGAGATCAGGGCTTCTGCTGCAGACGGAAGCGGTGTGAGCGGAAGCATTACGATTATTGTGACGAAAGACACAGATTTAAGCGAGGTGCTGAAAGCATCACAGGAGGCCAAAGCGGCAGCAGCTGATGCGCAGGCGGCAGCGCAGGAAGCGGAAACGACAGCAGAGCAGGCAAAGACGAAAGCAGAAGCGGCAGCAGCTGATGCAAGGACAGCGGAGAAAGAGGCAGAGGAAGCCTCAGAACGTGCGGCAGCGGCAAAAATGTCTGCAGAGGAGGCGCAGAAAGCGGCGGATGCTTCGGCTGAAAATGCTTCCTGGGATGCGGAAGCGGCGGAAGCAGCTTCGGAAAAAGCAAAAGTTGCCATGGAAGCGGCAAATGCTGCAAAGAAGGAAGCAGAGGCGGCGGCTCTGGCAAAGGAAACAGCCAGGGAGGCAGCAGAAGAGGCAGAGGAAGCAGCAAAGGAGGCAGAGGCAAAGGCGAAAGCGTCAGCGGACAGCAGCAGTCTTGCCAAAGCGGCAGCCCAAAAAGCAGAGCAGGCAGTTGAGACAGCCAAAGAAGATGCTGCAGAAGCAAAGGCTGCGGCAGAGCAGGCATGCGCAGAGGCGGTAAAAGCCAGAGAAGAGGCAGAAGCGGCCAGGGACGAGGCAGTGCAGGCAGGCAAGGCAGTGACAGCAGCAGCGGAAGCGGCAAGAACGTCAAAGACGGCAGCACAATGTGCAAAGCTGGCTGCACAGGCTCAGGCAGAATGGACAGAGGCGGCGAAGACATCGGCTCAGGCAGCAGCAGCAAAAGCAGAGGCAGCCCGAAAGCAGGAAGAGGAAGCCCAGAAGATTGCGCAGGAAGCGCAGAAGGCGGCGGAGGAATTACTGGAAAAAGCCAGACAGGAGGCAGATGCCAGACTTACGGCTGCAAAAGAAGCGCTGGCACAGGCAGAGGCAGCCCGTCAGAATATGCAGCAGCTTCTGGAAAAGACCGGGTTTCAGGCACTTCGGGTAAAAATAAAGACAGTAAAGAGTCAAAAGAAAGCTCAGGCAAAGGTGACCTGGAAGAAGGCAGAGGGTGCAGAAGGTTATGTGATCGAGTACGCACTGCGTGCAGGCTTTAAAGGAAAAAAGAAGGTTACCGTGACGAAAGGCACAGCCAGGACGCTGAAGCGGCTGAAAAAAGGAAAAGTATATTATGTCCGCATGCGGGCTTACAAGACGGTAGGCGGTGAAAAGGTTTACACAGGCTACAGTGCTGTAAAAAAGGTGCGCATAAAGTAGCTTTTTGCAGAGAATAAGAGAGCAGGCATTCCGCTTTTTTATGATTTTTTAAGAAAAAAGTTATGTTTTTGGTAAAAAAAACAGTGGCTTTTTGAAATCTGCTGTGCTATACTTCTAAAATGACTGCAAGTATGTGATAAACTATATTTATATTTGTATGGGTTCATAACGATTCCGTAGTGCAAAAAGAAGAAGCATGTTGCGTTTATCTTTTCGAGCGTTACATGGACAGAATCAAGGAGGAAATAGAAAATCATGAGTTTACAGGTGGAAAAGTTAGAGAAGAATATGGCAAAGCTGACAATCGAGGCTTCTGCAGAGGAGTTCGAAGCTGCTGTTGAGAAGGTATACCAGAAAGCGAAAAAGAACATCTCTCTTCCGGGTTTCCGTAAAGGCAAAGCACCGAGAAAGATGATCGAAAAAATGTACGGATCAGGCATTTTTTACGAAGACGCAGCAAACGAACTGATTCCGAATGCATACAGCAAGGCGCTGGAAGAGTGTGAAGAGGAAATCGTATCTCAGCCGAAGATTGACATCGTTCAGATCGAGACCGGCAAGCCGTTTATTTTTACTGCCGAGGTAGCTTTGAAACCGGAGGTAACTCTTGGCGAATATAAAGGTGTAGAGGTAGAAAAGGTACCGGTAGAGGTAAATGACCTTGAGATACAGGCAGAGGTGGATAAGGAGAGAGAGAACAACTCCAGAACCATTGATGTGGATGACAGACCGGTTCAGAAGGGTGATATGGTAAAACTGGACTTTGACGGTTCCGTTGACGGTGTTCCGTTCGAAGGCGGCAAAGCGGAAAACTATGACCTGACCATCGGTTCCGGAAGCTTTATCCCGGGATTTGAAGATCAGCTGGTAGGAGCAAAGCTTGAGGAGGAAGTAGACGTAAACGTTACGTTCCCGGAAGATTACCATGCAAAAGATCTGGCAGGAAAGGCTGCTGTATTTAAATGTACCGTACACCAGATCAAAGTAAAAGAGATTCCGGAAGCAGATGATGAGTTTGCAAAGGATGTTTCAGAGTTTGATACCCTGGACGAATATAAGGCTGACATCAGAAAGAAACTGATGGAGAAGAAAGAGAAAGAAGCAAAATCCGCAAAAGAAGCAGCTGTTGTTGCGAAAATTGTGGAGAATGCAACGATGGAGATCCCGGATGCCATGATCGACACCCAGGTACGCAACATGGCAGATGACTTTACCAGAAGAATCCAGTCCCAGGGTCTGACTGTGGAGCAGTACTTCCAGTTCACAGGTACCACAGCTGAAAAGATGCTGGAGCAGATGAGACCGGAAGCTCTGAAGAGAATCCAGAACAGCCTGGTTCTTGAGGCTGTTGCAAAAGCAGAAAACATCGAGGTTTCCGATGAAAAGGTAGACGAAGAAATCAAAAAGATGGCGGATGCTTACAAGATGGAGTTTGACAAAGTTAAAGAGATGATGGGTGAATACGAGGTTGCTCAGATGAGGGATGACCTGGCAATTCAGGCAGCCGTAGATCTGGTAAGAGATGCAGCCGTAGAAGTAGAAGCAAAAGCTGAGGAAGCAGAGGCTTAAAACAAAGTTAGAAATGATATGGCAAGGGAAGGAGTGTTGGCATGAGCTTAGTACCTTATGTCCTTGAACAGACCAGCCGCGGTGAGAGAACCTACGATATTTATTCAAGGCTTTTAAAAGACAGAATTATTTTTCTGGGTGAAGAAGTAAACGATGTGAGTGCAAATCTGATCGTTGCACAGCTTCTTTATCTGGAGTCTGAGGATCCGGGAAAAGATATTCATCTGTATATCAACAGCCCGGGAGGTTCCGTCAGCGCGGGATGGGCGATTTATGACACCATGCATTATGTGAAATGTGATGTTTCCACGATCTGTATGGGCATGGCGGCCAGCATGGGTGCATTCCTGCTTGCAGGAGGCGCAAAGGGAAAACGTTTTGCACTTCCAAATGCAGAGATTATGATTCATCAGCCGTCCGGCGGTGCGCAGGGACAGGCATCCGACATTAAAATTGTGGCAGATAAGATTCTGGATACCAGAAGAAAACTGAATGAGCATCTGGCAGCCAATACAGGCCAGCCACTCAGTGTAATTGAAGTAGATACAGAAAGAGACCACTATATGAGCGCCCAGGAGGCGAAAGCATACGGTCTGATTGATGATGTGATTGCAAATCATTAGTATGCCGCAGTGGTAGGCTAGGAGTACGCAGGAAGGGGGTGTTGCAGTGCAACGCCCCTTTTAAACCATAATACAGGGACGGAATGACCGTCCGCAAAGAGAATAACGGACGTTTTTTTTGGAGGTTTAAGATGGCAGGAAAGATCGGAGAACAGAAAGTAAGATGTTCTTTTTGTAATAAATCAGAGGATCAGGTCAGAAAACTGATCGCAGGACCGGATGGTGTTTATATCTGTGACGAGTGTATTGAAATCTGTGATGAGATACTGGCGGAGGAACTGGAGGATGATTTTGGAATGAGCGGTGAGGAGGAGATCAATCTTCTGAAACCGGAGGAAATCAAAGCATTTCTGGATGAATACGTGATCGGTCAGGAAGAGGCCAAAAAAGCCCTTTCTGTGGCTGTTTACAATCATTACAAACGCATTCTGGCCGGAAAGGATCTGGAGGTGGAGCTCCAGAAAAGTAATATTCTGATGCTTGGTCCTACCGGTTCCGGAAAGACACTGCTTGCCCAGACGCTGGCACGCCTTTTAAATGTACCTTTTGCAATCGCAGATGCCACCGCGTTGACGGAAGCAGGATATGTGGGGGAAGATGTGGAGAATATTCTGCTCAAGATCATCCAGGCGGCAGATTATGATATCAAGAAAGCAGAGCATGGAATCATCTATATTGATGAGATTGATAAGATAACGAGAAAGTCCGAGAATGCGTCCATCACACGTGATGTTTCCGGTGAGGGTGTGCAGCAGGCACTTCTGAAAATTCTGGAGGGTACCATTGCTTCGGTGCCGCCTCAGGGTGGAAGAAAGCATCCGCATCAGGAGCTTCTGCAGATCGACACCACCAATATTCTCTTTATCTGCGGCGGAGCATTTGAGGGACTGGAAAAGATTATTGAGACGAGGATGGATACAAAATCCATCGGTTTTAATTCGGTTCTTCAGGAAAGAAAGACGGAGGATGTGGGTGCCGTGTTGAAGCAGGTGCTTCCGCAGGACTTCATCAAATTTGGTATGATTCCGGAGCTGATGGGCCGTGTACCGGTGATCGTTTCACTGGATCCGCTGGATCGCGATACGTTGATCCGCATCCTTCAGGAGCCGAAGAATTCCATCGTCAAGCAGTACAAGAAGCTGTTTGAGCTGGACAATGTGAAACTGGATTTTGACGATGAGGCCATTGAGGCCATTGCGGATAAGACACTGGAGCGTAAGACCGGAGCCAGAGGCCTGCGTGCCATTATGGAGCAGTCCATGATGGATCTGATGTACCGCATTCCGTCAGATGAGACGATTGCAAGCTGCGGCGTGACGAAAGATGTGATTGAAGGAAAGGGTGAACCAATTCTGATACACCGGGATAAAACTGCGCCAAAAGGCAGAAACAGACGTTATATTGACAATGTTGAGGAAACTGCATAATGAATGAAATAATCAAACATATTCCGGCTGTGGCAC
Organism: Lachnospiraceae bacterium; assembly: GCA_022769625.1. Taxonomy (GTDB): domain Bacteria; phylum Bacillota; class Clostridia; order Lachnospirales; family Lachnospiraceae; genus Hominisplanchenecus. Next base: position 68,549 of record JALEJP010000039.1, on the reverse strand, counting down.
TGAGGGGAATGACCATTCTCCCGTCCATGATCGTCCATTTTGACGTAAGCCGGGATAAATCGATAAAAGCAATTGAGCATGCCATGGTCAGCGGGCAGAAGCTGTTTGTCACAGCACAGAAAAACCCGGATACGGCAGACCCGGCGATGGAAGATCTCTATCGTATCGGTACAATTGTGGAGATTAAACAGCTGGTGAAGCTTCCCCATGATATTCTGCGTGTGCTGGTGGAAGGTCTGGAGCGCGCGGAGCTTCTGGATCTGGATCTGTCGGCCGGTTATCTGGATGCTGAGGTTGCCGGATTCCAGGAGGATGCGTCCAAACGGTTGGGAAGTGAGGATAAAATCGGCCAGACTGCCATGATCCGCAACCTGAAGGAGCTGTTTCAGGATTATCAGGCCGCAAATGGCAAGATGAGCCAGGATCTGGTTCGTCAGATTATGGAAATGGATGACCTGGAGCGGCTGGTGGATCAGATCGCCATTCATATCCCGCTGTATTATGAGGATAAGCAGCGTCTTCTGGAGGCAGTGCATTTATATGACCGCTACGAGCTGTTGTGTGTGATCCTTGGAAACGAGGTCAACATCATGCACATCCGGGCCGAACTGCAGGAGAAAGTCAAGGAACGCATCGACAAAAACCAAAAGGAATATATCCTGCGGGAGCAGTTAAAGCTCATAAGGGAAGAGCTTGGGGATGACACCACTTTTACGGATGTGGATCATTTCCGCCAGCAGTTAAGCGAGCTGACAGCCGGGCAGGATGTGAAGGAGCGCATAGAAAAGGAAATCAAACGGTTTGCAAGTGTGGCAGGCAACAGCTCGGAGAGCAGTGTGATCCGCGGTTATATTGAGACCCTTCTGGAGATGCCGTGGGATAAGATGTCTGACGACTGTACTGATATCGCACAGGCGCGGGCGCAGCTGGATGCGGATCATTATGGACTGGAAAAAGTCAAAGAGCGTGTGCTGGAATTTCTTGCCGTGCGCACCCTTACCAAAAAGGGAGACAGCCCGATTCTCTGTCTGGTGGGACCGCCGGGAACCGGAAAGACTTCCATCGCCAAATCCATTGCGGTGGCATTAAATAAAAAATATGTGCGCATCTGCCTTGGCGGTGTGCGGGATGAGGCAGAGATCCGGGGACACAGGCGTACCTATGTGGGAGCCATGCCGGGACGCATTGCCAACGGTATGAAAATGGCAGGTGTAAAAAATCCGCTGATGCTTCTGGATGAGATCGACAAGGTGAGCAGTGATTATAAGGGCGATACCTCATCGGCCCTTCTGGAGGTACTGGATCCGGAGCAGAATGTCCGCTTTCGTGACCACTATATCGAGATTCCCATTGATCTGTCCGAGGTGCTTTTCATCGCCACGGCAAACGACGTACAGACCATTCCAAGACCGCTTTTGGACCGTATGGAGCTGATCGAGATTTCCAGCTATACGGAAAATGAAAAACTGCATATCGCCAAGGAGCATCTTCTGGATAAGCAGATCAGACGGCACGGCCTGGATAATTATTCATTCCGCATTACTGACGGCGCGTTAAAAAAGATCATTTCCTGTTATACCAGGGAAGCAGGTGTGCGTAATCTGGAGCGAAAGCTTGGTGAAATCTGCCGGAAGGCGGCAAAAGAGATACTGGAGGAGGGCAGATTATCGATCCGGGTGACGGAGAGCAGTCTGGATCGTTATCTTGGAAAAGAGCGCTACAGCATACAGAAGCTCAATGAAAAGGATGAAGTGGGCATTGTGCGCGGGCTGGCATGGACCAGTGTGGGTGGTGACACCCTGCAGATCGAGGTCAACAATATGCCGGGCAAAGGTGAGTTCCGTCTTACCGGTCAGCTTGGCGATGTGATGAAGGAGTCCGCACAGGCGGGCATCAGCTACATACGCTCAGTGGGTGAAAAATGGAACATTGACCGGGAATTTTTTAAAGAGCATGATCTTCACATTCATATCCCGGAGGGAGCCGTGCCCAAAGACGGACCTTCCGCCGGCATTACCATGGCTACAGCCATGATGTCTGCGATCACGGGTATCCCGGTGCGGGCGGATATAGCCATGACCGGCGAGATTACCCTGCGCGGCAGAGTGCTGCCCATTGGCGGACTGAAGGAAAAACTGCTGGCGGCGAAGAATGCAGGCATGCGTATGGTGCTCGTCCCGGAGAAAAACCGTGTGGATGTGCAGGAGATTTCAAACGAGATCAAAAAAGGACTGGATATCCGGTTTGTGGAGAACATGGATGAGGTCCTGGAATATGCACTCGTAAAAAAGTAATGCAGATGAGAGCGGATGCGGCAGATATCTGCAGGAATCAGGAGGAGAACGATGATCATCAAGAATGCTTCGCTGGAGACAGTGTGCGGCATCACAAGTAAACTGCCGGAAAATGACAAAATAGAAGTAGCCTTTGCCGGAAAGTCCAATGTGGGCAAATCGTCGCTGATCAATGCCCTGATGAACCGCAAATCCCTTGCGCGTACCAGTTCATCGCCCGGAAAGACCCAGACCATTAATTTTTACATGGTGACCGGCAGACGGGAGTTGGCTGACACAGATGAGTCGCTCTATCTGGTGGATCTGCCTGGATACGGATACGCAAAGGTTTCCCAGTCTGAGAAGGAAAAATGGGGAAAGATGATCGAGAATTACCTGCACCGATCCAGACAGCTGAAAGCCGTGTTTCTTCTGATCGATATCCGCCATGATCCTTCTGCAAATGACAGGATGATGTACGACTGGATCCTGCACAATGGCTTTGCACCGATCATCATTGCCACAAAGCTGGACAAGCTCAAGCGCAGCCAGGTGGCAAAGCAGCTCAAAGCGGTGAAGCAGGGGCTTCAGGTGCAGCCGGGGACCATCGTGATTCCGTTCTCTGCGGAGACGAAGCAGGGCCGGGAGGAGATCTGGAGCGTGATCGAAAGCTTTTGCGAAGAATAGTAACAGAAACAACCGGACCTTTTCCGACAGGGACAGCCGGCAAAGTCACGAAAGAGACAGGGGGAAAAGCTTATGAAAAGAACAAAAAGAATAGCGGAAAAAGGAACCAGAACCTGGTTTCTGTGGGCATTTTTGCTGTGCATGGTTTTTGCAGGCAGCCTCAAGGCCAACGCTGCCACACTTGGCAGCGAACAGTATGTGCAGGGAACGGATCTGACGCTCTACGGTGATCTCACCGGCGATGGAAAGAGCGACACCATTCAGGTGCATGTAACAAGGCAGTATGCTTATTACTACAAGAGTTTTCAGGTTTATGTGAACGGAAAACTGGCTGTCACAAAAAACATATCCGGCAGCAGCAGTGTGAGTGCCAGATATCTGTCCTGCTCAAAGACAAAGAATTATCTTCAGATAGAAGTGGGTGCAGACGGCGGTTATATGTATCTGAATAAAATCTATGCTTATTCCGGCGGAAAGCTTCTGGAAGCAGTGGATCTTGGACGTGCAGACAATATGGAGGCAACGGTTACAAAGGTGAGCAAAAGCGGGGTTACGGTGAAATTCTCCGTTCAGCCCATGGAGACCGGACGGATCGAGTGGAACTTTGGCTACAAGCCGAGCGGAAAGAAACTGAAATTAAAGAGCAATACCGCAAAAGTGACAAGCAGCCTTGGCGGGTGGGCTATGAATGACGGTTATGATAAGTATTTCAGACAGAATAAGTTTCTGACAGCAAAGGGCCGCACCTTTTACACCTCATCCACCCTGAAAAAGAAAGCATTTACAACAAAGACAGGCGATGTACTGACTCTGCAGAAGGTAAAGATCGTCGGAAAGAAAATGTATCTGAGCTTTAAGAAAAACGGCAAAATCGGCTGGCAGAGGATCAAATCCGTCTACAGTGCCAACGGGTACTGGTTTTACGGGGTGAACAGCAGGCTGGCGGGATAAAATTATAATTTTTACTTGACTTCTCTTCGGAGAAGTCTTATTTTTAGATAGAATAAAACTGACCAGTCGGTCGGAAGTGAGGCGGGGCGACATATAGAGACGGGAGTCCGTATGCAGGAAACCCCAGACGAGGAGGAAAGCTATGTTATCCAGTCAGAGTGTCAAAAAGCCATATACCGTGGTGGTAGCGGTGGTGCTTGTCATCATCCTGGGTGTGGTGTCGTTTATGCATATGACCACAGATCTGCTTCCGGAGATGACACTGCCTTATGCCGTTGTTTATACCACATACGGTGGAGCCAGCCCGGAGGAAGTGGAGACAGCGGTCACAAGACCGGTGGAACAGGCGATGGCGACGATCAGCAACATTGAGAACATACAGTCCGTCTCTGCAGAAAATCTTTCCATGGTCATCATGGAATTCTCTCAGAGCACAAATATGGATTCTGTGACCATTGAGATACGGGAGAGTCTGGATCAGATTGCAGCCTATTGGCCCGATGAGGTGGGCAGTCCGGTCATCATGAAGCTGAATCCGGATATGATGCCCGTCATGGTGGCAGCTCTGGAGGCAGGCGATATGACCAGTGCGGAGCTGACCGATTTCGTGGATGAAAAGATCACACCGGAGCTTGAAAGCATCGAGGGTGTAGCCTCCGTCAGCACCAGCGGTGATGTGGAGGAGACCGTTCAGGTGGTTGTTCGTCAGGAGAAGATCGATGCCCTGAACAAAAAGATCCAGGATGCCCTGGACGGCAAGTTTGCAGATGCTGAGGATGAGATCAAAGAAAAAGAATCGGAGCTTGCAGATGGGAAACAGGCGCTGGAGGATGGACAGAAGGAGCTGGAAAGTGCTACCTCACAGGCGGAACAACAGCTTTCCTCCGGCCAGTCGGAGATCATCAAAAACGAGATGCAGCTGGAACGCAAGCTTGAGCAGGTAAAAGAGCAGCTTGCGGAGATTGAATCCCAGGAAAAGACACTGAATGCTCAGGAAAAAGAGCTTGCGGATGCCCAGAAACAGCTGGATGCCCTGCCGGGACAGATGCAGCAGGCAAAGGAGGGTCTCAGTCAGCTGGAAAGCAGCATCTCTGCACTGGATGCCCTGCCTGCCCAGGCAGAAAAGCTGTACCAGGGCGAGGATCCAAACGACGGGCTGGACGCTGCCGGGGAGGCGAAGGCAGCCGTGGAGAAGCTGGAAGCAGCCATCAGGGCGGCTACCCTTCCGGATGATCAGCTTGCCATGATGACGGAGGAGCAGAAAGCCCAGTATATGGCAAAGCTTGCAGAGCTTCAGGGTCAGCTGGCAGCAGCGAAGGCGGGGCAGGCTCAGGCAGAGGCAGGCCTTACGGCTTTGAAAGCAAGTCTGTCGCAGCTTGGCATTTCCGCGGATGGAAATCTGGATTCCATCAAGCAGGGGATCAACAATAAAAAAACAGAGCTGATCGCCCAGAAGGTAAGCCTGGAGAGCAATATTGCCACGCTGCAGTCCGCCATTGATTCCAGCGCGAAGCAGCAGAAGGAGCTGGATGCGGGCAAAAAGAAGATTGCGGAAGCAAAGAAAAAAATGGCTTCCGGAAAGGAACAGCTTCAGAGTGCCAAAACACAGCTGGAAAGTGCCAGGACACAGATAGCATCGGGAAAGACCACGGTTGCCGCAGCACTTGCCCAGCTGAATGCACAGAAGATTTCCGCAACCATCGAGATTGCTTCCAACAAGGCAAAGCTTGATCTGGGGGAGACACAGATCGATACGGCTAAAACACAGCTGGATGACCAGAAAGAGGAGGCCTATGAACAGGCGGACGCGGAGAAGATCGTGACGGCAGACACCATCCGGAATATTCTGAAAGCGCAGAATTTCTCCATGCCGGCCGGATATGTGACTGAGGAGGGGACCGACTATCTGGTACGTGTGGGTGATAAATTCACCGATGCGGAGGATATGGAAGATCTGGTACTGATGGATATGCATATTGATGGTCTGGATCCGATCCGGCTTTCGGATGTGGCTGACGTGGCGGTTGCAGACAACAGCAGTGAGGTTTATGCAAAAATCAACGGCAATCCGGGGATTCTGTTTACGCTTCAGAAGCAGTCCGGTTATTCCACCGGGGAGGTCTCAGACCGTATCAAAGACAAATTCGCAGAACTGGAGGATTCATTGGAAAATCTGCACATGCTCACATTGATGGATCAGGGTGTTTACATTGATATGGTAGTGGACTCTGTCATTAAAAATATGCTGTATGGAGCAGTGTTAGCCATCCTTGTACTTTTCCTGTTCTTAAAGAGTATACGTCCCACGATCGTCATTGCATTTTCTATTCCCATCAGTATCATGACGGCGATTGTGCTGATGTATTTCTCCGGGGTAACGCTGAACATTATTTCTCTGTCCGGACTTGCCCTTGGTGTAGGTATGCTGGTGGATAACTCCATCGTCGTGATTGAAAACATTTACCGCATGAGAAGCAGCGGCATGCCTCCGAGAAAAGCGGCGATTGAAGGTGCAAAGCAGGTATCCGGAGCCATTGTGGCTTCCACCCTGACAACGGTGTGTGTGTTTGCTCCGATTATATTTACCGAAGGTATTACAAGACAGCTGTTTGTGGATATGGGGCTGACCATTGCCTATGCATTGCTGGCAAGTCTTGTAGTTGCCCTGACTCTTGTGCCGATGATGGGGGCAGGGCTGCTGAAAAACACCCCGGAGAAGCGATCCCTGTGGTTTGAAAAACTGCAGAACGGTTATGCCAGATTTCTGTCTGCTGTTCTTGGGAAAAAGTGGCTGGTACTTGGCGCTTCTGTGCTGGTGCTGGTTGTAAGTGCTCTGCTTTCCGTCAGCAGAGGAACGGCATTTATGTCCGACATGGACAGTACGCAGATGTCGGCAACCGTGACTGCAAAAGAAGGTTTTACCCTGGAAGAAACGGGAGAGCTGACAGATCAGGTGGTGGAAAGGATCCTGTCTGTGGAAGGTGTCACCGAAGTGGGTGCCATGGCAAGCTCAGGCGGTATGAGCATTATGGGAACGGGGGGCAGCTCATCCACCGATGAGACTACGCTCTACATTCTTCTGGATGAGAACAAAAAGAAAACAAATGAAGAAATTGCAGGAGAAATTGAGAAGAAAATGACCGATCTGGACTGCGAGGTATCCGTTCAGGCAAGCACCATGGATCTGTCTGCTCTTGGCGGAAGCGGCATTTCCATCGAAGTTAAAGGACGTGATCTGGATAAAATCAAGGAGACGGCGGCCGAGGTTGCAAAGCTGGTAGAAAGTGTTGAGGGTACCACGGAGGTGTCAGACGGTATCGAGGAGAAGACCACTGAGCTGCGCATAAGAGTAAACAAAGAAAAAGCCACGGAGTATAATCTGACGACCGCGCAGGTCTACCAGTTCCTCCAGGGCAGGCTTGCGGAAGCCGGCAGTGCGACCACACTGAGCACGGATGAGAAGGATTACGATGTGATGGTGACTTCAGACCGTGATGAAGCGCTGACCCGGGAAACCGTGAAAAAGCTGAAGATGACAGGCACGGATAAAGACGGCAAAGAGGTGGAGGTCAGATTAAGCGATCTTGTGGAGTTTGAAGATGCGGAAGGATTTGCTTCCATCAGCCGTAAAAATCAGACACGTTATGTGACAGTTACAGCCAGTCTTGAGGACGGCTACAACATCGGTCTGGTGGCTGCCGACGTACAGAAAAAGCTGGATACTTATCAGGTTCCTGCCGGATGCGAGCTGGAAATGTCCGGCGAAGACGAGACGATCAATAATGCCATGAAGCAGGTTGGGCTGATGCTGGTGCTTGCCATCGCATTCATGTACCTGATCATGGTGGCACAGTTCCAGTCTCTGCTGTCTCCGTTTATCGTTATGTTTACGCTGCCTCTGGCCTTTACCGGAGGATTTCTGGGACTGTATCTGACGGGCAATCCGGTCAGTGTCATTGCCATGATTGGCTTTGTCATGCTCTGCGGCATTATCGTAAACAATGGTATCGTGCTGGTGGATTATACCAATCAGTTAAGACTTTCCGGAATGGAGAAAAAGGAAGCACTGGTGGAAGCGGGACGCACCAGACTTCGTCCGGTTATTATGACGGCACTGACTACGATACTCGGTCTGTTCAGCATGGCGCTGGGACGCGGTATGGGGGCAGATATGGTACAGCCCATGGCAATCGTGGTGATCGGTGGTCTGATTTACGGAACATTGCTGACTCTTTTTGTGGTGCCCTGTATCTATGATGTGCTGAACCGCGGAAAAATGAAAAAATATGAGGAAGAGGATCTGCCCGGGCTGCAGGATGCCGAAAGGTGAGTGAGATAAGACGATGAAAGAAACAGAGGAAAAGAGAAAAACGTTATCGGAGGAGAGGATGCGGAAGCTGGTTGGCAGTCCTTCTCCGAAGGTTCTGGAGATCTACCGGGCAATCAATGAATTTATGGCTGAGGGTGTGGATATGAATCGTCTGCGTGTCTCGGAGATTACCAGGAAGGCCGGAATCGGAAAAGGCACAGCATACGAGTATTTTCAGAGTAAGGAGGAGATGCTCGGCTGTGCGTTTCTCTACAGCATGATCCGGGAAGTGGAAAAACTCTGGACGTATGTGGAAGCGGAGGGAAGCTTTCGGGAAAAGCTGTACGCCCTTCTGGATAATATTGGACAGAATTTTTCCAGGCGCAGAGAGTGGTGCCGCTATCTGGATTTTTATCTTCAGTCCATGTTTGATAAACGGGAACTCATGGAAAAGGTGCTGCACTGTCCGGAGATTGAAGAGCGGATCGAGGTGTTTGCCAGAATTCTTTCCGGGCAGGCCAGAAAAGAGAATCTGATTCAGGGAGAACCGAAAGTCTATTTTGTCATCCATGCATGTGTGACACAGATTCTGGGATACATTTATTATCTGGAACGCAGGGGGAAGGAGTCTCAGGTGACAACGGAGGAGATGAAAGAATTCCTGTATCAGAGTATCCTGCAAATGATGCAGGCGGGCGTGGTCTAATCTTTACATGAATTTTACAAAGAACAGCACTGGATTTTACACAGTGCTGTTATTCTTTTACACAGGAAATTTCTTCGAATTTCCTGTGAGATTAACGCACTTTTGTTTTTATTTATTCCGCTTAATCTTGCGGTACAAAAGGAAAATGAGTCATGTAAGGGAGAAGTACAGGATGAAAGAGACGATGGAGGTAGTTTTCGGGCTGCTTGGCGGTCTGGCGGTATTTATTTACGGTATGAATCTGATGAGTGAGGGTCTGCAGAAGGCTGCAGGGGAGAGAATGAAAAAGGTACTTGCCATCCTCACGAAAAATCCGGTCATGGGCGTACTGGCAGGTGCGCTTGTAACAGCAGTGCTTCAGAGCAGCAGTGCGACCACGGTTATGGTGATCGGGTTTGTCAGTGCCGGGCTGATGCAGCTTCCTCAGGCAATCTCCGTGATCCTGGGTGCCAACATCGGTACAACGATGACTGCTCAGCTGATTGCTTTTAAAATCGATGATCTGGTATGGCCGATTGTGTTCATCGGATTTCTTCTGCAGTTCTTCGGGAAAAAAGAGTTTATTAAAAATCTGGGTCAGACAGTTTTTGCTTTTGGCCTTTTGTTTGTTGGAATCATTACCATGGGAAATGTCATGAAGCCTCTGGCATCCAGCCCTGTCTTTACGGAATTGATGGGGAAGGTTTCGGATATTCCGATCCTCGGAGTGCTGCTTGGAACGGTTATGACACTGGTGGTTCAAAGCAGCAGTGCCACCATTGCCGTTTTGCAGAATTTTGCCATGCAGGCCGGACCGGATGGGGTGACAAGCATCATTGGACTTACCGGGGCAATCCCCATTTTGCTGGGTGACAATATCGGTACCACCATCACTGCACTTCTGGCAAGCGTGGGACAGTCAAAAAATGCCAAGCGAACGGCAGTGGCTCATAGTGTGTTTAATATTACAGGAAGCTTTGTATTTCTGTGGATCATTCCCTGGTTTGCAAAATTTATCCAGTGGATCTCACCAAAGGGGAATGAGGTGGAAGTGATCTCCAGGCAGATCGCCAACGCGCATACCACATTTAACCTGGTAAATACGCTGATCTGGCTGCCATTGATCTGGCTGATGGTAAAAATCGTCATGAAGCTGGTTCCGGGAGAGGAAAGCGGGGAACTGGTTCCAAACCGTCCTTCTTATATTGATACCAATCTGGTGGGACAGCCGGTGTTTGCGATCCATCTGATCCGCAAGGAAGTGATCCATATGACAAAAACCGTATCCCGCATTGTGGAAAAAGCAGGAGATGTCTTTTTGAACCGCAGTCCGGAAGCGGCCAAAGAGGTGGAACAGGATGCACAGAATCTGGCCGGTGTACATGAAGAATGTGTCCGTTACATGTCCGTACTGATGTCAGCCGGTATCCTGACGGAGGAACAGGCAAGGCAGACAGCGGCTTATCTCTATCTGATGAATGAGACGGAGCGCATCGGGGACTGCAGCGCGGAGATTGCGGAAATCGCCGGACGGAGCGGGAAGAAAGGATGCAGATTTTCAAAGGAAGCTATTAAAGAGATTGAGGACAGCCTGAAAGCCGTGGTACAGATGCTGGGAGAAATCGGAGATGCCCTGTATGAGGGAGATGAACAGGCAGCCCAGTGTGTACTGGACAAGAGGGGAGAGGCCTTTAACGTACAGGGAAGACTCATGAAAAACCATTTTGAACGTCTGAAGAAGGGAAAATGTAGTCCGGAGTTTACCGCGGCCTTCAGCACGGTTCTGCAGGGACTGGACCGGATGAATCACAACTGTATCAGCATTGCGGAAGTTATCCGGGAAGAAATTCATCTGAAAAATATCATTCAGCTGGATGAAGAAGACCGCAGCATGAAGCTGGCAGCCACGGCCAAATAGAGGGGTTCGGTTTACAGGAGAAGACGTCAGATTCGGGCTTGACAAATCTGCGAGCCTTCGTTATGATTAGCTGTAGAAAAAGGTGATGAAAAAGAGGAGTACATGCAGGACGCTTTCAGAGAGAGCTTCTCACAGGCTGAAAGGAAGCTTAAGGACGAATGTATGGAAGGTAGCTTTGGAACCGGGGGACTGAACGGGTTCGGCGGATGATGGTTTGCGGACAGTAGGTTTTCACGCAGCTCAGCGTTATGGAGAAATGAGGTATACAGATCAGCTGTATATGAAAAAGGTGGTACCGCGACAGATTCGCCCTTTGCACAGATGTGCAGAGGGCTTTTTTTGATAACAGAACAGAAAAGACGTTTTCTGTATCAGACAGACTCTGCTGCGGATGATACATTCAGGAGGAACGAGATGAGTAAGGAATTAGCAAAGACTTATGATCCGAAGGGTATTGAGGATCGTATCTATCAGAAGTGGCTGGATAAGAAATATTTTCACGCAGAAGTGGACCGCAGCAAAAAGCCGTTCACGATCGTAATGCCGCCGCCAAACGTTACCGGGCAGCTGCATATGGGACACGCGCTGGACAACACCATGCAGGATATTCTGATCCGTTATAAGAGAATGCAGGGATACAATGCACTGTGGCAGCCGGGTACGGATCATGCGGCCATTGCCACAGAGGTTAAGGTCATTGAAAAGCTCAAAGAGCAGGGGATTGACAAAAATGAGATCGGACGTGAGGAGTTTTTAAAGCACGCCTGGGAATGGAAGGAAGAGTACGGCGGACGTATCGTCAATCAGTTAAAGAAGCTTGGCTCTTCCGCTGACTGGGACAGAGAGCGTTTTACCATGGATGAAGGCTGTTCCAGGGCAGTTGAAGAAGTTTTTGTGAAATTATATGAAAAAGGATATATTTACAAAGGTTCCAGAATCATCAACTGGTGTCCGGTCTGCCAGACCTCTATTTCCGATGCGGAGGTAGAGCATGTGGATCAGGACGGATTTTTCTGGCATATCAATTATCCCATCGTGGGCGAAGAGGGACGTTTTGTAGAGATCGCCACGACCCGTCCGGAGACTCTGCTTGGTGATACGGCGGTGGCAGTCAATCCGGATGACGAGCGCTATCAGGATCTGGTTGGAAAGATGCTGAAGCTGCCGCTTACCGATCGTGAGATTCCGGTGATCGCAGATGCCTACGTGGATAAGGAGTTTGGTACCGGATGTGTAAAGATCACGCCGGCACATGACCCCAACGACTTTGAGGTAGGAAAACGTCACAACCTTCCGGAAATCAATATTATGAACGATGATGCCACCATCAACGAGCTTGGCGGCAAATATGCGGGGATGGACCGGTATGAGGCAAGAAAGGCAATGGTTGCGGATCTGGATGCCCAGGGACTTCTGGTTAAAGTCGTTCCGCATACACACAGCGTGGGAACCCATGACCGCTGCAAGACTACCGTTGAGCCCATGATCAAACCGCAGTGGTTTGTAAAGATGGAGGAAATGGCAAAACCGGCTATTCAGGCCCTGAAGGAGCACAAGCTGAATTTTGTTCCGGATCGTTTTGACAAGATTTATCTGCACTGGCTGGAGAACATCCGTGACTGGTGTATTTCCCGTCAGCTCTGGTGGGGTCACCGGATTCCGGCTTATTATTGCGACAAATGCGGTGAAGTCGTGGTGGCAAAGGAGCAGCCGACGGTTTGTCCGAAATGTGGACATACGCATCTGACCCAGGATGAGGATACCCTGGATACCTGGTTCTCCTCTGCCCTGTGGCCGTTCTCGACCCTTGGATGGCCGGAAAAGACAGAGGATTTTGAGTATTTTTATCCCACTGATGTGCTGGTGACCGGTTATGACATCATTTTCTTCTGGGTAATCCGTATGGTTTTCTCTGCCCTGGAGCAGACAGACCAGGTTCCCTTCCATCATGTACTGATTCACGGACTGGTACGCGATTCCCAGGGACGCAAGATGAGCAAATCTCTGGGAAATGGTATTGACCCGCTGGAGATCATTGACCAGTACGGTGCCGATGCGCTGCGTCTGACTCTGATCACCGGCAATGCACCTGGAAATGACATGCGTTTCTACATGGAGCGTGTGGAAGCCAGCCGTAATTTTGCAAACAAGGTGTGGAACGCATCCCGATTTATCATGATGAACCTGGAAAAAGCGGAGGTTCCGGCACAGATGCCGAAGGATCAGCTGACTGCAGCCGATAAATGGATCCTCTCCAAGGTCAACACGCTGGCAAAGGTAGTCACCGAGAACATGGACAAATATGAGCTGGGTATTGCCGTTCAGAAGGTTTATGACTTCATCTGGGAGGAATTCTGTGACTGGTACATTGAGATGGTGAAGCCGCGTCTGTACAATGATGAGGATACCACCAAGGCAGCTGCGCTGTGGACGCTGAAGACGGTTCTGGTGAACGCCCTGAAGCTTCTGCACCCGTATATGCCGTTTATCACAGAGGAAATCTTCTGTACCCTGCAGTCGGAGGAAGAGTCCATCATGATCTCAAAATGGCCGGAATTTACCGGGGAATGGGATTTTGCCAGGGATGAGGCGGCAGTGGAAAGTATAAAAGAAGCGGTACGTGCCATCCGCAACGTCCGCACCGGCATGAATGTTCCTCCAAGTAAAAAAGCAAAGGTATATGTGGTATCGGAAAAACAGGAAGTTAGAGAGATTTTTGAAAATGGAAAGGTATTCTTTGCGACACTGGGGTATGCCAGTGAGGTGATCGTGCAGGGAGACCGCGCGGGTATCGATGAGGACGCTGTTTCCGCAGTGCTTCCGGAGGCGGTGATCTACATGCCCTTTGCGGAGCTTGTGGATATCGAAAAAGAGATCGGACGTCTGAAAAAGGAAGAAGAACGTCTGACAAAGGAGCTGGCGCGTGTCAACGGCATGCTGAACAATGAGCGCTTTATGAGCAAGGCGCCGGAGAGCAAGGTTGCGGAAGAAAGAGCCAAGCTGGAAAAATATACCCAGATGATGGCACAGGTAAAGGAAAGACTTTCCCATCTGGAAAAATAAAAAGAAGAACAGGAGAGAGCGGAGCATGAAAAAGTGCCCCGCTCTTCTTACAACTTTGCAGGAGGAAGGAAACGTTTATGTCTCTCCAATTTATTTATGGCCCTTCGGGCAGCGGGAAAACACGCACCCTTTACGAAAAAATCATCCGGCAGTCTCTCGAAGAACCCGGGCGGGAATTTCTTGTTATTGTTCCGGAACAGTTTACGCTGCAGACGCAGAAGGAGCTTGTGGAGCTTCATCCGAGAAAGGGCATATTAAATATTGATGTGTTAAGCTTCCAGCGCCTGGCCTGGCGTGTGTTTGAAGAGGTGGGAGTGAATACCCATACGGTGCTGGAAGATACCGGAAAAAATCTGCTTCTTCGAAGAGTTGCATCCAGACAGCAGAGCAGTCTGACCATGCTGGGGAGCAATTTCCGCAAACCAGGCTATATTTCGCAGGTGAAATCGGTTATTTCGGAATTGAAGCAGTATGATGTGTCCCTGGAGCAGTTAGAGGAACAGATCGCTCAGAGCAGGGATGGAGCTCTTAAGTGTAAGCTTCAGGATATCCGTACGCTTTACGCCGGTTTTCAGGAGGAACTTCAGGGAAAATACATTACTTCCGAAGAAATCCTGGAAGAGCTGTGCAAGACAGCAGAAAAATCAGACATTCTGAGAGGCTGTGTGATCGGGCTGGATGGGTTTACCGGTTTTACCCCCATCCAGAAAAAGCTTCTGCGCAGACTGATGGTCACAGCGGATAAAATCATGGTCACGGTGACCCTGGATGCTGGTGAGGATCCCATGCGGAAAGTGCCCATGCACCGGCTGTCCTATTTCAGCAGGAAAACGATCCAGGGACTGGCTGCTTTGGCACAGGAGAGCAGATGTGAGCTGGATGAGCCGGTGGTGCTTGGACGAAAGGGCAGTATCCGGTTTCAGGAGGCACCGGCTCTTGGATTTCTGGAGCGGCATCTTTTCCGGCCGGGCAATGCGGTATATGGGGCAGAACAGAACAGTCTGTCTGTGCACGTGTCAAAAGATGCAAAAGGGGAGGCAGAGTTTGCGGCCAGAACCATCTGGCATCTGGTACGGGAGGAAGGACTGCGCTACCGGGAGATCGCAGTGATCACCGGAGATATGGCTTCCTTTGGGGATCCGGTAAAAAAGATTTTTGCGGAGTATGAGATTCCCTGCTTTCTGGACCGGACGAGAAAGATTATTCTGAATCCCATGATCGAATTCCTGCGGGCTGCGCTTGAGATTGCGGCAAAGAGCTTTCGCTATGAGAGTATGTTCCGGTATCTGCGGACCGGTCTTACCGGCCTTTCGGTGGAAGAAATCGATCTGTTGGAAAATTATGTGCTTGCAAGAGGCATAAGAAGCCGGAAACGCTGGGAGGAGGATTGGAACACGCCAACAAAGGAGATTTCCCCGGAAGAGGTGGAAAAATGTCAAAAGCTGAAGGGGAAAATCCTTGGCCCGCTCTGTGCGTTTGTGGATCAGGTGAAAGGAAATAAGGGAACGGTGCGCCAGAAAACAGAGGCGCTGTACCAGCTGCTGGTTCACTATGATATCCAGAAAAAGATGGCGGAATATGAGCAGCTGTTTACGCAGATGGAAGCCTTTGACACAGCAGGGGAATACCATCAGATTTACGGGATCGTCATGGAGCTGTTTGACAAGATGGCAGAGCTTCTGGGGGATGAACCCATGAGCCTTTCGGAATATATGGAAATCCTGGATGCGGGCTTTGAGGAGGCAAAGGTCGGCATGATACCGGCCACCTCAGACTGTGTGCTGGTGGGGGATATGGAACGTACCAGGCTGAAGGACATCAAAGTCCTGTTTTTCCTGGGTTTAAACGATGGATGGGTTCCCAGAAAGGAGGAGAAATCCAGTATTCTCTCCGATATGGACCGGGAAGTGCTGGAAGAATCCGGCATGGAGCTTGCACCAACATCCAGAGAAAACAGTTATATCCAGAAATTTTATCTCTATCTGAATCTGACTAAACCTTCCAGACGTCTGTATCTTTCCTGCGGGCGCATGGCACCGGATGGAAAGGCACTGCGCCCGTCCTATGTCATCGGTACCATTCTTCGGATGTTTCCGGGGTTGAAGACGGAGGACGAGGATGTCTGCGAAAATCCCATCCGCCGGATCACATCGCCGCGCAGCGGTCTGCCCTATCTAACGGAAGGATTGCGAAAGGCGGCAGTGGGAGAACTGGATGGCGGTACGCTTGGACTGTATGGCTGGTATGAACAGCAGGAGGATTACCGGGAGAAGGTGCGCACCCTTCTGGATGCTGCTTTTCTGACCTGCGAGAGCAGGAACATGTCATCGGGGGCGGCAAAGGCACTCTACGGACAGACTCTGGTAAACAGTGTCAGCCGTCTGGAGCAGTTTTCCGCCTGTGCCTACGCGCATTTTCTGCGTTATGGGCTTCAGATTTCGGAGCGTGAGACCTTTGAGTTTAAACCGGTGGATATGGGCAATATTTTTCATCGGGTAATCGAGTGTTACTCCAGGAAGGTGGAGGAAAGTGAATACACCTGGTTTACCATACCCAAGGAAGAGCAGGAAAGGCTGACGGAGGAGACGGTAAATGAGGTTTCCGAGGAATACGCAGGCTTTTTGCTGCACAGCAGTGCAAGAAATGATTATATGATCGTCCGCATGCATCGCATCATGCGCCGCACGATCTGGGCACTGACAAACCAGGTGCGTGCCGGGAAATTTGTCCCTGTTAATTTTGAGGTATCCTTTACGACGGTATCGGATCTGGATTCTGTCAATATCCTTCTGTCTGAAGAAGAAAAAATGAAGCTTCGCGGCAGAATCGACCGGATCGATACCTGCGAGTTTGCAGACCGGGTGTTTGTCAAAGTGGTGGATTACAAATCAGGAAACAGTCAGTTTGATCTGGTGGCACTTTATTATGGACTTCAGCTGCAGCTGGTGGTTTACCTGAATGCGGCGCTTGAGCTGGAAAAACGGCTGCATCCCCGGAAAAAGATCGTGCCGGCAGGAATCTTCTATTATCATATGCAGGATCCGATGCTGGAGAAAAACGGAGAAGAGACGCAGGAGCAGGTGCAGAGGAGGATTTTGAAAAAGCTCTGTCCCAATGGGCTGGTCAATGCAGATCCGGATGCCGTATCGGCCATGGATGTCAGTTTTGAGAAAACTTCGGATGTGATCCCGGTGGCAAAAAACAAGGACGGCAGCTATTCCCGCGCATCCTCGGTGGCTGCCGGAGAGCAGTTTGAGCAGCTTTCCCGGTTTGTGACAGAAAAAATGAAAGAGATCGGATGTTCGATCCTTGCGGGGGAAGCGGATGCGGCACCTTATGAGCGAAAAGGGCAGACGGCATGTGATTATTGTCCCTTTGGAGCAATCTGCCTGTTTGACCGTAAGGTACCGGGAACGCGATATCGGAGACTGCGGGAGTGGACCCCACAGGAGATTTGGGAATTTTTGCAGGAGGATGAGTGATGGCAAATTTCTGGACAGAGGAACAGCAGAAGGTAATCGACTTAAGATGCCGGAATATTCTGGTTTCTGCGGCGGCAGGTTCCGGCAAGACGGCTGTTTTAGTGGAACGTATTTTACAGAGGATCCTGGATCCGAAGGATCCGGTGGATATCGACCGGATGCTGATTGTCACCTTTACCCGGGCGGCAGCATCGGAGATGCGGGAGCGGATTGGAGATGCCATTCAGAAAAAGCTTCTGGAGGAACCGGACAATGAGCATCTGCAGAGGCAGGAAACCCTGCTGTTTCATGCGCAGATCACAACCATAGACAGCTTCTGCCAGTCTGTGATCCGCAGTGGCTTCCACCGGATTGATCTGGATCCGGCCTTTTCTATTATGGATGAGGGGGAGGGGAGGCTTCTGCGCCGTGATACGGTTCAGGAGCTTCTGGAAGAAAAATATGCGGAAGGCAGCGAAGCCTTTCACCGTTTTGTGGAGTGTTTTTCCTTTGGCAGGCAGGATGACAATCTTCCCGATATGATCTTGCAGCTGTATGATTTTTCTCAGAGCTATCCCTGGCCGGAACGCTGGCTTGAAGCCTGCAGAAAGGCCTATGAGGCGGATACGGTGGAACAGCTGGAAGAAAGCGAATGGATGCAGGAAATATGCAGCCAGATTCGGCTGCTTTTGCAGGATATCCGCCGCACTCTGGATGCGGCGCTTGCAGCGGCACGTGCTCCGGAAGGGCCATGGATGTATGAGGATGCGCTCTGTCAGGATCGGCAGATGCTGGAGCACCTGATGTGTCAGGAAACCTATCGGGATTATGCGGATGCCTTTCAGAATCTCGGGAAGTTTGCCGTGCTTTCCAGAAAGAAGGATCCGGCGGTATCCGATGAGAAAAGGGAGCAGGTAAAGGGGCTGCGTGAACAGGTCAAAAAGGAGCTGCAGACCATAAAAGAGCAGTATTTTTACCAGGGACCGGAGCAGATGCTTGCGGATATGCAGGCATGCAGAGAACCGGTGGAGGTTCTTCTTGATCTGGCCGGGGAGTTTGCCGGATGTTTTTCGGAAAAAAAGCGGGAGCGCAATCTGCTGGATTTTTCGGATCTGGAACATCTTGCCCTGCAGATCCTGGTAAAGGAAGAAGACGGGAAACCGGTTCCAACGGAGGAAGCCTGTGCGTATGCCGACCGTTTTGAGGAGATTATGATCGACGAATATCAGGACAGCAACTTGGTACAGGAGCTTCTCCTGAACAGTGTATCCAGATGCAGCCGCGGACAGAACAATATTTTCATGGTGGGGGATGTCAAGCAGAGCATTTATCGTTTCCGCCTGGCCTGCCCGGAGCTTTTTATGGAAAAATATGACACATACACGGAGTGCGATTCTCTTTGTCAGAAGGTGGAGCTTCACAGGAATTTCAGAAGCCGCAGGGAGGTTCTGGAGGATGTGAATACTGTTTTTACAAAGATCATGCACCGGGAGCTGGGAAATGTGGAATACGATGACAATGCGGCTCTTTATGCAGGCGCAGAGTTTCCGAAACTTGCCGAAAATGTTGAGACTGATTTTGCCAAAGCCAGGTTTTCTCCCCTTGCCGGGACAGAGCTTCTTTTGTTTGATGCGGATGCGGAAGCCTCCGATGACAGGAGAGAGCTTCCGGATGAAAATATCAGAGAGGCGGAAGCGCGCATGGTGGGAGGTCGGATTAAAGCCCTGGTGGGCCGTGAGCAGGTATATGACCGGGAGTTGGGGGGCTACCGCAGGGTACAGTACCGGGATATTGTCATATTGCTGCGCTCCGTGACCGGATGGGCGGAAAGCTTTCTCGCAGTGCTCTCTGACATGGGGATCCCTGCCTACACCGGAACAAGAAGCGGGTATTTTTCCGCTGTGGAGGTGCAGACGGTTCTTGCCCTGCTGAAGATCATGGACAATCCAAGGCAGGAGATTCCCTTTACCGCTGTGCTGGCTTCTCCCGTTGGAGACTTTTCTACGGAGGAGCTTGCAGGGATACGTACGGAATTCAGGGAAATTCCTTTTTATGAGGCATGTACACGATATGTGGATCAGGGCAGTGATGGGATCATACGCCGGAAGCTTCAGGATTTCTTTTTACAGCTTGCACGGTTTCGCAGTTATGTACCCTATACACCCATGCATGAGCTGCTGTGGAAGATCCTGGATGAAACGGGCTATCTGGATTATGTCTCGGCCATGCCGGCAGGAGGACAGCGCAGGGCAAACCTGGAGATGCTGGTGGAGAAGGCTGCTGCATATGAGAGCACCAGCTACCGCGGTCTGTTTCATTTTGTGCGTTATATCGAAAATCTGCAGAAATATGAGGTGGATTTCGGAGAGGCAAGTACGATCGGAGAGGAAGAGGACACGGTGCGGATCATGAGTATCCACAAAAGCAAGGGACTGGAGTTTCCGGTTGTTTTTGTGTCCGGGCTTGGGAAAAATTTCAACCAGCAGGACAGCAGAAGTGTACTTGCCGTCCATCAGAAATACGGGGTTGGATGTGACTGTGTGGATCCCGTTTTGCGTGTAAAAACCCCTGCTCTTTTGAAAAAAGCGATTCAACGTAAGCTGGTGACAGAGAATCTGGGGGAAGAGCAAAGAGTGCTGTATGTTGCTATGACCCGTGCAAAGGAAAAGCTGTATCTGACCGGAAGTTTGAAAAAACTGGACGAGAAGCTTGGAAAATGGAGCAGCAGAGAGAAAAAAGAACGCCTGACTTTTCTGGAAACCTGCAGGGCATCCAGTGCCCTGGAGTGGGTGCTGCGTTCCGTTTTGCAGGATGGAACGTGTTGTTACCAGGATGTGTCCTATCCGGTCTGCGATGCGAAGGGAAATCCCTTTGACGGGCAGACGGATTCCCTGTTTCCTGTGACTGTTTTTTGTGTATCGGATCTGTTGTATGAGGATGCAGCAGACAGAGGGGTCAGTATGGAGCAGAAAACGCGCATTCTTGAGGGAGAATGGAGACAGGATGCGGCTTTGCGGGAGATGGAGGCATGGCTTACCCAGATGACACGGAAAGAGTATCCCTTTGAAGCATTTCTGGATATCCAGGGCAAGCTGTCAGTATCTGAGCTGAAGCGCCGAAGCCAGATGGAGGAACCGGATCGTATCCTGCTGTATCCGGAGCCGGAGCTTGTCCCTCTGGTCCCGGATTTTATGGAACAGAAGGAAGAAAGCGGTGCGGTGCGCGGAACTGCCATGCATCATATCATGCAGAAACTGGATTTTACCTGTGCGGATACGGTGAAAGAGGTTCAGAAACAGCTGGATGTTCTGGTACGGGAGGGAACGGTTACACAGGAGGAATGCAGTCTTGTGAGTGTGCCGGCAATCGTTCATTTTTTCCGGACGGATCTTGGCAGGCGGGCTGCTGCCGCGGCAAAGCGGGGAGAGCTTTACCGGGAAAAACAGTTCGTAATCGGCATTCCGGCTTCCGAGATCCGTCCGGACTGGGGAGAGGAAGAGCTGGTGCTGATCCAGGGAATTATCGATGCCTGGTTTTATGAGGATGACCAGATCGTGCTGGCTGATTATAAGACGGACCGGGTAGCCAGAGGACAGGAAGAACTCCTGGCAAAGCGTTATCGGACCCAGCTGGATTATTATGAGCGTGCACTTACCCAGATGACAGGGAAACCGGTGAAGGAAAAACTCATCTATTCCTTTGCCCTGCAGGAGAGTATTCGAATCTGAAAGGCTTGCATTTTGTCTTTCGGCGATATATACTGAACTCCGGACCTTGTTTTTGTGGAGTATAAAGTAAGGAAGGTAACATGACTGAATTTATTAAAAAAATATATCAAAACCAGGGCATCCGCTATATTTTTTTTGGCGGCTGTACGACTCTTGTAAATCTTGGAAGCTATGCCATTTTGCGCATGGTTCTTGGCGTGGATATGACCCTTGCCAATTTTATTGCGATTCTTTTGGCCATTCTGTTTGCCTATGTGGTGAATAAACAGTATGTTTTTGAAAGCCGGACTGAGGGATGGAAGGCTCTGCTTGGGGAGTTTGGCAGCTTTGTGGGGATGCGTCTTTCCACCATGTTTCTGGAAATTTTCGGCGTTGTATTTATGAGCTGTCTCTGGGGCATCCCGGAAGTATGGGCAAAGCTTTCGATTCAGGTCGTTGTGCTGATTCTGAATTATATTTTCAGCAAAATTTTTGTATTTTCCGATAAAAAGAAGGAACCGCTTAATCCGGTAAAGAGAAACTGCTGTATCCTGGGATTTGCGATCCCGGCATTTACCATAGCTTTTGCTTTTGCAGTGAACCAGGTCTTTCCATTCGGGGACCGCGGCGTGCTGATCATCGACTCGCTGCATCAGTATCTTCCATTTTTTACTGAGTTCCATGAAAAGCTGGAACAGGGTTCTTCGCTGCGCTATTCCTTCGGCGGAGGGCTTGGCTTTAATTTCTGGGCAACGTATGCCTACTATCTGGCGAGTCCTCTGAATTTTCTGATCGTGTTGTTCCCCAAGCGGAATGTGATGGATGCCATGGCGCTGCTCATTGTACTGAAAATCGGTCTGTGCGGTCTGACTTCAGCCTGGTATTTCAGCACAAAAAGCAGGGGAAAGACTTATGCGCCGTTGCTGTTTTCCCTTATGTTTTCCTTAAGCAGCTTTATCATCGGCTATTATTTCAATATTATGTGGCTGGACAGTATCGCCATGCTGCCGCTTATGATGATGGGAATCGAACGGATCGTCCGCGGGGAAAAGGGAAATCTGTTCTGTCTTTCTTTGTTTTACGCCCTGTATTGTAATTACTATATCGGGTTTATGCTGTGCCTGTTTGCCTGTCTTTATTTTCTGGTACTGTGGATCAGTGCAAAGGAGATTCGCATAAAGAGGATTTTTTCCTCCTGTGTGAATTTCGGATGGCACGCGCTGCTCTCCGGAGGAATGGCCGCCATCGTGCTGGTCCCGGCCTATGTGGCGCTTGGAGTGACCGAGTCAGCGGAAAACAGCTTTCCGGAACATCTGGAACTGTTTGTCAGCAATCTGTCTCAGCTTACCAGTCAGTTTGCGTACTGTGAACCCATCAATATTGCGGATGACCAGATCGGAGTCAATGCGTTCTGTGGCACGGTGACCATGATCCTGGGTCTGATGTTTCTGCTGGATCGGAAAATCCGCCTGCGGGAGCGCATCGCCAAAGTGCTGCTCCTTGTACTGCTGTATGCAAGCTTCGATGTGAATGTCCTGAATTATATCTGGCATGGGTTCCACGTGCAGAATGGACTTCCGAACCGTTTCGCGTTTGTCTATATTTTCTTTCTGCTGACCATGGCTTTTGATGCATGGCGGCATATGGAGAAATTTACCCCGGGCCGGGTTCTCCCGGCTGCGGCGTTTCCTCTGGGATTTGCGGTCTATGCCATGGTCACCGGGCTTGGTGAACGCGAGAATTATACCTATCTTCTGACGATCGCGCTTCTGGCCGTGTATGCGGTGCTGATTTTGCTTTACTGTGGAAAATATCTGAAAAAGGTGATGTTCCGTTGTGCGTTCTTTGTGCTGGTGTCCCTGGAGATGTTCAGCTATGCGATTTTTGGTGTGTGCTTTAACGGCACAGTGGGGAGAAGCACGTATCTGGAGGAACAGATTTCTTATGAAAAGATGATGGATCGGGCTGATGAAACCGGTTTCTATCGGAGTGAGATCGACAGCAGCCGGATGCGCAATGAGAACATGTTCCTGGGGGCAGACGGGGTCGTCCTGTTTTCCTCCACCATGCCGGCGGCCACGGTAGATCTTTGCAAAAGCCTTGGAATTGAGGCACGTACCAATAAAAACGGTTACAACGGTTTTACAAAACTGATCGCAGATGTCTTCGGACTGAAATATGTGATTTCGAGAACCGATTCGGATACTCTGTACCAGATGGAGAAGACGGATTATGAAGCGCCCATGGCCTTGTACAAAAACAGCAATGCGCTGAGCATTGGTTTTCTGGTGAATGATGATATCTGGGAATGGGATACCACGGGACGGGAGCATTTCGCCACCCAGAATGCGTTTGTGGAGCTGGCAACGGGGGAGGAAGGGATTTTCCACCTCACAGAGACCATTGATATGGAGGATGGAAATACTTACACCATCATTCTTCCGGCGGGACAACAGGTGTATCTGGATGTGACCACATCGGTGAAAAGCATAGAGATCAGCACACCGGAGTATACCAGGACGTATGAGACTTATAATGATCACATCTATGATCTTGGATGTTTTGATGCGATAGACAATGCAACAGTTACCTGCACCTTCAAGGAAAATCAGAGCGGGCCGGTGCGGGCTGAGGTCTGGGTATGCGACCAGGGAGATTATGAAAAGGTACATGCCGCCCTGGCCGAATCCCAGCTGGAAACGACCCTGATGGAAGATGGCCGGGTGCGGGGAACGATTGACGCAAAAGAGGATGGTGTGCTGATGCTTTCCATTCCCTATGATGAGGGATGGAGGGTGAAGGTAGACGGAAAAGAGAGCGAATTCTATCCGGTGGGAGACGCACTGATCGGTGTGGAGCTTACAGAAGGTGAGCATACCATTGAAATGGACTATACACCGAAGGGACTGTGGATGGGTACGTTTTTAAGTCTGCTGTGCGTGGCACTGTATCTGGCTGCCCGTGCCATCACCCAGCGGAAAGAGAAGGAAAAGCAGGAAGAACTTACGGAGGAAGAGTCGGCGGACATTTCGGAAGGAGTACAGGAATATCGGACGGAAGAACAGGACTTTGCAGAGGAGAACAAAGGAGACGAGGAAGACGATGAACTTTAAATTTTCAGACAAAGCAAACAGCTTTCAGGCGGGAATCTTTGCGGTACTAAATGAGAAAAAGGAAGAGATGGTAAGAGCTGGGAGAAAGGTTTACAATCTTTCAGTGGGTACGCCGGATTTCAAACCGGCGCCGCATGTGATGGAGGCTGTGGCAGAGGCAGCCGGAAATCCGGAGAATTACAAATATGCACTGACGGACCGTCCCTTTCTGGTGGATGCACTCAGGCAGTTTTACCGGACAAGATTTGGTGTCTCGGTTGAGCCGGAGGAAATCATGACGATCAATGGCTCTCAGGAGGGGATGGCTCATATTGCCTGGGCCCTGTGCAATCCAGGAGATGTGGTTCTTGTGCCCAATCCCGGATACCCGATCTTCAGCATCGGCCCGGCTCTGTGCGAAGCGGACGTGCGTACCTACCCGCTGTACCGGGAAAATGGTTTTCTGCCGAAGCTTTCAGACATTCCGGAGGAGACAGCCAGGGCGGCAAAATACATGCTGGTTTCCTATCCGCTGAATCCGGTCTGTGCGGCGGCACCGGATTCCTTCTATGAGGAACTGATCGACTTTGCGGAAAAATATGAAATAATCATACTGCATGACAATGCATATTCTGATATTGTATATGGAGGCAGAACCTGTGGTTCCTTTCTGCGTTTTCCGAAAGCCAGGGAGGTGGGGGTGGAGTTTTATTCTCTGTCCAAATCCTATAATCTGACTGGTGCGCGGATTTCCTTTGTCATCGGTAACCGCGAGATCGTAAGCAAATTCCGTGCCGTGCGCACGCAGTTTGACTATGGTGTGTTCCTGCCGATCCAGTATGGAGCGGCTGCGGCACTTACCGGACCTCAGGATGCAGTAAAGGAACAGTGCAGAGAGTATGAGCGGAGAAATCAGGCGTTTTGCGGCGGCCTGCGCAGCATAGGATGGGATGTGCCGGACAGCGAAGGTACGATGTTTGTCTGGGCACCGGTTCCGGAAGGACATGGTACGTCGGAGGAATTTTGTATGGAACTGATGGAACGTGCCGGGGTCATCGGGGTTCCGGGCAGCAGTTTCGGAAGTCTGGGG
Source organism: Lachnospiraceae bacterium (assembly GCA_022769625.1). GTDB lineage: Bacteria > Bacillota > Clostridia > Lachnospirales > Lachnospiraceae > Hominisplanchenecus. The sequence continues at coordinate 43,313 of JALEJP010000039.1, read as the reverse complement.
GAAGGCTTTCTGCGTTTTGCGCTGGTGGAGCCGGTTCCCGTTATGGAGGAAATCGTAAAGGCAATCAAAGACAGTGGAATTTTGAAGCAGTAAGACAGGCAGCAGGAAGGGAGAAAAAAGTGAATCAGGATTTTTTGAATCAGCTCTGTGAAATTGTGGGAAGTGACCACGTGTGTGTAGATGAACCGATGAAGGATCATACAACCTTTCGAATTGGCGGAAATGCGGACTATTTTGTCTCACCGCACAGCGCAAAGGAAATCGGGGATGTGATTGAGGCATGTAAAAATGCGGGAATTCCCTGGTATGTGATCGGCAATGGAAGCAATCTTCTGGTCAGTGACCGTGGATTCCGTGGAGTGATCATACGGCTTTTTAAAAACTTTGCCATGCTAAGCGTGGAAGGGGAAGAGATTCGTGTTCAGGCAGGTGCACTGCTTTCCAGAACAGCGAAGAAGGCTCTGGAGCATGAGCTGACCGGATTTGAATTTGCTGCCGGGATTCCCGGAACCATCGGCGGTGCGCTGGTGATGAATGCAGGTGCTTATGGCGGTGAAATGAAGGATGTCACAAAATTTGTCACGGTTCTGACACCGGAGGGAAAGGTCCTTACGCTGGGGAAAGAAGAACTTGAGATGGGATACCGTACCAGCATCATTGCAAGAAAAGGATATCTTGTGCTGGAGGCGGTGCTTGGTCTGCAAAAAGGTGACAAAGAGCAGATTGCAGCGCGGATGGAGGAGTTGAAAGAGAAACGTGTTTCCAAACAGCCACTGGAATATCCCAGCGCCGGAAGTACCTTTAAACGGCCGGAAGGATATTTTGCCGGAAAGCTGATCATGGATGCCGGTCTGCGTGGTTTTTCTGTGGGAGGTGCACAGGTGTCAGAGAAACATTGTGGATTTGTGATCAACACCGGTGACGCCACGGCAAAAGATGTCACCGAACTGATTAAAACGGTGACAGAACGGATCAGAGAACAGACCGGTGTAACACTGGAACCGGAAGTGAAATTACTGGGAGAGTTTTGATGAGATTTGTGATTGTGACCGGCATGTCAGGTGCCGGAAAAAGTACAGCATTGAAAAGACTGGAGGATATGGGATATTTTTGTGTGGATAATCTGCCCATTTCACTGATCTCCAAATTTGCGGAGATGGCCTATACACCGGGAAGCGAAATACAGAGAGTGGCGCTTGGTGTGGATATCCGCAGCGGCCGTGCGCTGGATGCACTGGAGGATGTGCTGGAGGGTATGGCGGCAGCCAGCCAGAAATACGAGATCCTGTATCTGGACGCGGCAGATTCGGTACTGGTGAAGCGGTTTAAGGAGACCAGGCGTTCCCATCCGCTGGCTCAGGGTGGCCGTGTGGATAAGGGAATTACCGAAGAAAGGGAAAGGCTGGCGTTTTTGAAACGCCATGCGGATTATATTATTGATACCAGCAAGCTTCTGACGAGAGAGTTGAACTGGGAGCTTGAAAAAATATTTGTGGAGGGCAGAGAGTTCAAAAGCCTTGTGGTGACGGTGTTGTCCTTCGGATTTAAATACGGAATTCCGGCAGATGCGGATCTGGTATTTGATGTGCGTTTTCTGCCCAATCCTTATTATGTGGATCAGTTAAAAGCTCTGACGGGAAATGATAAGCCGGTACAGGATTATGTGATGGGGTTTGAAGTGTCTCACGTCTTTCTGGACAAGCTGGCCGATATGATACAGTTTCTCCTGCCTAATTATGTACAGGAAGGAAAAAATCAACTCATTATCGGAATCGGCTGCACAGGAGGCAAGCATCGCTCGGTTACGCTTGCCAACAGACTGTTTGACCTTTTGAGTCTCCAGAATGATTATGGGATACGGATCGAGCATCGGGATATCGGCAAGTAATGGGATGAGGTGAGGCAATGTCGTTTTCGAGCAGGGTGAAGGAGGAGCTTTCGCGGCATCAGGTGGCGGCACGCCACTGCCAGATCGCGGAGATCGCGGCGATAATCAGTATGTGCGGCGGTGTCTCCATATCAGAAAAGAATCATTACCGTCTGAAAATACAAACGGAAAATCTTTACGTTGCAAGAAAGTACTTTACATTATTGCAAAAAGCATTTAATATAGAAGTTGAAGTTTCCGTCAGGCAAAGTACTTTTTCAAAAAGCAGTTTGATGTATACCGTAGCGGTTCTTGAGCACGATGCTGCGGTGCGCATACTGAAGGCAGCCAAGCTGTTGAATCAGGAAATGGAGATTGAGGAAAATCTCTCGATTTCGGACAACCTGGTCATACAGAAGACCTGCTGTAAACGTGCTTTTATCCGAGGGGCTTTTCTAGCAGCGGGTTCGATCAGTGATCCGCAGAAATTTTATCATTTTGAGATAGTATGTGCTGTACCACAGAAAGCAGTGCAGCTCCGGGATATTATGAATACCTTCGGAGTGGACGCAAAGATTGTACAGCGCAAAAAGTATCATGTGGTTTATCTCAAAGAAGGAGCTCAGATCGTTGATATGCTCAACGTCATGGGCGCCCACGTTTCTCTGATGGAGTTGGAGAATGTGCGTATTCTGAAAGAAATGCGCAATTCGGTCAACCGTAAAGTCAACTGTGAGACTGCCAATATCCACAAAACAGTGAGTGCGGCTGTACGGCAGATAGAGGATATCCAGTATATCCAGAAGAAAGCAGGATTTGAACAGCTTTCCGATGGACTGGCACAGATTGCAAGACTGCGCTTGGAACAGCCGGATGCATCGCTCAAGGAGCTGGGGATGATGCTTTCCCCGCCGGTGGGAAAATCAGGCGTAAATCACAGGCTGCGAAAGCTGAGTGACATAGCAGAGAAGCTGAGAGAGAATGAGGAGGAGAAGTATTATGATTAAGAAACCTATCACAATTCAGATACCGAGTGGACTGGAAGCCAGACCGGTGGCACTGCTTGTACAGGTAGCCAGCCAGTTTGAGAGCGATATTTATGTGGAAAGTGAACAGAAACGTGTCAATGCAAAAAGCATCATGGGCATGATGACACTTGGACTTACTTCAGGCGAAGATATCATGGTATCCGCTGACGGCGAGGACGAACAGGAAGCAATTGAAAATATCGAAAAATATCTGAGCGGTAAGAACTAATTGCTGCGGGTTGATTAATATGGATTATGAGATATGTTCCGCTGCGATGGCGGCTCTTTTGAGCGAGGCATCGCAGACGGAACATATTTTATTACACAGGAAATTCCTCCGAATTTCCTGTGTAATAAAAGCAATTCGTAGGTATCAGGGGGTCAAAGACTTTTGACCCCAACATCAATAGGAGTTGCCCGACAAATGAGCCTAACGTCGATTTTTCCGTGCTTTGCACTCCCAAAATCGACGAAAGCATTCGCAATCCGCTCATTTTTCTGCGAAAAATGGCTGCTTGCTCATGTTTTGCGGGACCCATAGACATAAAAATACATGCAAGCATGTATTTTATGTCCATTTGTCCTTGGCTCATAATAGGGAAAGACGGGAAGGAGGGACACAAATGATTAACATCATGCTGGTTGATGATGAGGTGCTTGCACTGGATTATCTGAAAAACATGGTGGATTGGGAAAAACATGGCTATCACATTGTGGGGTGCGTAAACAGCGGAAAAAAGGCACTGGAGCTGTACGGGAAGGCGGCACCGGAAATTGTGATTTCAGATATACGTATGCCTGTGATGGATGGGCTTGAGCTGACCAGACGTCTGAAAGAAAAAAACAAAGATGTGGTGGTGATTCTTTTATCTGCGTATAAGGATTTTGAATATGCCAAGAAAGGTATCCAGTATGGGGTGTCAAATTATCTGCTGAAACATGAATTGAGTGAAGAAATCATGCTGGAAGAGCTTGCGCGCGTACGGGAACAGCTGAAAAAGGCGCACAGAGACCAGAAAATATATCAGAAATATTTTATGAATCAACTGATTTACAATCAGAACTCCGGAGACAGTGTGGAGAAGGAGAGTCTCGGGAGCCGGTTGTTTCTGATGCTGATACACAAACGAAATCCTGCTGCGCGCGGTGAGTTTCTCGATGTGGAATGGAATGCAAAGGAGCAGGAAATACTGGAGCAGGTACTGGAAACAGGATTGGAACAAATCGTTTCTTACGTGGCAGATGTACAGATTACAGCAAACAACTGGATGGTACTTTACCGCATTGACAATATCGCGAGCAAATACACGATAAACCGTCTGATCGAACGAAAAACGGCGCAGATTATCGACAAACTTGAAGGGATGCCGGACTGTCGTTTTAATATCATTTACAGCTATGAGATCACTCCGGAGGAAATCAGTGTGACCTTTCGAAAGATGTCAAGACAGATCCGGTATGTCGTTTTCTGGAGAGTGAACCGGGGCTGTCCGGTCTGGGAGATACCGAGAGAGGAACAGAAAATGGTCTGGGGGGAAGAGATCCGGTTTCTGCGTGATTCAGTCTACGAAAAAAACGGTAATCCGCGGGAAGTAGTGGGGACACTGTTTGAATCTCTCTGCTATGAAGAACGTCTGGAGGCATGCCGTTCTCTTATGCCCCTTTTGAACAATCTGATCCGGGAAATATGTAAAACGGAGAATATCCATGAAAAGCAGGAAAATCAGAAGCTGTATACCATGGAAGAGATTGTGCACTATTATGAAGACTGTTTTACGTGGCTTCATGAAAAGGTAATGGAGACAGAGGAGATGGGCTGTTCCAGGCCGGTGGCGGATATGATCCGATACATAAGAAAGAATTACAGGCAGGAGTTAAGTCTCGAGATACTGGGAGAAGAATTTCAGATGAACGGAGTCTATCTTGGACAGATGTTTAAAAAAGAGACGGGAATTACTTTTCTGAAGTATTTGACCAATGTGAGGATTGAGGAGGCAAAACGCCTTCTGCGTGAAGAAAACTGTACGGTTTCTGAGACGGCGGAGAGAGTAGGATATCGCACCAGCCAGTATTTCAGCCAGATCTTTACAAGAACCGTGGGGATGAAACCACAGGAGTATAAAAAATGGAAGGAAAGAGACTAAAAAAAAGAAAAGAAAAACGAAAAAAGCTGGGATGGAGGATTCTTTGTAATATTTCCATGATTCTGGCACTGGCCATGATTGCCAGCACGATTGTGGGTTATTGTTATTTTGTTGGAGTAGTGAGAAGACAGAAAATTTCGGATGAGCACAGCCGGATGCTGCAGGTTTCCAATCAGCTCTCGTTTATGACGGAGGATATCAAGCGATTTGCTGAGAGCATCCTGATTGACGAGGAACTGCAGTATCTTCTGGATGAAGATGTATCCGGCAATGAATATCTGCGCCAGAACCGTTATGACAAGGTGACGAAACGGCTTGTGTTTTATAATAACCTGCGCACATATATAGCAGGTTCTGTGCTGCAGATGGCGGACGGCAGTTGTTTTGGGAGCAGTTATAATACCCTGGACACGGAATATATCGCGCAGAAGCTCAGGGAAAAAGGAATTGCAGCGTATGCAGAGGACGACAACTGTGTGTATTCCGATCCTTATTATGAGACAGATGATCAGAACGGGGAGCCATACATCTGTTACCAGGTAAAAATGTACGACAAGCATCATTTTGGGAAATGGAAAGCCACATTATATCTGGAAATCCGTCTGGATTATTTTCTGGATCAGGTGCGCTCTTATGGGGAATGCTATGATTATGTATGTCTGTTTGGCAATCACCAGCAGATTCTCTATGAGCAGGATAAAAACGGCATGCTGCAGGAGTGCTTACAAGAGCAGACACCGGAAACTGCCGGAATCTACAAAACAAAGGGAGGGTATCTGATCTGCGCTTCCATAGAGGAAGCCGGATGGCAGCTCTGTACGCTGATCACCAACCGGTATCTGATGGACCGGAGCAAGTTTGTACTGCAGTTTTTTCTCCTGTATTTTCTGATTTCTGTTGGCCTGATTCTTATTTTTACATCCAGACGCGTGGGTAATATGATTCGTCCGATCGTGGAGCTTTCCGGCAAAATGGAAAAGATTGCGGAGGGTGATTCGAAGCCCATTGAGATTGTGCATACCGGGGATGAGATCGAGACACTTTATGAGTGTTTCCGTAATATGCTGCGTGAACTGGAGAAAAGCGAGCAGGCCAGGATTGAATATGAAAAGCAGAAACGGGAAATGGAGTATGATATCACACTTTCTCAGATCAATCCCCATTATATTTACAATGTGCTGAACACGGTGGTGTATCTGGCTGCTGCCGGAAAAAACAAAGATGTGGTTAAGATCGTGCATTCTCTCATCTACACACTCCATGACACCCTGAATATCGGGGACGGAAGTGTGGAGACGGTGATTGAAAAGGAGCTGGAGCTGACCAGATGCTATCTGGATATTCAGCGCTACCGCTATCCTTCCATGTTTGAGGCAGAGATCGAGTGTGAACCGGAACTGGAAAAATGTCTGGTTCCAAAGACCGTGATCCAGCCCCTTGTGGAAAATGCCATTCTCCATGGCATTCTTCCTACCGAGCAGAAGGGGACGGTGAGAGTTGAGATCATTCAGAAAAATGGAAAACTGCAGATTCAGGTTCGCGATAACGGTGTTGGAATTCCGGGAGAGCGTGTGGAGCAGTTTTACCGCGGTGAGGAGATGGCATCAGAAAACAAAGCGCGCAGACACATCGGCGTCAGTAATGTCCGTGACCGGATTCACTATCTGTATGGTCAGGGTTATGGCATGGAGATGGAAAGTCGGGAAGGAACCGGAACATGCATTACTCTGGTGCTTCCGCTAAAAACGCAAACGGATGCCATGGAAAACGGGACAGAACACAGTGAGAATAGAAATCAGGATGCAGAGGAGGAGACACTGCCGTGAAAAAGATGACAGGACGGGTATGCATACTGCTGTTGTTTTCTGGTATGGTCATTGGCTGCAGCAGCCGGTCTGATATGGAGAACAGAGCAAAGAAACAGAAGGAGACGGAAATAAAACAGCAGGAGGTGCCTTTTGACCAGCCGCTGCCGCGTGATTATACAGGAACCCTGAGTATGTGGAGCTGGGACGATGATTATTATAAGACGATTACAGAGGCTTTTCAGAAGAAATACCCAAATGTAACTTTTGAATGTACCAGAGTGGAGCACAAGGATCTGCCTCAGAAATACGAGACCGCACTGATCGTTGGAAGTGAGCTGCCGGATATTGCATGGTCTGTGATCGATTCCAGAGGAGAGGTCTTTGAGCTGGATATGTGGGAGCCTCTGGAACAGGAACCTTATTGCTTCGATATTTCCCAGGTATATGAGTATTTACATCCTCACCTTGTGAATACGAAAGGGAACGTCTGTGGGATCGAACAGTCGCTCTCGCCCGCCGGGCTTGCCTATCGGAGGGATCTGGCAAAGGAATATCTGGGAACGGATGATCCGGAGGAGCTGGAGTGTATGATGCCGGACTGGGAGAGCTTTATCGAAAAGGGAAAAGAAGTCTATGAAAAAAGTGACGGGAAGGTTTACATGTGCTTTTCCCTTGGGGATATGCGTCAGTTTACCCAGGAACAGGAGCAGTCGGCATGGGTCAATGACAATGAGATCGATGTGGAGCGTACCTTTGGACGCTCTCTGAGGCTTACCTGCCGTTTCCGGGATGAGCACATTGCAGATAATCTGATTGCCTGGACTCCGGCCTGGAATGCAGCGATGGCGGGCGATGAGCATATTTTTACTGCCTGTGCTACCTGGTCTGTGAAATTTACCATTGAATCTCATGACCCGGAAGGGGAAAAAACCGGGCGCTGGGGACTGATGAGTGCGCCGGAAGGAAATGCCAACTGGGGCGGTACGGCCATGGGAATTACAAAAACCTGCCGCGATAAGCGGCTGGCCTGGGAATTTTTGAAATTTGCGACGCTGTCCACGGAAGGTGCCCGTGCATTAAACAGCATCGGGCTGATGACGACAGCAAAACAGCCCTATGAGGAAGATCCCGGGCTGAAAAGCTATAAAAGCAAATGGTTCGGTGATCAGGATGTTGGCATATCTTTTATGGAAAAAATCATTCCGAATATGAAGACACGGGCATTGACACCGGCGGACGGGGTGATTCATGACAACCTGAGTCTGATCCTGAATGCGATGAATACCGACAAAACGATAACAGACGACGATGCACTGAAGCTGCTGAAAAAAGAACTGACAAAAGAGCTGCCGGATGTGAAAGTGTACTAGTACGGATACGGAAAAAGAACAGATCGTTTTGTGAAACAGTAACATGCCTGTTACAAAAATAAACAAGGAACACCGTCTTCCGGTATTCCTTGAATATTTAAAATAAGAGGGAGTTATGAAAAAGAAAAATTGTCTAAAGTGTTTCTTGCTTTGACAGTTATTACTATAAAAGATAATTGTGAAGTCCATGTGTTGGGAATGTGAAAAAATCGTGAATAGATTTTGAACGAATCCGGCGGAATGTGAATGAGTACCCCCTTGAATTGTTGCGGATTTTGAAAACTGACCGTATATTTTGTGAAAAACCAGGCTAAATGTGACTGAAATTGCATGAAAAAGCAGACGTCTGGTGGTTTATTGCCCTTCTTTGTCCGGAGAAGATGACGGAGTGGAAGGTAGAAAGGGATAAAGAGCCTCATAGGAGTCAAGCTCCTCCGGTGTGAGGGGAGCAGCGGGGATCAAACCCGTGCAGTCCGTGGCAGAAGTAGCCTGGCCAAGATAATCGCAGGAATCTATGATTTTTTTATTGTTTTCTGATTTCATAGGAACACTCCTTTTCTGGAAATAGGAACAGTATATGCAGGAAGGAACAGAATATACACCGCGAATCAAAATAAAACAGTCACAACGAACGGACAGAAACAGCAGAGAAAGGAATCAATACCGTGAATTATAAATTGTTGATACAGTATGACGGAAGCCGCTATGAAGGATGGCAGAGACAGGAACGAACCGGTAACACCATTCAGGGAAAGATCGAAGCAGTTTTATCACGTTTTGAGGGAAGTCCGGTGGAGATACAGGGAGCAGGCCGGACGGATGCAGGTGTCCACGCAGCCGGTCAGGTTGCCAACGTACATCTGAAAAAGCAGACATCCTGTGAGGAACTGAGGGAATACCTGAATCGTTATCTGCCGGAGGATATCGGGATTCTTTCTGTTGAGGAGGCAGACAGGCGTTTTCACAGCCGTCTTTGTGCTACAGGAAAAATATATGCTTACCGGGTCGGTACCGGCACCTGCAAACATGTATTTGAACGGAAATATATTTATGAATGGGGAAAGATACCGGATATTGCTGCCATGCAAAAGGCGGCAGAATATCTGGTGGGTGAACATGATTTTAAAAGCTTCTGTGGAAACAAACGGATGAAGAAATCAACCGTACGCAGAATCTACGGGATACGGATAGAAGAAAAGCAAGGAGAAATCGTGATTCATTACCACGGCGATGGTTTTTTGCAGCACATGATACGGATTCTCACCGGAACTTTGCTGGAAGTGGGAGAAGGCAGGAGAACGCCGGAGTCGGTAAAGGAAATCCTGGAAGCGAAGGACAGAGAAAAAGCAGGATTCACGGCACCGGCAAAGGGCCTGATCCTGCTTGAAGTGGAATATGAGTAATCTGGTATCAATAGCCCAGTGTTTCACCGATCAGAATAACGGTGATGCGTCCCTTTGTGCGGCTGTAGCGTGTGATCACACTCTGTGCACAGATGCAGTCCGGGGAGGTACAGTCCAGACAGACACCGGATGCCTGGCAGGGTGTTTTCAGAGAGAGGCGCATGGCATTGGTGGGCGCAGTCAGCGTGTGAATGCGTTTGAAAGCGCTCTCAACATCCTTTACCACCTTGTTCATGCCAGCCATTACGATGACATGTGACGGTCCGTAAATCAGTGCGGCCACACGGTTTCCGTTGCCGTCAACGTTCACAAGTTGTCCGTCCAGTGTGATGGCATTGCTGCTCATCAGATAGTAATCCGCATCCAGGGCTTTGTGGTAAATGCCTGCGGTTTCTTCCGGTGATTTGGCACAGGAGCGGTCAATAAGCTGCAGATCGGCATTCCGGAGCGCATCCATCATACCGCATTCGGACAGAGTCATGGAGCCGCCAAAGGATACGGTGGAACCTTTTTCGATGAGTGACATTGCCTTATCAACTGCCGATGCACAGTCCGGACAGTAAAAGGCATCCATATTGCGGCGGTGCAGATTTTTGATCAGTTCCGCTGCCTGTTTTTCATAAAATTCTTCCATTGGTTTCATGAGAAAGCCTCCTGTTTGTGTGAGATATCCGGTACCGGGAGGGAGTGTGCGCTGTTTTGCAGACCACCTGCGAAGTCCCGGCGATGTAACAGATATTCTTATGGTAGCACTTTTTGAAAGGAAAGGCAACTTTGATTCCCGTTTCGAAGCGTCCGGTTTCTGTTCTGATTATTCTTTACAAACCGGTTCACAGCCATTATAATAGATTTCAGTCCAGTTTCGGGGAATTTGCCCGGGAAAGAGAAAGGAATACGATATGAAAAAGATATTAGATCTCATTTCGGAAGAAATGATACAGGCATTTACAGAGGCGGGATACAGCGCAGATTTTGCCAGGGTAACGCTCTCAAATCGTCCTGATTTATGTGAATATCAGTGCAACGGCGCCCTTGCGGCAGCCAAAACCTACAAAAAAGCGCCGATCATGATTGCAAACGATGTTGTGGCGAAGCTGACGGATAACCGTGTTTTCGAAGATGTTCAGGCGGTGAATCCAGGTTTTATCAATCTGAAACTGTCCGGGGAATATCTGGCCGGTTATTTGAGGGATATGCAGGCAGATGAGAATCTTTCCATAGAAAAAGCAGAGCATCCAAGACGGATCATCCTGGATTATGGCGGACCAAACGTGGCAAAGCCTCTTCATGTGGGGCATCTGCGTTCTGCCATCATTGGTGAGAGCATCAAACGCATGGGACGTTTTCTTGGCCATGAGATGATCGGCGATGTGCATCTGGGAGACTGGGGTCTGCAGATGGGACTGATCATCACAGAGCTTCATGAAAGAAAACCGGATCTGGTATATTTTGATGAGACTTATACCGGGGCGTATCCGGAGGAGCCGCCGTTTACCATCAGTGAACTGGAGGAGATTTATCCTACGGCCAGTGCAAAATCCAAACAGGATGAGACCTACAAAGAGGCTGCCATGCAGGCGACCTATCTGCTGCAGCACGGACACAGAGGCTATCAGGGAATTTTGAAACATATTCTGGACGTATCGGTTACCGATCTGAAACGAAATTATCAGCGCCTGGATGTTTCTTTTGACCTGTGGAAAGGGGAGTCGGATGCACAGCCCTATATTCCGGAGATGGTAGAGTATCTGAAGAAAAACGGATACGCCTATGTGGATGATGGCGCTCTGGTAGTGGATGTAAAAGAGGAGACGGATACAAAGGAAATTCCACCATGCATGATTCTGAAATCGGATGGAGCTTCTCTCTACAATACTACAGATCTGGCAACGATCATTGAGCGTATGAAGCTGTATCATCCGGATGAGATTCTTTACGTGGTGGATAAACGCCAGGAGCTTCATTTTATTCAGTGCTTCCGCTGTGCAAAGAAGGCAAAACTCGTGGATGAGGATACGAAACTGACTTTTCTGGGCTTTGGTACGATGAACGGAAAGGATGGAAAACCCTTTAAGACACGTGATGGCGGTGTTATGCGTCTGGAAAATCTGATCAATGAGATTAATGAAGAAATGTATCAGAAAATCATGGAAAACCATGAGGCTGACCCGGAGGAAGCCAGAAAGACGGCACAGATCGTGGGACTTTCTGCTATCAAATATGGAGATCTGTCCAACCAGGCATCCAAGGATTATGTATTTGATGTGGATCGCTTTACTTCTTTTGAGGGAAACACAGGTCCTTATATCCTGTATACCATTGTACGTATCAAATCGATTCTTGCCCGCTATACGGCAGAGGGCGGCAGCCTGGAGCAGATCCGGATTCATGCACCGGTCAGTGGCAGCGAAAAGGCACTGATGCTTGCAGTGTCCAGATTTAACGCAGTGATGGAGAACGCCTTCGAAGAGATAGCACCTCATAAGATCTGTTCTTATATTTATGAGCTGGCAAATGAGTTCAACCGTTTCTATCACGAAGTGAAGATCCTCTCAGAAGAGGATGAGGAGAGGAAGAAAGGCTATCTGGCCCTTCTGATGCTGACAAGAGATGTCTTGGAGAACTGTATCCATGTGCTGGGCTTTGAGTCACCGGAGAGGATGTAAAAAACTTCTGGAAGCATGCAGAAAGAAAACAGGTCATAACAGAGGAATTTCCTGTGTAAGAAAAAAGAATATGCACAATAAAACCGGCGTAACCAGGTGTTGCGCCGGTTTTATTGTGCACATAAGTTGTCGTATTTTGCGGTCGAAAGTGCAGTGATTTTTTGGGAAAAATGGTATTTTGCCGTTCCATGGCGCATAGAATTTCTATAATCGTTTCGATAATTCTACAAGCGGGAGGAATGGAATGACCAGGTGGAAAAAACAAAGGAGACAAAAAGTACTGCATCAATTTGGCGTTTTCTTATGGGTTGTGGCAGCTGCAGTTATTTTGTGTCTGGGACATGCCATGGGAAGCCGGGTAAAAAGTGCGGCGATGAATGGGAGGGTACATATTTCACTGAAGGATGAAGAGGGAAGTCTGGAAAATGGAATCAGGATACCTGGAAAGGAAGAAAGGAAAAGCCGGGAAAAAAGTGGGGAAGGGAAAGAAATACAGTATGTAATGCCCGGCGAAACGGTACAGAAAAAAACGGAGATCACGGTAAAAAAAGGGTCAGGTACCGCCTGGCTGCGTGTAAAATTACTGGCCTGTGGTATCACAGGTGCTCAGCAGGAGGATTTGCTGGAAAACATGGAGACAGACAGCATCTGGTACTACCAGAAAGAGGATGGATATTTTTATTATCAGGAGCCGGTCCGGGAAGGAGAGCGGGTAATTTTTGCGGTTTCCGTGAGAGTTCCCAGGGAGTGGGAAAAACTGGAGAAATCTCTCTGTTTTCAGCTGAATGTTGCCGCGGAGGCAATGGAAGAAGAATATCTTCATGTGGAAATGGCAAGAGGAAATGTATATGGATGGAAATAAAAACAATATGAGACGATATATAATGTTTATAAAATATTCAGATTCCTTTAATTGAATACCGTGATTTTCAATGCTATCCTGTTTGCAGGAAGGCGGTGAATGGCTTCGGATGGTATGTGAAAAGGAGAATCTGGACTCTGTGTGCATGGAATGTTCGAACCTTGCAGCAGATCAGGAAAAGAGGGACTCCTCTGCCATGCTGGCGCTTCTGAGGCAGCATGGCTATGAGAGCGTCCGGTGTCTGGGGGAGGGCAGCAGCGGGCCGGTCTGGCTGGTACTTTACCAGGCCACAGGAGAGCTGCGTGTGGCAAAGCATATCCCGGATACGGCGAAGAAACTTGCCGGTCTCAGACTCTGGGCCGGTTTGGAACATCCGGGACTGGCGAAAATTTATGATCTTTTGCGAAACGGTCAGGAGAGCTGCTGTATTATGGAATACATAGCAGGAGAGGATCTGCGTTCCTGTTCTCTGGCGTATCGCAAAAAATACGGAGCTCTTCCGGAAACCCAGGCAGCCAGATGGGGCATGGAGTTATGTGAGATCCTTGATTATCTGCATAGCCGGACACCGCCCATCATTTATCAGGATTTAAAACCATCGAATATTATTCTGACAGAAAAGGGACATCTGAAGCTGATCGATCCCGACAGTGCGTGGGTGGCAGAAAAAGGCGGACGGATTGCGGGGACACCTGGATTTATGGCTCCGGAGCAGCAGGAAGCAAAGGGAGTTGTGGATGAACGGACGGATCTGTATTGCCTGGGCCGGACACTGCTCTGGATGTCCGGCGGCACAGAGAAGGGGACAGTTCACTTCGGATCTGCCATGCGCCGTGTGCTGGCGAAATGCACAGCCAGGGAAAAAGCAAACCGGTTTCAGAACTGTCGGGATGCAGAGGCGGCCTTTCGCCAGGTGCTGAACAGAAAGAGCAGACTCTGCCTTCTGTGCTGTTTCACAGCTGTGGCAGTGCTTGGGCTTGGAGGAGTACGTATTTCCCGTGAGGAAGGGCAGAGGCGGGAGGAAGCGTACCGGTATTATTTAAGTCAGAGAAACATATCAGATTACAAATCAGCAATTTTCTTATTTCCCGATCGGGAAGAAGGTTATCAGCAGTTTTTAAATTTTATTCTGGAGGACGGAAAGCTGGATCGGATCGAGCATCAGGAGCTGTCTCTGCTGCTGCGCCATACGGGGACGGCCTTCCAGCAGAAAAGAGAGGCTTACGATCATTTTGTATACCGGCTTGGACTTGCGTACTGGTTTTCCTATTCGGAGGAAGGGGGGAGACGGTACGCGGCTTCGTGGTTTGAAAAACTTGCCGGGGAGCAGGACGCAGATGGGGATGCGTCTGACAGCAGGGAAAGACGGTATGCCGGGATCTTTTACCTGATCTGGAATATTTCTGAGCAGGCTGCAGGTGGAAAAGAACCTGGAGTGGAGGATTACCTCAGTTTTTGGGATAAAAACAACGCGCTGCTTTTGGAATCGTCTAAAGAGGAGAGTCCTCTTCTGGAGGAACTTTGTTTCTGGAATGAAACAGCAGGTTTCCTCTGTATGGAAAAAGAGCATTTCCTGGAGGCTGGAATCACATCTGCCCAATGGAAGCATCAGATTTTCCTTTTAAAGGAAAAGGAACGGAAGCTTCAAAAAAGAAGTCTGGAAGAGGCGGCCGGTCAAACATGGTGCAGAAGACTGCAGGAAAAAATAGTGCTTCTGGAGGAGGATAACGCGCTGGAGCTACAGGATGAAAAGGACTGAATTTTGCAGGAGAGAGGACAGCAGGAATAAGGCAGAAGATGAGAAAGGGGATGTCTATGGAGAAAAGAAAAATCAGATGGTTTGCAGCTGTGATCCTGTTTTTTGTTGCTTTTCTGTGGGATGTACCGGGATGGACAGAAAAGTACAGCCTAAAAGAGCAGCAGGCCGGGCAGTGGGCGGATGGCATGCTTTTGGTGCATGGAGCACAAAGAGAGAAGAAAAAGGTGATTGTTTCTTCTGTGCGGGTGGCAAGTGAAGATGGAAAGAAGGTGTACGATGATTCCCGGAGTGTGGAACTTGTACCTGAGGTTTTCTGGGAAGGAGGAAAGCCGGATGATGACAGGGTCAGCCTGGAGGTGTGCGGGTATGCAAGAAACAGCGACACAGGAATCTGGAAAGTGGATGTGGAGTATGGGCTCGTCGGACCGGATGCGGACGATTACAGATTGGAGTGCAGCCGGGAAGCCATGGAGACACGGGTGGAAATTGTGCCCAAAACGCTGACAGTATGGATCATGGATGCCAGAAAACCATACGGTTCAGGAGCCGGTGCGGACGGTTTGATTTTTGAGGAAGGAAAGCAGCCGGTTACTGTGACCGGTTTTATGAAAAACGGATCAGCAACCGGGGAAATGCCAAAAGGATTTTCTCTGCCTGAACTTATAGTGGATGAAAATGTGGTACAAAAGGACAGTCCCATGTTCCAGGATGGGGTTTCTCTTTGTTATCGGGAAGCAATCACGTTAAAAGAAGCAGGAGCTGTGGGAAAAAAGGCAAATTACTGTTATGCGCCGGAGGATACACGCTATACAAGAAAGGGAAATATTACCCTCACCGAGGGAGTTCCGGATATGGAGAAGCTTCGGATTACGGCAAAGAGAGGCAGTTTTTTCTGGGATGCCAGGAGAAGAACGTATCGGGTGACACGGGGGACGGTACTTCAGGCGGAGCCCATGAAAGGAAGCGGCTATAATCAGACGATGGAGTCAGAGGTTCTGGATGGAAGCGGAATCTGGAGATTCTGTATGGAAAAGCGCGGGAAGAAAGGTGGGCTGCTGGCGAAATCCGGTGAGCTTGCCATAGCCTTTGAGACAGACGGGAAGCCTCCGGAAGGGGAGGTGTTTCTGGAGGGAAAAAAACGTCTGCAGTATGAGACCAGTCAGTCCTGTCAGTGCAGTGTGGAGGATGTAAAAGATGATTTTCCCGGTGAAACACAGATTGCATGGTATCTTTCGAAAGAACCGATGAGTGAAGAAAAGCTGAAAGGGCAGGAGGAAGGCTGGATCGCTTCGGAGAGTATCCGGATTATGGAGGAAGGTATCTGGTATCCGTATGTGTGCCTGAAAGATCAGGCAGGAAACACTGCATACAGGGCGGCAGGAAAAGCAGTGATCGATCATACTGCTCCTGTGTTCAACCTATCCGGTGTGAGCGAAGGCGGAAGCCTTACCGGAGAGTTTCGTGTCTGTGCTGCAGCAAAAGACCGGACGGCAGGGATAAAAAAGAGCAGTATGAAGCTGTACCGGATCCTTTGGCAGGAGAAGGAAGATAAGGTGACAGAAAAAAGGATCTCCCTGCCTGCCCAGGCAGAAGAAAATGTGCTGAGTTTTGGAAGTCAGGATGCTTCCGGAGAGAAGCTTGCCGATGGACGGTATGTCCTGAAGCTGTCTGCATCGGATCGGACCGGTAACTGTACCAGACAGGAGATACACTTTTCCGTGAATCAGAAGGGGCCGCTGTTTTTTGCAGATGAGGAAACAAAACGCTATCTTGCGGCAGGATGTTTCAGGGAAGGAGGCGATATGGTCTTTCTTGCCAGGGAGACAGGGGAGATTACGGACTGCCGGGTTCTTTGCTGCCGAAGCGGAGAAGTTGCGGTTCTGAAGGAGGGTGTGGATTATCAGACGGAGTGCAGGAAGCTTGCGGACGGGATGGTGGAATATCGTTACCGGATCCGGGGCGAGACCTTTCAGAGAGAGGGGAGTTACCGCCTGATCTTTTCAGCCCGGGATGATGCCGGGAATCAGGGGGACAGTGAAACACAAAAGCAGAATATTGCCTTTACCATTGACCGGACACCTCCGGTTTGCCTGATTGAGCCTTTGGAGAGGAAGAAAAACCGGATCAAAATTGCAGTATCCTGTGAGGATAATGTACAATTTGAAAAAATCTTTGTATACCGGAACGGCAGACTGGTACAGGAGGTGACAGACGAAAACTGTGAACTGAACCTTTCCTTTGCGAAAAATACCAGATGGCATCTGGAAGTCGCAGACCTGGTCGGAAATAAAGAAATCAGGTATTTGTCAGGAGAAGAACTGGAACAGGAGCTGATGCAGAAAGAAAGATCCGGTGATTTTGAAGAAAAAAGTGGGACAAAAGAAGAGCAACAGAAAAACAGCGAAGATAAGAGAAATCAGAATACGGTAACAGACCTTATGAAAGAGAACGATGCAGAAAGAACAGATTCGGAAAAGAAGGATTCAGGAAAAGCCGGAGAAACCATGCGATGGACCAGGATCGGATTGTTTTTGTGTATGTCTGTGTTTGTCCTGTGGGTATGGATTATGGCAGGAAGAACGGAAAAACGGTTCAAAAATAAGTGAAACCGTCAGAATTGCGATACCGAAGGCTTAGAATATCTTTCGAAAATCTATGATCCGGGATTGTGAAGGAGCACAAATTGTGCTATGATGTTTCCATTCGTAAGAGGTGAGCGTATGGGATATAAAATCATAGATGTTTTGCTGCCGATTCTGATCCATTTTCTGGCTCTTCAGTGTACGGCACTGTTTGGCGGTATGGATGCTGCGTTTCGAACCATGTTGGCTTCTCTTCTGACGATGCCTTTGTTTTATGCATGGTATCGTGAGGATGAAAGGCTCTGGAGCCGAAACACAAAAAAAATAACCTGGTATGCTGCCCTCCTGACTGTGGCGGCCGCAGCTGCGCTGAATCTGCTGTTTAGCAGCATTCTTTCTGCGCTTGCTGCAGAATATGGCATCTCCAACCAGACACAGGAGGAGCTGCTCTCCGGCAGGATGGTTTTCCAGATTCTTGGCATGGGATTGATCGTTCCTGTGACGGAAGAACTTGTTTTCAGAGGGCTGGTATACCGAAGGCTGGAACGGTACCTGCCAGGAGCAACAGCCGTCCTTCTCGGAGCGGCTCTGTTTGCCGCATATCATGGGAATTTGCTGCAGGTGTTGTTTGCATTTCCCATGGGGATCGTTCTGATTCTGCTGTACCGCCATTATGGTACGCTGAAAATGCCCATTCTGTTTCATGCAGCATCCAATCTGACGGCTATCTTGCTGGGGGCAGGCATTTGAGGAGAAACAGAGCTGCCTGAGGGTTATTATAAAACAAATCGTTTCGAAATGATGACAAAGACAGGGAAAATTAAAAGGATAAAAGGATAAATAACTGAAAATAATACATGATATACGAAATTATCGAATTATCTGACAATTAAAAGAAAAAAAGGTCTTTACAGATGAGAAAAATAGGTGTATAGTAAAGCAAGCTTTAGAAAAATTGAAGAAAGGATAAAGACGTATGAGTACAGCGAAATTGAACGAACCCGTTCCAGTTCCAGGGCTGTATCAGCCGGAATTTGAACATGATAACTGTGGTATAGGAGCAGTTGTAAATATTAAGGGTATCAAATCTCACGGAACCGTCGAGAATGCACTGAAAATAGTAGAAAATCTTGAACATAGAGCTGGCAAAGATGCCGAAGGAAAAACAGGTGATGGTGTAGGAATCATGCTTCAGATTTCACACAAATTCTTCTCCAAAGCCTGTGAGTCCCTCGGCATCTTTTTAGGTTCCGAGAGAGAATATGGTGTCGGTATGTTTTTCTTCCCGCAGGATGAGCTGAAGAAGAATCAGGCCAAGAAGATGTTTGAAATTATTGTAAAAAAAGAGGGGCTTCAGTTCCTTGGCTGGAGAGAGGTTCCGGTTGTACCGGAGGTTCTCGGACATAAAGCGCTGGAATGTATGCCATGTATCATGCAGGGGTTTGTAGCAAAACCAAAGCACCTGGCAAAGGGCATTGATTTTGATCGCCGTCTGTATGTTGTACGCCGTGTATTTGAACAGAGTAATGATAATTCTTACGTGGTTTCTCTCTCCAGCAGAACCATTGTATATAAAGGTATGTTCCTGGTAGGACAGCTTCGCACCTTCTTCGGTGATCTGCAGAATCCGGATTATGAATCGGCAATCGCCATTGTGCATTCCCGTTTCAGTACCAATACCAATCCCAGCTGGGAGAGAGCACATCCAAACCGTTTTATTGTCCATAATGGAGAGATCAATACCATTCGGGGCAATGCAGACAAGATGCTTGCCCGTGAAGAGACTATGTTTTCCGATCACTTTAAAGGTGAGCTGCACAAGGTGCTTCCGGTAGTCAACACCGCAGGTTCTGATTCTGCGATGCTGGATAACACGCTGGAATTCCTTGTGATGAGCGGTATGGATCTTCCGCTTGCTGTGATGATCACCATTCCGGAGCCATGGGCAAACAACAAGACCATGAGCCAGAGCAAAAAGGATTTTTATCAGTATCATGCAACGATGATGGAGCCGTGGGATGGTCCGGCTTCCATTCTGTTCAGTGACGGCGATCTGGTGGGGGCTGTGCTTGACCGAAATGGTCTGCGTCCTTCCCGCTATTATATTACAGACGACGGGTATCTGATCCTGTCCTCAGAGGTTGGTGTCCTGGACATCGACCCCACAAAGATTGTACTGAAAGAGAGACTGCATCCCGGGAAAATGCTGCTGGTAGATACGGTGAAGGGACGTGTGATCGACGATGATGAGCTGAAAGAAAGCTATGCGTCAAAGCAGCCGTATGGTGAGTGGCTGGACCGTTACCTGGTCAATCTGTCCGATCTGAAAATTCCAAACAAGCGTGTGGAAGAATACAGCGATGAGGAGAGGGCGAAGCTTCAGAAGGCATTTGGTTATACTTATGAAGAGTATCGCACTTCTATATTAAATATGGCGAAAAATGGTTCCGAGGGCATTGCTTCCATGGGTATTGATACCCCTCTTGCCGTACTGTCAGACAGTCATACCCCGTTGTTTAACTACTTTAAACAGCTTTTTGCCCAGGTTACCAATCCGCCCATTGATGCGATCCGTGAAGAAGTGGTTACCTCCACTACGGTTTACATCGGCGAAGATGGAAATCTTCTGCAGGAGGAAGCGCAGAACTGTCAGGTGCTGAAGATTGACAATCCGATTCTGACCAACACAGATATGCTGAAAATCAAGAATCTGGATGTGGAAGGCTTTAAAGTTGCAGAGGTTCCCATTACTTATTATAAAAACACAAGCCTGGAAAAGGCCATTGAATATTTGTTTGTGGAAGTGGACAGAGCACACAGGGAAGGTGCCAATATCCTGATTCTTACGGACCGGGGTGTGGATGAGAACAGAGTTCCGATTCCGTCTCTGCTGGCCGTTTCCGCAGTTCACCAGCATCTGGTCAAGACGAAAAAGAGAACCTCTCTGGCCATCGTGCTGGAATCCGGCGAGCCAAGAGAAGTGCATCATTTTGCAACCCTGCTTGGTTACGGCGCAAGTGCCATCAATCCGTATCTGGCACTGGATACGATCCATCAGCTGATCGACAGCAAAATGCTGGATAAGGATTATTATGCAGCCGTTGAGGATTACAATAAAGCCGTTTTGAGCGGTATTGTCAAGATCGCATCCAAGATGGGTATCTCCACCATTCAGTCTTACCAGGGCTCTCAGATTTTCGAAGCCATCGGTATTGACAAAGATGTGATAGATAAGTATTTTACCAATACCGTAAGCCGCGTGGGCGGTATCACCATGAAGGATATTGCGGAGGAGACTGACAGACTGCATTCCAGCGCCTTCGACCCGCTGGGACTTGAGGTGGATGAGACTCTTTACAGTATCGGCCGTCACAAAATGCGCAGTGCAGGGGAGCACCATCGTTATAATCCGCAGACAATCCATCTGCTTCAGCAGTCCACCTGGAGAGGAGACTACAAGATGTTCAAGCAGTACACGGAGCTGGTGGACAAAGAGGAGACCGGTTATCTGCGCAGTCTGATGGATTTTAATTATCCGGAAAAGGGTGTTCCGATTGAAGAAGTGGAAAGCGTGGATTCCATTGTGACCAGATTTAAAACGGGTGCCATGTCCTATGGTTCCATATCACAAGAGGCACATGAGACACTGGCAATCGCCATGAACCGCCTGCACGGCAAGTCAAACAGTGGAGAAGGCGGAGAGGATCTGGAGCGTATGATTGTGACGGATCCAAACAGAAACCGCTGCTCTGCCATTAAACAGGTGGCCTCCGGACGATTCGGTGTTACCTCCAAGTATCTGGTCAGTGCACAGGAAATCCAAATCAAAATGGCTCAGGGAGCAAAACCAGGTGAAGGCGGTCATCTTCCGGGAGGAAAGGTTTACCCGTGGATTGCAAAGACGAGACATTCCACACCTGGAGTGAGCCTGATTTCGCCGCCGCCTCATCACGATATTTATTCCATTGAGGATCTGGCGCAGCTGATTTATGATTTGAAAAATGCAAATAAAAATGCGAGAATTTCCGTTAAACTGGTTTCGGAAGCCGGTGTGGGAACGGTTGCGGCCGGTGTGGCAAAGGCAGGTGCACAGGTTGTGCTGATTTCCGGCTACGACGGCGGAACCGGTGCAGCGCCGAGAAGCTCCATTCACAATGCCGGACTCCCATGGGAGCTTGGCCTTGCTGAGACACACCAGACTCTGATCATGAATGGCCTGAGAAATAAAGTGCGTATTGAGACGGATGGCAAGCTGATGAGCGGTCGTGACGTTGCCATTGCCGCATTGCTTGGAGCGGAGGAATTTGGTTTTGCAACAGCGCCGCTGATCACCATGGGCTGTGTCATGATGCGCGTCTGCAATCTGGATACCTGTCCGGTGGGCGTAGCGACACAGAATCCGGAGCTTCGTAAGAGATTCCGTGGAAAACCGGAATATGTGGAGAATTTCATGCGCTTTATCGCACAGGAACTGCGGGAGTACATGGCAAAACTGGGATTCCGCACCGTGGATGAGATGGTTGGCCACAGCGAAATGCTGAAGAAGAAGGAACAGTCTTCCAAAGCAAATGCTTCCAAGGTGGATCTGAGCCGCATTCTGGACAATCCATATGCAGGAACCGGCATGAAGGTTACCTTTGACCCGGCACAGGTTTATGATTTCCAGCTGGAAAAGACGGCGGATGAGACCGTCCTGATGAAAAAGCTGAAATCCTCTCTGGACCGGAAACAGAAGAGAAGCATCGAGGTGGATGTAAGCAATACAGACCGTACCTTTGGTACACAGTTTGGTGCCGAGATCACAAGACGGTATGGCGATACCCTGGAACCGGATACTTACACAGTAAAATGTAAAGGCGCCGGCGGACAGAGCTTTGGAGCATTTATACCAAAAGGTCTCACCCTGGAGCTGGTGGGTGACAGCAATGACTACTTTGGAAAAGGACTCTCCGGCGGCAAGCTGATTGTCTATCCGCCTACGGGAGTGAAATTCAAAGAGGATGAAAATATTATCATCGGAAATGTTGCTCTGTACGGTGCAACCAGCGGGGAAGCCTATATCAATGGTGTGGCAGGAGAACGTTTCTGTGTCCGCAATTCCGGTGCGAAAGCGGTTGTAGAAGGTGTGGGCGATCACGGATGCGAGTACATGACAGGTGGACGAGTGGCGATCATCGGTAAGGTGGGCAAGAACTTTGCAGCCGGAATGAGCGGCGGCGTTGCCTATGTACTGGATGAGGATAATAATCTGTATACAAAAGTCAACAAACAGATGGTTTCTGTGGAAAAGATTGGAAATAAGTATGATGTGCAGGAACTGAAGGATATGATCGCAGAGCATACAGCCTACACCAATTCCGCGAAGGGAAAAGAAATACTGAACCATTTTGAAACATACCTGCCGAAATTCAAGAAGATCATTCCACATGATTACAATCGTATGATGATGGCGATCGTTCAGATGGAAGAGAGAGGCTTGAGCAGTGAACAGGCACAGATTGAAGCATTTTATGCAAATAAAGGAAGATAGGAGGGAAGAAAAATGGGAAAACCGACCGGATTTTTAGACTATAAGAGACAGACCAGCGAAGAAATCGCACCTCTTGCGCGTATCAAAAATTTCAACGAATTCCATATCCCTCTGCCGCTTGAGAAACAGCAGCTTCAGGGAGCACGCTGTATGGCATGCGGCGTTCCGTTCTGCCAGTACGGCAAGATAATAAATGGGATGGCATCCGGATGTCCGTTAAACAATCTCTGCCCGGAGTGGAATGATCTGGTCTATACCGGAAACTGGGAGCAGGCCTACAGCCGTCTGATGAAAACCCACTGCTTTCCGGAATTTACCTCCAGAGTGTGTCCGGCACTCTGCGAGGCGGCATGTACCTGCAATTTAAACGGGGAACCGGTTTCCACAAAGGAAAACGAGCGTGCCATTATTGAAAATGCGTTTGAGATGGGGCTTGTGAAGCCGCAGATTCCAAAAGTTCGGACCGGCAAAAAGGTTGCCGTTGTGGGAAGCGGGCCTTCCGGTCTGGCGGCAGCCATGCAGCTGAACCGCAGGGGACATCAGGTAACTGTGTTTGAGCGCAGTGACCGCATCGGCGGACTGCTGCGTTACGGTATTCCGAATATGAAGCTGGAGAAGCAGGTGATTGACCGCCGTGTGAAACTGATGGAGGAAGAAGGCGTTGTATTCAAGACAAATGTCAATGTCGGTGTTGATATAAAAGCCTCAAAGCTTCTGAAGGAATTTGACCGTGTGGTACTCTGCTGCGGTGCATCCAATCCACGTGACATCAAAGTGCCGGGACGGGAAGCAGAAGGAATTTATTTTGCAGTGGATTTTCTGAAAGGTGTGACAAAGAGCCTTCTCGATTCGAACTTTGAAGACCGAAAATTTATACCGTGCAAGGATAAGAAGGTTATGGTAATCGGCGGTGGTGACACAGGAAACGACTGTGTGGGAACCTCCATCCGTCTGGGCGCCGCATCGGTGCTTCAGCTTGAAATGATGCCCAAGGCTCCGGATAAACGGACCGCAAATAATCCATGGCCGGAGTGGCCGAGAGTCTGCAAGACGGATTACGGCCAGCAGGAGGCCATTGCCGTATTCGGCCATGATCCGCGTATCTATCAGACCACGGTGAAGGAATTTATCGCGGATGACAAAGGAAAACTGTGCAAAGCCATCCTTGTGAAGCTGCAGAGCCAGAAGGATGAAAAGACGGGACGCATGATGATGGTACCCATCGAGGGAAGTGAGTGGACCGTTGAGGTGGATGTGGTGCTGATTGCCGCAGGTTTCCTGGGTTCCCAGAAATATGTGACAGATGCCTTCAAGGTTGACCTGACACCGCGCACCAACGTGGCAACGGAACCTGACAAATATCAGACCTCGGTGAAAAATGTGTTCACAGCCGGTGATATGCACCGGGGTCAGTCTCTGGTGGTCTGGGCGATCCATGAGGGAAGAGAGGCAGCAAAGGCAGTGGATGAGTCCCTGATGGGTTACACGAATCTTCTGTAATATACAAAAGCATACAAAGAAATGGGGCTGGAATGACAGCCCCATTTTTATGTAATAAATGTCAATATTCTATTCCGGAAGCTCCAGCATAACACTCGCCATATACCATCCGTTTTTCGCTTCTTTTGTATAAATTCCATTGTATCTGCGGACAATGTCCTGAATGATCTCGCGCCCAAGGCCGTGCCGTTTTTTGTCCGGCTTGGTGGTTTTTACATTCAGAGAGCTTTCCTGCATCTGTTCCTCTATTCTGTTTCTTATGGTTAGAGAGAGATAACTCTTTACCATTTTCATTTCAATGATAATTTCCGGATCTGAAATTTTCTGGGATGCTTCAATCGCATTGTCCAGAAGATTGGAAGTCAGGGAACAGAGAAGATGATCGGGAAGATTCAGCGTATGCGGCAGGGCAATCCGGATATCCATGGGAATATTCAGTTTGTGAGCCGTGGCGTATTTTATATTGATCACCTGGTTGACGATCTCGTTTCCGGTCTCGATCTGATTGTCCAGTGCATAGATCTCTTTGGAAAGGGTGTAAAAATACTCCTTCAGACTGTCGTATTTGTTCTGGCTTAAAAGCCGATCCATACATGCAAAGTGATTTTTGGTATCGTGTCTCAGATGATGATATTCTGTCACAATGCTGTTCAGTTCTTGCATGTGCTGATTTTGATAATCTTTCTGCTGGCTGATCAGCTGGAATTGGATCCGTTTGGCATATTCCCCTGTGCTTTGCCAGATCATGTAATAGTTCAGAAGCTCGATCAGAAGCGAGAAGGTTCCGATCCAGTAAATGACATCACTGATAGAGGAATAATAGTTTTTCAGCAGGGTAAAGGACATCATGTTCAAAAGAGGTGTTGCGATCATAACGATGTAATAAGAAAACGGATAATCCTGCTGGGTATCCGGCCTGTAATGCAGGAAGAACAGAGTCAGCAGAAGAAGCAGGGAAGTGGATCCCAGCGTATTGGCTAAGTGCTGCAGAAAAAACATAATATTGTCTGATATGAACGGACGGATGAGCTGCAAAATCAGGCTTACCGGAAAACGGCACAGAGTGATCGCCGATACATAGATCAGAGGAAGGAAAATCTTAAACACCGGTCTTCCGGAACAAAGAAGAAAGCTGTAAAGAATAAACAGAGAGCAGTGCAGACACAGATAAACCGGATAGGCATCTCCGATCTGTGCCGTGATGAGGTATTCTTCTGCCAGAAGGAGTGCCGCGTGTATAGCATAAAAAACAGAGATGCAGAAAAAGCATCCCCGAAAACGGCGGAGAGTCAGGATCTTTCCCATCATAATATAGCCCAATAAGGTTTCGGTCAGAAGGGAAACTACTGTCAGGAAATGATAAAAAACACTAAGGGTTATCATAAGGTCAGCCTCCGAAATTCTGTTTTGATCTCCTCCAGCCGATAGCGGCTGACCGGGAGCTGTCTTTTGTCATCCAGAATCACACAGGTGGGCTGGATGCTTTTTATACAGCGGTAGTTAACCAGATAGCTTTTGTGAATACGGATAAATCCATGCGGTAAAAGCAGTTTTTCCATATCAGACATTTTATAGCGGATCGATTCGGTCTGTCCTTCTTCTTTTAAAAAAAGAGAAATGTATTTGTCGATACTCTGGACATAAAGAATGTCTGTGATGCGGTACCGGTATATGGCAGTCCGGTTTTCAAACGTGACATAGTCACTTTCCGTCTCGGAACGGCAGTCGGACAGAAGATCAGAGATGCAGGAACCGATGCGTGACTGGAACTCATCCTTTGGAATAAAACGGAAAGGTTTCGCTTTCAGAGAATCATAAACACATTCACGGTGTATGGATATGTAGATGAGGTAGGAGCCGGGATCGACTTCACGGATCTTTTTTCCCAGTTCCAGGCCGTTGATCAAAGGCATGTCAATGTCAAGAAAATAAACATCCCAGCGCTTTTCACCATACAGAGCGGCCAGCAGTTTTCCGCTGTCTGTGAAAAGGTCTATCTGGCATGCAACATCCGCATTTTTAAACAGTTGTTCAATTTGACCATAATAGTATTCAGCTGTAATGTATTCGTCGTCACATATTGCAATATTCACGTTCAATACCATCCTGTTTTCGTATACAATTTCTGTTAATATTATAACGTGATTCGGGTACGATGTCAAATTGTATGAGCCAAGGGACAAATGGACATAAAATACATGCTTGCATGTATTTTTATGTCTATGGGGCCCGCAAAAATCGACGTTAGGCTCATTTGTCGGGCAGCTCATTGTATGATACCAGGGTCAAAAGGTTATGCTGTTTGTGGAGTTTGCGACATTCTGCTGACGTTTGCGCTTATAATGCACCACACACGACACGGCGGTTGAACGGGCTGAGCCTGCATGCTAAAATCAAACCATCGAAAAACGTTTTTTGTGGGAGCTGAATAAGTTTATTTGAACTTCGGAAATACAGGAAAAGGATGCATCGTGGCTGTGTTCCGGAGAACACGGATCTATTACGTAAAGAACCGTGTTCGTTATGAATATGGAGGTAAAAATGAAGAGAAGAAGAGGCCGCATCACGGCGATGGCAATGGCAGTTATCATGGCTGCAGCCAGCTTTAATGTAACCAGCATAAGCCCGGTTGTTTATGCTGCAGAACAGAGAGAGGAAATCCACTTCCCGGCTGTCTACACCAGTGATCTGGTTCAGCCTTTGGACGATGAAGAGGTAATCAACGAGAAGGTTGAAGCACTGATCCGGACTATGACAACAGAAGAAAAATATACCTTCCTTGGCGGAAACGGAACCGGTAAAACGGAAGGAAATGCCGGATATCTGAATGGTGTGCCGAGGCTGGGCGTGCCGATGATCAAAATGTACGATGGACCTGCAGGTCTGCTCTATACACAGGATACCACAAACCCTCCGCAGGAGCAGATGCTGGCAGCAACCTGGGATGAAGAGATGGCTCTGCTGTACGGCGAAGCAGTAGGCAATGAGAACCAGGCGATCGGCGGATGTATGATGCTGAGTGCACAGCTGGATATCCAGAGAATCCCGCAGTTCCAGAGAACGAAGGATCAGATGGGTGAGGATCCGTATCTGCTGTCAAGCCTGGCAGATGATCTGGTAAGCGGTATGCAGGAAAACGGCGGCATCGCAGTTCTGAAGCATTACGGAGCATTTGCGCAGAACGCGAATCCTGGAAGCAATACGAATGTGGAGGTTTCTGAGCAGGCTCTGCATGAGACTTATCTGTCAGGTTTTGAATCTTCAATTAAAGACGGTGACGCTCTGGGCGTTATGTCTTCCTATAATAAATACTTCGGCACCTGGGCTTCTGCAAGCACCTATCTGCAGGAAGACATCCTGCACGATATGTGGGGCTATGATGGATTTACCATCACAGACTGGGGCGGAAATCATGAGTATACCCTGGATAAGGGAACTGACATTGAGATGCCGAGCCTGAGCAACAACAGCCAGGCAAAGACACAGGCTAAGGTGGACAGCGGAGAGCTGACTCAGGAAGAGGCGGATGAGCTGGTTGACAAGAGCCTGAGACGTGTCCTGACTTCCTATGCGAAGGGCGGTTATCTGACTCTGGTTCAGGTGGATGAAAACGGCTATGCAAAAGAAGAAGCAGGACGTACGGAAGTGATCAAACCGGGAACGGACAATCAGGCACTGAAAGATCTGTATGATTCCAGCAATGATGCGGCCCAGCAGGTAGCGGAAGAAGGCGGTGTTCTCCTGAAAAATGAAAACGACACCCTTCCGTTAAATACAGACGGTGACAATACCGTTGCAGTTGTTGGTGTAAACGGCATGACACTGATTCCTGGTATCGGCGGCGAGCGTTCTTATGGTGCGATCCGTGCTATGACAAGCCCATATGAAGCACTCTGTGATATCGTGGGAGAGGACAAGGTAGAAGGACAGGTTTACAACGACAAGGTCGGAACCATTATCCCGGCAGAGTATCTGTATACTTCAAAAGACGGTGATGAGAATGGTGTCATTCGTACTTATGGAACCGGTCAGTCGGAAGAGTCCGGCGGCAGCTATCAGGGACAGTTTGTAAGCAACAGCGTTCCGGAAACAGCAATGGAAGGTCACGCAATCGGGGAGTACTGCACGACAGATGAAGTGATTGACTTTAATACAGCAAGCAAGACCTATATAAATGATGAGGCAGCCGGCGGAAATGCTTTTGATTATACGACAAATCCGGCATACACCTGGACAACCTATCTGGAGGCACCGGAAGACGGACAGTACAGTATTATCTTACAGAGCATCGGTGCGAAAGCTGCCATGGCGATTTACGAGATCGCAGAGGATGGAACTACAAAATCAATTGGTTCCGGTTCAGGCGCAAGTGTAAACCAGGGTACTCAGTGGTACAGCGGTATTATTCCATCAGAGACAGGTGAAAACCTTTCCACCGCAACCGTGACACTGGAAGCAGGCAAGAGATATATGGTCGGCGTCGCATCAGAGAATGCAGGTGCAGTGGATGGAAAAGATATGCAGGTTGGCCTTGCATGGGTAACGCCTTCCCAGAGACAGGCAAACATTGACAATGCAATCGCGGCTGCAGAAAACAATGATACGGTTGTTGTCTTTGCCTATGCACAGGTAAGTGATCCAAAGGATAGCAGAGAAGAGACAACACTGAAACTGGATGACTACCAGCAGAATATGATCCTTGATGTTGCAAAGGCAGCACATGAAAACGGCAACAAAGTAGCGGTCGTTCTGAACAACGATTCTGCCGTTGTTATGGAAGACTGGATCGATGAAGCAGATGCTATACTTGAGATGTACTATCCGGGACAGCGCGGCGGTGTTGCGACAGCAGAACTGCTGACCGGAGAAGTGAACCCCAGCGGTAAACTGGCATTTACGATTCCGAAGAAAGATACAGACACTCTCATTACTTATTCCGATGAAGCGTGGGATAGATATGAAAAGGTTGATGAAGCAGAGGACAGCGATGATGATAATCAGGGTTCTGGCGGTGGATTTCCAGGCGGTGGATTTCCAGGCGATGGATTCCCGGGCGGCGGATTCCCAGGCGGCGGATTCCCGGGCTTTGGCGGCGGAAAAGCCAATACCACCTACTTTGATGAAGGTATCAACACAGGTTACAAGTGGTTTGACGAGATGGGTATCGAGCCTCAGTTCGACTTCGGTTACGGCCTTTCTTATACCACTTTCGAGTACGGTGACATGGAAGTAACCCGCAGCAACGCAGAAGGTGAAAATGCAGGTTATGATGTAACCTTTACAGTAACTAATACAGGTGATGTTGCCGGAAGCGAAGTTGCACAGATTTACCTTGGCGAGGCACAGGTTCCGGAAGGAATTCAGACATCAAAATACACACTGGCTGGTTATGAGAAAGTGAAAGATATTCAGCCGGGTGAGACAAGAACAGTGACCATCCATGTTTCCGAGCGTTCTCTGTCCTACTGGAACAGCAATCAGACAGAACTGAATGTAAACGCAGACGGAACAAAGGATAAATGGACCGTGGCAACTGGTGCCAGAACCATTTATGTAGGTTCTTCCTCCGATAATCTTCTGATGCAGGAAGAGGTCAATGTAGAAGAAGGCGATATTGAGATGGTAAGCACAGGTCTTGACCGTGTTATCGCTCTGGTTGAAGCTCTGGATGCTTCCGAATATACAACAGACAGCTGGGCAGCAGTGCAGGAAGCGCTGGCGGCAGCAAAAGAAGTACAGGCAGACAAAAATGCAGCACAGGCAGAGGTGGATGCGGCAGAAGCAGAACTGATCCGTGCATTTGGCAAGCTGGAATACGGTGTACAGAAGCTGCACCTTGAGACAGCGATTAAGGCGGCTTGCGCAGTTCTGGAACAGGCAAAGAATTACAGCAACGATGCACAGGATCTGAAGACAGCAGTGGAAATTGGAAAAGGTGTTCTTGCCAATGCGGATGCTTCTCAGGAGGAAGTAAACAGTGCAGCTTATGATGTGCTGGAGGAACTGGCAAAACTTGCAAAGAAAGCAGACGTTACTTCACTGGAAAGCCTGATTGACGCTGCGAAGGATCTGTTAAACGGCAAGTATACCGACAGCACCACACAGGTACTGAAGGATGCCATCACAGCAGCAGAAGATGTGATCGCCAACCAGGACAGAAGTGACAGCGAAATCTCCGATGCTTATTCAGCAGTGATCGATGCTGTCGTGAACCTTCAGATGAAGGGCAACAAGGCAGCACTTGAGGCAATGATTGCAAAAGCAGAAGAGATTGAGGCAGATAAAGATGCATACGTTGCATCTACCATCGACGGACTGGATGCGGTTCTTGCAAATGCCAAAGCAGTGGAGAAGAATGAAAATGCAGTGCAGTCTGCGGTGGATGCGGCAGTAAAGACGCTGACATGGAAAGTTGCAGATGCGCGTCTGTATGGTGATGTGGATGCCGATGGCAAGATTGGCACAAACGACAGTGCATTCGTTCTGCGCTATGCGGCAGAGATGGATACACTGGATGATACCGCAAAAGCATGCGCTGATGTAAATGGCGATGGAAAAGCTGACACAAATGACGCAGTGATGATTCTGCAGTTTGCAGCAGAGAAAAGCTCCGGATTCTAAAAACTGATTTTAGAAACTGGAAACGAAAGCCTGTTAAGTGAAAGGACAGAAATGAAAAGCTCCGGAACCGGTCGGAAAGGCGGTTCCGGAGCTTTTTTGATTACTTTGAAATAAACACTATATAACAGTTGACAACAGTTATGAACTGTTATATACTGTTTATATCGAAGGGGAATAATATTCCGGGAGATCGTACCTTCCCGCCTGGAAGGTAAAATCGTATACTGCCACAGGTACCGGGCAGATACACAGGAGGGATTCTATGAAGCTGATCATAAACAACTCTTCCATGCAGCCGATTTATGAACAAATCTGCAGCCAGGTAAAGGAAAGGATCCTGGGCGGTGAGCTGAAGAAAGATGAGATGCTCCCGTCCGTGCGGACGCTGGCAAAGGAGCTTCGGGTCAGTGCACTGACCGTTAAGAAAGCATACGATACACTGGAGCAGGAGGGCTTTGTTGTAACCGTACACGGGAAAGGAAGCTTTGTGTCCGGCATCAATCAGGCGCTTCTGATGGAGGAGAAGAGAAAAGAAGTGGAGACGGATCTGGAGGAAGCCATCCGTAAGGGACGCAGCTGCGGTATGACCACAGAGGAGATCGCAGAGCTGTTCCACATTATTCTGGAGGATTGAGAGGGGATTTATCATGGAGGAAACGTTGCTGGAGTTAATGGGATTTCAGAAACATTACGGAGATTTTCATCTGAATTGTTCCTTAAAAGTGCAAAAAGGCTGCATCACCGGACTGATCGGGCAGAATGGAGCGGGCAAGACGACGATTTTTAAGAGTATTCTCGGCTTGATTGCGGGAGATGGAGGCAAGATCCGGATCCTTGGAAAGGATCCGGCAAAGCTTACGGCAAAGGATCGGGAGAAAACGGGAGTGGTTCTGGCAGATTCGGGATTTTCCGGTTATCTGACGGTGAGCGATCTCGTGCCAGTCATGAAAAGTCTTTACCGGGATTTTGATGCCGATGATTTCCGCCAGAAGTGCAGCGATTTTCACATCCCGGAGAATAAAAAGATCAAAGAGTTTTCAACCGGTATGAAAGCAAAGCTGAAGCTTCTGATCGCCATGTCGCATCAGGCAAAACTGTTGATTCTGGATGAACCGACGGCGGGACTGGATGTGATGGCAAGGGAGGGACTTCTGGATCTGATGCGCGAGTATATGGAAGACGGAGAACGTTCGATTCTGATCAGCTCCCATATTTCCAGTGATCTGGAGAATTTGTGTGATGATCTGTACATGATTCACGAAGGCCAGATCCTGCTGCATGAGGATACGGATGTGCTGCTTGGAGAATATGGAGTTTTGAAGCTTACGGAACCGGAGTTTAAGCGTCTGGATAAACAGTATATTCTCCGCTGTAAAAAGGAAGATTATGGATACAGCTGTCTGACCGACCAGAAACGATTCTATATGGAGAATTATCCGGCAGCTGCTATGGAAAAAGGTTCGATCGACCAGGTAATTACGATGATGATTCGAGGTGACAGATTATGAAGGGAATGTTGATCAAAGATTTCAAACTGCTTGCTACTCAGAAAAGAACCATAGGCCTGTTCGGCATGATCGGACTGATGCTGATCGTAACGAATATGGATCCTGGATTTGTGCTGGCTTATCTGACTTTTCTGTGCTGTAACCTTGCATTAAGTACCATAAGCTACGATAACATAGACAATGGAAACGCCTTTCTGTTCACACTGCCGCTTAGCAGGCGGGGATATGTGTCAGAGAAATACCTGTTTTCCATCGGAATCGGAACAGCAGCATGGTTTGTTTCCGGAGCGATGTGTCTGCTGATCGGTCTCATCCAGAAAACAGGAATGGATGTCAGTGAGTTTGTGGTTTACGCACCGGTATATCTGCTGCTTGCCTTTCTGATGGCAGCCTTCATGATTCCCATCCAGCTGAAATTCGGGGCCGAGAGGGCCCGGACGATTCTGGTAGGCATGGTGGGCGGATTATTCCTGGTGGTTGTGCTGACAGGACGTGCCATAAAAAAACTTGGCCTGGATGTGGAGAAACTGTTTCACGCATTTGGAGGACTTGGTATTGGAACGATTCTTTTTGTAATCTGCATTCTTGTGATCGGTCTGACAGCCGTATCCTGGCGGATTTCCTGTAGAATCATGGAGAAAAAAGAATTCTGATGATGAGAAGAAAACGGATGGCCTGTTCCCTTTCTGTTGAGGAAAGAGAACAGGTTTTTTTCTGTCTTCTATAAAATGCAAACAAAATCTATAGAATGTATTCTGGAAAGAAAGGGAAGAAACTGGTAAGCTGTAGAAGATAAAGAAAATTCTGCCAACAGGCAGACAAAAGAAAGGAAGATGAAAGGGATATGAAGAAAGAACACAGACGTATCAGAAAATTCTGGTCCTTTCTGCTGGCTTTTGCCATGATACTTACCATGGTTCCAGTCAGTGCGGGAACAGCAGTCCTTGCAGCGGACAGTGATGAATTTATCGAAGTAGCCGTTCCAAATGGTGACTTCGAGTCCGGACAGACAGCATGGACATTTACCGGTGATGTCCAGGATCTGGACTATTACTGGCGTTTGTTTACGAGTGAGTGGATGACGAATAATCTCACCACAATGTATGAGGTATGCAGTAAAAAGAACACAACGGTAACGAAAACGTATACCTGTTCACAGACTGTGGAAGGTCTGGAACCGGGTATTTATAAGGCTTCAGTAGAGGCAACCGGCGGAAATGATCCGGGTACCCATACGACAACTCTGACAGCAGGAGATAAGTCTGTAGCAGTGACTCCGACTGTCTGGAATGAGTGGAATACTTACACAACCGACACCTTTGAAGTCGGTGCGGACGGAACCTGTGATATTGTGATTTCCAGTACGGTTACCGGACAGTATATTGACATGGATAATGTGAAATTGTGGAAACAGGCAGAGGCCGGTCCAAAGACGGTTGACAAAGTGCAGGAGATCACGAA
This sequence comes from Lachnospiraceae bacterium, assembly GCA_022769625.1. Lineage (GTDB taxonomy): Bacteria > Bacillota > Clostridia > Lachnospirales > Lachnospiraceae > Hominisplanchenecus. The sequence continues at coordinate 9,204 of JALEJP010000039.1, read as the reverse complement.
AAAAGTGATGATTGGAAGTTTATTTACCGCTCCGGCCCAGGCAACAGTTCTTTACACAGACGGCACCAGCGCGCTGTTTGACGTGGAGTGGAACAGTGAGGAGCTTTCCGCCATCAGCACGGAAGAAGCAGGCAAAAGCTTTACAGTAACCGGTAAGGTGACGGTTGAGGAAAAAGAATACGAAGCAGTTATGACGGTGGAAGTGCTGGATGCATCCGGACTGGTGCAGAACGTAGAGGAAGATGCGCTGGGCTCTTTGGATTTTGATGAAAACTGGCAGTTCTACCTGGCAACCAGAACACCGGAAGTGGCTGACGGCGGATTTGCAGCTGCAGGTGTCAAGGATGCCGGCGATTATACGACAGAAGAGATCGTGGCGGAGGATTTCAATGATCTTGGCTGGAGAACAGTAGATGTTCCCCATGATTTCAGCATCGAGGGTGAGAAGGTTTCCAGTTCCGTGGATTCTCAGGCATACCTGCAGGGCGGTCTTGCCTACTATCGCAAGCGCTTTACGGTTCCGGCTTCCATGCAGGGCAGCAAAACCATTTCCATTGATTTTGAAGGCGTTTACCAGAACTGTGTGGTATATTTAAACGGCGAAGTGGCAGGCAGCTATCCAAGCGGTTATACCGGATTTGCCCTGGATATCACAAATAAGATCAAATACGGTCAGGAAAATGTTCTGGTGGTAAAGGTACAGAACATGTCTCCTTCCGGACGCTGGTACACCGGAAGCGGTATCACCCGTCCGGTACATCTGGTGATCGACAATCAGGCATATTTCAACCGGAATGGCATTACACTGACCACGCCGGATCTGGAAAGTGATTATACAGACTCCAAAACAGCCCATCTGGAGGTACAGGCAGAGGGCTACAGTGATTCTACCAACTCCAATGTCTATATGGAGGTAAGTGTATACGATGCCGATGGCAAAAAGGTAGCAGATAAGACAACGGAGAAAACAGCAATCAATCCGTCTACGGCATTTTCCCTGTCTCTGACCGGAAGGGATGCGGTGGAAATCTCCAATGTAAATCTGTGGTATCCCTGGAATCTGGGGACTCCATATCTGTATACGGTGAAAGTAGATCTGTATCAGGAAATCAACGGTAGCGCAGACGGCTATCAGTTAATTGACACAGAGGAGACAGAATATGGCTTCCGCTGGGCAGAGGTACAGGAAACCACAAGCGATCCTGCAAGCGGCGGCCTCTATGTAAATGGAGAATATACCAAGATTCAGGGTGTTGACCTTCACCATGATTCCGGTGCGCTGGGTGCAGCAAGCTTTACCGATGCATATGAGCGTGAATTTGACAAGCTGATGGAGATGGGTGTCAATGCTTACCGTACCTCTCACTGTCCGCCATCCAAACAGGCCATTGAGGTCTGCAGAAGAAAGGGTATCCTGGTAGTGGAGGAAGCCTTTGACGGATGGGGAAGAGCGAAGGCAAGCTATGATTTCGGTAATTTCTTCTTCCAGGAGGTACCATCCGACTGGAGTGGTCTCAAACCGAACGGATATACAAGCCTTCCTGTACCAGGCGTAAATTACGAAGGCGCAAAATATACCTGGAGTGACTGGGTGATCCAGGAAATGGTAAACCGCGATAAAAATGAGCCTTCCATCATTGCATGGTCCATCGGCAATGAGGTTCGTGGCGTCGGCACACAGCCATCCTGGTATAATGTATCCCAGTATGATGTTCTGGGTGTAAACCCGTCAAAAATGAATGAGTATACCGAGGCAGTGAGACTGCTTGGCGATGTGGATGCAGCAGACGGAACACGTTACGTTCTGATGGGCGGTGACCAGGAGAGAAGCGTTCCAGGTGCTACTGCTACCTGGGGACTGGTAAATCAGGTGCTTGACGGATATGGCCTGAACTATAACACAGCCAAATCCGTTGACGGACTGATCAGCCGTTTCTCCATCGGGGACGGCACGTTGCTGGAAACGGGAACAAAGACCTTTTTCTTTGAATCCGAGTCTTCTTCTCAGACCTCATCCAGAGGAGTATATCTGGATCCGCAGTTTACCAATACAGGTATCAACCAGACACCAGGCAAACGCGGCGGTTCCAATTATGATAACGATTTTGCATCCTGGACTATGTCCAATGAATATGGTCTGAAGAAAGACCGTGACAGAAAGAGCTTTATCGGTCAGTTTATCTGGACCGGATTCGACTACCTTGGCGAGCCCACGCCATACAGCGTTTATCCGGTAGGTGTATCCTCCTTTGGTACCATCGATACGGCAGGTTTTCCGAAGGATTCCTTCTATCTGTATCAGAGCCAGTGGATCAGTGAACCGATGGTACATCTCCTTCCGACCAATTGGGATCAGTGGCATGAGGGCGAGACCGTTGAGGTCTGGGTCAACACGAACCAGCAGTCCGCGGAGCTGTTCTTAAACGGAGAATCTCTTGGAAAGAAAAGCTTTGATGAAAAAGAGACAGCCTACGGCAAGAAATACTATGAGACATCAGAAAAAACACAGGATGATAAAACCTGGGGTGACAATACAAACCCGGGCGGCTATACAAGCAACGGTGCAGTTCTGGATGAAGGAGAACTCAATTCCGGTAAGCTGCATCTGACCTGGGAAGTTCCTTATGAGGCTGGCACTCTGGAAGTGAAGGCCTATGACAAGGATGGAAATGTAGTGGCAACAGATCGCGTGGCTACTTCTTCCACACCGTATACGATTCAGGCAGAAGCAGACAAGACAGTTCTGGCAGCAGACGGCAGCAGCCTGTCCTATGTGGAGTGCACAATCGTAGACGAAAACGGAAACATGGTACCGGATGCGGACAATCTGGTGAAATTCCGTGTGAGCGGTGCGGCATCCATCGTTGGCGTGGACAACGGAAAACAGGAGAGCAATGAGCTCTATAAATACGGCAATACAGAGAGCAGTGATTATTCAGAGCGTTCTGCTTATAACGGCAAGGTTCTGGTGATCCTGAAATCGGAAAAAGAAGCAGGGGATGTTACACTGACCATTTCTTCTGATGATCTGAAGACCACACAGGTCGCTCTGAAGGTTACAGAAGATGGCACAGGAAATGCTCCGGCGCAGCCGGAGGTTACCGGAACAGAGGTTTCCGTAGATCCGGTGGAGATTACCGTACCGGTCGGTACCGAAGTAACTCTTCCGTCTGTGGTACGCATTCATTACACAGGTAATGCAGGTGATTACAGCGTTCTGCGCAAAGTGACCTGGGGTGAACAGACGGACGGCAGAGTGGAGGGAACCATAGAAGGTTCTGCATTAAAAGCATCTGCGGTGATCACCGAGAGTGAAGAAGCAAAGACAGATGTAGAGCTGGCAACCGGAAAGGCATATGCAACGGCATCCTTTACCGGTTCCGATAAGAATTATCCGGAAAAAATGGTGGACGGCGATGAGACGACCAGCTGGACAAATGCCTACACAAGAGGTGCATCGGTACTGCTTCCGGCAAACAGCGCATCCAGAAGAAGTGAGTACGTTGAGTTTTACTGGGATGATGCCCAGGTACTGAACCAGGTATCTCTTACCTTCAAAGAGAGCAAATACTGCGCAATCCCGTCTGTCCTGGAAGTGGAATACTGGGATGGAGCCGATTGGGCGAAGGTATCGGATCAGAAAATGATAAAAGAAGCCGGGGCACCGGTCGTAATGCAGTTTGTACCGGTTTCTGCCACAAGAGTCAGAGTCTATATGGAAAACGGCACACCTTATACGGATGCCGGCAACATGGAAATCACAGAGGCGTCGGTAAAACTGAGCACGGAAGAGCTGGGAACACAGCTTCTGCTTGAGGCAGACGATGTGGTTCAGGGCAAAGAGCTTGCGGTGACAGCAAAACTGGCAAATCTTCCTTCGGACAAGCTTCTGAAGAAGATAAGCTTTACTCTGGATTATGATGAGAATGTATTTGAAAATCCGTCCGTATCTGTAAAAGATGGTGTGGAAGGAAGCATCACCACTGCAGAAACAGAAGGAAAGACGGTTTATACCTTTACAAATGAGGCGGGTATTTCTGTTGATGTAAAAGAGTTTGCAGTGATCACTCTGAAGACAAAAGCAGAAGCGGAAACCGGCACCTATACCATGGCTCTTGCAGATGTTGCTGCAGAGGACGTGGATGGAGCAGCGGTAAATGTCAAAGTATCAAGCGTGGATGTTACGGTGAAAGAACGTCCGATCACGGGAGAGGTGACCTACCTGTCCAATCTGGAGTGGGTAATCGGTGAGTCCGCATGGGAGTCGGTTGAGAAGGATAAATACTGCAATGGTGCATCTTCCGACCAGATTTCTCTGAACGTGGACGGTGAGAGAACTTATTTTGAAAAAGGTCTTGGCGCAAATGCCGTTTCAACCATCGTATATGACCTGTCCTCCTTGAAAGCACAGCTGGAGGAAGGTGAAAAACTGTATTTCCAGTCCTACGTGGGTGTTGATTATTTCAAGACAGCCAAGAAACAGAACGGAAACGGTATGTACTTTATCGTGTATGACGGTGAGGTTGTGGATGGACAGATCGTGGGAACCGAGCTCTATCATTCCGGCCTGCTTGACAGTTACTCAGAGGCAGAGCATATCAGCCTGGATATCACCAGTCTGGAGAAAAATCTGATCCTCTATATGGATCCAAACGGAAGCAACAGCCATGATAACGGTGACTGGGCAGATGCAAAGGTGATCAAAGTTCCGGATCCAAACGCAGCAGACAAGACAGAACTGAAAGCAGCTCTTGATACGGCTAAAGGCCTGAATGAGGCAGATTACACGGTAGAAACCTATGCGGCACTGAAGGCAGCTATTGAGGCGGCAGAAGCGGTATATGCAGACAAAAAGGCAGCACAGGAACAGGTGGACGCACAGGTTGAAAGCCTGAAGGCGGCAGTGAGCGGACTGAAAGTACCTGGTGCGCAGGAGTATCAGGATCTCTTAAAACAGCTGCAGGAGAAAGAAAAAGATCTGGCAGAAAAGGAGAGTCAGCTGTCAGCCAAGGAAGAGGAGATTCGTGATCAGCAGAATATCATTGATGAGCTTGAGAAACAGCTGAAAGAAGCAAAAGACAGTGTAACAGATCTTCAGGAACAGTTGGATGCAGCAAAAGCCAGGGTAATTGCGCTTGAAGCGGAAAAAGCAGAGCTTATCGTCCAGGTGGAGAATGCAAAAAAGGAAATCGCATCCCTGAAGGCAGATTCCGATAAAGAGCGGGAAGAGCTGCAGAAGCTTCAGAAGGAGAAAGCGGAGGCAGAGGAAGCTCTGAAGAAAGCCCAGGAAGAGCTTGCAAAACTGAAGGCGGAGATGGCGCTTAAGACGGGCGACACGATCACGGTGGGCAATGTGAAATACCGCGTAACCGATGCGGAGAAAAAGCTTGCCGAGGCATATGGTGTAACCACAAAGAGCGCAGTTTCCGTAAAAGTGGCAGCAGATGTGACCATCAAAAATGTGACAGTAAAAGTTACAGCAGTGGCTGACAATGCATTCAAAGGCATGACGAAGCTGAAGAAGGCAGTGATCGGCAAGAATGTGGTAAGCATTGGCAGCAAAGCATTCTACGGTGACAAAAACCTGAAGACGATTCAGATTAAGGGCAGGAATCTGAAGACGGTTGGAAAATCAGCCCTGAAGAATATTTCTGCAAAAGCAGTCATCAAAGTACCGGCATCAAAGAAAAAAGCTTATACAAAGGTACTGAAAAACAAAGGTCAGAAAAAAACAGTAAAAATCAAATAGTCTGAACATTGTTTGCCAAATGCCGTCCGACAGATCAGAAATGGCCTGCCGGGCGGCATTTCTACTTGCCCATTTATCGAAAAGGATGTATACTGAAATCCGGCAATATCCGGTTCTCATACTGGTTTTGTTTAGATTATACAGAAGGATGTGAAGTAAGATGCTTCAGGTAGAGCACCTGACTTATGAGGTAATAGAAGAAGGGATAAAAACACAGATCTTAAAGGATGTCAGCTTTGACGTGAAAGACGGAGAGATGCTGGTTATCACCGGGCCAAACGGCGGCGGCAAATCAACGATCGCCAAGCTTCTCATGGGAATCCTCTCCATGACATCCGGCAGGATCCTGCTGGACGGGGAAGATCTCAGTACAAAAAATGTGGATGAAAGAGCAAATGCCGGGATCGGTTTTGCCTTTCAGCAGCCGCCGGCATTTAAAGGAATGACGGTGGCACGTCTTTTGAATCTGGCAGCAGGGGAGGCATTGCCGGAAAAGACAGCCTGCATGCTGTTAAGCAATGTGGGACTTTGTGCCAGAGAGTATTTAAATCGTGAGGCAGATGCCACCTTGTCCGGGGGCGAGCGCAAACGAATTGAGATTGCGACGGTTCTGGCAAAACAGCATAAGGTATCCATTTTTGATGAGCCGGAGGCGGGAATCGACCTCTGGAGCTTTTCCATGCTGGTAAAACAGTTTGAGAAAATTCATCAGGAAAAGAAGGAAAGTCTGCTGCTGATTTCCCATCAGGAACGTATCATCCGTATGGCAGACCGCATTCTCGTTATCCGTGACGGGCAGGTAGAATGCTGTGGAGAGCGTGATGAGATTCTGCCAAAGCTCTTTGTGGAGCAGAAAGGCTGTGCATGCAATGAAGAAGGAGGATACGGAAATGCAGTTCGATAAGTATACCGATCAGGTGCTGAGCCAGATTGACACGGAAGGATTTGAACAGAAGGGTGCTTTCAGTCTCAGACAGAACGGCAGATCACTCTGTTATGGGAGCAGTGATCATATAAAAGTCATACCAAAGAGTGATAAGCCAGGGATTGATCTTAAGATCAGCGGTGAGGCAAAGGGAGACTGGGTGCATATCCCGGTTGTCATCACCGTGCCGGGACTGAACGATGTGGTTTACAATGATTTTTATGTGGAGGACGGCGCGGAAGCCAATATCGTGGCCGGATGCGGCATCCATAACAGCGGGTGCAACGAAAGCCGTCATGACGGAATCCATACCTTCCATATCGGAAAAAACTGCAATGTCCGTTATGAAGAGAAACACTATGGTGAGGGCGAGGGCACCGGTGAGCGTATTCTGAACCCGGTGACAGAAGTCTATGTGGGAGAAAACTCTGTCTTTACCATGGATACTGCACAGATCCGCGGCGTTGACTCTACCGTGCGCACGACAAAGGTACATCTGGCAGAGGGTGCGAAACTGTATGTGACAGAGAAACTGATGACGCATGATCAACAGACAGCGGTCTCCAATATGGATGTGTATCTGGAGGGACCGGGCAGCAGCGCGCAGATTATTTCCAGATCGGTTGCAAAGGGGACTTCCATTCAGACGTTTCATCCCCGTGCCATCGGTGAGGCAGCCTGCCATGCACATGTACAGTGTGACTCCATTATCATGGATACTGCACAGATTGCTTCAATCCCGGAAATCAATGCAAAGCATATTGATGCCGCTATTATCCATGAGGCGGCCATCGGCCGGATCAATGACGAGCAGCTTGTGAAACTGCGCACCTTTGGACTGACGGAAGAACAGGCTGAGGCGGTCATTATTGAGAATTTCCTGAATTAAAGAAAGGGAGTGCAGCCGAAACGGATCTGTTTCGACAGCACTCCTTTTTTCCTTGAAAAAAGAACAGGTATATTATGCTTCTGTAATGATCGTACCATCTTTTCCTTTCAGTGCATCCAGCGCGTGATCCAGGTTGGTGATGATCGCGGTGCGGCCCTTCCCTGCCGTGATAAAGTCCACGGAAGCGCAGATTTTTGGAAGCATGGAGTTGACACCGAACTGGTCTGCAGCGATGAGCTGTCTGGCTTCGTCTACGGTGATTTTGCCAAGGAAGGTCGGATGGTCGGTATTGCGGTCAATATCTACCTGGGCATCGTTGGTGAGAATCATCAGGATATCGGCATCCACACCTTCAGCAAGCTTGCCGCTGGCATAGTCCTTTTCGATGATAGCACTTGCACCTTTCAGTTCATTTCCCTGCTGAAGCACCGGGATTCCGCCTCCGCCGCAGGCAATTACCACCTGATCGTCTTTTACCAGGGCTTTGATCGCATCGATCTCTACGATGCTTTTGGGCATGGGAGCTGCCACAATACGGCGGTAGCCTTTTCCAGGTTCCTCGATGACGTAATTTCCTTTCTGTTCTTCCTCTTCCGCTTCCTCGGCATTCATGTAACGGCCAATGGTCTTGACCGGATGATGGAAAGCGTCATCGTAAGGATCTACGATCACCTGGGTAAGAATGGTGGATACTGTTTTAAAGATACCACGTTTTAAAAGCTCGGCGCGGATAGCGTTCTGCAGATCATAGCCGATATAGCCCTGACTCATGGCGGAGCATACAGACATGGGAGCTACCGTGTAATCCTGATGGGATTTACCAAATTCATTCATGGCAGTATGGATCATGCCCACCTGTGGAGCATTGCTGTGTGTGATGACGAGCTGACAGCCCTCTTCAATCATGTCTGCCAGTACCTTTGCAGAATTCTTCACTGCTTTTTTCTGTTCTGGAAAGGTGGTGCCGAGGGCGCGGTGGCCGAGAGCAATTACGATTCTCTTTTTCATAATGTGTACCTCGTTTCTTGTTTGATATAGTTCAGCCATAGGCAAGATCAATCGTATCGTTTGGAGTTATTTTAACAGGAGTATCCGGAAAATGCAAGAGAAGAGAGAATTGTCTGAAATATATATGAAATTAATACAATTATAAAATAAAATAATTTTTGTGAAAAAAGTGCTTGACAAAATTGAAATACAAGAATATAATAAAGACAACAAAACAAAAGAGACCTAAAAAGAAAAAACAAATCCAATTCAAGGAGGAGAGTCCAATGAGAACTTAAAATACAGCGATTCAAATTCAAGTGTTTAAGAAGGCGAATGGCGGACTCGAAAAATCTAAGAAAGAGAGGTACGGACCACCGAAAACGTAAATTCGTTCATTTTGTAAAGCACAAAATAGAACAGGGAAAACAAATCAAAAGAAAGGTAATAACTCCAATGGAAATAGCAGAACATCATTAAAAAAGGGATATGTTGACGAGAAAGACATATCCCTTTTCTTAGTTTGCGCGCCATGGGCGCGCTCTAACGGGTGAAAGTCCCGAACACGCCCAGATAGTGGGAAGTGTATAGCCGAACAGTAAGGGTGTCCATCGTGAGATGGAATCTGAAGGAAACTGTAAGCAAATCTCTGGT
>JALEJP010000053.1 GCA_022769625.1 Lachnospiraceae bacterium | reverse complement strand
GGCCGTGGCCCAATCACGCTCATATCGCCTTTGATTATGTTAAATGCCTCTGGCAGTTCATCCAGGCTGGTTGCCCGCAGCATTTTTCCAAAGCTGGTCAGTCTGACTTCATCCGGCAGCAGCTCACCGTTTTTATCTCTGGCATCTGTCATCGTCCGGAACTTGTATAATTTGAATATCTTTTCATCTTTTCCGGGCCGCTCCTGTGTAAACAGAACCGGACTCCCCAGCTTGATTCGAACCAGAACAGCCACGATCACATACAGCCACCAGAATACAACTACCGCTGCAATGCCGCACAGCAAATCCAGAGGTCTTTTCAAATACTTCTCGTAAGGCCCATAAGGCCTATGCTTTTCTTTCATATCGCACACCTTTTTATTGAAAACACTGTCTGACAACTTCAATAATCACATCCTGCTGCTGTGGCGTCATTTTATTGTCACTTGGCAGGCACAGACCCCGGTCAAAAAGATCCATTCCCACATCCGGACATTCCCCTTCCAGGTACGCATTTGTTCTGGCACGGCCGTTTCCTTCTCTCGTCACAAATCCATTCATGCGGTAAATTGGCTGCATGTGCATGGGCTTCCAGAGGGGACGTCCCTCTGCATTCAGTGCCGCAATCGCCTCCAGTATCTCTGTCGGACAGCTCTTGCCTTTCTCACTGATATACAGTGCCTCTGTCTCCGATCGCACCTGTCTGCACATGGCTTCCCGGTCAATGAGCAGACAACTCAGCCAGAAATTTGGTTCAGAATATTTGGCATCGTAAGGGTTCATGGACACAGGCAAATCCTGAAATCCTTCTCGGTATCGCTCATAGATCGCTTTTTTCTGTGCGATATGCTCCTCCAGATGAGGATACTGCCCACGGACAACACCGGCAATCACATTTGACATCCGGTAATTATACCCCAACTCCTCATGCTGGTACCAGGGTGCATGCTCTCTTGCCTGTGTACTCCACTTACGGACTTTATCTGCCGCTTCTTTCCGGTCAGTCAGAAGCATACCGCCGCTGCTGCCTGTAATGATTTTATTTCCATTGAAAGAAATGCAGTTGTATTGGCCGAAGGTACCCGTCTGCTTTCCTTTGTAGGAAGCTCCCATGGATTCCGCGGCATCCTCAATGATAACCGCACCATGACGGTCGGCAATGGCTTTGATTCCGTCAATCTTTCCCGGTGTGCCATACAGATGAGCCACTACGATCACTCTGACCTCCGGGTAGATTTCAAACGCCTTTTCCAGAGCAACCGGATCCATATTCCAGGTGTCACGCTCTGTGTCAATGAAGACAGGTACACCGCCCTCATACACGACGGGATTCACCGTTGCATCAAATGTCATATCCGAACAGAAAACTTTATCTCCCGGTTTCACACCGGCAAGTTTTACTGCCATATGAAGAGCCGCCGTACCGGCCGACAGAGCAACGGCATACTTGCATCCAAGCTTTTCACAGGTAATACGCTCAACAGCATCGATATTTGCCCCTACTGTAGACATCCAGTTGGTCTCATAGGCTTCTGTCACATATTTGATCTCTTCTCCATGCATAGTCGGAGAAGCAAGCCATACTTTATTTTCAAATGGTTTGAATTCCATAGTCCTTACACCTTAGTAACTGCTCCTGCCCTTTCGCTGATCTATTTTATGCTTATCCTTCTGTAAAATATATATGATGTTATCAATACTTTATTATTGCTTGTTTTACAATCGAATTATAGCACAAATCCTCCCCCTCGTAACCTTTTTTTCGTTAAAACTTCTTCTTTCATTTTTCCAAAGCATCCCATCTTTTGCCGAAGTTTTATCAGGTTGTGTGAGAAATTGTGTTATTCTCTTAACACTCTGCAGAATACCGCCATAGTATACATACTTTTTCCCTGTGCGACCAGTTTTCCCTTTTTCTATTTGACAATTTTTCTTTTTTGTCTGACAGAACAAAAGTAATGAGAAATTCGGTGAAATTTCCCAAGTAACAGAAAAAGCACATCTCTGTGCTTTTTCTGTTCTGTATTCACTGTCAGATATTTTTCACCGTTGCGATATCGATGAGCGTCAGCTTCTTGATATCGGTATTTTCCAGGCTGGTCACCAGGGCACGTGCGGTGTCCATGGCGGTCAGGACGTTGACGCCGGTCTCGATGGCGGTTCTTCGGATCAGGAAACCGTCTTTGGAGTGCTCCACGCCCTGGGACGGGG
>JALEJP010000073.1 GCA_022769625.1 Lachnospiraceae bacterium | reverse complement strand
AAACAGTTTCTTTCCTGTTACTACATCGGGCACGTCCCGGAACCGGAAAAACAGGAAAACAGTATCGCAGAGCGGATTCTTGCCGTTATGCGGCGTGAATTTACCCGTGATATCACCCAGGCAGATGTGGCCGGGGAGCTTTATTTGACCGTTTATGAACGAAAATGACCGTTTGTGAAAAATAGACAAAATAATAAATGGTATTTTGTGAATTAATATGATTGAATTTGAACGAATTTGAGGGTATAATACAATCATCAAACAAAGGAAACAACAAATAGATGGAGGTAGACGATATGATTTATACCGTAACGTTTAATCCCAGCCTGGATTATATTGTCGGTGTGAATGACTTCCAGCTTGGTATGACAAATCGTACCTGTTCGGAGCAGATGTTTGCCGGCGGAAAGGGCATCAATGTGTCGATTGTTTTGAAAAATCTGGACATTGGCAGTACGGCACTTGGTTTTATTGCCGGGTTTACCGGTGAGGAGATCAGAGGTCGGCTGGAGGATATGGGCATCTGTTCTGATTTTATAAAGCTGGATCAGGGACTTTCCAGAATTAATGTAAAATTAAAGTCCATAGACGGAACGGAGATTAATGGAGCCGGTCCGGTGATCGACAGGCAGGCCCTTGACAGACTTTTTGAAAAGCTGGACACACTGAAGGAGGGAGATACACTGATTCTGGCGGGAAGTATTCCAGCTTCGATGCCGGATTCGATTTACAGTGACATTATGAAGCGGTTATATGGAAAAGGTATTACTTTTGTTGTAGACGCCACAAAGGACCTGCTGATGAATGTGCTGAAATATCACCCGTTTCTGATTAAGCCAAACAATCATGAGCTTGGTGAGATCTTTGGAGTAAAGATCTCAGAGAGATCTGAGGTTGCACCTTATGCAAAGAAGCTTCAGGAGATGGGCGCTCGCAATGTGCTGGTTTCCATGGCTGGAAAAGGGGCAGTACTTCTGGCAGATGATGGCGGGATATACGAGGGACCTGCACCGAAAGGCACTCTGGTCAATGCGGTGGGTGCCGGCGATTCCATGGTGGCAGGATTTGTGGCAGGCTGGATGGAACAGAAGAATTATGAGCATGCATTTAAAATGGGTGTTTCCACTGGAAGTGCCAGCGCATTTTCAGAAAATCTTGCTACAAGGGCAGAGGTAGATGAAGTTTACCGGACATTGGAATAGACAGGTTTACCGAATGGAAACCGAATAAAATAAATGAGTTATGCAAACAGAAAGGAAAAAGGTATGAGAATCACAGAACTTCTGGATAAGAGAAGCATTGAGATCAACGGATCTCCCAAATCCAAAGAAGAAGCGCTGGATCAGATGGTGGCGCTGATGGCAAAAAGCGGCAAGATCAACGATATGGAAGCATATCGCAAAGAAGTATACCGCCGCGAAGAAGAAGGAACCACAGGTGTCGGAGAAGGCATCGCAATTCCTCATGGAAAGGGCGCATTTGTAGACAAACCGGGACTGGCTGCCATGGTGGTAAAGGATGGCGTGGACTATGATTCCCTGGACGGTGAGCCGGTTCATCTGATTTTTCTGATCGCTGCTCCGAATACAAAGGATAATGTACATCTGGATGTGTTGAGCAAGCTGTCCGTCCTTCTGATGAATGAGGAATTCTCCAGAGCATTGCAGAATGCGAAGAGCCCGGAAGAATTTATCAAAATTGTAGATGCCGCAGATGAGGAAGCACCAAGCCTGGATGAAAAGCTGAAGGCGGATGAAGTGAAATCGGAAAATCAGTTCCGCATTCTGGCGGTTACGGCCTGCCCTACCGGTATTGCCCATACTTATATGGCCGCTGAGGGAATTGAGAAAGCGGCAAAAGCAAAAGGCTGCTTTGTAAAGGTCGAAACAAGAGGTTCGGGCGGAGCGAAAAATGTACTGACAGATCAGGAAATCGCAGAGGCAGACTGCATCATTGTGGCTGCGGACACACAGGTTCCCATGGATCGCTTCCATGGCAAAAAGCTGATCAATGTACAGGTTTCGGACGGTATCAGTAAGGCAGACAAGCTGGTTGAACAGGCAATGTCCGGAAAGGTATCTGTTTATCAGGCAGCAAATGGCGCAGCGGTAACGGAAAAGAAGTCAGGCGGTTCCCGTGGGCATCAGATTTATATGCAGCTGATGAACGGTGTTTCCCATATGCTCCCGTTCGTCGTTGGCGGCGGTATCCTGATTGCACTGGCATTTCTGATTGATGGTATGTGTGTGGATATGTCCTCTCTGACGGAGGAGGCACGTGCAAACTTTGGTACGATCACTCCGATTGCAGCCACCTTAAAAGGTATCGGTGGTATGGCATTCAGCTTTATGCTTCCGATTCTGGCAGGTTTCATCGCCATGAGTATTGCAGACAGACCGGGACTTGCAGTCGGTTTTGTAGGCGGAGCGATTGCAGCAAACGGCAAGTCCGGTTTCCTTGGCGCTCTGGCAGCTGGATTTATTGCAGGCTATCTGATCATCCTGCTCCGCAGGCTGTTTGAGAAGCTTCCCAAGGCACTGGAAAAGATTGCACCGGTACTTTTGTACCCGCTGTTCGGTATTTTGCTTATCGGACTGATCATGAATTTTGTAATTGAACCTCCGATCGGTGCGCTGAACACAGCATTAAATACCGGACTTACCAATATGGGTGGCTCCAGCAAGATTTTACTTGGCATTATCGTGGCAGCCATGATGGCAGTGGATATGGGAGGCCCGTTCAATAAAGCAGCTTATGTATTTGGTACCGCTTCCATCGCGGCAGGCAACTATGATATTATGGCAGCTGTTATGATCGGCGGTATGGTTCCGCCTTGTGCCATCGCTCTTGCAACTCTGCTGTTTAAAAATAAATTTACCAAAGCAGAGAGAGAATCCGGTCCGACCAACTTTATCATGGGCTTGGCTTTTATTACAGAAGGTGCGATTCCGTTTGCGGCATCTGACCCGTTGCATGTACTTCCGGCCTGCATTATTGGTTCCGGACTGGCAGGAGCACTTTCCATGGCATTCAAATGTACTCTGATGGCACCGCACGGCGGAATCTTCGTATTCCCGGTTGTAGAGCATGCGCTCATGTACCTGGTAGCGCTGATTGTCGGTACAGTGGCAGGAGCTGTTTTGCTGGGTGTGCTGAAAAAGAAAGTAACAGAGTAAGGCAGTTTCGCGAAAATGCATATGCATTTTCAATTATTCGATATATTACCCCACAGGTGCTGCAAAAAGCAGCACCTTCCCCCTCAAAAATGATGAGCCGCAGTGCACAGGTGCTGCGGTTTTTTACGTAGGAAATTCTCTCGAATTTCTTACGTAAAAAAAGCACTTCGTGCAAACAATGCGCAGCTTCGCGCGCGGAACAAAAGCTGCATTCTCAAGCTTCCCGTCGTGGGAGTGCTTGTTAACGCACTTTTGTTCTTTTTTTGCCATTCAGTGATTGTGTGTGTGGAATTGTTACAGAAAGTCTGTTATTGTATTTCTATTGTTTACTTTTCTGCGGGTATTGCGATATAATAGAAATAGAAAGGGACAAAAGTCGGATTTTTTAAATAAAATCGTAATCTTTTGACCCTGGCACCAATCGGTAAAGAACAGGGAATCTGTTGCTGTAAAAGCATGAAAGGAAGCAGGAGAATATGCTGACAAAAACAAGACAGGAGGAGATCCTGAAGCTTCTGGAGAACAGGGGAAGTGTAACGCTTCAGGAATTAAAAGATTATCTGAATACATCAGAGTCTACGATACGCCGTGATTTAAACACGCTGGATGCGCAGGGAAAACTGGTAAAGGTTTTTGGTGGTGCCGTTGCGGCCGATAATATGAACGTTCGTGATGAGCAAGTGGCGAGACGCAAAGAAAAGAATCTGGAGGAGAAACGGAAGATTGCCCGTTATGCGGCAACTCTGATTCAGAATGATGATTTTGTGTATCTGGATGCAGGGACTACAACAGGATGCATGCTGGACTATATACAGGAGAATACAACCGCTGTTTTTGTGACCAATGCTCCATCCCATGCGGAAAAACTGGCCAGAAAAGGTGTGGAGGTCATTCTCATCGGGGGCAGACTCAAACAGTCTACGGAAGCCGTTGTGGGGGAAGAAGCGTGCAGTCAGATGCGGAAATTTAATTTCAGCCTGGGCTTTATGGGAAGCAACGGAATTTCCGAACGTGCGGGATTTTCTACACCAGATCCGGATGAGGCTATGGTAAAGAGGTGTGCGATGGAACGGATCCACAGGTGCTTTGTGCTGTGCGACCATACAAAGTTTTATAAGGTCAGTCCGGCTACCTTTGCCAATCTGGAGGATGGGGTTGTTCTTACGGACAAAGTGCCGGCGGGAGCGTTCCAGGAAATGCCGAATGTGGTGGAAATTGAGGATACAGAGGACAGGGAATGAAATGTTGTGTTTTGATGAAATATATAGTATATTAGACAAAACGGAGAAATCCGTAGGTATCAGGGGGTCAAAAACTTTTGACCCCAACATCGTTACTATAGATGTATAAAGGAGGGGAATGTATGGATGTAGAGGCGATGGTGTGGCTTGGAGTGATGATTGTCCTGGTTGTGATTGAGCTGGCTACGATGGGGCTTACGACCATCTGGTTCGCCGGAGGCGCGGCAGCTGCGTTTGTGTCTGCACTTCTTGGAGCCAATGTGATCCTGCAGGCAGTACTGTTTCTTGTGGTCTCTGTGCTGCTTCTGATTTTTACCAGACCGTTTGCGGCCAGATACATCAATCGGGGACATGTGAGTACAAACGTGGAAGCGATTCCGGGGAAAACGGCTGTTGTGATCGAGGAAATTTCCAATCTGAAGGGAACCGGAAGGGTACGGCTGGATGGAAATGAGTGGATGGCGAGAACAGAGGATGAAAATCAGGTCATTGCAAAAGAAAAACTGGTATATGTGCTGCGCGTCAGCGGGGCAAAATTAATTGTAACCGGAAAAGAATAAAACAATGTCTTTGAATATGCGATGCCTGCTGACAGCCTCATTTAAGGCAGTACGGTCTGTTGGTTCCGGCATCCGGTGATGATGGAGGAAATAATATGTTTGGATTAATTTTACTTGGAATTTTCGTACTGATTGCGTTACTGGTACTGGTGTCCTGTATTAAAATCGTTCCCCAGGCTACGGCGATGGTCGTAGAGCGTCTGGGCGGATACCGCGCGACCTGGTCTGTGGGTCTTCATGTGAAGGCACCATTTATTGACCGCATTGCAAAAAAAGTAATTTTGAAGGAACAGGTGGTTGATTTTGCACCGCAGCCGGTTATCACAAAGGATAACGTAACGATGCGGATCGATACGGTAGTATTTTTCCAGATTACAGATCCGAAGCTGTTTGCATACGGTGTAGAAAACCCGATCATGGCAATTGAAAATCTGACGGCTACCACATTGCGTAATATTATCGGTGATCTGGAGCTGGATCAGACACTGACTTCCCGCGAGACGATCAACACAAAGATGCGTGCTTCCCTTGATATTGCCACAGATCCCTGGGGCATCAAGGTAAACCGTGTGGAGCTGAAAAATATTATCCCGCCTGCAGCGATCCAGGATGCGATGGAGAAGCAGATGAAGGCAGAGCGTGAAAGAAGAGAAGCTATTCTGAAAGCAGAGGGGGAGAAAAAATCCACGATTCTGGTTGCAGAGGGTAAGAAAGAGTCTGCGATTCTGGATGCCGAGGCAGAAAAAACGGCTGCAATCTTAAGGGCAGAGGCCCAGAAGGAAAAGATGATCCGTGAGGCCGAAGGTCAGGCAGAGGCAATTCTCAAGGTACAGCAGGCCAATGCAGACGGTCTGCGTTTCCTGAAGGAGGCCGGTGCAGACGAGGCGGTTCTTGCGCTGAAGAGCTTTGAGGCACTGACCAAGGTGGCAGACGGAAAGGCAACCAAGATTATTATTCCGTCGGAGCTGCAGAATGTGGCAGGGACTCTGGCGGCATTGGCAGAGACCGTAAAAACGGATAAAAATTGACCGTATACAGACAGATATAGCAGGATGGAGGACAGGTACGATGGACTTAAAAGGACGTAATTTTTTGACACTGAAGGATTTTACCCGGGAGGAGATTCTTTATTTCCTGGATCTGGCGGCAGAGTTAAAGGAAAAAAAGAAAAAAGGGATTCCGGTGGATACACTGAGAGGAAAAAATGTGGCTCTCATTTTTGAAAAGACCAGTACGAGAACACGCTGTGCGTTTGAGGTGGCAGCGCATGATCTTGGCATGGGAACGACCTATCTGGATCCGACGGGGTCACAGATCGGCAAGAAAGAGAGCATTGAGGATACGGCGCGTGTTCTGGGCAGGATGTTTGAAGGAATCGAGTATCGTGGATTCGGTCAGGAGATTGTGGAGGAGCTTGCGAAATATGCAGGGGTTCCGGTGTGGAATGGTCTGACAAATGAATATCATCCCACACAGATGCTTGCCGATATGCTGACGATCCGCGAGCATCTGGGACATCTGGAAGGCGTCAAGCTGGTTTATATGGGGGATGCCCGCTACAATATGGGCAATTCCCTGATGATTGCCTGTGCAAAGCTTGGTATGCATTTTGTGGCATGTGCGCCGGAGAAATATTTCCCCAATGCACAGCTTGTGGCAGAATGTAAGGAGTACGCAAAGGAAAGCGGCGCTACTATCACTTTAACTGAGGATGTCATCGAAGGGACAAAGGGTGCAGATGTTATTTACACGGACGTATGGGTTTCCATGGGAGAGCCGGATGAGGTCTGGGAGGAGCGTATCCGCGAGCTGACACCTTATAAGGTTACTGCGCAGGTGATGAAAAATGCAGGCCCGCAGGCGATCTTCCTGCACTGTCTGCCGGCATTCCATGACTGGAACACAAAGATCGGCAAAGAGATGGGAGAGCGTTTTGGAATCAAAGACATGGAAGTGACTGATGAAGTGTTTGAGTCTGCACAGTCCGTTGTTTTTGATGAGGCAGAAAACAGGATGCACACGATCAAAGCCGTGATGGCTGCAACGCTGGGTGCCTGAGTATAGACGAAAGTACAGGATGATCCGGCCTTTTCAGGTATTCGGTCTGTAACGGGAGGCTGATATGTCAAAAGAGGAAGAAAAGATTATGAAAGGACTGGAGAGCCTCGGAGCAGCTGCAGCGATATTGCTGATTCTGGCCACACTGGGAGCATTTTTACTTCCCGATATTGCTTCGCTTCTCATGGCTTTGACGGTAGGCTGCGGAATCGTGGTAAATGCGGTTTTGACCGTTCTGGGCTTTTACCGGAAGCAGACGGTGCGGAGTGTGATTTATCTGGTTGCTACCTTGATACTCCTCGTTGTATTTGTTCTGCAGATTCTGCGTTTGGAGGGATAAAGCACTTCGGATGTTGAAAAGGAAATGGAGACTTATATTTGATGAAAAGCAGGATATTAAACAGACTGCGCAATGCAGACGGCTATGTTTCCGGACAGGATTTATGTGAGGAGTTCGGTGTGTCCAGGACGGCTGTGTGGAAGGCAGTCAATCAGTTAAAAGAAGAAGGATATGAGATTGAGGCGGTGCACAATAAGGGGTACCGCCTTCTGGGCGTACCGGACACGATATCGGAGGAGGAAGTTAAGAGCAGACTGGATACAAGGTGGGCTGGCTGTCAGGTGCGCTATTTTGACACGCTGGATTCCACTAACACCTGTGCGAAAAGACTTGCAGAGGAGGGTGCACCCAATGGAACGCTTGTCATTGCAGACCAGCAGACAGCAGGACGCGGAAGGAGGGGCAGACAGTGGGAAACGCCAAAAGGAACGGCGATTGCCATGACACTGCTGCTTCGGCCGGATCTGAGACCGGAGAAGGCATGTATGCTGACTCTGGTGATGGGAATGGCTGTGACACGTGCACTGAATGAACTCTTTCATCTGGGATGTCAGATTAAATGGCCCAATGATGTGGTATGGAATGGTAAGAAAATTTGCGGTATTCTGACGGAGATGAGTACAGAGATCAATATGATCAATTATCTGGTGATCGGAAGCGGAATCAATGCAAATATTCGTGAGTTTCCGGAAGAACTGAAAGATAAGGCTGCTTCTCTGTGTATGGCGGTGGGACATGAAGTAAACCGCGCCCAGGTCATCCAGTATTGTATGAGATATCTGGAAGAATATTATGATATATTCCGAAAAAGCGGCGATATGTCGCTTCTGATGGAGGAATATAACCGGATGCTGGTGAGTGTGGGCAGTCAGGTATGCGTTCTTGAGCCTTCCGGGGAATACCGGGGGATTTCAGAGGGAATCAATCAATCCGGGGAGCTGCTGGTACGACGAATGGATGGGCGTCTGGAGCAGGTTTATGCCGGGGAGGTTTCCGTGCGCGGTGTGTACGGATACGTGTAATGGATTCACAGGCCGGGATTGCAGAGAAAGGATTGGTATCTATGGATAAAAAAGATGCGGTTGTACTTTGTGCAGCCAGTGCTTATGAAGAAAAATATTATCTGAACCCGAAGTTTAACAGGCTTCCGGAGCACATTCGTCAGGAGCTTCAAATCATGTGTGTGCTCTACACACAGAAGGTGGGCGGTATTCTGATTCTGGAGTTTTCTCCGGAGGGCAGGCTTCAGTTTAAAACAGAGGCGATGGAAAGTGATTTCTTTTATGATGAAGTGGGAAGTGCCCTGGAGATAAAGAAGCTGCAGCGTGAAAAGAAGGAACTTCTGGAGGCTCTGGAAATGTATTATCGTGTCGTATTTCTGGGAGAAGAATATGAAATTTAAAATTGGAAATGTTGAGATGGATAATCCATGTGTGCTTGCACCGATGGCAGGGGTAACAGACCTGCCATTTCGTCTGCTCTGCAAAGAGCAGGGGGTTGGGCTTCTCAGTATGGAGATGGTCAGCGCGAAAGCGATTTCCTTTCATAATAAAAATACGTTGGAGCTGATGCGGATCGAACCGCAGGAGCATCCCATTGCGCTGCAGATTTTCGGTTCCGAGCCGGATCTGATGGCACAGGTGGCATCGGAAATCGAAGAACAGCCGTTTGATATTCTGGATATCAATATGGGCTGTCCGGTGCCCAAAGTTGTGAACAATGGCGAGGGATCGGCACTTATGAAAAATCCGGCACTTGCCGGTGAGATCGTGGAAAAAATCGTAAAAGCGGTGAAGAAACCGGTAACCGTAAAAATCCGTAAAGGTTTTGGAGATTCCCAGGTGAATGCAGTGGAGATGGCTAAAATTCTGGAAGCCTCCGGAGCGGCAGCCATCGCGGTACATGGGCGTACTAGAGAGCAGTATTATTCAGGAAAAGCAGACTGGGATATCATTCGTCAGGTAAAGGAGGCTGTTTCTATTCCCGTGATCGGAAACGGAGATATCACAGGTGCGATGGAGGGCAGACGGATGATGGAAGAAACCGGCTGCGATGCTGTGATGATCGGAAGGGCAGCGCGGGGAAATCCATGGATTTTCCGTGAGGTGAAAACTTATTTTGAGACGGGGGTCATACCGCCTGCGCCAACCATACAGGAGGTAAAGGATATGATGCTGCGTCACGCAGGTCTTCAGCTTTCCTATCGGGGAGAATATACCGGTATCAGAGAAATGCGTAAGCATATAGCCTGGTATACGGCAGGATTTCCACATTCGGCAAAGCTGCGCAGAATGGTGAATGAGATAGAGTCTATGGAGGCATTGCGCAAATTGCTGGAGAGCTGGTGCTGAAGCCTACGCTGTCGTGTCAAAAATGCAGGAAATCCGGCGAAAAACAGGCATTTTGTACGCCTCAGACTGCTTGACAAGCAGGAAAACGCAAGGTATAATATTTTGATTGCATGGAATGTATGTGGCAGCATGTATGCAGCAAAACGGAACAGGGTTTTCCGAAGACTCTGTGGACACAGAGGCGGTTCCGTCCGCTGTGCAAATTTTTTTGAAAGGGCAGATAAGAGATGGAAGAAAAGAAGAACTTACTGACTTATGCAGGATTAAAAGCTCTTGAAGACGAGCTGCATGACCTGAAGGTTGTCAGACGTAAAGAGGTAGCCGGTAAGATAAAAGAAGCTAGAGAACAGGGTGACCTTTCCGAGAATGCAGAGTATGATGCAGCGAAAGACGAGCAGAGAGATATCGAAGCCCGCATTGAAGAGATTGAGAAAATTCTGAAAAACGTAGAAGTCGTTGTAGAAGAAGAAGTCGATCTGGATAAAATCAGTGTAGGATGCAGCGTGAAAATATATGATGAAGAATTCGACGAGGAGATGGAATACAAAATCGTAGGATCTTCTGAGGCAAACAGCCTGAAAGGCAAGATTTCAAATGAATCACCGGTAGGTCATGCCCTGCTGGGTCATAAAGTAGGCGATGTGGTAGAGGTTGAAACTCAGGCGGGTGTGATCCGTTATAAGATCCTGAGCATTCACAGATCAAATTAAGGAGTGGAAAAAGTGGGAGAACAGAAGAACGTAAAGACACAGGACATTAATCAGCTTTTGAAGGTTCGCCGTGAGAAGCTTGCAGAGCTTCAGGAAAATGGAAAGGACCCGTTTCAGATTACCAAATATGATGTAACACATCACAGCCAGGAAGTGAAGGATCATTTTGAGGAGTTGGAAGGCAAATCCGTTACACTTGCAGGACGTATGATGTCAAAACGTGTGATGGGA
Organism: Lachnospiraceae bacterium; assembly: GCA_022769625.1. Lineage (GTDB taxonomy): Bacteria > Bacillota > Clostridia > Lachnospirales > Lachnospiraceae > Hominisplanchenecus. Next base: position 1,250 of record JALEJP010000073.1, on the reverse strand, counting down.
AAAGCTTCCTTCTGCAATATTCAGGACCTGCAGGGAAATATCCAGTCTTACGTGGCGAGAGACAGTATTGGAGAGGAAGAGTATAAAGCATTTAAAAAGATGGACATCGGTGATATTGTTGGCCTGGAAGGGGAAGTATTCCGCACAAAGACAGGCGAGATTTCCATCCATGCGTCAAAGGTGGTTCTGCTTTCCAAGAGTCTTCAGATTCTTCCGGAAAAATTCCACGGGCTGACAAACACCGATATTCGTTACCGTCAGCGTTATGTGGACCTGATCATGAATGAGGAGGTAAAGGATACCTTTATCAAGCGTTCTAAAATCATCAGTGCCATACGTAAATATCTGGATGGACAGGGCTTTATGGAGGTTGAGACACCGATGCTGGTTTCCAACGCAGGCGGTGCCGCAGCAAGACCCTTTGAGACCCACTTTAATGCGCTGAATGAAGATCTGAAGCTGCGTATTTCTCTGGAGCTTTATCTGAAGCGACTGATTGTCGGCGGTATGGAGCGCGTATACGAAATCGGCCGTGTATTCCGCAACGAGGGTCTGGACACCCGTCATAATCCGGAGTTCACATTGATGGAGCTTTACCAGGCATATACCGATTACCACGGTATGATGGATCTGACAGAAAATCTGTATCGCTATGTGGCACAGACCGTTCTGGGCACCACGACCATCGTTTACAATGGCATCGAAATGGATCTGGGCAAGCCATTTGAGCGTATTACGATGGTAGATGCGGTAAAGAAATATTCCGGTGTTGACTTTAATGAAATCCATACACTGGAAGAGGCCAGAGCCGTTGCCAAAGAGCACCACATCGAGTACGAGGAGCGTCATAAGAAAGGTGACATTCTGAACCTGTTCTTCGAAGAGTACGTGGAAGAACACCTGATCCAGCCGACCTTCGTCATGGATCACCCCATTGAGATCTCCCCGCTGACCAAGAAAAAACCGGAGAATCCGGAATACGTGGAGCGGTTCGAGTTTTTCATGAACGGCTGGGAAATGGCGAATGCCTACTCCGAGCTGAATGACCCGATCGACCAGAGAGAACGATTCAAAGCCCAGGAAGAACAGCTGGCTCAGGGCGACGAAGAGGCCAACACAACAGACGAAGATTTCCTGAATGCACTGGAGATCGGCATGCCGCCGACAGGAGGTATCGGATTCGGTATCGACAGAATGTGCATGCTGCTGACAGACAGCGCAGCGATCAGGGATGTGTTGCTGTTCCCGAC
>JALEJP010000048.1 GCA_022769625.1 Lachnospiraceae bacterium | reverse complement strand
GGGACTTCTCGCCATCAAATATCGTGTAATCGAAAAAGATGGCCATGTACTTGGCGGACCATTTTACTACATAGAAAGAGGTATGGGGAAAAAGTGGAGCTGGCTTGCAAAGCTGTTTGCGTTTTTCGGACTTGGTGTGGGACTGTTTGGTATCGGTACCTTTACACAGGTCAATGGTATTACAAGTGCCGTTTCCAACTTCTTTGATCCCAATGTACAGCATGGAATCCATCTGTTCGGAAGAGATTACTCCTGGGCTGTTGTGATTTCTGGACTCGTCCTGACTCTGTGTGTGGGTCTGGTTGTCATCGGCGGACTGAAACGTATCGCAAAGGTATCTGAAATCGTGGTTCCTTTTATGGCCGTGATTTATATTGTGATTTCCGTAGCACTTCTGATTATTAACTTCCAGAAGATTCCGGCAGCACTTGCGGAAATCGTAAGCAGCGCATTTGGCATGCGGGCAGCAGCAGGAGGTGCTCTGGGAGCCATTATCATAGCAATGCAGAAAGGTATCGCCCGCGGTATTTTCTCCAATGAGGCAGGTCTTGGTAGTGCGCCGATCGCAGCGGCAGCGGCACAGACCAATGAGCCGGTACGTCAGGGTCTGGTTACCATGACAGGTACTTTTATTGACACGATTGTGATCTGTACCATGACAGGGCTTTCTATTGTCATCACAGGAACCTGGGATATCGGGCTGGAAGGTGTGGCGGTCACCACAGCTGCATTTCAGCAGGGTCTTCCGATCAACGGTTCCATCAGCGCATTTCTGCTGATGATGTGTCTGGTATTCTTTGCATTCACCACGATCCTTGGATGGGATTATTACAGTGAGCGCTGTCTGGAATATCTGTCAGGCAATAATAAAAAAGCTCTGAAAATTTTCCGTTGGCTGTATATTGCGGCCGTATTTATCGGTCCGTATTTTACAGTATCGGCTGTGTGGGTTATTGCGGATATCTTTAATGCCCTGATGGCTGTGCCGAACCTGATTGCTCTGCTGGCATTGAGCGGTGTGATTGTGGCTGAAACAAAAAAATATTTTAATAAACTGTAAAGGGCAGACCGGAGAAATGGAAATATTTCTTCGGTCTGATTTTTTTCTAAAAAAAATATAAAACGGGGAAAAAATCATCCGGTTTATGATAGAATAGACATAACTATGGTAAATAACTGGAGGATGAGATGAAAAATACGGACGGAAAAGACTTTGTCAGGCTGGAAAATGTATCAAAAATATACCAGATGGGTGAAGTGCAGATACATGCCGTGGATCATATCGAATTTGCCATTGACAAAGGCGAATTTGTTGTTGTCGTTGGCCCAAGCGGCGCGGGAAAGACAACGGTGCTGAACATTCTTGGGGGGATGGATACGGTTACTTCCGGAAAAGTATTCGTGGACGGAGAAAACATTGCGAAATATTCCCAGAAGAAGCTTACCGGATATCGCAGAGATGATATTGGTTTTGTATTCCAGTTTTATAATCTGGTTCCGAATCTCACCGCGAAGGAAAATGTGGAGCTGGCTCTGCAGATCTGTAAAGAACCCCTGGATGCGGAATGTGTATTAAAGGAAGTAGGACTGGGAGAAAGACTGAACAATTTTCCGGCACAGCTTTCGGGAGGGGAACAGCAGCGTGTGTCCATCGCGAGAGCACTGGCGAAAAATCCAAAGCTTCTGCTCTGTGACGAGCCTACGGGAGCTCTGGATTATCAGACAGGAAAGGCGATTTTAAAGCTTCTGCAGGATACCTGTCGGGAGAAGAAGATGACCGTGATCGTGATTACGCACAACTCGGCTCTGACACCGATGGCAGACCGTGTGATCAAAATTAAAAATGGAAAAGTTTCAAAAATGTATCAGAACGAACAGCCGGAACCGGTAGAAAATATAGAATGGTGAGATGAGGATGAAAAAACGCGCACTTCGAAAAGAATTTTTTATGGAAATCAGAAAGAGCCTGCCGCGTTTCCTGTCGATCTTTTTTATCGTGGCACTGGGAACTGCCTTTTTTTCCGGAATTCAGGCGGCGGCACCGGATATGAGATATTCCGGAGATGCTTATTATGATGAGAACAGGCTGATGGATCTGAAGGTGGTCAGTACACTTGGACTGACCCAGGATGATGTGGATGAGCTTGACGCTCTTTCCGGTATTGAATATGCAGAGGGGTCTTATCTGTGTGATGTGCTGACAGGGGACGAGGAAAACCAGAAGGCTCTGCGCTTTGAATCACTGTCCGAAAATCTGAATCTTGTCACTGTGGAGGAAGGACGTTTGCCAGAAAAAACAGGTGAATGCCTGATGGATTATGAGTATGCACAGAAATACGGTTATCAGACGGGTGATACCCTGCACATCCAAGAAGAAAGGGAAGAAGAGGATGATGCGGTGCTGAAAACAGACACCTATACCATCACAGGTATCTGCAGCAGTCCGCTTTACATTGCATTCAGCCGTGGAAATACGGATATTGGAAATGGTGAGATCTCCGGATTTGTTTACGTTCCGGCGGAAACCTTTGACACGGATTATTATATGCAGATTTATATGCTTGCTGCAGGCGCCGGGGATACGACAGCGTATCGG
>JALEJP010000024.1 GCA_022769625.1 Lachnospiraceae bacterium | reverse complement strand
GTTTCCTGTCTCAGATAAGACGCAAATGACGGATGATATTTTAACCGAAATCTGTCCCAATGTTCCGAGATGGGAATTGATGCGGGAATTATCTTATCTTAAGGTTGAGGAAGATGCGCTATGGCGTCCGTTTGAAACATTATCAAATGGAGAACAGACAAAGATGCTGCTGGCAGCTCTTTTCCTGAAAGAAGGAAATTTCCTTCTCATTGATGAACCGACAAATCATCTGGATATCCGTGCACGCAGGCAGCTTGCTGATTATTTGAAAAGGAAAAAAGGATATCTTCTTGTGTCCCACGATCGTTATCTTTTGGATGAATGTACCGATCATATATTGTCACTAAACCGGACAGATATAGAAGTACAAAGCGGGAATTTCTCGTCATGGATGGAAAATTTTGAGAGACAACAGAAGTTTGAGCGGAATCAAAATGAACGGCTGAGAAAGGATATCCGGCGTTTAAAGGAATCGGCAAGGCAGTCAGAGGGATGGTCCAATCAAGTAGAGGCGTCAAAAATAGGGGCGGCGGACAAAGGATATGTGGGGCATAAAGCGGCAAAAATGATGAAGCGTTCCAAAGCAGCCCAAGCAAGGCAGGAAAAAGCGCTTATAGAGAAATCAAAATTGCTTAAAAATGAAGAGTCTGTGGACTTATTAAAAATGAACCCACTTAGTTATCATAGCAATACGCTTGTCTCTTTTTCAGACACAGCGATTATTTATGACCAGAAGCAGATCTGTGATCCGGTGACTTTTAAAGTGGAACAAGGAGAAAGGGTAATCATCGATGGAAAGAACGGGAGCGGAAAAAGCAGTCTGTTAAAAGTATTGTTGAATTATCCCATCGAGCATACAGGGAAGGTGGAAACTGGTTCGGGAGTGATTATTTCTTATGTGCCGCAGGATACTTCTGATCTGGAAGGTACTTTGACAGAGTTTGCCAACCAACATAAGTTGGAGGAAAGTCTGTTCAAGGCGGTGCTTAGGAAAATGGATTTTGAGCGGATACAGTTTGAAAAGAACATAAGAGAATTTTCGGAGGGGCAGAAGAAAAAGGTGCTGCTCGCCAAAAGCTTATGTGAACCTGCGCATTTATATGTGTGGGATGAGCCTCTCAATTATATTGATGTGTATTCGAGAATGCAGATTGAAGAGTTGATCAAAGAATTTGCCCCTACGATGCTTCTGGTTGAGCACGACGTGACGTTCAGAGAACAGATTGCGACGAAGGTTGTAGAAGTGTAAAGAAAATGTCTGTAAATATGTCTGCAATAAAATACAAAATACAAGTATGAACTGCTGTTTTGGAAAAGAGCAAAAAAGTATCTTGCCAGATAAGAGAAATTTACAGATGGTATTCGGAATGTTAAAATATAGGAAAGATCTGAAAGGATTGAAAACTTATGTGGAGAAAAATCGAGCGTATTTTTCAGATATAGATGAAGAGAGTTATCGCGCGGCGAAAATGATGCTTGGCGCGGAGTCTTATTGGAAAGATATCAAAAGCGAGAAGGAGAACGGAGGAATGTCTTATGAAGATACTGTGAGGAAATTACAGGAGAAATTTGGTCTGACAGAAGAGGATGCAGAACAGAAAATGAAAGCATGTTGGAAGGTAAGATAAATTATATAAGAAGGGATGAATAATATGTGGATGTATTTACTTCCTGTCATCATAGGTGTTGCTGCAGCCTTATTTTCAGAAGAGATAGATAAAGCGCTGAATGGAAATAAGGAAGTCCCTCGATTGAAATAACAGGAAATATATGATAAAATTGAGGAGATTTAATAGTTCTTTTCCCGATTTTGCTGGGGAAAATAGAAAATAAGGGCGAGAAAAGCCCATAAATACGGAGGTTTTAGAAGATATGGAAGCATACAAACAGGAATTTATTGAATTTATGGTAAAAAGTGAGGTTTTGAAATTTGGTGATTTCACCTTGAAAAGTGGAAGAAAGTCTCCGTTTTTTATGAATGCCGGGGCTTATGTGACAGGCGGGCAGCTTCGTACCCTTGGAAAGTATTATGCGAAAGCAATACATGATAACTTTGGCCTGGATTTTGACGTGTTGTTTGGGCCGGCTTACAAGGGAATTCCGCTTTCTGTGGCAACGACGATGGCATTTGATGAGCTTTATGGTGTGGATATCCGCTATTGTTCCAACCGTAAGGAGGTCAAAGACCACGGAGATACCGGTATTTTGCTTGGCAGCAAATTAAAAGACGGTGACCGTGTTGTCATTATCGAAGATGTGACCACTTCCGGTAAATCCATTGAAGAAACCTATCCGATTCTGAAAGCACAGGCGGATGTGGAAATCAAGGGTCTGATGGTATCCTTGAACCGCATGGAAAAAGGAAAAGGAGAAATCAGTGCGCTGGATGAGATACAGCAGAAATACGGTTTTCCGGCAGCGGCCATCGTAAACATGGCTGAGGTAACGGAACATCTCTATAATAGAGAGTGCCAGGGAAAAATTGTAATTGATGATAAACTGAAAGCGGCAATTGATGCATATTACGCACAGTACGGCGCAAAATAATGCTGCTGCAGAAATTTGAAGGAGGCTTTGCATGAACGAGAAGATTTTTAAAACGATAAATGGTGTCGGCGCAGCCAATCTGGTGACTGGGATTGTGGTTTTGGTGACCGGAATTTCTGCGGGGATTTTATTGATTGTAAACGGGGCAAGGCTCCTGAAATGCAAAAGCAAAGTGCTGATTTAAAAGGATGAAAAACGAAACAAAAAGAAGGATACGGATCTGTGGTGCATTTTTATTTTTCTGCTATCTGTTGGCACTGACCTATTTTCTGTTCTTTTCAGAGGGATTTGGAAGGGCTTCTGCAGGCAGAGAATATGCCTACAATCTGCATCCTTTTCGGGAAATCCGAAGGTTTTGGGTATATCGGGAAAAGCTGGGAATGTTTGCGGTTATCTGTAATCTGGCAGGAAATGTGGCAGGATTTATTCCGTTTGGCATGATCCTGCCGGTTATATGGAGAAAAACAGACAGTTTTTTCCGTATTATGCTTCTCGGCTTTGAGTTCAGCCTGTGTGTGGAAATCATACAGCTTGTCTGGAAGGTGGGAAGCTTTGATGTGGATGATCTGATACTCAACACGCTTGGCAGTGTCATTGGTTATCTGCTTTTTTCGCTTTGTAATGTTGTAAGGAGAAAAATCTATGGCTAAGAGACGAATGTATTCTTTTGCAGAGGAAAAGCATTCCGGAAAAGGGATTGCATCGACAGTGCTCGGAGTACTGTCGATGATTGTTTTCGGCGTTCTTGCGTGGCTGGCCTATTATATGGACGGGCAGGGAGGTATTTATCTTGGTTCCATTGGATTTGCCGGTATGGTACTTGCTGTCTGCGGCGTGGTATTTGGGCTGACCAGCTTCAATGAGGATAACGTGCGTTATCTTTTTTCAAAAATCGGGTCAATTTTAAACGGAATTATGCTGGCCATGTGGGTGTTTGTGATCCTGCTTGGCATCTGAGGAGAAACAGAGATGGATGATAAGAAAGAACGGCTGCAAAAACAGATGGATTTTATTCTGGAAGCGGATAAGATCAAGAAAGTGACAAGACAGACTTATCTTTCAGATGGAAGCCGTAAGGAAAATGATGCAGAACATTCCTGGCATCTGGCACTGATGTGTGGGCTGCTGGCAGAATACGCCAATGAAAAAATTGATGTGGGAAAAACCATGTTAATGGTTTTGATCCATGATATGGTTGAAATCGATGCAGGCGACACCTATGCGTACGATACTTCCGGAAATGCCACAAAAAGGGAGCGCGAAGTGAAAGCGGCAGAACGTATTTTTCATCTGTTGCCGGAGGATCAGGAGAAGCTTCTGCGTAATCTCTGGGAAGAGTTTGAGGCTTCCAAAACTCCGGAGGCCAGATTTGCACTTGCCCTGGATAAGATTCAGCCTGTACTGCTTAACGATGCTTCCGGAGGGGTCTCCTGGAAAGAACATCAGGTAAGGCTGTCACAGATTTTAAACAGAAATCAGAAAACACCGGAAGGCTCTGAGGATCTCTGGGAGTATGCAAAAGGACTGATTGATAAAAACGTGAAAAATGGAAACATTCAGACAGAATAATAATTGGAAAGCAGGCGGTGAAGAGCAATGGATATGGAATTATTGAAAGAACGAGATGCACTTTCGGCAGAGCGCATCGCATCCATGCAGGAAGAGCATACCGCAGCGGAGCCGTTTCAGGATTTTTTCAGGAAAACGGCTTCTTTTGTTATGCGGATGCATGAATTATACCAGAAATGTGAAAACAGGGAGCTGGATGACTATACCCTGGAACAATGGAAAGACCTGAACTTTAGTCTCTACAGGGATATCCTGCCGGAGCATTACGCGACAAGCTATGGAAATCCGGTGTATGCGGTGTCAAAACTGGGAGAAATCCACGGACGGATTTTAAGTTTTCTTTACACCGAACTTCGCAGCCTGATCGTATATGCCTTTGAGCAGAGGCTGGAAGAAAAGGTGATACTCCAGGAGCTGCTGATTGAAATTTACAACTGTTTTGAGGAGGAGGAGCTGCCTCCCTACCGCAGGATTCAGCAGATTGTTTACTGGTTTGTCAGCGATTACAGCGAGTTGACCGTAAAACGCAGGATCCGTGAGGCGGTGGATCCCTCTCTTGATTTTGCAGTGCGTATTGTTATGGACTCGGATCTGGATGATCTGCGCTATCTTTACCGGTATGGGGAGTATGTGTCGGAAAATGAATTGCAGATGGCAGCATTTCTGAACAGTCTGGATGAAGAAACCATTGACAGGATGGCGTCTACTTATACCGAAGGATACCGGATCGGCTTTGTTCTGGGGAATAAAGATCTGTCAAAAAAGAAGACAGTGAATATCCGTTATACACTTGGATTTGAACGTATGATACGGAAAGCCGTTCAAAATTTTGAAAAGATGGGACTGGAGCCGGTTATTTACCGTGCAGCGGCGGAGAGCATCAACAAAAGAGGTGTACATCGCATTGGATATTACGGCGGGATTCCAAACCGGCAGTTTGACTATGATCACCGGGCAGATCAGGCCATTTATCTGGATAAAGCATTCGTGACACGAAAGCTGGATGTAATGCGCGTTGCTTATGAGGAGTATAAAGGATTGGCCAACGGACATGCGGGTCCTGCCTGCGTGGAGACCTTTGGAGAACAGATCTTTCTCCCTGAGGTCAGAAAGGAAGCCTACCATCTTTCGGATAAACAGAAAAAGCTTTTAACACAGATGGATAATGAAAGTGCACAGATTACCAATACCTATATTATCGGGGAAGAGCGCAGCTTTACCATCATTGCTTTTCCTGTGCCGGAAATCGGAGAGGATTTCGAAGAGATTTTCCGTGAGACCATAAAGATCAATACACTGGACTATCAGCTCTATGCGGATATTCAGAAAAAAATCATAGACGTGCTGGATCAGGGCAGGTGTGTACATGTTCAGGGAAAAGGTGGGAATCATACCGATCTTACAGTACAGCTGCATCCTCTTGCCAACCAGGAGAAACAGACCAATTTCGAAAACTGTGTGGCAGATGTCAACATTCCAGTTGGGGAGGTGTTTACCTCACCGGTGCTGAAAGGGACAAGCGGCGTTCTGGAGGCATGTCGGGTGTATCTGAACGGACTGCGGTTTGAAAATCTCCATCTTGTCTTTGAGGATGGGATGGTGACAGACTACAGCTGCGGCAATTTTGAAAAGGAAGAGGACAACCGGAATTATGTGCTGGAGAATGTGCTGGCCAATCATGACACGCTTCCCATCGGAGAGTTTGCCATTGGAACCAATACAGCAGCGTATGCAATGGCCAGACAATATCATATAGAAGGAAAGCTTCCGATTCTTATAGCAGAAAAGACAGGCCCTCATTTTGCAGTGGGAGATACCTGTTACAGCTGGGCAGAAGACACAGCAGTGTACAATCCGGACGGAAAAGAAATCATTGCCAGGGACAATGAAAGATCGATCCTCAGAAAAGAGGACATGTCTCAGGCTTATTTTGGACATCATCTGGATATCACGATTCCCTATGATGAGCTTGGCAGCATTACCGTATGGTGCGCAGACGGAAGCAAAATTTCCGTTTTTGCAGATGGAAAATTCGTAGTTCCCGGAACCGAAGAGCTGAACCGGTATCTGTGAGCACTGTTACGGAAATTCTATGAATTTCTCCGGCACAGGTTGACAATAAAACAATCTCTTAGTAGAATAAAAACTTAGGTAACTGTTTATGAAATTCATATAAATAAAGGAGATAGTACCATGGCAAAGGTTGGAATTGTAATGGGCAGCGACTCAGATATGCCGGTTATGGCGAAAGCTGCAGATGTTCTGGAGAAACTGGGAGTGGATTATGAGATGACAATCATTTCCGCGCACCGCGAGCCGGATATCTTTTTTGAGTGGGCGAAGAGCGCAGAGGAAAAGGAAATCAAGGTGATCATTGCAGGCGCCGGAAAGGCAGCACACCTGCCGGGAATGTGCGCAGCGCTGTTTCCGATGCCGGTTGTAGGCATTCCTATGAAGACCTCTGACTTGGGCGGTGTGGATTCTCTCTATTCCATCGTGCAGATGCCGTCCGGAATTCCGGTTGCAACGGTAGCCATCAACGGCGGTGCCAATGCCGGCATTCTGGCAGCCAAGATCCTTGCAACTTCAGACGCAAAGCTGCTTGCAAAGCTGAAAAGCTACAGTGAAGAAATGAAAAACGATGTGGTGAAGAAGGCAGACAAGCTGGAAAGCATCGGATACAAAGAGTATTTATCCCAGATGAAATAAGATTGATACACGGAGGAAAAAAAGATGGATTACAAGAAAGCCGGAGTAGACATTGAGGCAGGATACAAGTCAGTAGAACTGATGAAGGAACATGTAAAAAAGACCATGCGTGAGGAAGTGTTAGGCGGACTGGGCGGTTTTTCCGGCGCATTCTCCCTGGCAAAGATCAAAAACATGGAGGAGCCGGTCCTTTTATCGGGAACCGATGGCTGCGGCACGAAGGTAAAGCTGGCCATTATCATGGATAAGCATGACACCATCGGTATTGATGCCGTTGCTATGTGCGTGAACGACATTGCCTGCGCAGGCGGCGAGCCGTTATTCTTCCTGGATTACATCGCCTGCGGCAAGAACTATCCGGAGAAGATCGCGGATATCGTAAAGGGCGTTGCGGAAGGCTGCCTTCAGTCTGAGGCTGCTCTCATTGGCGGAGAGACTGCAGAGCACCCGGGCCTGATGCCGGAGGAAGATTACGACCTGGCTGGTTTTGCGGTTGGTGTGTGCGACAAGAA
>JALEJP010000038.1 GCA_022769625.1 Lachnospiraceae bacterium | reverse complement strand
TCACGCTCACGAAATCCTGAAAACATTCGAAATCCGCTCATTTTTCTACGAAAAATGGCTGCTTTCTCATGTTTTGCGGGTCCCAAAGTCATGCTTTTTCATGCAAGCATGAACAGCATGACCTTTTGACCCTGGTATCATCATTATGTTGAATTATAAAAATTCGGAGTATTTGTTGAGAATTTAAGTGATTTAGTGTAAGATATATGGAGTAAGTAAACCAAAAGGAGTATAAGAAATGAGTTTACCCAATATAGAGTATCAGGATAAGCTTCGCAATTATGTTCTGCAGATGCGTCCGGTTTTTAAACCCAATGCGCTTTTCAGCGATGAAACAGAAAACTATGTGACGCCCATGGAGCCCGATCCTGGTGATACCGTTACGATACGTTTTCGCGGATGGAAAGACAATATTGATGCTGTCTATTTTATCAGTGGTTCGATGCGTCTTGCCATGTCCTATGAAAAAACAGAAGGCAATTTTGACTATTTTAAAATCCGTCTTGTGATGGAGAAAGAAACAATACACTATTTCTTTGAAGTGCATGCAGGAAAGATCCGCTGCTTTTATAATAAACGCGGAGTTTCCAAAGATTTACAGGATTATTATGCGTTCACGATTGCTCCCGGTTTTCACACACCGGACTGGGCAAAGGGTGCTGTCATGTATCAGATTTATGTGGACCGTTTCTACAATGGTGACCCCACGAATGATGTGGAGAACAGGGAGTATTATTATATCGGTGATTATGCACAGAAAGTGACAGACTGGAAGAAGAACCCTGCTTTTATGGGGGTGCGTGAATTTTACGGCGGAGATCTTCAGGGAGTAATGGAAAAACTGGATTATCTCCAGGACCTGGGTGTGGATGTCATTTATTTTAACCCGATTTTTGTGTCTCCCTCCAATCACAAATATGACATTCAGGATTACGACTATGTGGATCCTCATTACGGAAAGATTGTCAATGACGGAGGTACCATACTGGGAGAGGGCGATATTTTAAATGCGCACGCCTCCAAATATATTCAGCGTGTCACAGATAAAGCCAATCTGGAGTCCAGCAATACCTATTTTGTCCAGCTTGTGGAGGAGATCCACCGCCGCGGGATGAAGATTATTCTGGACGGAGTGTTCAATCACTGTGGTTCCTTCAACAAATGGCTGGATCGGGAGCGGATCTATGAGAGACAGCAGGGGTATGAGCCGGGAGCCTATATCTCAGCGGACAGTCCGTACCGCAGCTTTTTTAAATTTAACAATGAGCATGACTGGCCCTACAATCCTTTTTATGATGGCTGGTGGGGTCATGATACACTGCCAAAGCTGTACTATGAGCAGTCTCCGAAGCTTTATGATTATATCATGGAGATTGGCCGAAAGTGGGTTTCTCCCCCGTTTAATGCAGACGGCTGGCGTCTGGATGTGGCTGCTGACCTGGGTTTCTCCAACGAATACAACCACAAATTCTGGAAAGAGTTTCGTAAAAACGTAAAAGAGGCCAACCCCAATGCTATAATACTGGCAGAACATTACGGGGATCCTGGTTTTTGGCTGCGGGGCGATGAGTGGGATACGGTGATGAATTATGATGCCTTCATGGAGCCGCTGACCTGGTTTTTCACCGGTATGGAAAAGCACAGTGATGAGTACCGCGGGGATCTTCTTGGCAATGCGGAGGCTTTTACCGGTGCCATGAGCCATCATATGTCAAATTTCCTGGCACCATCTCTGCAGACAGCCATGAATGAGCTCTCCAATCACGATCATTCCCGTTTTCTGACGCGGACAAACCATAAGGTGGGACGCGTGGCCAATCTTGGATATGAGGCTGCTTCGGAAAATGTCGATGTTGCAGTGATGCGCGAAGCAGTTGTGATGCAGATGACCTGGCCCGGAGCCCCCACGATTTATTACGGAGATGAGGCGGGAGTATGTGGTTTTACAGACCCCGATAACCGGCGGACCTATCCCTGGGGGGAAGAGAATCAGGAACTGATCGCATTCCATAAGGATATGATCCAGATTCATAAAAAGTATCCGGTCTTGATTCACGGTTCTCTGAAATTTCTGGAGCATGGACACAATATGATCTCCTACGGCAGGTTTTCCGCGGAAGAACAGGTTGTGGTGGCTTTTAATAATGACAAAGAAAGCCATAAGATTTCGATCTCGGTATGGCAGGTGAATGTGCCTCTGCACGCTGAGATGGAGCGTGTGATGCTTACAGATGCAGAAGGGTACACCACGGAAAGCGCAATCTATCCGGTGGAAACAGGAGAAGTTGAAATCGAGCTCCCGGGGACATCGGCCATCGTGTTATATCGGAAAACGGTGTAACGATCATTTGCAGCTTTTACAAAAGAAAAACTTGCAATTTGGCAGCAGATGTGATATAAATAGCAGTGAGTTTGGATGGATTCCCGAGTGGCCAAAGGGGACAGACTGTAAATCTGCTGCAAATTGCTTCGGTGGTTCGAATCCACCTCCATCCATAAAATACCTGATGTATTGTGAGGATACATCAGGTGTTTTTTTGCTGCATAGAAATCCGTAGGTATCAAGGGTCAAAAACTTTTGCCCCCAACATCATGTAATGAGTTGCCCGACAAATGAGCCTAACGTCGATTTTTCCGTGCTTTGCACTCCCAAAATCGACGAAAAGATTCGCAATCCGCTCATGTTTCTGCGAAAAATGGCTGCTTGCTCATGTTTTGCGGGCCCCATAGACATAAAAATACATGCAAGCATGTATTTTATGTCCATTTGTCCCTTGGCTCATGTAATAAAAAAAGGATATTGCATCTGCAATATCCTTTCTATGCCTGGTTCCGGAATCGAACCAGAGACACGAGGATTTTCAGTCCTCTGCTCTACCAACTGAGCTAACCAGGCAAACTTTTCTTTTGTGAAGTACTAAAGCACATGGACAAAAGAAAAAGCGCGAGACGGGACTCGAACCCGCGGCCTCGACCTTGGCAAGGTCGCGCTCCACCAACTGAGCCACTCGCGCATTTTTGTTACCTGTAAGTCGCTCTCGCAACTCACAGGTCATATAATACAATATAAAATTGGATTTGTCAACAGAAAAATTTAAAAAATTTCAAAAGTTTAGAAAATAGAAAAACTTGACAGATGACACCCTTTGCGTGATACTTATTGGAAACGAAATGCTCCTGATTTTTTATGGGGCAGACAGCAAAAAGAGGGTAAATCATGAAAATATTACTGATTGCAGTAAATGCAAAATATATTCATTCCAATCTGGCGGTTTACTGTCTGAGAAGTTATGCGGCGAAGCTTGGGATTCGGACGGAACTTGTAGAATATACGATCAATCACCGACAGGAAGATATCCTGGAGGATATATATCGAAGAAAACCGGATGTGGCTGCTTTTTCCTGTTATATCTGGAATCTGGAATACGTCAGGGAATTGATTGCGGATCTGCACAAGATATTGCCGGATACGGAAATCTGGGCAGGAGGGCCGGAAGTCTCCTATGATACAGAGGAATTTCTGCGCAGTATGCCGCAGATGCGCGGTGTCATGAAGGGAGAGGGAGAGAAAACCTTTGCGCGGCTTGCGAAGCTTTATATCGAATACGGAAAAGATGCTTTTTCACATCTGGATGGATGCAGAGGTATTGTCTGGCGGGATGAAAAAAATAAACTCCGTGACAATGGAGCAGCCGAGCTTATGACACTGGACGAGGTACCTTTTGTATATGAAGATCTGACACCGTTTGATCATCGAATCCTGTATTATGAGTCAAGCAGAGGATGCCCGTTTTCCTGCAGCTATTGTCTTTCTTCCATTGATAAGCGGGTACGTTTCCGCAGTATGGAACTGGTGGAGAGGGAACTGCAGTTTTTTCTGGATCACCAGGTTCCTCAGGTCAAATTTGTGGACCGGACGTTTAACTGCAGTCACCGGCATGCGATGGCAATCTGGAACTATATCAAAGAGCATGACAACGGGGTGACAAATTTTCATTTTGAGATTGCAGCGGATCTGTTAAATGAGGAGGAGCTTGCATTGCTGTCCGAACTGCGGCCGGGGCTTGCCCAGCTGGAAATAGGGGTGCAGTCGACTAATCCGGATACGATCCGGGAGATTGACCGTGTGATGGATTTTGAAAAGGTGTCCCGTTGTGTCAGACAGGTGGCGGCCGCCGGCAATATCCATCAACATCTGGATCTGATTGCCGGACTTCCATTCGAAAATTTTGACAGCTTTATTAAGTCCTTCAATGATGTATATCGTTTAAAACCGGAACAGCTTCAGCTTGGCTTTTTGAAGGTGCTGAAAGGTTCGAAAATGCATCGCAGGGCCGCCGATTATGGAATCGTGTATCGTGACCGTCCCATGTATGAAGTACTCTTTTCCAAATGGATTTCCTATGAGGAGATCGGAATCCTCAAGGCAGTGGAAGAGATGGTGGAGGTTTATTATAACAGCCGGCAGTTTGCACACACCATGGATGCCCTGGAGGAGGCATTCGTACATCCTTTTGCCATGTACCGGACTCTTGCCCGCTATTATAACCGGAAGGATTTAAACGGGGTCAGACATTCCAGAATGAGCAGGCTCAATATCCTGCGTGATTTTATCATGGAAGTGCTGGCTGGAACGGTGGAAGAAACGGTGCAGACGGTGAAGATGAGCAGAGAGAGGGCGGAAGATCTTCTTCTGACGGATCTGTATCTGCGGGAAAACAGCAAGAGCCGTCCGGAGTGGGCTTCGGATCTTTCCGGGTACAAGGAAGAGATACAGGAGTTTTACAGGCAGGAGAAGCAGCAGGGACAGTATCTGACGGATTATGAAGGATACAGCTGGAAACAGATGATGAACATGACACATATGGAAATTTTGTCGGATGGAAGCTGGTATCTGTTTGATTACCGCAGGAGAAGTCAGCTTACAAAGGATGCAGCCCTGTATCAGGTGCGAAGCTGACAGGAAAGACAGCAGAAAGAGGAAAAGATGAAAAAAGACTATATAGCACTGGATCTGGAGACGACCGGGCTGAGTCCGAAAAAGGATCGTATTCTGGAAATTGGTGCGGTGCGTGTGAAAAATAACAAACCCGTGGAAAAGTTTGCCTGCCTGATCAATCCTGGAATCCCGGTTCCGGCGCATATCACGCAGCTTACCGGAATTGACATGGCCATGGCCAGATCCGGACAGGAAATCCGACCGGCAATGGAACAATTTCTGGAATTTTGCGGAGATTCCGTGATACTGGGACACAATATTCCATTTGATTTTGGCTTTTTACAGCAGAATGCAGCGAATCTTGGAAGGGAATTCCCCTGTATGGCGATCGATACCCTGCAGCTGGCCAGAAAATTTCTTCCCCAGCTTCCAAGCAGAAAACTGGGAGATCTGTGCTCTTACTATGGGATTGTGCAGACCAGGCAGCATCGTGCCTGGGAAGATGCCAGTGCAGCAAGCATGCTGTATCAAAAGATGGCGGAAGAGTTCGGTGAGGGGCAGGAAATGGCGTTTGAACCGGTCAGACTTAATTATAAAGTGAAAAAAGAAAGTCCGATCACGAATTCCCAAAAAGTTTACTTGAATGATTTGGTGAAATATCATAGAATAGAACTGAACGTCGCTCTGGACACCTTAACCAAGAGTCAGGCTTCCAGAATGATCGATGGGATTATATTACAATATGGAAGGATTATAAAGAGGTGAGAAAGAATGATGAACTTCCGAGACAGTAAGACGAAGCGTATTGTTTCCGGAATTATCGTTGCGCTGATCGTAGTTGCGATGGTACTTCCGATGCTGGCGTCCGTTGTCGGCATGTTTTAGAAACCAGCAGAATAACAGCAGTAAAATGAGGGGTATGATACCGCAGAGGCGGTATGGGAGGTAAGATTATTATGAAAAAAAACAGAGGTATCCTATTAGCAGCCGTTCTGGTGCTTGGTGCAGCTGTGCTTCCTGTAAAAGGAGTTCTGGCTGCCCCGGATTCCAGTGAAACGATCAGCAGCGGTGTTTACATAGGGGATGTAAATGTGTCAGGCATGACAGAGGATGAAGCAAGGCAGGCAGTGGAGGAAGGGATGAGTGCCATCCGGTCCACCAGTATCACACTGAAGGTGGATGACGCTACGGCTGTTGTAAATGCAGGGGAATTTGGACTTTCCTGGAAGAATACAGATGTTGTGGAGGAAGCACTCGGGCTTGGCAAATCCGGAAATATCATCAAACGTTATAAGGATAAAAAGGATCTGGAAAATGAGTCCAAACGATATACGATGGAATATTCTACAGATAAAGATGCCATCAAAAAAGTAATTCAGGCGAAAGCCGATGTGTTTAACCGGGAGCCGACGGACGCGGAGATTTCCACGGACAGCGGTGTTTTTGAAGTGATCAGAGGTGAAAACGGCATTGAAGTCAACGTGGATAAATCCGTAAAGAAGATTTATAAATACATGAAGGAAGAGTGGGACGGAGAGAGTACGACCATAGAGCTCTTCGCGGATGTAAAGGAACCGGAGTGTACAACGGATGATCTGGCAAGTATTACAGATGTGCTGGGGACAGCGACGACTTATTATGGTTCCACTTATTCCAGAAATAAGAATGTGGAGACGGGAGCGGCGAAATTAAACGGCCACCTGATCATGCCGGGCGAGGTATTTTCGGTTACTTCGGCGGTTACTCCGTTTACGGAGGAAAATGGTTATGAGCCGGCACCATCCTACGAGAGCGGCAAGGTAGTGGACAGCTACGGCGGCGGAATCTGTCAGGTTTCCACCACATTGTACAATGCGGTTCTGAAAGCAGAGCTTGAGGTGGTGGAGCGTCACAATCATTCGATGATCGTCACCTATGTGGATCCGTCAAAGGATGCAGCCATCGCAGAGGGACTGATGGATTTTCAGTTTGCAAATAATACCGAATATCCGGTATTTATCTCCGGTTATGCATACGGAGGGGAGCTGACCTTTACGATTTACGGACATGAGACGAGAGACCCGAACCGGACGGTGGAGTATGTCAGTGAAACCACAAGTACAACAAATCCGGAAGGTGTGAAACTCTATGCGGCATCGGATCAGCCGGTGGGATATCTTGCTCAGACGCAGAGTGCACATCAGGGTCTGACAGCTGTTTTGTGGAAATATGTGACGGAGAATGGGGAAACAACCAAGGAGCAGGTGAATTCCAGCACTTATCAGGCTGTTCCGGTTTCTTATGATGTAGGAGTAAGCACAGATGATCCTACGATCGCAGCTGCAATTCAGACTGCAGTGGCCAATAACGATCTGGAGCAGGTGCAGGCGATTATAAACGGCAGTTACGGAAGCGGGCAGGAGTCCGAATCAGACAGTCAGGAGAGTGAAGGACAGCAGGGTGACAGCAGCAGTCAGCAGCAGTCCGAAACACAGCCTGCCAATGAGGACGGAAATCAGCAGCAGTCTGAGTCACAGCAGACACAGCAGCCGGATGCGGATATTCCGGATCATGACGAAGAACCGGAGGTCATTCAGTAAGGTTTCGGAGGAATGGATATGGATCTTGTATTGACAAAGTGGATTGCTTTAAAAGGCACAGAAAAGCTTGCACGTTGCTGCCAGGAAGAGCTTCGGAAGCGTTTCCCGGCAGCCATGATTCGTGATGCGGCAGGCTTTTCAAAGTTTTTTTCCACAGAAAGAGAATACCAGATTGCAAACGGGTATGGCGCTGCCGCCATTTACCCGCTTGGAAAAGGCGGGGTATTGAACGGGCTCTGGTATTTGCTGGAGCAGACAGATGCGGGCATGGAGATTGATCTGCGAAAAATTCCCATCCGCCAGGAGACGGTGGAAATCTGTGAATTTTTTGATCTGAATCCATATTATATGGATTCCAGGGGATCTCTTCTGATACAGACAGAGAATGGACCAGGTCTGGCCTTTCGGCTTGAGCATGAGGGGATTCCTGCGGCAGTGATCGGCGGAACAAATGAAAGCAATGACCGCATTATTTATAATCAGGGAAATAAACGCTATCTGGATCGTCCGCAAAAGGAGGAGCTGGAGAAGATTTTTGGCATTGACAGGGAATAAGATTTTTGTGCTGCCTGTCCGGTGCAGTGATATTTTATAGAAACAGGAGGTTCGAAATGAGAGAACAGATATTGACATTTTTGGAAAAAAACAGCCGCATTGACCTGAAGGAGCTGGCTATCCTGCTTGGCAGCGATGAAGTCACGATTATGAACGAGATCAGTAAGATGGAAGAGGAAAAGGTTATCTGCGGATATCATACACTGATTGACTGGGAAAAGGTTTCAAATGAAAAGGTAACTGCATTAATTGAAGTGCGCGTGACACCGATGAGGGGTCAGGGCTTTGATTCCATTGCAGAACGCATTTACAATTATCCGGAGGTACGCAGCGTGTACCTGATTTCAGGGGCATATGACCTTATGGTGATCCTGGAAGGAAAGACATTGAAACAGGTTTCCGGTTTTGTAACGGATAAGCTGTCTACCCTGGAACCGGTGCTTAGTACCGCGACACATTTCATTCTGAAAAAATACAAAGACCATGGAACGATTTTTGCGCAGAAGAGTAAAGATGAAAGGATGTTGGTGACACCGTGAGAAATGTGATTTCAGATAAGGTTGCCGGACTTCAGCCGTCGGGTATCCGAAAATTTTTTGATATTGTCAGTGAAATGGATGATGTGATTTCACTGGGTGTGGGTGAGCCAGATTTTGACACGCCCTGGCATATTCGTGACGAAGGTATTTACAGTCTGGAAAAAGGAAAGACTTTCTATACTTCAAATGCAGGATTAAGAGAGCTGCGTGAAGAGATCTGCCGGTATTTAAAACGAAGATGTAAATTAAATTACAGAGTTGAAGAGACTCTGGTGACGGTAGGAGCAAGTGAGGCCATTGACCTGGCGATGCGCGTACTGTTAAATCCGGGAGATGAGGTACTGATTCCTCAGCCAAGCTTTGTATCCTATTTTCCGTGCGCGGTGTTGGCAGACGGTGTTCCTGTGATCATTAACCTGAAGGCTGAGAATGAGTTTCGCCTGACGGCGCAGGAACTGGAAGAGGCCATCACAGACAAGACAAAGCTTCTGGTTTTGCCATTCCCCAATAATCCCACGGGAGCGGTTATGACAAAAGAGGATCTGGAAGCAATCGCTGAGGTTATTATCCGCCATGATATTTATGTGCTGTCCGATGAGATCTACTCAGAACTCACTTACTCAGGCACACATGTATCCATTGCAAGTATTCCTGGCATGCGTGAGCGTACGATTGTCATGAATGGATTTTCCAAGGCCTATGCCATGACGGGCTGGAGACTGGGTTATGCCTGCGGACCGGAAGAGATTATCTGTGAGATGACGAAGGTGCATCAGTTTGCAATCATGTGTGCGCCCACAAACAGCCAGTATGCGGCTGTGGAAGCACTCCGGAATGGCGATGATGATGTCATTGAGATGCGTGAAGCATACAATGGCCGGAGACGTTTTCTGCTGCATGCATTTGAAGAGATGGGGCTTCCCTGTTTTGAACCGCTGGGTGCGTTCTATGCGTTCCCGTGTGTGAAAGAATTTGGCATGACTTCAGATGAGTTTGCAACCAGACTGCTGGAGGAGCAGAAGGTTGCGGTTGTACCGGGCAATGCTTTTGGTGAATGTGGAGAGGGCTATCTGCGTATTTCCTACGCATATTCCCTGGAGGATCTGAAAAAGGCACTGGATCGCATGTCTGTATTTGTGAAAAAGCTGAAAGGCGAGGCGAAGTGATGGCAAAGCTGAATATTGTCCTCTATGAACCGGAGATACCTGCAAATACCGGAAATATTGGACGTACCTGTGTCGCTACGGGGACCAGGCTTCATTTGATTGAGCCTCTTGGTTTCCGACTGACGGAAAAAGCCTTAAAAAGAGCGGGGATGGACTACTGGAAGGATCTGGATGTGACAACTTATATTGACTATGCGGACTTTCTGGAGCGAAATCCGGGTGCAAAGATTTATATGGCAACGACCAAGGCCAAAAAGATGTACACGGAAGCAGCTTATGAACCGGACTGTTATATTATGTTCGGAAAAGAGAGTGCCGGGATTCCGGAAGAGATTCTGGTTGAAAATCAGGAAAACGCCATCCGGATTCCGATGCTTAATGACATACGCTCTCTGAATCTTGGAAACTCTGTGGCCATTGTGCTTTACGAAGCTCTGCGGCAGCATCATTTTGAGCATATGCAGCTGGAAGGCAGTCTGCACCGACTTCAGTGGAAAGAATAAAAAGGCGCTGTGCCAACGAAGAATCGTTGACACGGCGCTTCTTTTATGCGTCAGTGTTTTTTGCTGCGCGCCAGGCTGAAGGTAAACTCCGTGCCGACACCTTTTGTACTTACAACATTGATGTTTTCGTTGTGAGCCTGGATAATCTCCCTGACAATGGAGAGTCCAAGGCCGGTTCCTTTTTTATCTTTTCCTCTGGAGGGATCGCTTTTGTAAAAACGTTCCCATATTTTGTTGATGCTGTCTTTTGGAATTCCTTCTCCGGTATCTTTTACCGAGACAAATACTTTCTCACGCTTTTCCAGGGTGGAGATATAGATACAGGAGTTTGGAAAACTGAATTTTACTGCATTGTCAATCAGATTATAAAGAACCTGCTGGATTTTGCTCATATCTGCGCTGACGAACAGGGATTCCTCTTCAAAAGTGAGCTGGAAGGAAATGTGTTTGTCCCAGCACTGGCTGCGGAAGGTTTCCACGGTCTGGCGTACCGTCTCATTGATATCAAAATCGGAAAGCTCCAGATAGGTTCCCTTGTCATCAAAATTATTCAGCGTCAAAAGTCCCTTTGTCAGTTTCGTAAGGCGCTCGGTTTCGGACAGAACAATTTTCAGGTACTTTTCCTGCATTTCCGCGGGAATTGTGCCATCCAGCATGGCTTCCACGTAGCCTTTGATGGAGGTCAGGGGGGATCGGAAATCATGGGAAATATTTGACACAAATTTGCGCTGATATTCTCCGGCTTTGTTGATCTCTCCGGCCATATAATTCATGGAAGCTGCCAGGTAACCAATCTCATCTCCGGACTCCACCGGTATTTTGTAGTTCAGATTTCCGGCGGCATATTCATCGGCACCGCGGATAATGCGGCGGATGGGAAGAAATACGATCAGAGTAAAAGCAGCCATGACAATCAGTGACAGAAGAAGGATCAGGGCCAGAGTGATGTAGGAAGAGTTTAAAATGGCATTCTTTTCACTTTCCACCTTGCTTTGTTCATAATGTATGGCAATGTACCCTTTTGTCGTGTAGTTGGACGAAATGGGTGCAACCACACTCAGCATATCCTCCTCAAAATAATGAAAGAAACGTCCGGTCTGATAATAGTTGCCGGACAATGCAGTGGGATCAAAAGCATCCAGCTGCCGAATCTGTGTCGGATCATATCCGGTGTCAGTATCGATCAGAATCTGCCCGCCGTCGTCCATAAGCCAGATGTGCATGGACTGACAGGAGGCGATGGCCAGCAGATTGGTGTAAATTTCCTGCGGGGAGGCACTTTCGCCATAATTCTGTGCCAGTCTGCCTGCGGCGATCACGTTGGCCTCCCGATACATGCCTTCCGTTTTTGTTTTGATCAAATGCTTGTCAATGAGACCGGAGGTGATCGTTGCCACAGAGATAAAACTCATGACTGAGAAAAACAGCCACGCAGCCACCAGTTTGGGATAGAGTGTGCGTTTCATACATTCTTTACCTCGAATTTATAGCCGATTCCCCAGACGGTGGTAAGTGCCCAGTAAGGGTTTTCTTTGATTTTTTCGCGGAGACGCTTGATGTGGACATCCACTGTTCGAGTATCGCCGATGTATTCATAGCCCCAGATATGATCCAGCAGCTGTTCTCTGGTAAATACCTGGTTAGGGGAAGATGCGAGGAAATAAAGCAGTTCCAGTTCTTTTGGCGGCATATCAATGGTTTCCCCTTTGTATATAACGGAATAATTGGTCTGATTTACAATCAGATCCGGATATTCCACAATTTTGCCGGTAGACTTAGCAGCCTGGGATTTGTCGGGCTGAAAACGGCGCAGAACGGCTTTCACCCGGGCTACCAGTTCCTTTGAATCAAAGGGTTTAATGATATAATCATCCGCACCAAGTTCCAGTCCCAATACTTTGTCAAACACTTCACCTTTTGCAGAGAGCATGATGATGGGGACGGAAGAGCGCTGACGGAGTTCACGGCAGACCTGATAACCGTCTATGCCCGGCAGCATCAGATCCAGCAGCACCAGATTCGGAGCATAGGTGTCAAACTCACGCATGGCACTTTCTCCATCGTGAACGATTCTTGTATCAAAACATTCTTTGGTGAGATACAGGGATATCAGTTCTGCAATATTCTCATCATCATCAACAATCATAATTTTCTGTCGGTTTACCATAATAATTACTCCTCTAATTTTTATTTTAATGAGCCAAGGGTCCCTGACTCATTTAAATTCTACGATGGTCACACCTGCATCGCCTTCTCCAAATTCACCCAGACGGTAGCTTTTTACCCGTTTCTGGCGGCGGAGATAGTTATGGACACCTTTGCGCAGGGCTCCGGTTCCCTTGCCATGCACGATACGTACCGAAGGAAGATGTGCGATATAGGCATCATCCAGATATTTGTCAAGCTCGGAAATGGCTTCATCCACTGTTTTGCCAAGCAGGTTGATTTCTGCGCTGACGGATGCGGATTTGCTCATTTTTATCTTGCCAGAGCTGGTTTTGTTGAGTCCCGATGCCGTGATGACGGTGTCATCCAGTTTTTCCAGATCCTTTATATTAACCTGTGAGCGCAGAATACCCATCTGTACGAAAAGGTTGCCTTTGGAATCCGGCATGGAGCTGACTGTGCCCTTCAGATTCAGACTCAGAACCTTCACGCCGTCACCGATGTGCAGATCCTTTGCGGTAAGGACTTTGCGGCTCTTTTTCTCCGGCTCGTTTTTCAGGGTCATATTTTTTTCGACTTTGGACATTTTTTCCCGGAGACGGCTGCGTTCCTGCTCCATCTGTTTCGCAGATACATTGGAAGCGGCTCCGTATTTCTGAAAATTACGTATGGTGGTATCGGCGTAATCCTTTGCTTCCTGGAGAATCGCTCTGGCCTGTTCGTTTGCATCACGCAGGATTTTGTCACGGTTGGAATCCAGTTTTTCCTGCTTGGATTCCAGACGCTGCTTCAGCTGACGGATCTCTTCTTTGTATCGATTGATTTCTTCGCGTTCCTGCTCGATGGTGACACGTTTGTGTTCCAGGTCGGTGAGCAGATCCTCGAAGTTTTCATCCTGTTCTGTCAGATGAGTCCTTGCCTCCTCGATAATATCCTGTGATAAGCCAAGCTTCTGAGAGATGGCAAATGCATTGCTCTTGCCAGGCACACCGATCAGCAAACGGTAAGTGGGACGCAGGGTCTCCACATCAAATTCGCAGCAGCCGTTTTCCACTCCAGGTGTAGAGAGGGCGAATACCTTCAGTTCGCTGTAATGGGTCGTTGCCATGACACGTGCTCCTCTGTGATGTAGATTCTGAAGGATTGCAATGGCAAGTGCGGCACCCTCCGTGGGATCCGTACCGGCACCGAGCTCATCGAAGAGTACAAGAGAACGGTCATTTGCCTTACTTAAAATGGAAACCGTGTTTGTCATATGAGCGGAGAAAGTACTGAGGCTCTGTTCAATACTCTGTTCATCACCGATGTCCGCGAAAACATTTTCAAATACGGACAATTCGGAATGGTCAAAAGCCGGAATGTGCAGTCCGGCCTGTCCCATCAGGGTAAACAGTCCCACCGTCTTCAGAGAGACGGTTTTTCCGCCGGTATTGGGACCGGTGATGATCAGAAGTTCAAAATCAGTGCCCAGGCGGATGTCGATGGGAACTACCTTTTTTTTGTCCAGAAGAGGGTGTCGTCCCTTTTTGATAACAATCCGGCCTTCCTGGTTGAAAACCGGCTCGGTGGCGTTCATGGAACGGGATAATTGTGCCTTGGCAAAAATGAAATCCAGTCTTGTCAAAAGCGTGAGGTCGTCTCTCAGGGCTTCTGTCTCTTCACCGCACAGCGCGCTCAGGCTGGCGAGAATGATCTCGATTTCTTTTTCTTCTTTTAATTCCAGTTCCCGCAGATCATTGTTCAGCTTGATTACTGCCATTGGCTCCACAAATAAGGTGGAACCGGTCTGAGACTGGTCGTGGATCATACCGGGAACCTGGCCGCGGTATTCTGCTTTTACCGGGATGCAGTAGCGCCCGTTTCGCATGGTGACAACAGCATCCTGCAGATAGGTGCGGGAGGAGCCGTTTACCATAGTCTGGAGCTGTGCGTGTACTTTATCATTGATCTGACGCATGGAACGGCGGATTTTAAATAGTGCCGGGCTGGCATCGTCGTTTAATTCCTCTTCGGATGCAATGCATCTGCGGATCTCGGAGGATACCGGTGTCAGAGGACGAAGTGCCTGAAACAGCTCTTCTAGAGAATCCGGCGTGGAGGTCTCATTTTCCCCGCGGGCATATGCTTTTACTTTACTGCAGATTTCCAGAAGTCTGCAGATGGAAAGAAGCTCCGGGATGCCGATGACAGCACCGATTTCCAGCCTTTTGATGGAACCACGGATATCGTGGATACCGGAAAAGGATATGGCTCCCTTCTGATAAATCCGGGTGAGTGCATCGCTGGTCTCACGCTGTGTAGCCTGTATTTCGTACAAATCGGTGGAAGGCTCCAGGTTCCTGCAAATCTCTTTTGCCAGTGGGGAACCTGCAAATTCCGCCAATTTTTCGATAATCTTGTTATATTCCAAAGTTTTTAACGCTTTTTGATTCATATTGAATACCTCTTGCTGTTACTTTTCTTTCAGATCATCGAAAACAGATATCCTTTGCGTTCGATGGTTTTGAAATAGTTGGACTTTACTATTTTTCTATTGTACCCTATAATGATGTTGGGGTCAAAAGGTATTTTATCTGGCGGTATTTCCGGACTGCAGGAAACGTTGTATCTGGCAGTCCGACTGGGAAAAGAGGTGACAAATCTCATGGCAAATGACGAAAAAAAAGAATTTACCTTTATAAATGAGCAGATTAAGAAGAAGTCATTTTACAAACGGAAATGGTTTACGCAGGGCAGTGCAGCGGTGGCACTGGCGCTGATCTTTGGAGCAGCGGCAGGCGTGAGTTTTGCAGCAGTGCGTCCCTGGGCGGAGGAACAGTTTGGCAGGCCGGATGAGGCTACACAGATTGTGGTAGTGCAGGAAGAATCCGAGACCATATCAGAAAAAGAGACGGAACGGCAGTCTGAAAGGGAAAGTGAGACGGAAGATCAGACGGAGGAAGAGACAGAAAAAATAAGTATTCTGGAATACAAAGAACTCTACGCACAGATGAAAGAAGTGGCAGGAGAGGCCTCCGCATCACTTGTGACTGTGAACAGCTATGCAGTGGGAACGGATTGGCCCAATGAGACTTATGAAAATATGTCGGAAACTTCCGGGTTGATTTTTCGTGTTGACAGTGGACGGCTTTATGTGCTGACGGCAGGTGATTTTGTGAAAGATGCGCAGAAGATCGTTGTGACTTTTCCAAATGGAGAGAGCATGGAAGCCACTGTGCGCAAACAGGATACAATCACGGAGCTTTCTATTCTGGAAATTCCCACAAAGGAGATCCGAAAAGAAACATTGGACAGTATCACTGCCATTTCCATTAAGGGTATTTCCAGTGTGGAAAAGGGAGAGCCGGTCATAGCAGTGGGCAGTCCAATGGGATATACGGATTCTATAGCATTTGGGATGATTACGTCCGTTACGACCTGTCAGAGTGTGGACAGTGAATATAAAGTGATCACGACGGATATCATCGGAAGTGGCGCAAGCTATGGGATTTTGTTGAATCTGGATGGAAATATTGTGGGAATTATTTCCCAGAATTTTCAGCCAAGCACGGCGAAAAACACGATATCTGCACTGAGTATTTCGGATATGAATTACTTATTGGAGACACTGGTGGCGGGCAGCCCCATTTCCTATACCGGAATTGTGGGAAAAGAAGTGGATGAGAATACAGCAGAGTATTTGAACATGCCTTATGGCATTTATGTCAAACAGGTGGAGACGGATTCTCCGGCTATGTATGCCGGCATTCAGGTGGCTGATATCATCACCGCCGTCAACGGTGATCAGGTGAAGACCGTGGCTGAATATGAGGACATCATCCGCAAACACAGAGAAGGCGATGTATTAAGCGTCACAGTATGCCGAAGGAGTATGGAAGGATATGCGGAGATGGAAATGAGGATCATTGTGGCAAGCCGATGAGGGATACCAGGTGTTTTATGGCTGCCATGCATCCGGAGAGAGCTGCCGGTGCGGCTTCCGCAGGCGAAAAGAAAATAAAGTAGAAAGGTCAGAAAAAATGAAGTACATTGAGACATTACGGGAAGGCGAGAGAATTTCAGGAATTTACCTTTGCAAATACAGACAGTCTGCTATGACAAAGAACGGGAAATCCTATGAAAATGTGATTTTACAGGATAAAACAGGGACGATTGATGCCAAGATCTGGGATCCGACCTCCCAGGGGATTGCAGATTTCGATATGCTGGATTATATCGATGTGGTGGGAGATGTGACAAGCTTTCAGGGAGCGCTGCAGGTTTCCATCAAACGGGTACGAAAGGCGCAGGAAGGCGAATACAGGGAGGAGGACTATCTTCCGGTCAGTGAACGCGACGTGGATGAGATGTACGAAGAGCTTCTGACATATGTACATAAAATTGAAAATCCATATCTGAAAACACTGACAGACAGTTATTTTGTGGAAAATCAGGCATTTATTAAGGCTTTTAAATTTCATTCGGCCGCGAAAAGTGTACATCACGGTTTTGTGGGAGGGTTGCTTGAGCATACGCTGAATGTGACAAAGCTCTGTTATTTTTATGTACAGCAATATCCGATTCTGAATAAAGACCTGCTTTTGTGCGCAGCGCTTTTCCACGATGTGGGAAAAATGCGTGAGCTCTCCAATTTCCCGGAGAATGACTATACGGATGACGGGCAGCTGCTTGGCCACATTGTGATTGGAATGGAACTTGTGGGAGCCAGCATTCGCCGGATTCCCAATTTTCCCAAAAAGCTTGCAAGCGAACTGAAGCACTGTATTCTGGCGCATCACGGCGAGCTCGAGTATGGATCACCGAAAAAGCCGGCACTTGCTGAGGCAATGGCATTGAATTTTGCGGATAATACAGATGCAAAGCTGGAAACGTTCAAAGAAGCGTTGAAGAGCAGCAATGACAGCAGCGAATGGCTGGGATACAATCGGCTGTTTGAGTCTAATATCCGGAAAACGAGTATCTAACAGATTGTTTTCGGGATATGAAAAAGTGAAAAGAAAAACGGGTATGATCCGGGGAAATGTCGGCAGGAAAAACGGAGGTTCGGATGAAAAAAGATGATTTGATTGATATTATAATAGAAGATATTGGCTCAGACGGCGCCGGAGTGGGAAAGGCGGATGGATTTACTTTGTTTGTCAAAGATACCATTCCGGGTGACCGGGCAAAGGTCAAGATCATGAAGATGAAAAAGCGTTACGGCTATGCACGTCTGATGGAACTGATCACACCGTCACCGGACCGTGTGCAGCCGCCCTGTCCCGTGGCAAGACAGTGCGGCGGCTGCCAGATTCAGGCCATGGCCTATGAGAAACAGCTGGCCTTTAAAGAAAATAAGGTAAAAAATAATCTGCAGCGCATCGGTGGGCTGAATCCGGATTCCTTCGAAATGGAGCCAATCAGTGGCATGGAGCAGCCCTTCGGCTATCGCAACAAGGCACAGTTCCCCATCGGCCGGGATAAAAACGGAAAAATTGTGGCAGGATTTTACGCCGGACGCACACACAGCATCATTGCAAATACAAACTGCAGTCTTGGTGTGCCGCAAAATGAACAGATCCTGAAAAAAGTGATTTCCTGGATGGAAACCTGTCATATTGAACCTTATGATGAAACGAATGGTCAGGGACTGCTACGCCATGTGCTGATCCGTTTTGGATTTACCACAAAAGAAATCATGGTATGTCTGGTCATCAACGGAAGAAAGCTCCCCAAAAGCAGAGAGCTGTCCGCATCCCTGAATGAGATTCCGGGTATGACCAGCATTACAGCCAACATCAACATGGAGCGTACCAATGTGATTCTGGGAAAAGATCTCATCCTGATTTCCGGAAAACCTTATATCGAGGATTATATCGGCGACATAAAATACCAGATATCGCCGCTTTCTTTTTTTCAGGTAAATCCCGTCCAAACAAGGAACCTGTATGGCAAAGCACTGGAATATGCCGGACTGACCGGAAATGAGACCGTGTGGGATCTCTACTGCGGAATCGGCACAATCTCCCTGTTCCTTGCCCGAAAAGCCAAAAAGGTATACGGAGTGGAAATCGTACCGGAGGCCATCGCAGATGCCAGAAACAACGCAAAGATCAACGGAATAAAAAATGCAGAGTTCTATGTTGGAAAAGCCGAAGAAGTACTTCCGGAAAAATACAGAACAGAAGGCATAAAAGCCGATGTCATAGTCATCGACCCACCCCGGAAAGGCTGCGACGAAGCCCTTCTGGACACTATAGTAAAAATGCAGCCCCAAAGAGTCGTATACGTAAGCTGCGACAGCGCAACACTGGCACGGGATCTGAAATATATGAAAGAGAGAGGGTATGAGGTAGAGAAGGGAGAGGCGGTGGATATGTTTCCGATGACGGTGCACGTCGAGACGGTTGTACTGCTTTCCCACAAAAAACCTGACAGCGTAATCAACGTAAAAGTGGCGTTCGGCGAGGGTGAGGGCAAAGTGCCGCTTGATAATATCGTCAAGAGAGCCGCATCATACAAGCCGAAAGAGCGAGTTACCTACAAGATGATTAAGGAGTATATAGAAGCTAAATACGGCTTCAAGGTACATACCGCATATATCGCAGAGGTAAAGAGGGATTTGGGCTTGCCGATGTATGATGCCCCTAATGCGGTAGAAGAATTGAAACAGCCAAGGAAACACCCGACAGCAGAGAAGGTCCAAGCGATAAAGGATGCTTTGAAATTCTTTGATGTGGGGATTAATTGTGACCATTAACTAAATATATATTAGATTGCTTCTGTAAGTATCTAAAAAAATAGAGAAAAAGCATTTGAGCAATACTGAACACATTATAAGGGATAAGAGATGGATAAACGAATTTTTGAAGAATTGAAATATTATACTCAAATATTAGAAGAGCATTTTCACGATATGGTGGATGTAGATTTTACGGTTGAAAACGGAAAAATGTATATTCTGTCTGCACGTATTGGCAGACGTTCAAAATTGGCAAACTTAAAGATTGTTATGAGTATGTTTTGCGAAGGTAAAATGACTGTGGAGGACGTCATAAAAAAGATTTCATATCAGCAGATAGAAGATTTGCTAGACGAAGAAAAATTAGTTAATGCTGATGAATTAGAATTGTTAGGAAAAGGCTTGCCTGTGAGTGGAGGGGTTGGAGCAGCTGCAATTTGTTTTTCAGTTGATGAGGCAGAATATTTAATAAGAGAAAAAGAGCAATTTATTTTTTGCCAAATAGAACTTTCTCCTGAAATGGTGGGGGTTGTCTGTTCGAAATATTGTAAAGGAGTTATTACTGCTCGAGGTGGAATGACATCCCATGCGGCAGTTGTATGTAGAGGTATAAATAAACCTTGTGTGGCCGGATTTGGTGATTTTAGTAAAATGGAGGATGTTATTCATGCATGGGGTAATCAAGTAACAGTTGATGGAAATAATGGAAATGTTTATGCGGGGTTGGGAAATATTGAGAAGAACAATTGTAGTGTGGAGGAAATTAA
The DNA here is from genome assembly GCA_022769625.1 of Lachnospiraceae bacterium. Taxonomy (GTDB): domain Bacteria; phylum Bacillota; class Clostridia; order Lachnospirales; family Lachnospiraceae; genus Hominisplanchenecus. Next base: position 1,748 of record JALEJP010000038.1, on the reverse strand, counting down.
ACTTTTATATGAATTGCTTAAAGTTATTATAAAAAATAACATTATTACTACAGAAACAGTTCCTTTGATTTGGCGATTGTGGGATGTCATTGTTTTGCATAAACGTTATAGGGGAAATGATAATACAAAGCAGCTTGTGGTAAAGAAAGACTATGAGTATATAAGTTTTAAATCACCATTAAAAGATGAAATAGAAAATATATTTTCAAAACTTCAATGTTTGAATAACGCTAATTTAATGGTTGAGGATTTTGTGGCATTCTTGTTTTCAGAGCTTTCAGCACAGGTACCAATGGGAAGTCATTATTTGTATATGCGTCCGTTGCTAAATCCTATGGATACAGTAAAGTATATCAAAGCTCATACAAAAACAAATTATGGTGAATCTGTAGGTATTCAATTAACAGGTGTTGAGTTTTTTCATATCAATAGATATGTTGATTTTTTGTTGGATATTTATAGTGTAAAAATATATTTTTGCACAGAATTTTTTGATAATGGTGAAGAAAAATCAAATAGTATAGTATATTATCCTCTGAATTATTTGGATTTCACAAATCCAGATGGAGAAGGGTTAATTATTAATACTTATAATGCAAAAAGCGTAGTAGTGTATATAAATGATGTATTGATTCCAGAAGATAAATTGATGTACATATATCATTTGATTCGAAGAAGAAAATATCATTGGTCATGGTATAAAGAAAATTATATATCGAAAAATGAGCTTTTAGAGTATTTAAGAGCAAATTCTTTTCACAAAGAAAATAGTTCGAAACTTTATTTTCTTTGTGAAGAAATGCAATTACTTTATAAAGACGAGCTAACCTTAGCAGGTGAATCATTAATAGGGAGGGAAGTTATGGAAAGTAATAGAAATATTGATTATATTTTGGATGAAGTACTTTTGCGAGGATATGATGATAAGTCAAGTGAATCTAATGATTTTTTGCTTTTGATTCAAAAAAAGGAGTTCAAAAATTTAATTGCATTAGAAATATATGAATATTATTTTTGGAATGAGCGACATGAATTCGATTTACAATTATTGAATGAGATTGTGGATAGCGTATGTGATTATTTTAACAATCCAGAAGTGATTCAGCAGATTGAGTCAGGTTTGCTTCAAACTTTGCCGAGTGCAATTATTATTTCTATGGTAACCAAAATTTGGACTAAAATGAAGAAGATTAGAAGTAATAAAAATTCTGTATCAGACGAAGAAAATAGTTGGATGAGAATAGAAAGAAATATCAGAAAGATAGATAGGGAATTTTCCAATCATGATTATGTATTATCGGATGATTTGGAACGGATATTCGAGGCAAGTCGTGAGGAAATACAACCATTATTAAAACTGTGTGGGTGTAAATGTTTTATTAATAAAAAAAGAAGTATCTGGATTAAAGCAGGAACAAAAGAGGAACGTATAAGAGAAATACTGAAAAATAATAAATCCTGAATTATTCACGGTACAGTATCTGAACTGATAACTGTTCCATGAATTTGAAAATTGATCCATGCAGCCACAACACCACTCAATTCACCCGTCAAAAAGGGTATAAAATCCCTGTGGCAGAGTTTAGAGCAGTTGTTAAGCTGTCAAGGTTCGTGAATAGTTGCTATTCCAGCTGTACATTCAGCTTACCGATGTTTGAAAGTGTCTCATAGAATTCATTCTTATAAGGGCAGCTGCTGCACAGCTTGAATGTGATATATCTTGCTGAACGAACTACTTTTGCAGCAAT
>JALEJP010000068.1 GCA_022769625.1 Lachnospiraceae bacterium | reverse complement strand
CTCTTTCCAATTTTGGAAACAGTTCATCAGTAAGGTTTTTATGTTATAGAAATATAATTTTATTCAACGGATATTGCAAGAACGTTGCCAATCCGTTGCCAAAAAATAACGGAATTTGCTTGGAACCCTCATAAATACTGGGTCTATTTTTGCAAAATCCTACTCAAACTCGATCGTTCCTGGCGGTTTCGAGGTCAGATCGTACATTACTCGATTGACACCCTTCACCTCGTTAATGATTCTGCTCATGACTTTCTGAAGAACTTCCCAGGGGATTTCGGCTGCTTCAGCGGTCATAAAGTCGATGGTATTTACTGCGCGCAGCGCAACAGCGTAATCGTAGGTTCTCTCATCACCCATAACGCCCACCGACCGCATGTTTGTCAACGCTGCAAAGTACTGGCCGATGCCTTTGTTCAGGCCGGCATTTGCAATTTCTTCGCGATAGATCGCATCTGCGTCCTGGACAATTTTTACTTTTTCAGCGGTTACTTCGCCGATGATGCGGATGCCAAGGCCAGGTCCCGGGAATGGCTGGCGAAATACCAGATGCTCCGGAATGCCAAGCTCCAGACCTACTTTGCGGACTTCATCTTTGAACAGATCGCGCAATGGTTCAATGATTTCCTTGAAATCTACGTAATCCGGCAGACCGCCTACGTTGTGGTGAGATTTGATGACAGCAGATTCTCCGCCGAGTCCACTTTCCACCACATCCGGATAGATTGTTCCCTGTACCAGAAAGTCCACGGTACCGATTTTTTTTGCCTCTTCTTCAAATACGCGGATGAATTCTTCACCGATGATTTTTCGTTTTTTCTCCGGTTCTGTCACTCCGGCAAGCTTAGCGTAGAAACGCTCCTGAGCATTGACGCGGATGAAATTCAGGTCATAGGAACCGTTTGGTCCGAATACTTCCTCTACCTCATCTCCTTCATTTTTACGTAAAAGGCCGTGATCCACAAATACACAGGTCAGCTGGTTTCCAACTGCTTTTGACAGAAGAACAGCTGCTACCGAGGAATCTACACCGCCGGACAATGCACAGAGCACTTTTCCATTTCCAACCTTTTCACGAATCTCCTGAATAGAATGTTCCACAAAGGAATCCATTTTCCAATCGCCGGTACATTCGCAGACATTGTAAAGGAAATTGTAAAGCATCTTGCTTCCTTCTACTGTATGGAGCACTTCCGGGTGGAACTGAATTGCATACAGCTTTTCTGCCGGATTTTCAGCGGCTGCTACCGGACAGTCAACAGTGTGTGCAGAAATTTCAAAATCCGGAGCCACTTTTGAAATATAATCAAAATGGCTCATCCAGCAAATTGTTTTCGGTGAAATATTTTCAAATACTTTTGAACTCTGTTTATCAATCAAAACTTCTGTTTTACCATACTCACGCACGCTGGCACGCTCTACCTTACCACCCAGAACATGCATCATCAGCTGCGCGCCATAACACAGACCAAGCACCGGAATACCCAGTTTAAATAATTCCTCCGAATAGGTTGGAGAGTCTGCCTCGTAACAGCTGTTCGGTCCTCCGGTCAGAATAATTCCTTTGGGATTCATTGCTTTGATTTTTTCAATCTCTGTCTTATAAGAGTAGATTTCACAGTAGACATTGCACTCTCTCACACGTCTGGCAACCAGCTGGTTGTACTGACCGCCAAAGTCCAATACGATAACTACTTCGTTTTTCAAAGTCTTTCCTCCTGTTTTTATCATGGTGTATCTGAAACTGCATTCTTTTAAGCAGTCCTCAGTTTCTCATAAACGAAACCTATTATAATGAGCCAAGAGACAAATGGACATAAAATATATGCTTGCATGTATTTTATGTCTATGGGGCCCGCAAAACATGAACAAGCAGCTATTTTTCGCAGAAAAATGAGCGGATTGCAAATGTTTTTAGGATTTCGTGAGCGTGAAACGCGGAGAAATCCATAGGTATCAGGGGGTCAAAGACTTTTGACCCCAACATCATTATAATGGAAACAATCCGCATTGACAAGCCTATATCTTTCGCTGTATCCATTTCTGCAGGTTCTTTTCTTTCATTTTTCACTTCATATCTTCTGAAATTTCTGCAAACCTATATTTTCTGCAGCTGCCATTTTCCGCGCAGATAGCGGATGACAAAACAGAATGCGCGGAACAGCCAGTCAATGGTCATGGCCACCCATACACCAAATACGCCCCAGTTCATGTATTTTGCCAGAATATAGCTGAAGGCAATCCGGAAAATCCACATGGAAAAAATGGATATCCACATTGTCACTTTTACATCGTTCGCCGCGCGCAATGTGTTTGGCAGAGAAAAGGCAAGCGGCCAGATGAGACAGGCACATACGGCATGATACGTCAGTATTTTCTGTGCCAGCTCAGCCGTTTCCGGTGAGAGATGATAAATGCGCACGATAACGGGAAGCAGAAAATAGATTATAAGGTTCAGGCTCCACATGGAAGCGTAAGTAATAAACATGAGTTTTTTGGTGTAATACCGCACCTGTTTGTAATCACCGGCACCTACACACTGAGCTGTTACGGTTAAAATAGCAAACCCCATAGCCATTCCCGGCAGAACCTGAAACATTGCAATTGTATTTGATACAGCATTCGCTGCAATCGACATCGTTCCAAAGGTCGATACCAGACTTAAAACGAGTATTTTACCCAGCTGAAACATACTGTTTTCCAAACCATTCGGTACTCCGATATGCAGAATTTTCCGGACAATGTGCCCGTCAAATCGGAAAGACATTCCTTTTCGCAAATGTACCGGATACCGGTCACGGCACAACAGAAGAATCACAATAACCGCTGCCAGTATTCTCGAAACAAGAGTAGGAATAGCAGCTCCGGCAACACCGATTTTCAGTCCATAAATCAATACGGCGTTTCCAATGATATTGATCATATTCATGAATAAAGAAGTTTTCATGGAAATCTGAGAATTTCCCATAGCCCGAAATACAGCCGCTCCTCCGTTATACAGGGCAATAAATGGGATGGATCCGGCTACGATCAGCAGATAAATACGGCAGTGTTCCATTACATCCGGTTCGATTTTTCCAAATACGCCCTTAAGAATCAGGTTTTGTCCTGCATAGACAAGAATGGTAACTCCAACAGCCAGGACCGTGATAAAAAGATTCAGCTGCTCCGCTACTTTGCAGGCATTTTCCATTCTCTTCTGACCTATGTATTGTCCCACCACGACTGCACCGCCCGTTGCCAGTGCAGAAAAAATATTAATCAAAAGTACCATAACAGTATCTACCAGAGATACTGCTGAAACAGCTGCCTCTCCCACACTGGCAATCATGATCGTATCTGCCATTCCTACCATTACCGTCAGCAGCTGCTCAATGATCAGAGGAATAATCAGCTTTCTGAGCTGTCTGTTTGTAAACAACAATTTTTTCATCTCCTGTTAATCTTTTCTGTTCTGAATTCTCAATCGCAAAGCTTTTTATATCATTCTGTTTTAATCACACTCCACGCTTCCAGAAGTCTGTCCATCTGCCAGGATGCATTCGCCGGGCTGCTGGAAGGAAGCCGGATGATCTCCCTGCCGGTCATAGGATACGTATATTTCCGGTAAAGCTCATATGCTTTTCCTCCATTGGCATAAATATGCCGGATTGGCGCCCGATCCAGAATAACGGACAAATCAGCGGGCACAACATTTCGAATCGAACTGTCACTGGAACCTGCAATGTCACACCGGGCTATCACATCCCAGACAGCAATGTGCTGTTCCAGAAGAAATGTCTTCTTTTCCTCCACGGACTGCGGAACCGGACATTCTGCCAGGCCGGCCAGTATTTTCCAGAAACGATTCTGCGGATGGCCATAATAAAAATTTTGTTCTCTGGATTTCAC
>JALEJP010000034.1 GCA_022769625.1 Lachnospiraceae bacterium | reverse complement strand
GATATCGATAGCCGGAACGCAGAAAACAACGTCCACTTCATCGTTTACAACTAATGGTTTCAGAGTATTTACCAGTTCCACTGCCTCGCTGGGAGTCATGTTCATTTTCCAGTTACCAGCGATAATTTTCTTTCTTGCCATGATTTTATCCTCTTTTCAAAAAAATAAATAAGTGTTCGACTCGCTTCCGCTAAGTGCTATCGGGTATGTTCCCTCAACTAAATTCGCCCGGCGCATCCTGCTTGGGCTCATTAAGGTTCGGGAACGACCTTCGCACTAACCTCAAGCTTCGCCTTCGGCTCGCTTTCGCTAAGTGCTATCGGGTATGTTCCCTCAACTAAATTCGCCCGGCGCATCCTGCTTGGGCTCATTAAGGTTCGGGAACGACCTTCGCACTAACCTCAAGCTTCGCCTTCGGCTCGCTTTCGCTAAGTGCTATCGGTCATTTGCGGCTGCTACGCCGGGGAGTTCTTTTCCTTCCAGGAACTCCAGGGATGCACCGCCGCCGGTGGAGATGTGGCTCATCTTATCGCCAAAGCCCAGCTGATTTACTGCTGCTGCAGAATCGCCGCCGCCGATGATAGTGGTAGCATCTGTCTCTGCCAGTGCTTTTGCTACTGCGATGGTGCCTGCTGCCAGAGTCGGGTTTTCGAATACGCCCATCGGTCCGTTCCATACAACCGTTTTGGCCGATTTCACTGCATCTGCATACAGAGCTGCTGTCTCTGTACCGATATCCATACCTTCCATGTCTGCCGGAATCGCGTCAACCGATACAACGCTTACCTCGATCGGAGCATCAATCGGAGACGGGAAGTTTGCAGCAACGGTTGTATCAACCGGAAGCAGAAGCTTCTTGCCAAGCTTCTCTGCTTTTTCCATCATTTCCTTGCAGTATTCGATCTTGCTGTCATCTACCAGAGATTTGCCGATTTCTTTACCCTGAGCTTTCAGGAATGTATATGCCATACCACCGCCGATGATCAGAGTGTCACATTTTTCAAGGAGGTTGGAGATAACGTTCAGCTTGTCAGCAACCTTTGCACCACCCAGGATTGCTACGAACGGACGAACCGGATTTTCTACTGCATTGCCCAGGAAATCGATCTCCTTCTGCATCAGGTAACCAACGACTGCAGTGTCAACGTACTGTGTAACACCTACGTTTGAGCAGTGCGCTCTGTGAGCGGTACCGAACGCATCATTTACAAATACATCACACAGAGAAGCCAGCTCTTTGCTGAATGCTTCGCCGTTCTTTGTTTCTTCTGCGCGATAGCGTGTATTCTCCAGAAGTACAACATCGCCATCCTGCATAGCCTCTACAGCAGCCTTTGCATTCGGTCCCACAACTTCCGGATCTGCAGCAAATTTTACTTCCTGACCAAGCAGTTCAGACAGACGTACCGCTACCGGTGCCAGAGACAGTTCCGGCTTCGGCTCTCCCTTTGGTTTGCCCAGATGAGAGCAGAGAATCACCTTCCCGCCGTCAGCCAGAAGTTTCTTGATGGTCGGCAGAGCAGCAACCAGACGGTTTTCGTCTGTAATCTTGCCTTCTTTCAGAGGTACGTTAAAATCACAGCGAACCAGGACCTTTTTGCCCTTTACGTTGATATCATCAACTGATTTTTTGTTAAGCATTGGAATTTCCTCCTTCATTTTAAATTACACGGCTATGTGGATTGCCGGTCCGCGGCAGCCATCTGCCTGCGGAGACATAGCCAAAAAGGGTCCGGCCCAAAAGACCGGACCCTTATAGGTCTAACTTTGTCTGAAATAACAGATTATGCTAACTCAGAGAAGTATTTGATTGTTCTTACCATCTGAGATGTGTAAGAGTTTTCGTTGTCATACCAGGAAACAACCTGTACTTCTGTTGTGCCATTGTCCAGAGGCAGAACCATTGTCTGGGTTGCATCGAACAGAGAACCATATCTCATACCAACGATATCGCTGGATACGATCTCATCCTCGTTGTAGCCGTAAGACTCTGTAACGGAAGCTTTCATCTTAGCGTTGATCTCTTCTTTTGTTACGTTGCCTTCAACAACTGCTGTCAGGATTGTGGTGGAACCTGTCGGGGTCGGTACACGCTGAGCAGAACCGATCAGTTTGCCGTTCAGTTCCGGAATAACCAGACCGATTGCCTTTGCTGCGCCTGTGCTGTTCGGAACGATGTTAACAGCTGCTGCACGGGATCTTCTCAGATCGCCTTTTCTCTGCGGGCCATCCAGAGTCATCTGATCACCTGTGTATGCATGGATGGTGCACATGATACCGGATTTGATCGGAGCCAGCTCGTTCAGAGCCTTAGCCATAGGTGCCAGACAGTTTGTTGTACAGGAAGCTGCAGAAATGATAGTATCTTCAGCTGTCAGTGTCTCATGGTTTACGTTGTAAACGATAGTCGGAAGGTCATTGCCTGCCGGTGCAGAAATAACAACTTTACGAGCTCCAGCATTGATATGAGCCTGAGCTTTTGCTTTTGATGTATAGAAGCCTGAGCACTCCAGAACTACGTCAACCCCCAGCTCACCCCATGGGCAGTTGTTTGCATCCGGGAAAGCGTAGATTTTGATCTCTTTGCCGTCAACTGTGATGGAATCTTCGCCTGCTGTCACTTTGTCAGCCAGAGCATATTTACCCTGTGAAGAATCATATTTTAACAGGTGAGCCAGCATTTTCGGAGAAGTAAGGTCGTTGATTGCAACTACTTCATAACCCTCTGCGCCAAACATCTGTCTGAATGCAAGACGTCCGATACGTCCAAAACCATTAATTGCTACTTTTACTGCCATGATTAAATTCCTCCTATTATGGTAATTAATAGTGTGATACTTTGATGATGTCTCCCGATTGTTAAAGAAACATCAACTTTTCTCTATTCTACCTAATTTCAGTCAAAAGTTCAAGTATATTTTCAACGAAATTAGCTGGACATTTTCTTTTTCTGAGCATAAACTGTTCTTATCGCAAAATCTGATGTTATATGCCAGAAAAGGAGTTGCCCATGAAAGCCGATTTTCATCTTCATTCTTCTTTTTCCGCTGATTCCGACACGCCGATGCGTCAGATGGTGGAAAAAGGGATTTCACTTGGTCTGTCCGTCATGTGTTTTACCGAACACATGGATTACGACTACAAAGACGAGGGCATGCTGTTCGAAACAGACATGCCCGCATATTTCAGAACCTTCCAGGAGCTTAAAGAAGAGTATGCCCGGAATATCGAACTTTTATTCGGTATCGAGCTTGGACTTCAGCCCTACCTGAAGGAACGCTGCAGTGCTCTTGTGGATTCCTGGGATTTTGACTTTGTCATCGGTTCCTCCCATGTGGTGGACGGAAAGGATCCCTACTATCCCGCCTTTTTTCAGGGCCGGACCGAGAAGGAAGCCTATCAGGCCTATTTCCAGTCTGTCATCGACAACCTGAACACCTTCTCCTGCTTTGATGTATACGGCCATATCGATTACGTTGTCCGCTACGGTCCCAATCAAAATCGCTTTTATTCTTATGCAGAATACCGGGATCAGCTGGATGAGATCCTGCGCCTTCTTGTGGAAAAGAATGCCGGCCTGGAATTGAACACAGGCGGCTTTTCCTATGGCCTTGGACATCCAAATCCCCACGAAGACATATTGAAACGTTATCGGGAGCTCGGGGGAGAGTTCATTACCATAGGATCGGATGCCCATGCTCCGATGCGGATTGCCGCTGATTTTGACCGGGCAGAAGAAATTCTGAAAAAATGCGGCTTCCGTTATTATGCGGTATTCCGCAAACGAAAGCCGTTCTTTGAAAAATTATAAGTGATACGCTCCGTCAGCTTCCCGGCATTGCCCATGAGATCTGTCACCGGATCGTACCGCCGCCCAGCACGTATCCGTCCTGATAAAGCACGACAGCCTGTCCCGGCGTGACGGCGTGCTGCGGCTCTTCAAAGATACAGGTCAGCTCATCCTCGCCGGTGCGCTTCACCGTACAGTACGCGCCTCTGTGATTGTAACGTATTTTTGCCCAGACGTGCTGTTCCTCTTTCATATCTTCTACTGCCATAAAATTCAGATGATCCGCCTTCAGTACAGTGGAACAGGCGGCAGCCCGATCTCCGATCACAACTTCATTTGTATCCGGACGGATGGCAGTCACAAACGCACGCTGCCCCATGGCAAGCCCAAGCCCCTTTCTCTGACCCACCGTATAATGTGTAATTCCTTTGTGTTCGCCCAGAATCTTCCCGTCCGCAGTGACAAAATTTCCCTTCAGAACCTTTTTCCCGGTATATTTTTCGATAAAGGATGCATAATCCCCATCCGGCACAAAACAGATATCCTGACTGTCTGCTTTATGAGCCACAGGGAGCCCCGCCTCCTCTGCGATTCTGCGTATCTGGGATTTTTCATAGGAGCCCACCGGCATCAGCGTATGAGCAAGCTGTTCCTGAGTGAGATTATACAGAGCATAGGTCTGATCCTTATTGGCGGTAACGGAATTTCGAATCGCAGACCTTCCATTTGCCAGCTGCTCAATCCGGGCATAATGCCCGGTTGCAATATAATCCGCTCCGATTTCCAGGCTTCTTCGAAGCAGAGCCTCCCATTTCACATAACGGTTACAGGCAATACACGGATTTGGCGTGCGCCCGTTCAGATAGGAATCCGCGAAATAGTCTATCACATTTCTGCGAAAGACATCCTTGAAATTCATCACATAATACGGAATCCCTATCGTTTCAGCCACTCTTCTGGCATCCTCCACTGCACTCAGGCCACAGCAGCCGCCGTTCTCCTGCTGGATTTCCTCCGCCTCATCCTGCCAGATCTGCATGGTTATACCGATCACGTCATATCCCTGTTCTTTCAGAAGCCAGGCAGCCACGGAAGAATCCACCCCGCCTGACATTCCGACTACTACTTTTTTACCCATAACGATTGCCTCCGAGAATCAGTACTCCTCTTCCTCCTCTTCTTCTCCTTCATGGATATCCGACTTGGGCTGCTGTAATCCCTCGATCTCAATACCGTTCTTTTTCGCATAATCCCAAAGGGCTGCATGGATTGCCTCCTCGGCAAGCAGCGAACAGTGTACCTTTACCGGCGGAAGTCCATCCAGTGCTTCCATCACTGCTTTATTTGTGACCTGCATTGCTTCCTGAACACTTTTTCCTTTTACAAGCTCCGTGGCCATGCTGCTGGTTGCAACTGCGGCACCGCAGCCAAAGGTCTTAAATTTAACATCACGGATAATGCCATCATCATCGATATCCAGATAGATGCGCATAATATCTCCGCACTTTGCATTTCCCACTGTCCCAACACCGCTTGCATTTTCAATTTCGCCCACATTGCGCGGATGATTAAAGTGATCCATTACTTTTTCGCTGTACATATTCAATTCCTCCGATTTTCTTTTTTCTCTCCGTTCTGCCAAACGGTCTGATTTTTATCCTTATTTATCGATTCCTTGCATTTTTCTTTAAAAAATCCTCATAGAGAGGTGACATGCTTCTCAAACGTTCCACGATGGTACGGATGGAATCCACCACATAGTCAATATCCTCCTTTGTCGTCTCAGCAGACAGGGTCAGGCGCAGAGAACCATGTGCGATTTCATGAGGAAGACCAATGGCCAACAGTACATGGGAAGGATCCAGAGAACCGGACGTACATGCAGAACCACTGGATCCACAGATTCCATCATTGTCCAAAAGGATCAGCAGGGATTCTCCTTCTATAAACTGAAAACTGAAATTCGCGTTATTAGGCAGACGGTTGGTTCGGTGTCCATTCAGTCTGGTGTACGGCACTTCCTTCAGCACACGGTCAATCAGATAATCACGAAGCTCTGTCTCCTTCTGCGTGCGCTCAGCCATGGATTTTACAGCAAGCTCCGCCGCTTTTCCGAATCCGACGATTCCAGGAACATTCTCCGTGCCGGCACGGCGCTTCCGTTCCTGCGCTCCCCCGTGTACAAAGGAACGTATCTTCACACCCTTGCGGATATAAAGAAAGCCGATGCCCTTTGGGCCATTGAGCTTATGTGCACTGGCACTCATCATATCAATGTTATATTCATCCACCTGAATCGGAAGCTGTCCATAAGCCTGAACTGCATCCGTGTGGAACAAAATACCATGTTTTTTCGCAATGGCACCGATCTCCCGGATTGGCTGAACCGTACCGATTTCATTGTTTGCAAACATGACCGAAATCAAAATGGTGTCCGGGCGAATTGCCTTTTCCAGCTCGTCAAGCTTCACGCTTCCATTCTCATCCACGCCAACATAGGTAATTTCAAATCCCCGTTTTTCCAGATACTCTGCTGTGTGAAGAATGGCATGATGCTCAATTTTCGTGGTAATGATATGTTTTCCTTTGTCCTGATATGCCTCTGCCGCTGCCTTCAATGCCCAGTTATCTGCTTCCGAACCACCGGCCGTAAAATAGATTTCATTCTCTTTTGCCCCGATCGTTTCAGCAATCGTTCTGCGGCTTTCCGAAACTGCTTTTTTGCTGACCCCTGCAAATTCGTAGACACTGGAGGGGTTTCCGTAATACTCCGTAAAATACGGCAGCATGGCTGCCACTACCTCCTCTGAAGTTCTTGTGGTTGCCGCGTTATCCAGATAGATTAATTTTTTCATGGTTACCTCCTGATGCCGAATATCGGCATAATTTTTATTCCAACTGTTTTCTTCTTTCTTGACTCTTTTTGCTCTCTTCTATGAGTTCTTCCAGCATAATCTCATCTACGGCCTGTGTGATGCTTTCATTGATCTTCTGCCAGACATGTTTTGTCACACAGAAATCCGCACTTTCACATCCTCCCTCCGGCTTCAGTCCCTGACATTCCACTGCCTCGAGATTTCCCTCAAGGGCACGGAGCACATCTCCCACTGAAATCTCATCCGCCGGTCTGGCCAGACGATAACCGCCCTGAGCTCCTCTGGTACTCATGATAAGTCCTGCCTTTTTCAATTTACCTGCAAGCTGTTCCAGATAACGTTCCGATATGTTCTGGCGTCTGGCTATACTGCTGATGGAAACGGATTCCTTCTCACTGTATACAGCCAGATCCACAATTGCGCGCAGCCCATAACGCCCTTTCGTAGATAATTTCATGCTTTCCTCCCATATCCTGTTGGCTAATTCCGAGTATTTTACTGGGATTTGTTTCGAATATATCACCGCAGAAACGTTCTGTCAAGCATTTCCTGAGAATATACATAATAAAAAAGTCAGAATGGAACACCATGAATCAGAAACATACCCTCATCAAAGGGGCTGCCATCCTTACAGCCGCAGGAATGGCAAGCCGCATCATAGGTTTCTTCTATAGAATATTCCTTTCCAAGACAATCGGTGCGGAAGGTGTTGGCATCTATCTGCTTATTTTACCGGTTCATGCCCTGATTTTTTCCCTCACCGGCTCCGGTATTCAGACCGCTGTTTCACGCTTTGTCTCCTCCCGGAGTGCAACCGGTGACCGGAAGGGGGCAAAAGAGATCCTCGTATGTGCTCTTTCCCTTTCTATGCTGCTTTCTACGGCGGCATCCTGCTTTCTTTATCTGAAAGCTGATTATATTGCATCCGTTCTTCTGCACGAATCGCGGTGTGCCTTACTCCTTAAGGTACTTTGCTTTTCCATTCCTTTCGGAAGCATACACGCCTGCATCATCGGATATTATACCGGTCTCAAGAGAACCGATGTGCCAGCCATTTCACAGCTTTTTGAACAGGTTATCCGTGTTGCCTCCTCCTTTCTGATCTACCAGATTATGGTGGAAAAGAACCTGACCGTCTCCCCCGTCCTGGCTGTCTATGGAACCGTCTGCTCGGAAATAGCTTCCGTACTCTATACCGGCACAAAGGTAATGCTGCATCACCGGACGGAACAGACAAAGCTTTCCTCCTTTCCGTTTCATTGTGTGTCAGAAATACTGACATTTTCCATTCCTCTTATGATAAACCGCGTGCTGATCAACCTTCTGCAGAGTGCAGAAGCAGTATGCATCCCTTTGAAGCTTCTGGACCATGGTTTTACGCAGGCCACTGCACTTTCCACCTACGGGACACTGACCGGCATGGCACTTCCTCTGGTACTTTTCCCATCCGCCATTACCAATTCTCTTGCCGTTATGCTGCTGCCCACCGTTTCAGAAGCCCAGGCTTCCGGAAACAAAACAGCCATCGAGAGGCTGACACGCAAAACCACGAAAAGCTGTCTCCTGCTTGGTTTTTTCTGCACCATCGTTTTTCTGCTTACCGGAAATTTTTGCGGCACTTTTCTGTTTGACAGCAGGGAAGCTGCCGTCTACATACAGATTCTTGCCTGGCTGTGCCCGTTTCTTTATCTTGGCACAACGCTTGGCAGCATTTTAAACGGTCTTGGCAAAACCTTTGATGTTTTTCTCATCAATGCAGCCGCTCTTCTGCTTCGCATTCTTTTTGTATGGTTTGCCATTCCATCCTGCGGTATTCTGGGTTATCTGTGGGGACTGCTTCTTTCTCAGCTTTTACAGAGTGTATTGCTTTTATTCCGCTGCCGTCAGATTTCATTTTTTTGAAGAATATTTGTAACTGTTCAAAACAGGCCGAATCACTTGCTGATGAGGCCGTAAGAACAGGATTCAGGTGTGAGCAAACTCCATCGGCGCAGCCGATTTTCATGGGTTTGCGAATCGTATCTGTGAAGATACTGAACAGATACGAATATTATTTTTAAAAAACGGAATACTGAATTTGTAACTGAAAAACAGTGTAATTTCAAAGGAGGGTTACCCATGAATGAATTATCCGAACTGGATCTGCAGAACCTGCGTCATCTGATCGGTGGTTTTGACACAACCCACTGCAAAATGACTGCCTATGCCCAGGATGCAACGGATCCTGCCATAAAACAGTTTTTCCAGAAATCTGCACAGTCTGCCATGCAGTCAAAACAGCAGCTGATGGCATTTTTACAGTAAGGAGGAACAGACGATGGATGAAAAAACAATGGTATCGGACACACTGACCGGTATAAACGGAGAACTGGTGCGCTACGGTGAAATGATCTCACAGACCGAGAACATGCAGTTAAAGCAGACTCTGAAACAGATGAGAAATCAGTGTGAGACCTCACAGGAAGAAATCTATCAGCTTGCCAGAAACAAACAATACTACGTTCCGGCAGCAAAAGCTACCGCAGAAGAAGTACAGCATGTACGTTCCATCCTTTCACAGGGATAAACCTTAATTTAATCTGAATTTTTGCCGATAAAAAAACTCTTCCTTGCAAGAATCCAAAAGATATGGGATACTGTTACTATCAATCATTGCAAGGAGGAGTTTTTTTGAGATCACATAGATTTCCTTTCAGATGGCTTGCCCCTGTTCTGTGTGCTGCCCTGCTTGCCCCGTCACTTTCGGTTCACGCTGACTGGGTATACGAAGAAAATGCCGGCACACTGCGCTATGAAAAGGACGACGGCACATTCCTGATTTCCACTTTTCAAAAGATCAATGGCCACACCTACTATTTCGACAGCGACGGCACAGTCCACACCGGCTGGCTTTCCTTAAACGGCAAACGTTACTTCTTTGACGAATCCGGTGCCATGCTCTGCAGCCAGTGGGTGGGCGACAAATATCTGAAGAAAAACGGCGAAATGGCAAGAAACTGCTGGGTGGCAAACCATACAGCCTATGTTGGAAAAAACGGTTCCCGGATCGCCACCATAAAGAAATACAAAGCAAAATTCATCAAAACCGCCCGCGGGGTCAAATACCGCAATGCAGACGGGACTTTTTCTGCCAAGACATGGCAGTGTATCAAAGGCCACTGGTATTATTTTTACTCTACCGGTTACATGGCCAAAAGCACACAGCTGGGTGAGTATTACGTCAACAACAGGGGATGGATGGTCACAAACAAAACAGTCAAAATCGGGAAATACCGTTATCAGTACGGACCTGACGGAAGACTCATCCGCCGCACGAAAATCAAAAAAGCAAAGAAAAAAGACTGACGTTTGAAAAGGACTGTGATCCGATCACAGTCCTTTTTGTAACAACTAACACAAATTACTTTCTATCGTTTTCTGTTATTTCTCTCCAATCATCCAGCTGTACATCTCTTCGTACTGTCTTGCTGACTGATTCCAGGAAAAATCTGCCGCCATTGCGCGGTCAACCAGCTTATTCCACTCGCGCTTTTTCTCATAATATACATACTGTGCATATTTTAAGGTGTTGAACATCTCATGGGCGTTATAATTTGCGAAGCTGAATCCAGTACCAGTTCCTTCGTACTCATTGTATGGGATAACCGTATCTTTCAGACCGCCTGTCTCACGTACAATCGGAAGTGTTCCGTAACGCAGGCTCATCAGCTGGCTCAGTCCGCACGGCTCAAACAGAGAAGGCATCAGAAACGCATCACAGGATGCATAAACCTTATGGGACAGTGCCTCTGAGTAGAAGATATTTGCCGATACCTTACCCTGATATTTCCATGCAAAGTGCCGGAACATATTCTCATACTTCTCTTCTCCGGTGCCAAGTACAACAAACTGAATATCCTGCTGGCACATCTCATCCATCATATAGGCAATCAGATCAAAGCACTTCTGATCCGTCAGACGGGATACAATGCCCACCATAAATTTCTTATCATCCACCTCAAGCCCAAGCTCCTGCTGAAGAGCTCTCTTGTTTTTTACCTTTTCCTTGCGGAAATTCTTTGCATTATAATTCTTTACAATATATTTATCCGTCTCCGGATTGTATTCATCATAATCAATACCATTTACAATTCCGCGCAGGTCATGTGCTCTCGCATTGAGCAGACCATCCAGATGCTCCCCATAAAATGGCGTCTTGATCTCCTCTGCGTAGGTTCTGCTGACTGTCGTAATCGCATCCGCATATACCAGACCGCCCTTCAGATAATTGGCATCTCCGTAAGCCTCCAGTTTGTCTGGTGTGAAATAATAGGACGGAAGTCCTGTGATATCCTTGACCGTCTTCATATCCCAGACCCCCTGGAATTTCAGATTGTGAATGGTCATGATTGATTTCATGTCACGGAAGAATTCCCCTTCGTGGAACTTATCTTTCAAAAATACCGGAATCAGACCTGTCTGCCAGTCATGGCAGTGCACGATATCCGGTTTAAAACCAATCAGTGGCAGAGCTGACAATGCTGCTTTTGAGAAGAATGCAAATTTCTCGATGTCCTCATATATATTTCCATATGGCTTTGGACCTGCCAGATAATACTCATTGTCAATAAAGTAATAATGAATCCCTTCATACATCATATGGAGAACTCCCACATACTGACTGCGCCATGCAAGATCCATATAGAAATGTGTTACATATTCCAGCTGATTTTTATACTCTTCTTTCATGCACATATATTTCGGAATAATAACACGCACATCAAACTCATCCTTATTGAAACATTTCGGCAGAGATCCCACAACATCTGCAAGTCCGCCTGTTTTAACAAAGGGAACGCACTCTGATGCTACAAATAACACGTTTTTCATAAGCTTTTCCTCCTGATTTGTGCCGCTTTTTTTCATTATAACTCATTTTTCCAGCAATGAAAAGTATTATCTGTATAAATTGCACAAGTTTTTCCCATTTATCCCCGCTGCCATTGACAGGTATCAAAAACCATATGTCAGCGATTTTTGTATTCCAGGCGTATTTTATCTGCAATCAATGCGATAAACTCCGAATTCGTCGGTTTGCCCTTGCCATTGCTGACCGTGTATCCAAACAGCTCCTCAATCGTATCCATTTTGCCTCTGCTCCAGGCCACCTCAATGGCATGGCGGATCGCCCGTTCCACGCGGCTTGGTGTCGTCTGATACTTTTTAGCAATTGTGGGATACAATATTTTCGTAATGGAATTGAGCATTTCCATGTCGCCTACCGACATGATAATGGAATCCCGCAGGTACTGGTAACCTTTGATATGTGCCGGAACCCCGATTTCATGTATAATATTTGTCACATCCGTCTCCAGATTACGTTCCATGTACTCTTTTTTGCTTTCATAGGCATTTACCTTCTGTACCTTTGCGAAATTTCTGTCCTTGCTTACTCTTGTGTGCTTAATCCGGTTCAGAACCATTTCATTGTCAAATGGTTTCAGAATATAGTAGTCTGCTCCCAGGTCAAATGCATCTTCTGTGATTTTTTCCTGACCCACTGCTGTGATAACAATGAAAGCCGGATGCTTGCGGATCTCTTTGTCGTGATTTACCCGCTCCATGACCGTCAGTCCATCCATTTTCGGCATGACAATGTCCAGAAGTACCACGTCCGGTTCCTGCTTTTTGATAATATTGTAAAGTTCCTCTCCGTTATCGGTTTTGCCGACCACTTTCAGTTCATCATCGCTGCTCACGATTCTGTCCAAAAGCTGCAGGATCTTGTCATTATCATCAGCAATCGCTATATTCAGTTTGTCCATAAAGCACTCCTCCATTTAGTTACAAATTTATCAAAACTACTTGTATTATAAGTAGAAGTTCCAAAGGGCGCAAGCACAAGTTGTCGTCAGATTTTCGTATTATTTGAGCGATTCCTATCTTTTCCCTCATTTTTTAACACCAATCTTCCCGGTTTCCCATTTTTCAACAATTCTCCCCTTCTTCACGCGGAACCTTCCAGCAGGACTTTACAGCAGATGCAAAGTCCTGTGCTGTCTGCTGCTCTTCCTCTGCCGGAAAACTCATCTTGACATAACCTGGAATTTCTTTTAGGATAATGCCATACTATGATGTTCGGAGGGAAAGCCATGGAACCATGTGTCAGTATTATTGTTCCAATATACAATTCTGAAAACTATATAAGACGATGCATTGACAGTATCCTGAATCAGGAATACACCGATTTTGAGCTGATTCTGGCCAACGATGGCAGCACCGACGCATCCGGCTCCATCTGCGATGAATATGCCGCAATGGATCCACGCGTTCATGTGATACACAAAAAAAATACCGGTGTCTCCGATACCAGAAATCTTGCCATTGCACAGGCACGCGGCACCTATCTTCAGTTTCTTGACAGTGACGACTGGATCACACCGGATGCCACCAAGCTCCTGGTGCGCGCCGCTTCTGAGTATCACTGCGATATGGTGATTGCAGATTTTTACCGTGTGGCAGGCGAGCGTGTCTCTCACAAGGGTGATATTGAAGCAGACGGTGTCATGACACGGGAAGAATTTGCCGCCTTTATGATGGAGAATCCGGCAGATTTTTATTACGGTGTGCTCTGGAACAAGCTGTTCCGCCGGGATCTTGTGGAAACCTATCATCTGAAAATGGATACGAATATCTCCTGGTGTGAAGATTTCCTCTTTAATCTGGAATATCTGCTTCATGCAGAGAGCTTTTATGCACTGCAGACACCGATTTATTACTATGTAAAGCGGAAAGGCTCCCTCGCCACACAGGGACTGAGTATCACACAGACCATTAAGATGAAACTGATGGTATTCGAATATTACAACCGCTTTTACAAACATGTGTATGACGAAAAGGATTACGAGAAAAAGCGTCCTCAGGTTTACCGTTTTTTTCTGGATGCAGCCAAAGACGGTGCCGTCCCTCCAACCATTTTTCCTAATGCAAAGAAACTTGGTGACGAACGCAGCAGTGCCGATTACTCCGCTGCCGCAGGCGACAGCATTCTGGCAGAATTTTACCGGAACCGAAAGCTTCTGGAACGTTACCTGGAGGTGGCAGCCATACAGAACGATCTCTCCCTGGAGGATATTGTCCTGCTCCAGTATATCAGTCATTCAGAAGGCATACTTACGCGGAAGCATATTGCAGACTTTCTTGGCATTTCCGTGCGGACGGTTTCCCTGACTCTGCAGAGACTTATCCGGAAAAATCTCATTAAGATCACAGATATCAAAAACAGTCATACTTCGGAACGCAGCATACAGATCTCACTGCTGCCTGCCGCGGATTCCATACTGACCGATTTAACCATTGCCGAGAACGATTTTAATCTGGTAAAATTTGACGGTTTTGATGAAGAAGAGCTGAAGTGCTATCAGGAACTGAATCAAAAGGTCAAGGATAATATTTTAAAAGTGCTCTCCTGAGATACCAAACGAGTTCTCACGGACTTTGCAGCAAATGCAAAGTCCATGGTGGAACGGTTCCTCAGGAGCACTTTTTTTGTTGTCATTTTCCCCTCCACGTGCTATAGTTTATCTGGTAAAAAATTCAGAAATGTATGGTTTTGACTGAAATGTCGTACACAGATTGGAGGTAACTATGGTACATAAATGGAGTATTACCATTCCGGAACTGACGGATGAAAACAGAAATGTCTATGTCTATGTCCCGGAATCCTGCGGACAATTTCCGGACAGACGTTATCCGGTTCTTTATATGTTTGATGGACACAATGTTTTTTTTGACTCGGATGCAACCTATGGGAAATGCTGGGGTATGAAAGAATATATGGACCGTACAAATACCCAGATGATCGTAGCAGCTGTGGAATGCAGCCATACTGCCGATAACGGCAGGCTGAAGGAATACACCCCCTTTGCTTTTTCCGATCCGGGTCTTGGAAAGATTGAATCAAAAGGGAAGATCACCATGGACTGGTTTGTCCATACACTCAAACCCGAGATTGACCGCCGTTATCCGACTCTTCCGGACAGAGCGCATACTTTTATCTCCGGAAGTTCCATGGGAGGGCTGATGACACTGTATGCCATTCTTTCGTATCCTCAGTATTTTTCCCGCGGAGCGGCTCTCTCCCCTTCCCTGTGGGTAGCTCCCCGCAAGCTGGAACAGATGATCCGCAGCTCCAGTCTCCTTCCGGACACGTTTCTGTATATGGATTACGGCGAGCTTGAGTTCGAAAATCATCCCAATATTCAGAGTCAATTCTCCCGCATCACTTCTCTTCTGATCAATAAAGGAGTGCTTCTGGAAAGCCGCATTGTTCCGAAGGGAACACACTGCGAGGCAAGCTGGGAGAAACAGATTCCCTTCTTTATGAGTGTACTGACCTGCCAATAAATGAATCTTCAGAAGGAGAGCCTATGGAAACAAATTATTATAAGCAATACAGCCCGGCGCTGGGACGTGAAATGGAATGTAAGCTTTACGGCCATGCCGGCCGCCCGGTTCTGTACATTCCCTGCCAGGACGGACGTTTTTTTGACTTTGAAAATTTTCATATGGCCGACGCCCTGGCACCCTGGATTGAATCCGGTGTGATCATGGTATGCTCCATCGACACTCTTGATGTTGAAACCTGGTCGGACAAAAACGGCGATCCCCGTTATCGGATCTGCCGACATGAACAATGGATCCGGTACATCACAGATGAAGTCGTTCCTTTTTTCCGTCAGATAGCCAACGAACGCAACGGATGGAGCGGCTATCCGGGTATCGCAGTCTTTGGATGCAGCCTTGGTGCTGCCCACGCCGCCAACCTTTATTTTCGTCGGCCGGATTTGTTTGACGTATTGCTGGCACTGAGCGGAATCTATACTGCCTCATTCGGCTTTGACACTTATATGGATGACCTGGTATACCAGAATTCCCCCATCCACTATCTGTCCGATCTGTCAGCCGATCACCCCAATATCGCTCTCTACAACCTGAAGAAGGCTATCATCTGTACCGGTCAGGGTCCCTGGGAGCTCCCGGACTGCACAAGGGAACTTCAGTCCATTCTGACCGAAAAGGGAATCGAGGCCTGGTTTGATTACTGGGGCTATGACTGCAGCCACGACTGGTACTGGTGGCATCGTCAGGCGGCATATTTCATACCTTTCCTTTTTGAAAACCAAAAATCCTGAAGAAAGAAGGCGAACGCATGAAAAACTTTATTTTTATTTCACCAAACTTCCCCACAAACTACTGGCTGTTCTGCCGTGAACTGAAGAAAAACGGACTGAATGTTTTAGGAATCGGCGACCAGCCTTACGATGAACTGACTGCCAATCTGAAAGACAGCCTGAACGAATACTATAAAGTCAGCAATCTGGAAAATGACGATGAGGTTTACCGGGCCGTTGCGTTTTTCATTTACAAATATGGACGCATCGACTGGCTGGAATCCAACAATGAATACTGGCTGGAGCGTGATGCCAGACTCCGCACCGATTTCAACATTACAAGTGGTTTCCAGGCCAGCGATATTCCAAATATCAAATTTAAATCCAGAATGAAAGAGTTTTATCAGAAGGCCGGCATTCCGGTGGCACGTTATCACATGGTAGACACTCTGGAAAACTGCCTGGACTTTGCCTGGCATGTTGGTTTTCCGGTAGTGGCCAAACCGGATAACGGTGTAGGGGCTTCCCATACCTTCAAGATTGAAAACGAGGAGCAGATGAAACAGTTTTTCGATCTGAAATGGCCGGACACTTCCTATATTATGGAAGAATTTGTAAACGGTGAGGTGAACTCCTACGACGCGATCATTGACTCAAAGGGCGAACCGATGTTTGAAACAGGAAATATTACCCCCATGTCCATCATGGATATCGTGAACAAAGCCGACAATTCCATTTTCTACATTCTCAAGGATCTTCCGGACGATACGCGTGCAGTAGGACGCGCAACGGTGAAAAGCTTCGGTGTAAAGAGCCGTTTCGTCCATTTTGAGTTTTTCCGCCTGCTGAAAGATCAGGAGGGGCTTGGCAAAAAGGGAGATCTGGTCGCTCTGGAAGTGAACATGCGACCAAGCGGCGGTGTAACACCGGATATGATCGACTTTGCGCACAGCACCGATGTCTATAAAATCTGGGCTGATATGATCGCCTTTGACCGCTCCACTATGCCCATCGGCCAGGGTGCCTACTGCGCTTTCGCCGGAAGACGTGACGGAAAGGATTTTGTCATGAGTCATGCGGATATCGCTGAAAAATACGGAGCAAACCTGAAAATGACCGAACGCATCCCGGATGTCCTCTCCGGTGCCATGGGAAATCAGATGTATGTGGCTGTATTCCAGTCACGCAAAGAGATGAATGATTTCTACAATGATATTCTCCGATGCAACGAATTATAAACAACTTTGATACCTGCAGAACCTGCCATCAGCAGCTTTCTCCGGGTAAACAGAAAAGCAGGTAGTCCTCTTTGAACAATACCGGATTACCTGCTTTTCCTCATAGATTGTCCTATGAAGATAACTCAAATAGATAGCAACACCGATCCAGTTTCAGCTAAATAATTCCCTGTTCTTCATGACATACGCATAATTCAAGGCGTCTAAATCTTCCTCATATTCGAAGAAAGCTTGATCACATTCGTCAAGAATTGCCTCGAACTCTTCGTTGTTCGAGATTACATCATCCCGATCATCTCTATCACCAGGTACCTTTCCATCAAAAATGGATACCGCTTTTTTGCAAATTTCTGCCGTTTTTACCGCACCGATTTCTAAAAATGCATTTACCAATTCATTGGAAAAATCGCCACTGGAATTCAGGAAAAACTGGTCAAACCCTCCATTATTTACTTCCATTTCCAAGCTTTGTGTAATGTAAAAAAAACGTTCAGGCACACTCAATACCTGCATATTATCTCCAAATTGGCATTTTTCCGCTATATACATGCTTAGTTCAGCCACAAAGTTCGATGTATCTTCAATATTCCAAATCTCGTTCAACTGTTTTCCGCAGCCTTTGATGCTATTTTCGACAGCTTTCCTTTTTAAGATCTTACCCAACCATCCCATGAATTCTACCTCCAGCTTTAAAGTATGTTTATTATATCATAGTCACTGTAAAAATGGTAGTAACAATAAACCCCTGACAAACTTATTCCGCCGCATCCAGCATCTTCTCAATAAAGATTCCATACCCCTTCGTTGGATCATTCACCAAAACATGCGTGACAGCTCCCACCAGTTTCCCATTCTGCAAAATCGGCGAACTACTCATGAGTGATCTTTTCCCGTCTATAAAGAACGCATTATTCTTATCCAGAAAATGTACTGTTTTAATACGTAATTAGCCCAACGGCGAAATTCCACATCACATTTGGATTTTACACGATAGCTAACGGAGATGATTACATCGAGGCTGTAAAAGGCTCCATATGTATTATTGCTTTTGCTTCTTTTCTCTTGCCAACTTTAATATATCTGCAAGGTTATCACCATTTAATACCCCAGGATACTCATCCCGGAAATTCAACAATATATCCTTATTTTCAAGTTCCATTGCTCTGCATTGGTTATAAAATGCCCTCAAATCCTTTTTTCCATATATTGCCTCAATAAATGTACGGGAGTTTTCCGGGATACTTTCATAGGAGTCATATAAATGAACAATTGCTTTCTTGATTCTTTCCAGTGTTAAAGCATCCCCTCTTTCTTCCTGTTCAATCAAAATACCTACAATATCTGAGAGATCATTCTTGTACTGTCTTCCTGCCATAAGCTTCATTGCAACCAGATACTCTGATGAAACCGTTCGAATCTGTAAAACATTAGAGAATGTCTTGTAATACTTTGAATGTTCTATCAATCCAGGTGTGTAGGAAGCAGTATTTACAAAATCTGTATTAAGCCATCCAAACGGAAGTCCAAGTCTGTCTCCAACTGTATTGATTGCATCCTTCATGGCACTTGATGATTTGATAATAGCATCCATATCATAAGTCATCTCTCGAAACCCGTAATTTATCAGTATAGAAGCCCCGCCAATCAGTATTATTTCAGCCGAAACTCTGGTCCCATTCTTTTTGCGGAATTCTTTTGCTAATTCTTTCAGGCAGCAATCCAGATTTTCTTTTGTGAATGGTTTATCAACAGACATTGCGCACCTCACTTTCTACAATATTGAATCTTAAAAATTCAGGTATTGCATTTGCCAGTGCTTCATCTTTTATGCGCTCATCACCTGTTGCTGTATACGATACGAGAACGCCCGCCGGAAAATATAGCTTTTCAAGTTTTTGTCTGCGAATATCATTATAATTTGTACAAATTGGCAAATTATTCAATCTGGATAAGTAATCAACCATTGCCAGGAGATATAAGGTTTCCCTATACCACTGCCTGTTGTACAATTTTCTAATATCATCCGCTTCAAGAGTATCAATTATAAAATCAATGTCTCCGAGTTCCTTTACACGATGGCATGTATTACTCTTAAAAACTTCAAAAGAACATCTGTAATCCACAGATTGTACTTTATTATTCTCTAATAAATAATCGACAGTCACACCAAGAGCTTTTGCAATTTTATATAAGGTCCCAGCTGCACATTTGTCAAGTTCAGCTTTTCCACTGCATATATCTGTAATTGTGGTCATCGCAACACCGCTCTCTTTGCTTAGACGATATCTTGACATATTTTCTTTTTGAAGCAATTCATTAATAATCATCAGCTTTCCCTCCTTTTTTATAATATATCGGTTAGCCGAAGTATTGTCAATAATATTATATCCAGGAGGACAAAAACCATAGAGAATGTATATGGTCTCCTGCGCCTTGCCCATGCTGCCCGGCTTTCGCCGGATATCAGCACTTCAAAAAAGACTCTGCTATAAGCAAGCTTCCGCAGAGTCTTTTCATTGTTCTGCTGCCCGGCTCAATGCTCGAGCATATTTTCAATAAATATCCCATAACCCTTTGTCGGGTCATTCACCAAAACATGGGTCACAGCCCCCACCAGCTTTCCGTTCTGGATGATCGGGCTCCCGCTCATCCCCTGTACAATTCCTCCCGTTTTCTCAAGCAGCTCCTCATCTGTCACCCTGACCGTCATACTTTTATTCACATCTTTGTGACTGAGGTTTACTTTTTCAATCTCAATCTCATATTCTTTTACCTCTCCATCCACTTCACAGCGTATGACTGCCGGTCCGGTTTCCACCTCCTGGCGGTAAGCAGCCTCCACATAG
>JALEJP010000045.1 GCA_022769625.1 Lachnospiraceae bacterium | reverse complement strand
GTCATGCTGTTCATGCTTGCATGAAAAAGCATGACTTTTGGACCCGCAAAACATGAGAAAGTAGCCATTTTTCGTAGAAAAATGAGCGGATTTCGAATGTTTTTAGGATTTCGTGAGCGTGAAACGCGGAGAAATCCGTAGGTATCAGGGGGGCAAAGGCTTTTGACCCCAACATCATCGGAATGAAACAATCATTCGGGAAGCCCGATGACATGATGCAACGTTACTTAAGAGGAGGCTTAAGGTACCATATGAATCTTTTTCTATCCATGTCCCTGTGCGGCACCCTTGTATTCTCTGCTGCTTTTCTGGTGGAAAAGCTTGGAAAGGACAGGCTGACTGGAAAAACAAAATATACCCTTTATAAGTTGGCTCTGCTGTTTTATCTGCTGCCGGTGCAGTGGTTTAAGTTTCTCTACAAACGTGTCCTGGTAAAGCTGTTTGACATCCCCCTGACAGACCTGCCCTTAGAGTTCGAAACCTTTCATGGGATGCTGTATATTCCACTGGGAAACAGTACCTATCTGCGCATGTACTTCTGGGAAGTGATTCTTCTGTTGGCACCTGTCCTGCTTTGTATCCTGTTTCTGATCTATCACATCGGGAAATACCGGAAAGTACGGCGGATTTTTCAGGATTCTTCCTGCAAACTGGAATATGGTGAAAACGACGGCAGAAAATCCATCCCCTGCTATACCAGTTCCGACGTATCCTCTCCCTTTTCCATCGGCGTGGTCCATCCGAAGATATTTTTTCCGGACACCCCGCTTTCCGAGGATCAGATGCGATTTGCCTATCAGCACGAGAGTCACCATATCCGCAAGGGTGATATCCTGTATAAATTCATCAGTTTAGTTGCTGTTTCTCTCCACTGGTATAATCCCTGCGTTTATCTGCTTTATAAAAGGCTGCAGATTTTCTGTGAATATGCCTGCGATGAGCAGATTATCCAGGGATTAAGCGAAGAAAAAAGAAAAACCTATCAGATTTTGATCATTCAAATGTCGGTCAAAGATCATTCTCTGAGTTCCGAACTGTTTGCTTCACTTTCCGGAAATCAGAAAATAATAAAAAGGAGAATTGAAAACATGGAAAACAAGAAACGAAATAACAAAGCAAAAGCAGTCGCAGGTCTCTTTATGGTATGTGCAGTTTTTGCATCCACCGCACTCACCACCTATGCCTATCATCCAGTGAATGAACGTACCGTTGGATACTCTTCCAAACAAATGGCAGAACTGTGCATTGATCTGGAGAAAAACGAATCCGGAACGGAAAAGGAAGTATATGGATCACACTCCGGTGAAGGCATTTCACTGAAAGAATCCGTCGATCGATACGCCGACCTTCCTTTTGATGCTTCGGACGCTCTCTGCATCTATGAGGACGGCACCATAGAGCCCATCACCGCTTCCGATCCGGACGCCGAAACATACAGCACCTGTGCACATGCTTATGTAACGGTTTCCTATATGACACACACCAAGAATTCTTCCGGAGGCTGCACCGTAAAAGAATATCTTGCAGATAAATGCAGATACTGCCAAACAATAAAAAATCAGACCCTGATCAACAGTGTAACCTTTTTGACCTGCCCGCACTGAGTCTGCCACTGACAGCTTTCTACCCTGCGTAAAAAAGAAGAGGGTTCGCCTAAACCAATGCTCCAACGAAATAGCATTGAGTTTAAGGCGATCGCCCTCTTTTTCTTTTCCTTATTTTGTTTTATACGGGAATTTAGTTCTGGAACTGTCGGAAGAAGTCTTCCAGGGAATCATAATACTCACTGCTCCCTCCGCTGCCGTATCCGTCATCGTACCCATATCCGCCATTGCCATCATCATAGTACTGTTCCGGCTGATCCTGTCTGCCGTCCGGACTCTGACCGGACTCTGTACTTCCGTTTCCGGAGTCTGAACTGAAATCACTTTTCTTTGCCAGCGTTACCGAAACTGTCCGCTCCACGTAATCTCCGCCCTCTGCTGTTTTTACCACCACATCGATGGTCTCGCCTGCTTTGTAATACTCCATGCGCGAGAACAGTTCATCTCTGGAGCTGATGGTAATACCGTCCAGCTTGGTGATAATATCACCTTTCTTTATGCCTGCTTTTTCTGCCGGGGAGCCTTCCACCACGCTGTATACAAAAGCACCTGCCGGAAGATTGTAGATCTGGCGTGCCTCCTCGGAGACATCCCTTGGATCCACACCTAAAAATCCAAGCGCGGAGCTGTCCGTTACTTTTGCACGTGTGGTGCGGTTCATCAGCTCATCCAGAATCGGAGATGCCGTGTTGATCGGGATGGCATACCCCATGCCCTCCACACCGGTGTCGGCTGCTTTTGCGGAATTGATACCAATCAGATTGCCCGCTGTATCCAGCAGGGCACCACCGCTGTTTCCAAAGTTGATCGCCGCATCGGTCTGGAGCATGTTGTTGCTGATCCCGTCAATGGTCACCTCGCGATCCAGTGCGCTGACGTATCCCACCGTCACGGACTGACCGTATCCCAGTGCATTTCCGATGGCAACTACCTGTGTACCGACCTTTACTTTATCGGAATCACCCAGAACAGCCACCTTCAGCTTGCTCTGAACATCCTTGGAAATATCGGAGAGATTCACAGCCACAACCGCCAGATCGTGATCGGAATCTGTACCTTTCACCTGAGCTTCCACCACAGCATCGTCTGCATTCTCCGTCTCAACGGTGAAGCACACACTCAGCTCTTCTGCGCCATCTACCACATGATTGTTCGTAGCGATCAGAAGCTCTGTGTCATTCTTTGCAATGATGACACCGGAACCGGAGCTCTCAGTCTCTTCATACTGGGTTTTTCCAAAGAAGAAGCTCTGTACTTCCTCCACCCCTTTGTTTGTGATCGCCACGATGGACGGCATGGCATTTTCAGCAACCGTAGTGATATCCACAGCACCGGCTGCTGCTGTGACCGGTGCGCTGCCGTTCTCATCTGCATCGGCTGCTTTCTGTGTCTGAAGCTCCACGCGCGCCTCGGTCTCTTTCGTGCCTGTGATTTTATTTCCGATGGCATTTGACGCCTGGAAGGTCACACTGGCAACCAGACCAAAGACAAGAGCAAGTGCAACACAGAGGCCGAATTTTTTGCCAAGTCCTCCGGATTTTTTGTCTTTGCCGCGTTTATCAGAATGCTGCTCATTCTGATAAACGCCGTCCTTCCATCCGGTCTCTCTCTGATGATACTGGCCATCCTGATAGTACTGTCTGTAAGGACGTCCGTCATTTTCTCTGCTGCCATCCGTTTCTGTGCTGTCTGTTTGGGTATTGTAAGTGGAATCCGGCCTGGTCTGCTCTGCCTGTTCCCCGCGCTCGTAGGTATAATGGTATACAGAAGAAGACGGTCCGCCTTCTTCCTCCTGCGGCACTGCCTCATCCTCAACCGGATAGCCGTTTTCTCTGTTTTCCACCGTCTCTTCCGTACAGTTTTCTGTCAGATCCTCTGCATAAGCAGACTCCCCGTCATATCTTTCAAAACTGTCTGATCCCTTTTCATCGGAAGGGTAACGATCCTCATTCTCTTTATTGTCAAATTCATCATACATGACTGAATCCTCCTCTGAACGATATTCTATTTCTTTTCCTCCGTATCTTCAAGAAGTATAGCAGTCGTTTGTGTACAAAGTGTGACAGAATCCTCACTTTTACAAATATTTCTCTGTTTTCCCTATTCGACCGTAACCGATTTCGCCAGATTTCTCGGTTTATCCACATCACAGCCCCGGCCGATGGATACGTAGTAAGCAAACAGCTGCAGCGGAATCACCGCCAGGGAATTGGTAAAATACGGGTTTGTCTTTGGGATATAGATCACATAATCCGCAATCTTTTCTGCTTCCACATTGTCCGTGTTGGTCACCGCCAGCAAAAAGGCGCCTCTGGATTTGACCTCCACCATGTTGCTCATGGTCTTTTTGTAGAGCTCCTCCTGGGTAAGCACGGCGGCTACCAGGGTTCCTTCCTCAATCAGGGAGATGGTTCCATGCTTCAGTTCCCCTGCCGCATAGGCCTCCGAATGGATGTAGGAGATTTCTTTCAGCTTCAGGGAACCTTCCAGGGAAATGGCATAGTCCACACCTCTTCCGATGAAAAAGACATCTCTGGCCGCAAGATAGCGATTTGCAAATCTCTGAATCTTTGTCTTGTTATTGAGCAGAAGCTCGATCTGCTGAGGCAGACGTTTCAGATCACGAATATAGTCCGCCAGTTCATCCTCTGTTATCTGTCCCCTGACCCGGGCAAATTTCAGTGCCAGCAGATACTCCGCAATCAGCTGGGTGCTGTATGCTTTGGTGGTGGCAACGGCAATCTCCGGACCTGCCCAGGTGTAGATCACATTGTCCGCCTCCCTTGCGATGGAGCTTCCAACCACATTTACAATGCCCAGTGTGCGCACGCCGGCTGCTTTTGCCTCGCGCAGTGCCGCCAGAGAATCCGCCGTCTCTCCCGACTGACTTACGATCACCACCAGTGTCCCCTCCGAAAGGATGGGATTGCGGTAGCGAAATTCGCTGGCAAGCTCCACCTCAACAGGAATGCGCGCCAGTCCTTCGATCACATATTTGGCGGTAACGCCTGTGTGATAGGCGGAGCCGCAGGCAACGATAAAGATTTTTTTCACAGAACGGATCTCCTCATCCGTCATGCCAAGCTCCTCGATGAGGATCTGATTGCCACGAATCCGTGGATTGAGCGTATCCGTCACGGCTTTGGGCTGTTCATACATTTCCTTGAGCATAAAATGCTCGTATCCGCCTTTTTCGGCAGCACTGATATCCCACTCAATGGTGGTGGGCTCTTTTTCGATTTCTTCTTCATCAATGTTGTAAAAATTCAGACTGTCCGCTGTGAGACGCACAATTTCCTCATTTTCGATAAAATATACGGTTCTGGTATATTTCAGGATCGCCGGTACATCCGAGGCGATCAGGCTTCCTGTTTTTCCTTTGCCCACGATCAGCGGACTGTCTTTCCGGACAGCATAGATTTCTCCCGGATGGTCCTGAAACAAAATGCCAAGGGCATAGGATCCTTCCACATGATGCATCACATGGGCGATGGCTGCCAGCGGATCTCCCTTGTAGTAATAATCCAGCAGATGTGCAACCACCTCCGTATCGGTCTCCGACCGGAATTCACAGCCTTTGGACATCAGCTTTTTTTTCAGTTTGCCATAATTTTCGATGATACCGTTGTGTACCACGGCAATGGATGCGTCACCGTTAAAATGAGGGTGCGCGTTGACATCGCTTGGAGCACCGTGAGTTGCCCATCTGGTGTGTCCGATCCCGGCTATTCCGGGCATGGTGGCTCCGTCATGGGTCAGTTCGGAAAGCACCTTCAGTCTTCCGATGGATTTTTTCATCTGGATATTTTCGCCGTCAAATACGGCAATTCCCGCAGAGTCGTATCCGCGGTACTCAAGCTTTTCCAGGCCATCCAGCAAAATGGGTGCTGCCTGCTCTGTACCGATGTAACCTACAATTCCACACATAATCTGTCCTCCAAATTCTCCCCGCCCCATGTATATGTTTTTGCCTGTGACCGTTCAGGCTTCTCTCTGAACGGCTATTTTGCTTTCCCCCGGTTTCCGTGCTGCTCTTTTTCCCAGTAAGCCCGGTTCATCGTAAGCCTGTCAATCAGGAAACGCGGCAGCCGACGGTAATTTTTGCCAAGCCGATAGCCCAGAAACTTGCAGGCACTGCGCATGACCAGCACAGGGATCAGCTGCGGCTTCCCCTGTTTCAGCAGATAGGCAGCCGTGGATCTTACCATACGGATGCCTTCGCTCTCCGAGCTTGCCATTCCGAAAATCTCCGGATGATCCGCCTGGGACACCGCCAGATCAAAATTTCGGTGCAGCTGCTGACGGTTTGTATAGTTGTGGGAATGGATGACTGCCGCATCGCCGGTGTAGGCAATGGAATAGCCATGCTGTATCAGTTTTCCCGCAAATATCATATCTTCATTAAAAATGGTATGCTTCTCGAAGCCGCCCAATTCCTCATAGACGGTTCTTCGGTACATGGCGCATACATTGGAGCAGAAAAAGGTCTTGATCCCATATCGGGTCAGATCCTCCTTTGACTTGACACTGCTCTCTTTGGGATAATTAAAGCTTCTTGTATAGCGCTCGATCCAGTCGCAGTTCAGGTCCGGCAGTTGTCTGGCATAGGCTGCTGCCACCTGCTCATCTGCAAAGGCTGCCGCAAGACGCTCCACCAGATACTCATCTGTCGGAACCGCATCCTGGGTCATAAACAGAATCAAGTCTCCCGAAAGCAGGGAAGCGGCCCCATCTCTGGTGCCGCCGTGGTCAAAATCCTCTGCTTTTATATGTCGAAGCTGTACCTTCTGCCACGTCTCATATCCCTTCTTCGGGAAAAATCTCTTTTCCGTATTCATGATAAGAATCGTTCCGATGGGATAGGTCTGTTTCTGCAGCATCTGCATCAGCCTGTCAAATTTCTCATCCGGCTTATAGGTCGGAATCACAACATCCACTGTCCATTTTGCCATAGTTCCCTGTTTTCCTTTCACATCCTCACTGTATGCCGGTGTCATTGATGATCTGCCAGCTGATCTCCTGCACTGTATCCGAAGGCTGATAGCTGTCTTCCCCGAACATCCACTGGTGCAGCTGGCGTACATTGTCCTCCAGATTGATCGGCACCACACAGTCACCTGCGGAGAGATTTGCCGTGGTCAGATTAAACGGAAAACCGGTCTGATCCACCAGATTATAGGAGGCAACATCCTTCGCCAGTGCCAGAAGCTCGGTGTTGCTTAAGCTTGTCATCATATTCGATGCGATCTGATCGATCAGATTATTTAACGTCAGCAGATCTGCACCTTTGGCTTTTTCCAGAATCTTGGACAGCACAGTACGCTGTCTCTCGGTACGTTTGAAATCGCTTCCTTCTGTGTAGCGGATCCGGCAGTAGGACAGTGCCTGCAGACCGTTTAACGTCTGCAGCCCCGCATATTCCACCGGTACGATCTCTTTTCCGGTTACCTGGGAGCCTTCCACCTGATAATTGTTCAGATATACGATCTCATCCTCCTGAATGTCGATCTCGATTCCGCCCAGGGCATCCACCACATCTGCCACCGCCGTGAAATCCACGGTGACAAAATCTGTGATATCCAGATCCAGGTTTTTGTTCAGCATGCTGATGGCTCTGGACGGTCCGCCAAAGTAATAGCACTCGGTGGCCTTGCGGTACTCACCGTTTGTATTGTCCAGATAGGTATCCCGGTATACGGATACCAGCTTCACATCCTTAGTCTTGTTGTTGATGCTGGCGATCATCAGAGTATCGCTGTGGGCATCCTGATCCAGGCTGCCTTCTCTGGAATCCACGCCAAAAAGAGCAATGTTGGTATATCCGTCCAGATCCACCGCATCATTGATGACGATATCGCCCCTGGATACATCGGTTCGTTTGATCTTGCCGATCTTTGCCGCAACAAACAGCCCTGCAGCCAGAATCAGCAGAATGATGATTTCAATGATGAAGGTTCTCCTTCTCTTTTTTTTGCGCTTTTCGGCACGTCTCCTGCGCTCCTCCTGCTCATAGTATCCGTTGTCGTACGGCCCGTTTGGATATCCGTTTGGCCCATAACCCTGGTTATAACCCTGCTGATAGCCATTGGGACCATTCGGCCCATAGCCCTGCTGATAACCCGGACCGCCCGGATTATAATTCCCCTGAGAATAACCATTCCAGTTCTGATTGCTTCTTTTGTCCTTTCTTGCCATAACAGTCCCCTTTCTAATATGCGTTCTTGTTTATAAATCCCTTGAAAAAGGTGAGGATCAGAATCTTGATATCCAGTCCCACCGTCCAGTTTTCGATGTAATACAGATCATACTCGATCCGGCGCTTAATGGACGTATCTCCCCGGTATCCATTGATCTGCGCCCATCCGGTCATACCCGGACGCACCTGATGTTTTACCATATAGCGGGGAATCTCTTCCCGGAATTTCTCCACAAACTGCGGACGCTCCGGTCTTGGACCGACCAGGCTCATATCCCCTTTCAACACATTAAAAAGCTGCGGAAGCTCATCGATGCTGGTTTTCCGCATGAATTTTCCCACCCCGGTAACACGGGGATCATTCTTTGTGGTCCAGGCCGACTTTTCATCCGTTTCCTTCTGAACCTCCATGGAACGGAACTTATACATATAAAAGGGCCGGTTGTGCAGTCCCACACGCTCTTGTTTAAAAATCAGCGGTCCTTTGGAAGTGAGCTTCACCAGGATGGCAAACACCAGCATGATGGGTGAAAAGACACCAATGGCAACAAGTGCGCCGAAGAAATCCATGACTCTTTTTACAAAACTGTTAAAGGTATTGGTAAGAGGAACGTGACGGATATTGATCACCGGCAGCCCCAGAAGATCTTCCGTATAGGGCCTGGTGGGTATGATATTGTTGTAATCCGGAACGAACTTTGTGTGAACGCCGGATTTTTCGCAGAGTGCGACGATACGCTCCAGCTTGTCGTACTCGTTCAGTCCCAGTGTGATCACGATCTCATCCAGCCGGTTCTGTGGAAGAATAACTGACAGATTGTCGATCCTTCCGATCACTTTGATACCCTTATAGGTGGTGCCTCTTGCCACCCTGTCATCCAGCACGCCGCGGATCAGATAGCCCCACTGTGGATTTGCCTTGATCCGGTCAATGTACTGCTCCGCCGCACGGCTGTATCCCACCAGAATAATATGCTTTAAGTTCATGCCGCGTCTGCGGATATTCATCAGCAGGATGCGGATGATGTTTCGGACCACCGTCTCCGTCACAATATTCAGCACATAAAAGATACACAGCATCTTTCGTGAGAAATTAATCTCATGCTGCATATAAGCGATGGTAAAGAACATCAAAAGTGCAATGGTATTGGCCTTGATAATGTTGCTCAGCTCCAGCCTGCGGCCCTGCACGCGCTTTGACGTGTAGAGATTAAAGGCATAATACAGCAGCAAAAGCCCCGGCACAAGAATGACCAGGGCGGACATATACGTTTTCAGCGGCAGCTTGCCTGCCACATCCGGTGCAAAAAAACGAAACTGAATAAACCAGGCTGCAACATAGGTAAAGGCGATTACGAAACCGTCGATCACCACGTGCATGCGGTTAAAAAACGTCTGATTATCTTTAATCATAAGCAGTATACCCCCGTTTACTTGCCTTATCATACCGCATACGACAAAAAAGGGCAATTATTTTTTTCTTAAATGTCTGTGTTTTACAAATGATTTACACGATTCTGCGAAACAGATTGACCCACAGTTCGATCTGAATCCGCACATAATTCCAGAAATGTTTCTTCTGATAGGGAACCTTTTTCCCTTCCCTGGCCAGAGCAATTCCGGTAAAAATTCCACGAAAATATTCTTTTCCGAAGCCTTTCCGGATGAAGAACCCCCATTTGATCAGAAATCCCGCAAGCAGCAGAGGGAAATTCAGAATGATCTGCCAGAAGGGCATATTCTTATAAATCAGATAGATATTGTTTCGGGAAGAATACTTTATCTTGAACTCGTTATAGCGGGAACCACTGGTGGCGCTGCCTACATGCCACACCACCGCTTTGGGACAATACCAGTTCTCGTAGCCGTAGATCCTTGCACGATAGCCCACATCAATATCCTCCAGATACGCAAAATGCGTCTCGTCAAAATACCCGATGCGCTCAAACACATTTCTGCGGTACATGGACGCCCCGCCACAGGCTGCAAAAATCCTGCGCGGCTTCAGATAATTCTTCCAGGGTCGATCCTTGCCGAGAGCATAGGCCCAGCCAAGGGCACAGTAATAATCGCCGCCGTCATCCAGTTTTTCCGGCTCATTCATTTTGATCATACGGGCGGAACAGGAAAAGCACCGGGG
This sequence comes from Lachnospiraceae bacterium, assembly GCA_022769625.1. GTDB lineage: Bacteria > Bacillota > Clostridia > Lachnospirales > Lachnospiraceae > Hominisplanchenecus. The sequence goes on along the minus strand of JALEJP010000045.1, from coordinate 43,800 downwards.
ATGCTGCTTCATCATGATCAGCATCTCCTCAATACAGTCCCCGTGAAGTTTGGTGTCGTTGTTCAGCAGAAAGACATAAGGGGTACGTGCCGCACGGATTCCCTCATTGACCGCGCGGCAGAAGCCATAGTTTTTATCCAGCGCCAGTATCTCCACCCAGGGATACTCTGCCTGCACAAATGCCACGCTTCCATCCTCAGAGCCGTTATCCACCAGAATCGTACTGTATCTTTTACAGCTCTGTTCTCTCAGTGTATCCAGACAATCCTTTAAATATCCGATTCCGTTATAGTTCGGTATTACAACCGTTACTTCTGTCATATCCTTCCCTCATCGTGCACCGGCTTTTGCCATCGTCCGCTGCCCGGCACTCTTCTCCATTGTGGTTCTCTATACCGAATCCCTGCGTTTCCGAAGGGTGTAATTGCAGGTATTCAGTGAGAAATTTCTATTATAATAGGGATCTCCCTCCGAAAGAATCGTCTCCCAGTGCTCTTTCATATAGTCGATTTCCCCTTTAAAGCGTTTCTGTTTCTCCGGTGTATCCTCGTAGCCGCGGCTCTTGGACTCATAATGATACAGCTCCACATTTGGCTCGTAAACCACCAGATATCCCTTTTCTCTTACTCGCAGGCAGAAATCAATGTCGTTAAAGGCAACAGCCAGATCGGTATTGAAACCTCCCACGGCCTCCCAGGCTCTGCGGTCCACCATCATACAGGCTGCCGTCACCGCGCTCAGATCCTGCTGGAGGATCGCCTTTCGCAGATATCCGCTGCGCTCCCGTTTCATGCCCACAAACATGGCACCGGCAACACCGCCGATTCCAACGATCACACCGGCATGCTGTATGGTATCATCCGGATAATACAGCTTTACGCCCACAATACCCACGGGCTTCCTCTGGCACTGCCCGATCATCCATTCCAGCCAGTCCGGCGTGATCACAGTCACGTCATTGTTCAGGCAGAGAATGTAGTCACCCTTTGCATAGGAAAAGCCAAAATTATTCAGTGCTGAATAATTGAAGCCTTCCTTCCAGTAAACCACGCGCACACCTTTTTTTCCGTCGATCTCTTTGTAATATGCAAAGGTTTCCGGCATGGTACTGTTATTCTCTACAATAATAATCTCATAATTCCTGTAAGTGGATTTCTCCCATATGGACTCCAGACAGGCCTTCAGCGTACTGCTCTCATCCTTATTGGGAATGATGATGGATACAAGCGGTTCTCCCTGTACCCGATATTTCACCCGGTAGAATCCGGGAAACTTCGTATCCGTCACTTCACCGTCCTCGCCGCATCGTCTGATATGCTCCAGGACCGCCCGTTTTCCGGCATCATAGGCATATTTTTTGCTCAGCGGATTGTCCGCTGTGGATGCTTTATGGACACGCCAGTGATACAGCACCCTGGGAATATGGGCGATCTTTTCTGCCTGCTCCACACAGCGGAACAAAAACTCATGATCCTGTGCTCCGTCAAATTCCCTTTTCAGGCCGCCCACCTGCTCTGCCAGCGTGCGCCGCACCACCAGCAGATGGCAGATATAATTGTTTGCACGCAGAAGATCCAGATTGAAATCCGGCTTAAAATTCGGCTGATAGCGCTCGCTCAAATCTGCAGTTACCTTATCTTCATCCGTATAAATGAGATCGGCTCCCGATCTTACCGCCTCGTCTGCCACCTCATACAGGGCATTCTCTGAAAGCAGATCGTCATGGTCAAACAGTGCAATATAATCCCCGGTGGCCATCCGCATGGCTTCGTTTGTGTTATCTGAGATACCCAGATTTTTCTCCAGAATCTGATAACGGATCCTGTCATCTTTCAGATACTCCTCCACTACGGGACGCGTTCCGGCCGTATCCCCGCTGCCATCTGCGATGCAAAGCTCCCAGTACGGATACGTCTGACTCTGCACCGACTCGATCATCTGGCGCAGGAACTCCTCCGGTGTCCGGTAAATCGGCACGACCACACTGATTTTTGGCGGATTTTCCCATACGCGCTCCTTCTGCGCTGCGCGCTGTGCTTCCGTCAGATCATCACTTTTGCACCACTCGCTGTACTCCACTTCTTCTTTCTCAAAGCGCTCCGCGAAACGCACTTTAAATTCCTGAAAACCATACTGTCTCAAATAAGCAATTCCCTTTTTGATGGTGTAAGGGTTCAGACTTTTTACCAGTTTTGAAAAATCCATAGTCATCCTCTCTGATCCGGAATCTGTGCTCTAAGCAAAAAATTTATGTATGGCTTCCACTACCTTTTCACGGTCCTCCTGTTTCAGCCCGTAATACATGGGCAGTCTCAGCAGACGCTCGCTCTCTTTTGTCGTATAACGATCCTCACCGTGGAAACGTCCGTATTTCCGTCCGGCAGGAGCAGAATGCAGCGGTATGTAATGGAATACCGTACTTACGCCCTGCTTTTTCAGATAGGAGATCAATGCCGCCCGTACCGGCTCATCCTTCAGCTTGATATAATACATATGGGCGTTATGCTTTGCGTAATCCGGGATAAAGGGCTGTTCCAGATATCCCTGATCGGCCAGATCCTTCAGCTCTCTCTGATAAAAATCAAAGGTTTCCATGCGGTTTGCCGTGATGCTGTCCGCCATCTCAAGCTGAGCCCAGAGATAAGCCGCATTCAGATCACTTGCCAGATAGGAGGAACCGTAGTCCACCCATGTGTACTTGTCGATCTGACCACGGAAAAACTTGCTGCGGTTGGTACCCTTTTCCCTTAAAATCTCCGCTTCCTCCGCCTTGTCATCCTGGTTGAATACAACGGCACCGCCCTCACCCATGGAAAAATTCTTTGTCTCATGGAAGCTGTAGCACCCGAAATCTCCGATGGTGCCAAGCGCTTTTCCTTTATAATAAGCGTCCACACCCTGAGCGGCATCCTCCACTACCTTCAGGTTGTGACGCGCTGCAATATCCATAATCTCATCCATAGCACATGCAACCCCTGCATAATGCACCGGAACGATCGCCTTCGTCCGCTCTGTGATGGCATCCTCCACCAGACGCTCGTCCAGATTCATGGTATCCGGCCTTACATCCACAAATACCAGCGTGGCACCCATCTGTACGAAAGCATCCGCCGTGGAACAGAATGTATAGGATGGAAGAATCACCTCATCACCGGTCTGAATCCCCGTCAGACGCGCCGCCATCTCCAGTGCATGCGTACAGGAAGTGGTCAGCAGCGCATGATTCACCGAAAAACGCTCCTTCATCCACTGAGAGCATTTCTTCGTAAACATCCCGTCACCACTGATTTTACCGGCATCTACCGCCTGTTTCATATATTCCATCTCTTTTCCCGTAAACGGGGGTACATTAAAGTCTATCATCTTTCTCCTCCTGCGCCCAAAAGGCATTCCAGCGTATCCGTGCAGCGACTGCAGTCTGGCTGTAGGTCAAACTGCAGCATGCGATATTCTCTGTACAACTATAGTAAAAGAAGCCTTTTCTGTCAAGTACGGTTTTTGAACCGCACCACTCGTAACCCCAGAATACCTGCCCAGAGAAGCAGTGAGAGAATGCTCACAAAAGCTCCCTCCTGCATATACGGTACCTGGTATGTGAAAGTAAAGCTGTGCTCGCCCGCTCCCACGGGAATGCTGACAAAGCCTACGTCTGTCTGAAGAATTTCAGTCTCTATCCCATCTACCTGAGCGGTCCATCCTTTTTCATATGGAATGGGAAGAAAAAGATAACCGCTGTTTTCTGCGTTCAGTGTACCTGCCACACAGGAATCACTTGTCACTTCCAGCCGGATATCCGCTCCTTCATAGGAGGACACGGTTGTTTTCGATCCCAGCAGACGGATGTTTTTTATGGTCCCTTCAAACCGGCCTCCGTAGCGTGTCAGAGTGATCGACTCGCAGGAAGAGGGAACCACCACCTGTACATGCTTCTTTTTCCTGGCTGAAACACGGAAATGGTATTCCAGAGGCTCATCCTGATTGACGGTAATATCGCTGACTGTGGGAGTCCTGATATCAAATTCCAGATAAACCCGCCGATATTTGTCGAGCAGATCACGATCCAGGGAAATGGTCACCGAATCACCGCCATCTGCCCTGATATCTTCTATCGTACAGGGTATTTGCTCCAATGCATAGTCTGACCGCAGTGTTTCCTGGGATTTCATTTCTTCCCCTGTCATCTCTTCCGTCAGAGCATCGTTTTCTTTATCAAGCAGTACATTTTCCAGCAGCAGGCGCTCCAGCTCCAGACTTCCGTATGCATCGGACAGAACACGGTCATCACCTGCACTGACGTAAAAACGCGCTGCCGATTCCACTGCGCTGTTTTGATAGATATAGATATCTCCAAACTGTTCCAAAAGTGAAAACCCGTCAAGCTGCAGATCCGGGTTCTTCGACAACACATATTTGATGCCGAACAATGTGCTGTGGCCGCTGTAGTAGCCGATCTGCCTCCAGGTATACTCATGCTCCGCCATAATCGGCAGATTCGGTGTGACAAGATCAATAAATTCCTGTATGAAACGGTTTGGGGTGGAATTGTAGGTACTGATACCCCGGTAATTCTGAGCCAGCCCATCCATACAGTAGCTTCCGCTGTAGTAGTCCTTTTCCACACGGTAAAAAGAAGGATCCGTGCTCTTCAGATAATCCAGGGCTTTTGCAACATTCGGATCGTACAGTCCTCCCCAGTAGGAAGCATCTGTTGTAGTCAGCGTATCCCTGTCGTTAAAACAGGTCCATCCTTCCAGACACAGACTGATTCCCAGCGCTGAAATCAGAAGGGAGATACCTGCCCGCCGCCATTTGGCTCCCTTTTTGAGGAACCCAAGCAGAAGAGCTGCCGCCATGACAAAGGCAAGAATACACATAAGAATTACATTTCGATGGAGCAAAGCCTCCGTCACTTCTCCCAGAGCCAGATAATGCGCAGCCGCAGTACAGAGACAGGACAGCACAAATCCTGTTTTGCTTATCTTTCTGCGAAGCCAGAGCTGATCCAGCGTAAAGGCTGTCATAAGTGCAAAAAACGGAAGAAAAACAAAGGAATGTCTGGAAAACGGATAGGCGAATGCGTTAAAAGCCGATGCCCCAATGCGTGTAAACATGCATACTGCAAAGAATAAAACAGCAAGATACTGCATCACTTTGGCCTTGCGCGACGTCTCCTGACGATGCACCGTAAACAGGTACTGAAAGCCAAGGAGCACAAACAGTGCGGAAAAGAACAGCACCGGTGCCTCGTAAAAATTCGAATAGCCGTTATAGTCCTGAATCCCCTGAAAAGTGGTGGAAAACAGGCGCAGAAATGCTGTTTTGTAAAACTCCAGGCTATAGGGTGTCAGATACTCTCCGATACGCGTCAGAAATGAGGCATCCGAGTCCAGACGGCTGGAAATGGTAAACAGATAATACGCCGTCGGCAAAAAAATCACCATACCGATCCCGATACCAAGAAGAATGGAAGCGCAGTGCAGAAAAAACTTCCGCACACGCACTCCCCTCGCCTGATCTGACACAACCATCCGGTACAGCAGATAACATCCCCCGATCATGAGGGACATGTAGGACATATAAACACTGCTGCACACCATCACGGCTACAAGAAGCGGCAGAGTAAGTGAAAATTTTCCACGCCGTATGGCACGTTCCAACAGGAAAAGCAAAAGGGGCAGAAAAACCACAAACGCTCCAAACTGATAATGCTGTCCCCACACCAGAAGATATCCGCTGAGGCCATATATATAGGAAGCAATGATCTTGCTTCCCTCCGAAAAAGAAAAACAGTCCAGAAAAAGATAGCAAAACAGCTGCGCCAGAAAAATTTCCAGCAATATCACAAAAACAAGCACGCCTGGAATATGTCCAACTCCCAGGATAACGCCGGCCAGATAGACCAGCATCAAAAAGGGGTTGAAAAGATTCAGCGCAAGCATACTGGTGCCAAATCCATTATTAAAATCCCAGAACGAAAAATTCCCGTCTTTTATATGGTTGACGATCGTTGCATACTGCATCAGATACTGCTGACGGGTATCGGATCCGGCATCCTGGAACACGGCCAGCTTATCCCCGAATAAAAACGGAAAGAAAATAACCAGACAGCTTACGGCCGTCATTGCCCATAATATAAGAAGCGAACAAAAACGTTTTGAATTTCCCATTTTTTTAATCCAATCCATACTGAACTCCATTTCTCGTAATTTCCGGTTCGGTCAGATTACATCGAACCCTGATGTTATTTATTGTACTACGCACAGAAGTTATTGGCAAGAACGGAAAAAACCTTCAAAGATAATGTCCTCCTCTGTCAACCGTTGTGGATCATTTTAAAAAAAGGCTGCTGCAAAACGTTTGCAGCAGCCTTTTCTGTCCGTCTAACGGCGGCGAAGCACTTTTTTTATCTGATCCTTAAACGGTATCTTTGCATCGGAAATCTTTCTTGCCATCTGATAGGAAATGGTTCCCTGTGTCACCTCTATGGATGCTTTCAGTGCGGCATTTTCATTTTTCAGGCGGTTCATGGCGGCAACCGTACCTCTGCCAGAGACCGTCGGATCGCCCAGTGCCAGTCCCTGGAACACAAAATCAAAATCTGCCTTCCCCTCCGGGAACTCTTTTTCCGTAAACTCCAGAAGCTCCTGATAGAACCTGCGGTATTCCCCGCACATCTGCTCCACGGATTTCAGATCCATCTCTTCCACAATCTCTTTTTTCTCCTGATACTCACCGGGATGATCCATAATGTGGTGCAAAAGCTGCATAACCTCCTCCGGTTCGGCATCCGGCTTCACCAGCCATCCGCCGCCCGTCTCGCGGATCCGTTCGCCCACAGCCCCGATGTCGGTTCCCACCACCGGGATCCCATTCATCCATGCCTCAGAGACCGTATAACAGAAGGTTTCCGGCCAGATGGGCAGAATGCAGACCACATCAATCTCATTGTCCTCCAGAAGCTGGGGCAGCTCGTCCTTCTGATAGGTGGAACTGAAAAAGCAGTTGTCCTGAGAAATCTCCATGATACGCTTGTCACCGATAGCACCCAGCACAAACCAGTTGATGCTGCTCTTATCCATGGGGATCAGTTCCCGTGCCATCAGGCTGCCCTTCTGGGGAACCATGCCTCCGAGAAATGCCACATTGAGTCTTCCCCTCTTGCCGAACCGATGGCGGTACTCTCCTTTAAAACTCTGTCCATCCGTGTACACCGTGCCTCCATGCTTTACATATACATGGATCTTCACAGGACCATCGGCGATCTTTCTTGTGCTGATACGCAGGTCGATGCCGCACATCAGCGCCTCCGGTGCACCAAAGGCATCCACGATATCCGGCCGGGGCACTTTGTTGGCAAGAAAACAGTCTTTTTTCCCCTTACTGTCCACAAATTCTACGTAAATCTTTGTCTCCTCGTTTGGGACACCTTCCAGGTAGGCCCATCCCTTGACATCATTCAGTCCCTGATCCGCTCCCGGAACACGGTCCAGACGGATATGCAGTTTTCCGTTTTTCTGTGCCTTGTCCGGTGATGGGACATGGATGATATCCCGCTCCAGCTTATCCTCGCCGTGATAAATGACCATGCATTTATCCTTCAGGGACGGAAAATAATGCAGCATGATGTCTCTTGCACTTTTGGAAGGAAAAATCAGCTTCCGGCACAGAGAGAGTGCTTTTTCATTTTCCTTTCTCCAGATGCGCAGATAATCCACCTGGGAAGCGATTTCTTTTTTCTGTCTGAGACACTCCTGGCATCGCTGTCTGCAGGCTTCCGTGCCCAGGGTTTCCTCCTGCGGCATACAATACTGATTCTCCGGATCCAGCATAATGATCGTCGGACACGCATAATAGAAATCGTGAATGGTAGCGATCACCGGAATCCCGAATTTTTCCGCCGCATAGTAAAGCTCCAGAGACAGATCCTGGGAATGCTGGATGTGAACCAGATCAATGTCAAATGTCATGAGAATCTGTTCATAGATCTTCCCAAGCTTCGCATCCCGGAACACCGGGAACTGAGGCGCTTCCCCGATCTCAAATTTCAGGGATATCACATCCTGATCGGTGTAAGCGGTGACACGCAGATACTCCTCATCCCGTGCCGCCACAAAAATATTGTACTCCTGGCGAAAAGCCTGTACCAGCTCTTTCACATGAATCTGAGTGCCGCCGATGTTGTTAAAAGCTCCCTCCTGGAAATCCAGATGCAGAAGATACAGGATATTCTGCCTGCCATTGTGCAGTCTGGTATACATATTGAGGTTGTCACGGATCTCCTGATCCGGATTGGCCATACAGTAGAGGTGGTTGTTCTCCATCTGTCTTGCATAGCGCTCCTTTAAAATGGCATCATGCGCTTCCAGAAGGGCTCTTTTTTCCTCCGTGTCAAAGGAAGCCGTACCTTTGTGATAGACAAAGGTATCATCGCACATCACATGATGGTATCCTGCCTGCTCAGCCCGGTTGCAGAAATCATTTTCCTCCCCATAGCCGCGGCCAAAGGTTTCCGCGTCAAAATTGCCGATGTCATCGATGACGCAGCGCTTGATAAACATACAGAAACCAACCGCCACCGTAATCCTGGGATAACGTTTCAGGCTGCAGCGCTCGATCAGTGCCGCATACTCATCCACCGTAAATCCCTCCGGAAGCGGATTGTCCTGACACATCACCGGCACCGAACAGAGCGTTGCACTGTTTGACAGTGGTGTCACCGTTCCGATGGCCGGGTCACGGTACGCACAGGCCCGGATTTTATCCAGCCATCCCTCCGTCACGATAGTGTCCGAATTTAAGAGAAGCACATCCCGGTTGGACGACTGTGCCATCCCTTTGTTGATATTTGCCGAAAAGCCAAGGTTTTTTTCATTGTGAAGTACCACAATGTTCTCCTGTGCCAGACTGTCCAGATAAGGTGCGATCCGCTCATCCGGACTGCAGTCATTGATCAGGATCACCCGGTGTTTTGTCAGGTCCGTATATTTTTTTACACTGGGGATACAAAGCTGCAAATCCTCATATCCATTGTACACAGGGATGATAATGTCCACTGCCTCTGTCCTTTTACTCATCTATTTCCTCCAAAAAGCCAGACTGCCTTTCTTTTTCAGAAGCCAGTTTGCACGCTCCAGCGCCTCCTCCATGGAAAGTACTGCGATTGTGCCGTTTATATGAAGCCTTTCCTCTTTTCCGCTGCAGTTTACCTGATAAATCGGATCCGTTGTCAGAAAAAGATCCCCTTTTTCCACCCTGCCTGTGGCATTTGCAGCCGTAAGTCTGGCACCCGTCCCGTTTTTCTCGATTCTGCAGATACAGGGGCTTCCTTCCAGGGGATCAAACCGGAGTGCCCGAATGTTTTTAAAATCTTTCAGATCAAACTCAATGGAAAATCTTCCATCCGACAGTTCTGTTTCCACCACAAGCTTTTCTTCCTCCCGGAACCCATTTCCGGTGTCCACAAACAGCTGGCTGACCATACATTCTTTTTCTTTTATCCTGCGCCGGAATTCCTCCAGGGAAACACCCACCTCCGGTATGCTGTAGCGCAGAAGTCTGTTTGCACCTGCATAATGCTCCGCAAAATAGGTACCCCATTTCCAGAACAGTGCGGACATCTCCGCCGTGATCCCATAGGCAGCGAAGAATTCCGCAGACGGATACATCTCCTCCAGAGACGGATGGGTACTGTAAAGTTCATTGATGGTGCGCCAGAGAATAAACTCTTCCGGAACCGGAAAATCAAAGACCCACTCACAGTCGATCACCGAACAGGTTCCATCCTTTTCAAAAATATTATCGAGAATCAGGTCGATGTTGGCGGGGGAGACACACACAAGCTCCGGCATCATCCGGCTGGTTCCAAAGACCTGCTCAAATTCCGTCCGCTCTCTGCCAGACATCTCCTGGCTCAGGATGTGTTTGACTTTTCCGTCCTTTCTGCTGTCGCTGCAGATTGTCTCCACCTTGTCCACCAGGCACTTCAGCTTCTCCAGATCATGCTCCTGAATCGCCTGCCCGGCCTGATGCCCCAAACTTTTCTCCTCCAGAAATGGATAGACTATCTGATCCTGCAAAAGCTCCCCCTTCAGAGGACTCCAGCTTCCGTAATCCTGCATCTGACTGTACATTTTCTGAATATGGCGTTTCGCCTCGTTGGTCATGGGACTTTTTACGACAACCTTTTTTCCATGGTGCTCTTCGATGGTAGTAGAAATGGAAAAATGCCGGTCTCTGTCCGTATTCAATTTGGCATACAGCACTTTTTTCTCAAAAGTAAGAGGCACTCTGCTCATCTCGATCAGGAAGGAATTGGCAAAGCGATCCATGATCCCCTCTGCCTGCAGCGTATCCGCCATCTGTTCCTCCCGAAACAACGCCAGACGGTATTTCGTAAAATTCCAGGCCGGAAGGCCGTATTTCTGCACCTTCAACGACTCATCCGTAAAAATCTCCCGCGGAAATTTGTAATCGGGATAGGGATAATAAAAGCGATAGTGATCCAGGCCGCAGCTTTTCATCAGCCGCTCCCATTCCCCTTTGGAAAAGGTCTGAACCGAATGGTTTCCCTCATAATCACGGATCCCGTCAAAGTAGCCATCTGTGTGATCCTCCGGTGCCCCCGCAAAATACTTCAACCCCAGCCGGTTCTCGATGGCAACCAGTATCACGCCGTCCGGCTTCAGCAGACGTCTGATGTTCCTCAGAAACGTCTCACAGGGATGCTCCCCTTCCGTAAAGCTCATGGCGTATTCAAACACGCCATTCAGGATGATATAGTCAAACTTTTCCCCGAAAACCATGTCATTGAAGTTTCCCACCCAGATTTCCAGATTCTCAAGCCGTTCATGCCTGGCATAATTGATATCCGCACGCCGCTTGGACAACTCCACAGCCACCACTCTGGCCAGCCTGCTGCACAAAAGTCCGCTGATGGCACCGCATCCGGAACCAATCTCCAGACCCGTGGCATTCGCCTTAAAAGGATACCAGTTTAAAATATTCTCCCTGACTCTGGAGAGATGGTACAGCACCGGGAACGGGACATCCTCCATGCACTCAAGGGCTCCCTGTGTCTTGACAATTTTGAGGATTTCTTTTTCCACATCACCGTCCGAATAAAAATTTTCCCCGCTGTAATAATCCAGATTTAACTTTGCCATATCTTTCCTCCGAATGCCTTCCCCAAAACGGGGCTTTTGTATCTCCTCCCGTGCTCCATCCCTCAGGACAGCGTCACGCTGGAATTCATATCGTAATATCCTACTGTGTTGCGGTCTGAAATGACCATCAGACTGCACACATCATATAATCTGTGAAATACCACAAATTCACCGTTGCGATATCCGGTACATCCCAGGGAAACCAGGTATTCTCCTCCCTGCAGATCCAGCCTCTGCGTAAAGGTGATCTCCTGACACTCACCGGCCTTTTTTCCCTTTACATCCGCCTTCTCGTACATGGTATTTGTCCCTGTAATCTCGATTCCCTGCAGATTTTTTATGGTAAATGCGTAAATGGGCTCCTTGATTTCCTCGTGAAACTCTACCTTCATGCGCACGGAAAATTCAGAGCCTTTCATCAGTGTGTTTGTGATCATGCCATGGTCATCCAGAATAGCATAATCTGTGATCTCCGCAATCTTTTCCCCGTACTCGATCAGCTGTGGATTTGCCACAACCGAATCCTTCCAGTTCCCCTGAACCTCCTCCACATCATTGATCCTGGAATCGGTCTCAAGCTCAGATGGGTCAAACTGGTGCACAAGCACCTTTTTGTAGATGTCAACTGCTTCCTTTGGCGTTCCCTCAAAAATCTTGTCTCCCTGATTGAGCAGGACGGCCCGGTCACAGTATTTGGTTATGCTGCCGAGGTCGTGGCTTACAAAAAGGATCGTCTTTCCTTCCTTTTTAAAATCCTCAAACTTCCGATAGCATTTTGCCTGGAAGAACACATCTCCCACCGACAATGCTTCATCCACGATCAGAATTTCCGGATCAATATTGATCGCCACGGCAAAGGCCAGACGCACAAACATGCCGCTGGAATAGGATTTTACCGGCTGATTCACAAAATCGCCGATATCCGCAAAGTCCAGAATATTCTGAAGTCTGGCATCGATCTCCTCCTTTGTAAACCCCAGCATGGTGCCGTTCAGATAAACATTCTCAATGCCGGTGTATTCCATGTTGAAGCCGGCACCAAGCTCCAGCAGGGCGGAAATGCGTCCGTTTACCTTCACTTCACCCTGGGTCGGGTTCAGAACACCGGTGATGATCTTCAGGATCGTGGATTTCCCGGAACCATTGGTTCCGATAATCCCGACTGTCTCTCCTTTTCTCACCTCCAGGTTGACGTGCTTCAGCGCATAATGCTCCTTTGCGTCCACATGGAAGCCAAGCGTCTCCTTCAGGCGGTCGGAAGGCTTGTTATATAGTTTATATACCTTGCTCAGGTCTTTCACCTGTATTGCCATCTCATTCATAGATTATTATTTCCCCGTATCTCTTTGTTGGGTTTCGGTTCTCCCTTTTACAGCACATCCGCAAAATGTACCTTTAGCTTTTTAAACAGTCTTGTCCCGATCAGCCAGAACACCAGCGTAACGATCCAGAAATAAAGGCTAAGCCAGGGGCGTTCCCAGAACCATACCTTGTTTACGAAAGCATCCCGGTAGCCCTGCACAATATAAAACATGGGGTTAAGCTTCAGTATCTTTGCCAGAATACCGCCAATCCCCACATCGTCCAGGCTCCACATGATCGGCGTCATCCAGACTCCTACCTGCAGCGCGATGTTGATCACCTGGGTAAGATCCCGGAAGAATACAACAACCGAGCTGGTCATATAGGAAAGCCCGAGGACCAGCACAAAAACACAGAATGTATAATAAATAACCTGCAGGGTATAAATGGTTGGAAAATATCCCATCGCCGTATACAAAATCAGCGTCACGAGAACAAAAAACAGATGTACAAAAATGGCGGAAACCACCTTGACCATCGGAAGAATGTCAATGCGGAATACCACCTTTTTCACAAGATAATTATACTCAAGCAGTGCATTGGTACCGTTTACCAGGCCATCCTGGAAGAAAAACCAGGGAACCAGACCTGCAATCAGCCACAGCACAAAGGGTACCGGCCTGGGTGTGGGGTTGCGCAGCGCCAGACCGAATACAAACCAGTAAACCATGATGGTAACCACAGGCTGCACAAACGCCCACACGATTCCAAGATAGGAACCGGCATATTTCTTTTTAAAATCATTTCTAGCCAGCTGAAAAATAAGTTTCCTGCCCGCGATCAGCTCGCGGGGCAGGGAAAGAAGTTCTTTCATACATTACTCTCCTGCGCGGGCAGCCGTATATTCACGGAAGCCGCCCCATTTCTGATCCTTATCCGACATAATCAGCTCCATCCCCTCCGGAATCGGCCAGTCTACTGCGATATCTTTGTCATCATACCGGATGCCGCCCTCATCATTCGGGTGATAAAAATCACTGCATTTGTACGTAAACTCTGCATAGTCCGAGAGCACCAGAAAACCATGTGCAAAGTTTTTCGGAATGAAAAACTGCTTTTTATTCTCCGCACTCAGGCGAACGCCAAACCATTTGCCATAGGTGGCAGAGCCCGGACGCAGATCCACAGCCACATCAAATACTTCCCCGTTTATGACGCGCACCAGCTTGTCCTGGGGATACTGAATCTGAAAATGCAGTCCCCGAAGCACGCCTTTTTTGGATGCAGACTGATTATCCTGCACAAAGGTCACATCAATGCCCGCTTCCTTAAAATCATTATACTGATAGGTCTCCATGAAATAGCCGCGCTCATCTCCGAAAACAGTCGGTGTGATCACCTTCAGTCCCTCGATCTCGCAGGTTTCTACTGTAATCTTGCCCATAAGTTCCTCCTAAAGTCCTTCTGCAACCTCTAACAGATACTGACCGTATGCCGTCTTTAACAGCGGCTGAGCCAGCTCGATCAGCTGCTCCTTTGAAATAAATCCACGTTTGTATGCGATCTCCTCAATACAGGAAATATAAAGCCCCTGTCTTTTCTGGAAGGCTGCCACAAAATCCGCTGCATCCAGAAGCGCATCATGATTTCCCGTATCCAGCCAGGCAAACCCTCTTCCCAGCGTCTCCACGCGCAGGGTTCCCCGTCTTAAATACTCATTATTAATGCTGGTGATCTCGATCTCGCCGCGTGCGGATGGTTTTACATTCTTTGCAATCTCAACCACATCGTTGTCATAAAAATACAGTCCCGGAACTGCATAGTTTGATCTGGGATGCTCCGGCTTCTCCTCGATGGAAAGGGCCACTCCGTTCTCATCAAACTCTACAACACCGTACTCTCTGGGGTCACGCACATAATAGCCAAAGATTACTGCTCCCTTTTCCAGGCTGGCTGCACGCTTCAGCACTTTGGAAAAGCTCTGTCCATAGAAAATATTATCGCCAAGCACCAGCGCCACACTGTCATCGCCGATAAACTCCTCACCGATGATAAATGCATCGGCAAGCCCTCTTGGTGTCTCCTGAACCGCATAGGACATCTGAAGTCCCAGCTGCTCTCCTGTTCCCAGAAGCTCCTGAAAAACAGGAAGGTCGCGTTTTGTGGAAATGATCAGTATCTCACGAATGCCGGCCAGCATCAGCGTGGACAGCGGATAATAAATCATCGGCTTGTCATACACCGGCATAATCTGTTTGGAAATCGCCTTCGTCAGCGGGTACAGCCTTGTGCCGGAACCGCCTGCCAAAATAATCCCTTTCATTCTCTGTTCTCCTCTGTGTTATGATCCGGTACGCACGGACAGCCAGGTGCTTCGCACGCTTCCCGTGCCGCATACCTTTATCTCTTATACATCTCCTCATAGTATTTCTGATAGTCACCGCTTGTCACATTTTTCATCCAGTCCTCGTGCTCGAAATACCATTTGATGGTCTTTTTGATGCCTTCCGCAAACATAGTCTCCGGATACCAGCCGATCTCCGCCTTGATCTTGTCCGGTGCGATGGCATAACGTCTGTCATGGCCTTTGCGGTCTGTAACATAGGTGATCAGCTCTTCGTTGATGTGCTCTTTTCTCGGATCCTCATCCGGAAGCATCTCTCTTAGTGTATCCAGAATAATGTGGATAATTTCAATGTTCTGTTTTTCATTGTGGCCACCGATGTTGTAGGTCTCAAACAGACGTCCCTGCTCCTGTACCATGTCAATGCCCTTTGCATGATCCTCCACATACAGCCAGTCGCGGACATTCTTTCCGTCACCGTAAACCGGAAGCTTTCTGCCGTTGAGCGCGTTGTTGATGATCAGCGGGATCAGCTTTTCCGGGAACTGGTACGGCCCGTAATTGTTGCTGCAGTTTGTAATGTTTGCAGGGAATTTATAGGTATCCATATAGGATTTCACCAGCATGTCGGAAGACGCCTTGCTGGCTGAGTACGGGCTGTGCGGATCATAGGGGGTCGTCTCATAGAAATACTCACCTTCGTTTTCCAGAGAACCATATACCTCATCGGTGGAAACATGGAGGAACTTTTTGTCCGGCTTAAACGTACCGTCCGGAAGCTCCCATGCTGCCTTCGCCGCGTTAAGCATCACAAGCGTCCCCAGCACGTTTGTCTTTACAAACACCTCCGGGTTGCGGATGCTGCGGTCCACATGGCTTTCTGCCGCAAAATGTACCACTCTGTCTATATCATTTTCATCAAAAATCCGGTTAATCGCATCGCTGTCACAGATATCTGCCCTTACAAAAGTATAATTGCTCCTGTCCTCCACATCTTTCAGATTTTCCAGATTGCCCGCATAGGTCAGTTTGTCCACATTGATAATGCGGATGTCATCGCCATATTTCTTAAACATATAATGAATATAGTTTGAACCGATAAAACCGGCACCTCCGGTAACAAGATAAGTTCTCATTCTTTTCTTTACCTCCATCTGTCAGCTCTTATTTCATTTCCATATATCCATAAGGATTCTTTTTATTATACCATCTCCGCCTGGAAGATTCAACAGAAGAAAAGCCAAGAATACCATGACTTTTCTTCGCCGGCATGGTATAATAGCACCAACCATATAACCCGTAACCGATGGTCTGGCATCCTTTATGCCAAAGGCAGGGCTTATACCGAAAATCCATCCCTGATCTGGTGAAAGAAGGTATTGATTGAAAAACTATTCTGAAAAACACAAACCTGTGTCCGTATTCCATTTTCTGCTGTCTTCCATCCTGTTTGCACTTTTCCTGTGCCGAATACCGGTGCTTGCCGCTGACAGCAGCCAGACACTGCTTCATCCCGACCTTCCGGAGGTTCCGGTATATGAAGCCCCGGAAGAAAACAGTACACCGGATTATGCCGCTCCAAAGCAGCGCTCCGGTACATCTTCTTCTCTTCCATCCAGATACAACGCAGCCGCCGAAGGGCTGGTCACAGCAGCCAAGGATCAGAATCCATATGGCACCTGCTGGGCTTTCTCGGCTCTCTCCGCCTGTGAGACCAGCATGATCAAACGCGGTCTTTATAACAACACCCTGGATTTATCCGAGTTTCATCTGGCTTACTTCTTTTTTAACACGCAGAAGGATCCGCTTGGCGGGACAGCCGGTGATTCAAATCTTCTGCTTTATGGCAATTACCTGAATCTGGGGGGTACCGATGCCTGCAGCATGTTTGCCCTTGCAAAATGGACCGGAGCCGCCGCCGAGTCACTGGCTCCCTATCCATCTTCCGATGCGCCAAAGCTGAAAGCCTCCCTGGGCTACCAGGATATCGGACATCTTCAGAATGTACGCTATGTGAACGGAACAGACCAGAACAGCATCAAGCAGCTCATCCTGCAGTACGGCTCTGTATCCGCACCGGTCTATATGGATATGAATAAATATTACACCCCATCTACAGCTTCCTACTACTGCAGCCGTAAGCTGACCACCAATCATCAGATCGTTCTGGTGGGATGGGATGACACATACTCCATCAACAATTTTACCACCGGCAACCGGCGCCCTGATTCCGCCGGTGCATGGATTGCAAAAAACAGCTATGGAACGGAATTCGGAAACAACGGCTTCTTCTATATCTCCTATCAGGATCTCAGCCTCAACAATACAGACTGCCTGGTATTTGCCTATGATATGGAAAAAAGCGACAATTATTCCCACAATTACCAGTACGACGGGACAGCTTCCTGTACCTACCATACATTTTCTTCCGGAGACTCCATTGCAAATGTATTTACCGTGAAGGGAAATCCGGGTTCCCAGGAACGGCTGGACGCTGTTTCCTTTGCACTTGCCTCGGATAACGTGCAGTACGCCATTCAGATCTACAAAAATCCAAAGGACGGAAATCCCACCCGCGGTATTGCCGTGTTCGACACACCCCAGACCGGCGTAACCAGCTACTGCGGCTACTATACCATTCCGCTGAAGCAGCCTGTGGTCTTTCAGCAGGGCGACCGCTTTTCCGTCGTGATCTCTTTTGCTTCGTCAAATGGCAGCATCCATTATTTTACCGACACCTCCAGCTCCATCGGAGAGGAAAAACAGCTTCGCTTTGAATCCAAGGCTTCCCTTGGCGAGAGCTACACCTGCAAAAAATTCACCGGATGGGTGGATATTGGTTTCTCAGGCAGCATCAACCACCGGATCAAGGCTTTCACAACCGACACGACGGAACCTGCCACTGTGGTGCTGCCAAACATTACCGCGCTGACCAGACCGGCCATAAGCCAGATACAGGTACGCAGCTGTTCGGCACTGCTGCTTTCCTGGGAGGAGGTAGACTATGCTGCACAGTATTACATTTACCGCAGCACTTCCAAAAACGGTACCTATGAGCTGATCGGTACCACAGCTTCCCTCTCCTTCTCGGACGACACAGCCATTCCCGGAAAGCAATACTATTACAAAGTATCCGCAAACGGCCCCAGCCGTTACAACGGAACGGTATACAGCAATGCCTCCGCTGTCAGATCAAAAAAACTGGTTCCGCCCAAAGTTTCTCTGCGTTCCCTGAAAAAGAAGAGCTCCAAAACCGCCGTCCTTTCCTGGAAACGTGTGTCAGGAGCCAGCGGGTACGAAGTTTTCCGCAGAGAGTCCGGTAAGAAATGGAAAAAACTTAAGACCATAAAGAAAGCCGAGACGGTACAAACAAAGGTAAGCTTAAAATCCGGGAGAACCTGTTATTATCGGATCCGAGCCTACAAAACAAAGAATGGCAGAAAAATATATGGCGACTTCTCGACATCCAAAAAGATCAGATGAGCCAAGGGCGATTTTGGGAGTGCAAAGCACAGAGAAATCGACGTTAGGTTCATTTGTCGGGCAACTCATGTATATGATAAAAAAACTCCGGTCACGCCCTCTACATGACCGGAGTTTTCTCTTCTTTTTCTTCTCAATTCTTTTTCATACTCATTTTAAATATCAAGGTAATAAAATTCTCTGTCAGAATACCTGCTTCAGATTGTAGTCATCGTCTACCAGCAGCATGTCAGCCTCTTTTCCGACGCTGATGGAACCGACTCTGTCATAAACACCAATACTTTTGGCAGGGTTTCTGGTTGCAGCAAAAATCGCGTCTGCTTCCGGAATTTCAAAAGACATGGCAATCTTCATGCAGTCGTAAAGACAGGTTGCGGAACCTGCGATCGTACCGTCTGCCAATGTTGCCTTTCTGTCCTTCATAAATACTTTCTGTCCGCCAAGCTCATACTCACCGTTCTCCATACCGGCAGCCATCATGGAATCGCTGATCAGAACGATACGCTCCGGTCCGAACATACGGAATGCTGCACGGACTGCGCTTCCATGGATATGAAGACCGTCACTGATCAGCTCGGCATAAACCTTGCTGTTATCAGCGGCAGCGCCGATCACGCCCGGTTCCCTGTGATTCAGAGGCGGCATTGCATTGTACAGATGCGTCACGTGATCCGCACCCTTTGCAAATGCTTCCTTTGCCGTCTCATAATCCGCTGTGGTATGTCCCACGGAAATATGCACTTCATCGTGTACTTCTTCGATGAACTTCATAGCACCTTCCATCTCCGGTGCCAGTGTCACAAGCTTGATCAGCCCGCCGCTGGCCTCCTGGCATGCACGGAAGGTTTCCGCAGAAGGAGCCTGTACATAGGCACCATTCTGTGCTCCCTTTTTAGCAGGTGCAATAAACGGACCTTCCATATTAATGCCCACAACTCTCGCACCATCCTCAATCCCGTCCGCCTCTTTTGCCGTAGCAAAGATATCAAGCAGCATCTCTTTGGAAAGTGTCATGGAGGTTGGGCAATAGGAAGTAATTCCGTGTGCTTTCTCATAGCGCAGGATTTCTTTTACCCCTTCTACATCGCAGTCACAGAAATCATGACCACATGCTCCATGGCTGTGTACATCTACCAGTCCGGGAATCAGCTTATAGCCTGATGCATCCACAACAGTCCGGTCTGTCACCTCAGCCTCGGAAGCAACAATTTTGTGATTTTCCACAAATATGTCTTTTATCTGAAAAGTACCATCCTCACAAAAAACAGATGCACCCTTTATGATCATTTAAAGGACTCCCTTCTCTCTGCAAACAGACAGCGCCTCTGCATCTGCAATCACAACAACATCATTGTGCAGCTGCAGAACAGAAGCCGGCACACTTGGAACGATGGGACCAAAGAAAGAATCATAGACAGCCTGTGCTTTGCTCTTTCCGCTTGCCAGCAGAAGGACTTTTTTCGCAGACATGATGTTCTTGATACCCATAGTATACGCATATTTCGGAACATCGTCCATGGAGTCGAAAAATCTTGCATTTGCCTGAATCGTGCCTTCCGCAAGTGCAACACAGTGTGTCAGACTTTCAAAAGCTCCGCCCGGCTCATTGAAACCGATATGACCGTTTCCGCCGATACCCAAAAGCTGCAGATCAACACCGCCTACTGCGTCAATGATTGCGTTATATTTTGCACATGCTACTGCACTGTCCGGTTCTGTACCGTCTGGTACAAAGGTACGACTCTTATCAATGTTTACATGGTCGAACAGATTTTTGTTCATAAAATAACGGTAGCTCTGATCATTATCACCGGAAAGTCCCTTGTATTCATCCAGGTTTACTGTTGTTACCTGAGAAAAATCAATGTCACCTTTCTTGTACCACTCAACCAGCTGCTCATAAGCACCCACCGGTGTAGAACCGGTTGCCAGTCCCAGAACCGCATTTGGTTTCATGATAACCTGTGCCGAAATAATGTTTGCTGCCTTTCTGCTCATATCCTTATAATCTTTTGCCTGATATAAAACCATATCCCTCATCCTTTCTACACTTGTTTTATATTCGCTTTAAACCTTACGTTCAGCCGGATCCGGCTGGTTTTCAGATTTAAACCATGATCGCTTTTGCGAAACAGACCGGAAGATGAAAATTCGGTGTCTCGCTGTCGATTGGTGAAAAGCTTCCATAATGTTCGATATCCGGATCCTCCGATATCTTATAGAAATTACAATACATATCTTTGCCATCCCCGTCTGCCGAAAAATCACAGACTGTCTTCAGGAAATCCTCAGGAATCAGCAGGGACATCGTCCACCCTGTCTCATCTATCTCGGATTTCACTTCAGTAGCTGCATAAACGGTATCCGGGAGGAATTGTCTGCCCTTTCTGCCAAAACCATATTTCGCGTACATGGCTCCATTGGCATTCACTTCAAAATTCAGGTACATATCATCATTGGAAATCTCTCTGCCCTGCTCTGTAAACGCCAGGAACACTTCAACCGCACTGTCCTTGCAGACCATGTCATGATGGTTTTTGCACCTGCGCAGAGGATCTGTCTCCTCTGTGCGGATCTGCACATAAAAACCTTCTCCCTTCAGATACCCCATATATCCGTACGTTTTCGGTTCCACCACGCAGTGCCACTGATAATGATCCATTTCAAAACGTTCACACCGGTCGATCTCATCCCTCCGGCAAATAGTTTTCACTTTATATTCCACAGTGTACCCTCCCAGGTCTCCCTTTTCTGAGCAAAAAGGGACACCATCGGTGCCCCTTATGCAAGTCATAAAACTGACTGATTATTTGCAGAGTTTCTTGAATTCATCTGCCACAAACTGTACTTTTGTACCGATAATAACCTGTACGCTTGTCTTGCCCGGACGAACCACACCAGCTACGCCTGCAGCCTTGATTGCCTTTTCGTCAACCTTTGTGTAATCCTTAACTTCCAGACGAAGTCTTGTAATACAGTTGTCAATTGATTTGATATTTCCTTTGCCGCCGCATCCTGCAAGAACTGCTTTTGCAACTGCTGTATAATCGTTGTTTGCCAGAACTGCCTTTGTCTCGTCATCGTCATCCTCACGACCCGGAGTCTTCAGATCAAATTTGGTGATTACGAAACGGAATACAACGTAGTAAATGATTGCGAATACAATACCGATCGGGATCAGCATCCATACATTCAGTGCCATCGGAGCCTTAAAGCTCAGGATGTAGTCAACAAGACCTGCAGAGAAGTTGAAGCCTGCTCTTGTCGGCAGTGCAGCAACAAGACCTACAGAAACACCTGTCAGGATTGCATGAATGAGGTACAGACCCGGTGCCAGGAACATGAAGGAGAACTCCAGAGGCTCTGTAACACCTGTAAAGAAGGATGCCAGTGCTGCGGATGCAAGAAGACCCATAGCAATGTTTTTCTTCTCAGGTTTTGCACACTGAACCATAGCAAATGCACCAGCCGGCAGACCGAACATCATGATTGGGAAGAAACCTGCCATGTACTGACCTGTCTGTCCAAGAACAGCACCTTCCGCACCTGACCAGAACAGCCCCAGGTCGTTGATACCTGCAACGTCGAACCAGAATACGGAGTTAACTGCATGGTGCAGACCAAACGGAATCAGCAGACGGTTCAGGAAACCGTAAATACCAGCACCTACAGGTCCCAGAGAAAGAACGCCTTCGCCAAATGCAACCAGTGCACCGTAGATAACCGGCCATACAAACAGCAGGATCAGAGAAACAACCAGTGAGAATACTGCTGTAATAATAGCTACACAACGTTTGCCGCTGAAGAATCCCAGCGCGTCAGGAAGCTGTGTTCCTTTGAATTTATTGTAGCAGGAAGAACCAATGATACCTGCCAGGATACCGATAAACTGTGTCTGAATCTTGCTGAATGCTGCAGGAACTACGTCAACCTCAATACCTTTGAGGAATGCTACAGAACCTGGAGACAGCAGTGTGGTGATAACCAGCCAGGAAACCAGACCTGCCAGACCGCCTGTACCGTCGTTGTCTTCCGACATACCAACACCAACACCGATTGCAAACAGGATTGCCATGTTATCAATGATGGAAGATGCTGCTTTGATCAGAAATGCAGCAATTACACTGTTTGCGCCCCAGCCTGTCGGGTCGATCCAGTAACCGATACCATAAAGGATACCTGCTACAGGAAGGCAGGCTACAGGAAGCATCAAAGCTTTTCCTAATTTCTGGAAATATTTCATCATATTACTTTTCCCCCTTCTCTTGATGAAGATCCGCATCCGAACCTTGATCCGGCTGAATTCTGCGGATATGTACGGCTAAATATGCCGTTTCCTCATCTGTAATTTCGTGTTCATAGCGCATTTTTATATAATGCGCAATTTTTTCGCTGCACGCATACTCGACCGGATACATTCTGGAAATCATTTCCCCGAAACCGTTATCATCATTTCCAAGCATCTGTCCCGTAAAAATGCGCTGTCCAAGAAATTTCAGATGAGTAATGAATCTGGCGTAATGAAGGCTTTCCTCCTGCAGCTCAATATTGAGGTATTCTCTCACAATATCCACTGCGTCGCGGATCAGGCAGGTAATATTCATCGTATCGCGTACACCGGTGTCATATTCCGCGTTTACGACATGAAGCGCAACCGATGCGGCCTCATCTTCATTGAGCTTCATACCAAGTTTCTCTTCCACCATCTTGAGCGCATACTTTCCAATCTGAAACTCTGCCGGATAAAATGTCTTTACCTCAACCAGAAGTGGATTGTCAAAGTTCATGCCCTTTTTATACCGTTCTGCGGCAAAGCCGATGTGATCCGTCAATGTGATATAGATCGATGGATTCAGTTTCAGCCCAATGACGCTTTTGGCATACCGGATGACTTCGTCAGAAACTCTGAGGTATTCTTCCGGAAGCTTGCGAAGCAGCTCGGCAAACTGGCCTGCTGATTTTTCGTCCTCCAGACGGAACACCTTTTCTACCCGTCCTTCTTCCACAATCTGCCCCGGTTTTGCTTGAAAGCCGATACCCTTACCCATGATAACGACTTCCTTGGCATCTTTGTCCAATGCACTCACTACATTATTATTGATAACTTTGATAATCTTCATAGTAGTGTCTCCCAAACAAAAAGACCCAAAGAATCCAGACTTCTTCCTCCTCTGAAACTTTGGGTCTTGCCTGCATTACCAGTAACAATCCTGTCATATCTACCAAATTCTCTGATTACAGTACTACTATAACAGTAAAAATACACAATGTCAACGCTTTTTTAATTTTTAGTTTATGAAATATTTATATTTTCAAAACCCGCAGATCACTGCGTATATTGGTCATGTTTTCTTCTCCATCTGCAATGGATACAGAGGATGAGAAACAGCAGAATACATCCGATGCTTCCCAGAATCAGTCCCGTTTTAAGTCCCGGTGTATGATAGCGCAGCTCCACCGTATGGGTTCCTTCCGGGATCACCACACCGGTAAAGGCAAGCTGTGCATTTTCTATCTTTTCTGCTTTTTTGCCGTCCACATAGATGCGCCAGCCCTCGTCCTTCAGAATGGAAAAACAGGCAAGGGATGTTTTCTCTGCCGTAAAGGTGCCCTTCACGTAATCGTTGCCAAACACCTCCAGGTCCATACTCTTTTCCTGAAGCCCGGAAGCATACCGGTCATACAGTTCTGATGGAATGGCGTAGACTCTGATGGCATCGTAGATGTAGGTTCCTCCCTTTTCCGCAGACAGTACCACCTGAATCTTCCCTTTGACCTTTTCAAAATATCCCAGGTTTATAGTCAGATCTTCAATATCCGGAAAGCCCTGTGCATTTCCAATGGTATCCGTCGCTGCTTTTTTGACGCCGTTTTTTTTGACATAGACCGTGAATTCTTCTTCCCCGCGCTTCCCGTTCTTTTTCAGTCCCTCAAAGCTTATGAGCAGCTGACAGTCTTCTGCTTCGTCTATTTTCAGTGTAAATTTTGCCTTTTTCTTATCCGTGGTGATTGTCTGTTTCGCCTGGTCTGCCTTTGCATGCTTTCCGCTTTTGACTGTAACAGGAATCTCACTGACGGTCGTCTCAATATCCTCCGCGCCAAGCTTTCGGATACCGGTTTCCTGCTTCTCCAGCTCTTCTGCATCTTCATCCGGCAGCACCATCGTCTGCAGCATGGCCTGCTCCCGTTGGGCATAATTCAGTTTTTCCGCCTCGGACTGGGTAATATAGCTTTCATACAGGGTTCCAAGTCCGATGCTGTACTTGTTTTTCAGAATATCCACTCCGTCTATGGTTTTCCAGTACGTAAATCCATACCCTGCATAATCACTGGCATTTTTCCCGCCATCTTCCTGATCCCCGATAAAATACTTTACTCCCGTCAGCAGATCCGGCACCATCCGGCTGTCGTTGGAATTGGGACAGGTACGTTTGTAATAAATCGCATTATCTCCCAGAAATTTTCCAAACTCAAACCACCGTTTGTTGTTTCCGGACTGGAACATATAAATCGAGCGGGTGTTAAAATACACCGTCTCGTTGATCCGGTTTCTGGGTGCCGTGGTCACATCCACTCCCTCCACCTGATCCACTCGCCAGAAATCTTCGTCTTCTATTTTCTGTGCCGTCTTCTGAGGGGAAGCTTCAAATTTTTCGTAGGCTTCTCCGTTTGCCAGAAAACGTTTCATATCCCCTTTGGAGAAGGGATAAAAATAAACATTGTAGGAGAGGATCGTTGTCACCACCACAAGAAGCACCAGAATCACCTGCTTTTTGGGCATCGGGATCCTGCCGGCCTTTTGAAAGGAAGTATATCCAAAAAGCACCGCCAGAAATACCGCCTCAAACAGTGCATTGACCGCCATCAGACAGATTTCCGTATTGCTCACCAGTCCCAGTATCTTTCCTGCGAAGATACCTGCAAATCCAAGGGCGTACAGCGTGTAAAGCACAAAGCACACGATCGTCCCCTTCCGGATCTTTGGTCTTCCAAGGAGTGGCTCCGACATGGCTTCCATACAGCCCCATACGCAGAAGAAAATCAGGATACAGTACCAGCGTCCGCTTGGATAGCTGAAGAAGTTCAGTGCACTGCAGAAAGCCGGTATCAGTGTCAGGACAGTCAGAAGGGTTCCCATCACCGCAGCAAATTTCTTTTTTCCCGCCTGATAGAACAGGACCGGCATAAGAACTGCGCATAGCGGCAGGAACGAATAAAAAGAGTAATTGTCAAAGGCCATATCCCAGTTTGTCATTCTGGAGGGGAACAGAAGATACTGCCCCAGGGTAAAGAGAAGCGGCGTTTCCATGCCGGAGGTGGAGGTGGATTTACCAAGCTTCAGGATGGTGGGCAGAAGTGCCGGCATGGCAATGAGAATCCCCACAGCCCCGCAGCCCACGAACACACCGAACCGCTGCAGAAAAGCTCCTTTTTTCCCTTTTTCCCGGTAATCCAGAAAATAGCGCACGCCATAATACAAAAATATCATCATTCCGGAGGTATAGGGCCACCGGAAGCTGGTCAGCGTGATAAAGGCCACACAAAGGATAAAGGGAATCGGGGATTCTCTGCGGAGAATCTTCTCTGTGGCGAGGGCAAGCAGAGGAAACATCACCGCGCCGATCAGAAAGCTTCCCTGTTTCACACTGGAGAGAATCATCCAGGGTGCGAACGCATAGCACATGGCACCCACAAGTGCCCGGTAATCCCGGATGCCTGCCTTCCGCAAAAACAGCAGAAAGGTCACGCCGCACAGATACAGGTAAGCTACAATCATGCCGCTCCAGCCCATGTCCAGATATTTCTTCGGCAGAAGCGCCACGATC
This sequence comes from Lachnospiraceae bacterium, assembly GCA_022769625.1. GTDB lineage: Bacteria > Bacillota > Clostridia > Lachnospirales > Lachnospiraceae > Hominisplanchenecus. The sequence continues at coordinate 17,683 of JALEJP010000045.1, read as the reverse complement.
CAGTACAGCGGATTAAACAGCTTACTGCTGTAAAAGGACCAGGCATCGGCCCCAAGGCCGATGGACCAGCTCCAGTTCTTTAAATTTCCGGATAAAAGATCCGACAGATAATTCTGAAATCCTGCCAGAAAGGCATAATTCTGTGCCAGACTGTCCGGAAAATTTCTGGTATAGCGCAGCATGGTGGTTCCGCTGCACCAGAACACGAAAAGCACTCCTGCAAGCGTCACCGCAAACAGAAGTGTATAAATGCCAAGCTGCCTTTTCAGGCTCATTGTATTCTTTTCACTGCCTGCCTTTCTTTCCATGGCAGGCAATGTTTCGTTTTTGATCAGATTTTTCATGAAAGAATCACACTTGCCTTTCTCGGTTCAAAACAGCAGCAGGGACGCATGCAGACAATACGCACCCCACTGGCACGCTGCGGTCCGACCTTTACAAATGTGGACAGCACACTGGTCTTTCCGCCAAGCCCCAGAGGTCCTGGTCCGTCCTCATTGACACGGTCTGTAATATACTGTTCAAGCTCCGTCATCTGTCCGAAACGGCTCTCCGCCATCGCCTGAAGCATCAGGGAGGATGCCTCATAATGGGATCGTCCGATGCCAACCGCAAGGTTACATGGGGTACAGCCCAGATTCCCAACCTCAGCCTTCGCCCAGGACACGATCTCATCCTTCACTGTATCAACACTGTGCCTGTGAAATACCCGGTAGGTTTTTGCACGGATCTCCGGTCCTCCCCCCTGCAGAATTACCGTCAGACGGATCACATCCTCCGAAACGCTGCGCAGCATAAGCGGTGCCGGAGCCAGCATAGCCGGATCCTCATAAAGCCCTTCTGACTGCTGGATACGCGCTGTGTCATCTCCTTTTACCGCCATGGGCCTGCCGGGCAGGGCTTGAAGTCCCTGACGGACGCCTTCGTAAATTTCCTCCAGCATCTTTCCGGTCAGTGTCCGTCCGTGACCCATCTCCAGGATCAGATGCGGAATGCCGGTATCGTCACAGAGCGGCCTTTTGTTCTCCTGCGCCACACAGGCATTCTCCAGAATCTGTTCCATGGTCCATCTGGCCTGTTCCTTTGTCTCTTCTGCAATGGCAGCCCGATAGGCCTCTTTCTGATCCTCCCGGAATGTGGAACCGGCTAAAACCAGTGTATCCCTGACTTTTTCTGTTATTGTTTCCATTTGCTCTATCCTTCCTGAAAAGACCAGTATTTCCGTATATGGCTTTCCATACCGGAAATACCGCTAATCGTAAATCGATCTTCCGTGGGCTGCCGCAATGATGGCAGGGAAATCATGCACCTTTAAAAGGTGAAGAGCCTCCATCCCTTCCTCGGGAAAAGCCGCAACCTCCACAGAATCCACACGACTTCCAAACAGCGCTGTCACAGGCGGCGTCACCGCATAGACCGCATTGTTTTCTGCAAGTGCCCGGACGGTCTCCGGCTTCAGCGCTCCCTTTCCCAGATGGATTTTCACGCCTGCCTCCGACAGCACCGGAATACTCCCCTCAATCTCAACCTTGTTACTGGAAGTGGGGCCAATCCCCGCCGGGCTCACCGCCGTGTGAAAAATCACACTTCCCTGAAGATCAAGCCCGCTCTTGGCAAGCTTTCCCTCCTGGATGCATGTTACCAGCTTTGGCAGCACCGCATCTCTGCCTGTAAAAATATATCCACTCAGTTCTACCATGTCACCCGGCTGCAGGTCTGCGATCGCTTCCCCGGATGCCGGAACCTTCAGTTTTTTCATCCTGTCCTCCATCACTGACTGTTCTGTCACGCGCTGCTTCGTTCGCTTTACGCAAAATCTTCACGCGCCACCATGCCCAGATATTCGGATTCATCTTTGATCACACCGTATGCCTTAGCCTTGCAGTAAATCTTGCGGGCCCAGCTTCTGTGCGGCTTGATCTCATTCATCTTGTTTCCCTTCGGGCTTTTCAGTACCCCGCCCGATGCCATCAGAATCTGCATGGCATCCTTATATTCCTCCTCGGTCACAGCCTGCATGGCATTTACGTATTTCACATGGGTGGGATGTATGACCGTCTTCCCCACAAATCCATTGGCGCGGTCGATGATCACCTCCCGCAGCAGACCGTCAATCGCCTCATTGACCAGGCGCTTTCTCTTAAGCAGTGAACTCTGCAGACTGAAATCCAGATTCGCCTTGAATTTCATCTCTTTATTTGCCAGGAAATATTCCCACACCGGACCGGAAACCACATATTCGTTGTCCCGTCCGAATACGTTCAGGATGTCACAGAGGCACTCACTGACCGTCATGATATCATAAATACTGTAGTCCACGCCACGGCGTACCCCGAACGCGGAAGAAAAATCCGTGCCGCCCACGCGCACATTCAGCACCAGCTCCCTGTTCTCATCCAGGAACTTTTTCACCGCCAGCAGGCTTTCCAGACGTGTCTCCTTAAAGGCCACCTCCCTGCCCTCGATGATCGGCATGGCGTAGAGATTTAATCCATACTGTTCATTCAGGCTGCGCAGATGAGAAAAATATGCCTCTGCGCTTCCGATGGAAAATTTGGGGAATACAAATCCGGTAAGCAGATCCAGAAGCTCCCCGTCCAGTTTTCCGGTAATAGAATGAAACTGCTCCACGGAACGCACCCGGAAAAACATAAGCGGAAGCTCTTTTTCCGAAACCTGGCCGGTTTTTTTTGCATTAGCTAAAACCTCCAGATATTTTACCGCATTTTCCTCCACCTGTGGAAGCACCTTCTCATCCACCGCATCCTCAAAACAGACAACCATGGAGCACAGCCCTTCCACCTTCTTTTTCAGTACGATCTCCGCAAAATTGCGCAGGGCAGGCATATAAAGTGTTGCCCCCAGACAGTAGGCAAGCTGTTCCCGCTCGGTATGCTTGTCAAATTCCTGCGGTTCTTCGATAAATTTGAAATCTACGTTATATTGATTCTGTTTCATGACCTGATATCCTTCTCCTGTAAATATAATCCGCGCACGCTGACATCCTTACCATTCTCATCATAAACCGTAAGTCCCTCCACCACACGTCTGGCAAGAGAGGGCAGCGCACTGCGGTCCTTTGTACGGACAAGAGCCGCCGCCACTCTGGCACTGCTGGCTTTGTCATCCCCCATGTGGGCTCCCTTTGTCTTGTGCAGAAACAGCGTATCCAGAATGCCCTGCTCTTTCAGCTGTTTTGCCCCTTCGATGTGATCAAACACACAGGGAAGCGCATGGATCTGCTGGGTCATATTGTACATCTGCGGCCTGTGATATTCCATGTGCACCGGATTACCAATCCAGGAGTCGATCGCTGCATTTATGATGTCAAAGCCGGTATTTTCCTCAATGGTCCGAAAACAGATGCCGCCGCTGATACGGGGTGCAAACTCGATCACTTTAATTTCTCCGTCTTTTACCATACACTGGTAGAACATGGCTGTATTGTCCAGCCCGAATACCTCTGCGATCCTGGTGCCGAGTTTCTCCATATCGGCTGCCACCTGGTCAGAGACTGCGGCAGGGGCGATGCTAGCATAGCATTTGATGCAGCTTCCATCCTCGCCCAGCTTGCTGAACCGTTGTGATGTCAGCAGCACATGAGCCTTATGCTCCGCGATAAAGGTGTAGACGCTGACCTCCACTCCTTCCACAAACTCCTCCACCACGGCCGTATGGGAACGGCTCCAGTGCAGTGCATTTTCCACCGCCGCAAAAACCTCCTCCGGACAGAATACCTTTTTAATACCGGCCGAGCCGCAGCTGTCCGCCGGTTTTACCATGATAGGGAAATGTAAGCCTGCATCGTGTACCTCCGATACATCGTGCACCGAAAAATATCTGGAAGTGGGGATGCCATTTTCCCACATGATCTTTTTCATTTTTTCCTTGTTTGTCACCTCCAGCGCTTTCTCATAGCTGTAGGGATGGGGAAGTCCCAGCTCTTCTGCTACCTGACAGGCGATTCCAATCTGCTGGTCCAGGCAGGTGCAAAGCACAAGCTCTGCGCCATATTTCTTTGCAGCAGCAAGCACCGCATCCTTGTCCATGGCACTTTCCCGAAGATGCAGATCTGCTGCCTCAGCAGCGGGAGGATTCTCGAAATAGTCGATCAGAATCGTAAAATAGCCTCTTTTTTTCAGCTTCTCCAGAAGATTTTTATGCGGCACAATGCCGCCAAGCACAATCGCCACCGGCTTTTCACTCATAACTCTCCTCCTGTTTATGCAATAGATCCCTTTGGCGAATAAACTGCCTCCGGATAATAAGTATCAATGACACGCTTCACCAGCATAACCTGCTTTGCCCTGGCTCTGGCATCGCTCTCCGTGGTATCCCAGCTGTGGGTCTTTGCCACAGATCCCCCTGTTTTCAGGTAGATCGGGGAAGCCACACGGATCATCTCCGGTACCTCATAGTGACGGATAAAGCCGCCGGAGGACGCCGGATTTTCGGTATGGATGTCAATGGGGATATCAATGGCCGCCCGCATGGCTGCAAGCATGGGAAGCTGAATGTCACGCACCGGATTGATGGAGTCCGCCCCGATGCTTTCGATGAGCTTTGCCGAACAGGGATTCCCATGGCCTGCATGGGCAGACAGCTTGAACTGACAATCCTGTGGAATCTCCCCTGCTTTTCTGGCCTTATTCAGCACCCAGAGACAGCCTTCATCGTACATGATAAAATGACGGCATCCAAGAGACGCTGCTCGCTTTACCTCCTCAATGGCCCGCACGATCTGCTCCTGCCCTCGCAGGCGATATCCCATTCGCTGTCCTTCCGGTGTATGCACCGAGGCGCTGGTATCCGTAGTCGCACGAGGTCCGATTGCCAGAATCAGCTGCACGCTGTACTGTTTCGCAAGCGCAGCCATCTCGCTGATCTCCTGATCTGTCAGTGTATAAATCCCCTTTGTCTGGGTTACACGATGTATATAAAAATCATTTTTGTCAAGCTCCTGAAGCAATGCACGCATCGCTTTCGGTCCCTGTATGCCCGGTACTTCAAAACGATACTGTGCCCCATCCGGAAACCGTTTGCCGGAGTCCGGCAGGGAGTACAGATCTCCCGCCGGCAGTCCAAGGCTCTCCAAAAATGCTCTCGTCTTTTTCATACTGTTTTCTTCCATAACCTGTCCTCCAATTCCTCATATCGTCCCTGCTCAAACAGGACAATATTGCGCATCGCAAGCGCCATCATCCGCTGAAATGCCTCCTGCGTCACGCCGCCTATATGAGGCGATAATACCACATTTTTCATTGGAAAGAAAGCATTATCCACAGCAGGAGGTTCTTTTTCAAATACATCAAGCCCCGCCCCCGCAATCCATCCGGACTTAAGCGCATCCGCAAGTGCCTTCTCATCAATCAGTGCACCTCTTGCCGTATTGATCACAATACTTCCCTGTTTCATCCTTTTGATCTGTTTTTCTCCAAGCATACCCCTTGTCCTGTCGTTGAGCGCACACTGAAAAATCACGATATCCGACTGCGCAAGCAGTTCTTCATAGGGCATCCAGGTAAGGCCAAGCGCAAACTCCATCTCCTCCGGTTTCCTCTTTGGTGTGTGATACAGTAGCCGCACTTCAAAGCCGGAAAGCATCCGCGCCGTTTTCTGCCCGATCTCTCCCATTCCCACAAGCCCCACCGTTTTTTTCCAGAGCTCATGGTTCAAAATGCCATTTTCCTGTTTTTTCCATATACCCTGCCTTAACTGGGCATCGATCACCGCAGTCCTTCGCAGTACGGAAAGCAGCAGCATCACCGTGTGTTCCGCCACACTTGCCGCATTTACGCCCCGGTTGACATAGACCGGAATCCCACGCTCAAAAACGGCTCCGGCATCCACCGTATCCATCCCAACTCCGGTGCGCTGGATCATTTTCAGCCTGGAAGCACAGGAAAGCAGTTCTCTGTCAATCGGACTTCTCCCGCCTGCCAGCAGATAATCTGCCTCCGGCACCAGCGCAAGCAGCGACTTCCGGTCAGCACGCTCTGCCATCTTCAGGGTAAACCCTTCCGGAACCACACGCTGAACGATCTGGTACGGTACCTTTCCGTAATGGTTTGTCATCACGATCACCGGCATGTCATCTGGCCTCCTCAAGCAATGCTTTTAACTCATGATATCTTCCGATATTGCGCGGCATCTGGCAGATCAGGAAATCACACCGGCTGTTGCCCTCCACTGCACAGCAGCCGTCCTCCGTCACAGCCACATCCCATCCGATGGTTCGCACCTGCGGCACCAGAGAGGCCATCTCTTTTACCATGGCAAGCACCCTGTCCCAGTTTGGAACCTGAAATCCAACGATCTGTGCTCCGGTCACCGGGTGGAAAATAAAACGCTGATTCTCCATATTGATCGCCGTGGTAAATACGACACCCGTTTCCAGATCGATCTCGGCTCCCATACCGCCGCCTGCATGGAAATTGTCCACACAGCCTTTTGAACCCATGCGCAGCACGGCCGCAAACACATGAGGCTCACCCCCGGACCAGACCGTGTTGACACGGATGGTATTTACCGTTCCGGGATGCAGGCTGCTCATCCTGCTGTGCTGGATGATGGGTTCCTCCAGGATACAGCCTTTCATTTTGCTGCGAAGCTGTTTTAACGTCTTTTTGGATTTTGCCGGATTGCACTTCCAGATACTGTTTCCGCCGCTGGTATTGACTGCTTTTACAAAAAATTCCTCATGACGCCCGGCAAATGCCTCAAACTCTTCCATGGTGCTTTTGTCCACATCCAGCCAGTCCCGATGCAGATATTTTGTAAACATGGCATCAAAGGATGCCTTATTGTCCACACGCTGTGCCATTTCTCTGTCATTGTATTTTTTCGCCAGGGCATCCTTGCGAAACTGTGTGATATAGCCTTGTCTCTGTCCAAAGGTTTTTTCATAAATCTTCCCGCAGAAATAATCTCTGCAGCCGCATTTAAATGCAAGTGCACAGAAAATATAATCCGGTACATTCAGAATCCGGCGCACACCGGTGCACTGTTTCCGGTTCTGCTTTATAAAATAAGAAATACTGTCTTTTATATCCATTACTCATCCATCCTCCCTGCTTCTGCCGCACGCGGCAATTTGCGCATTCCAAACACAACCAGCTCAATCAGGCGCAGACTGTTTGCGATAAGTGTCGCAAAGGCGAATCCCCAAATACCGCCCTGCATGGTAAATACAATGGCAAGGGGAAGATAAACCACCGCATACAGCACCTGAAGCATCATATGATATTTCGATCCAAGCGATGCCAGGATCGACGGCAGGATCAGCGATGCCGCAAAGTTGATCACCTGCCCCGCATTGACCACCAGATTCAGCCCCTTTAAATCCCCGTAGAGATTCGGATACAACAGCCTGACATACAGGGGTGTTCCCACCAGACATACCAGATAAAAAGCAGCGCCAACGCCAACGTAAAGCAGCGTAGTTTTCAGGAAATCCTCCCTTGTCATCTTCTTTTTGTCCGCTGACATATAACTCAGGGCAATATTGTTGATCGGTCCCACAAACAGCTGCAGCGTCTTTCCGATCATGGAGACCACATAAAACAGTGCCACCGCCTTTGCATCCAGCAGACTTTTCAGGATCATCCGGTCGGCATTGCTGATTCCTTCAAACACCAGATAAGACAACAGAAGAAACAGGATATGCTTCGCCACAAATCTGGTATTATCGGTGCGCGCCTCTTTTTTAAAGATCGTACCGAACACAAACATGTACAGGGTAGCGATCACCTCTCCGGTCAGGAAAATCCAGAACCACTGTCCGGTAAAGGCATAGATCACAGCACCGATCCCGTATCCGGCTGTGAGGATCACAAAATAAAGGAAGTATTTTTTATAATTTAATTTGAGCCTGTACTCCACATTTGCGTAGTAGCGGAGCACCGTGAACATCACGATCAGTCCAAATGCCAGAATCTCCCCGACGTTCTTTGTATAAAAAGAAAAAATCACAGCCCCCACCAGGCCTCCAAGAGGTGCCAGTATGCGCAGCAGCGCATTGAAATCTCCGTTTGTCGTCCTGCACTGGTTGCGCAGCACCAGACGGTTGCTGCAAAAAGACATTCCCATGGCCTGCCCGATGATATACACAATGCTCATGTAGAATACCACATTTCCCAGGTATTCCTCCCCCATCCGATAGTTGATGAAAGGATAAATGATCAGCTGGAGAACGCCGTTCATCAGAACGGAAGCTCCAACGGTATAGATCAGATCCGAGAGCAGTTTTTTCTTTTTTTTCACCATATCCAACATATTCATCTGTTTCACTACCTTCTGTCTTTCCGTCCTGCGTCTGCAAACACATGCGCCTCTTCGGTTTCGTATACCAGCTGATCTCTGCGCTCCAGCCTCTTTGCCGCATCTTTTGGCACATTCAGTGCCTTCTGCACGCTGTACTGGGGCTTGTTGCTCAGGATCATGTACATGCGTCCGATGTATTCTCCCAGAAGTCCCAGCATCATCATGATCATACCGCCGATAAACAAAAGGATCGCGATCGTAGAGGTATAACCGGCCGGTACCGTTGGGTGAAGCAGCTTACGGATCACCACATAAATTCCAAACAGAAAGCCGATCCCGGCACAGCTCACTCCTACAAAAGAGGCCAGCCGCAGCGGAACAATGGAAAAATTGGTAAAGGAATTCAACCAGAGCCCCACCAGCTTTTTTAACGTGTAGCCGGAGCTGCCTTCGATTCTCTTTTTGTGTTCCATCTCCACATTTGCAAATTTGTCCGTCACACAGAGAAGATAGGCGCCGGCCGAAGGAAACGGGCTGTGATAATTTTTTACACATTCCAGCGCAAAACGGCTCCAGGCCACAAAAGAAGAGCGATGAATCCCCTTTGGTTTGTTTCCGGTCCATTCCGCGATTTTATTGTGCAGATCACTGGTCAGCTTTTTAAAAACAGAGGCCTTCTTCTTCGGGAAATGAGCATAGACCACATCATACCCTTCCTCCACTTTGGACACCAGCCTGAAGATCCCCTCTGCCGGATGCTGCCCGTCATCATCCATATAAACCAGCGCATCACCGGTTGCGTAACGCAGCGCCGCGATTTTTGCCGAAGCCTGTCCGTGGTTTCTGGACAGATTCATGCCGATGATGTTTTCATCTTCCTCACACAGCTGTGCGATGACCTCAAAGGTATTGTCCGGTGAACCGTCATTCACCAGTATCATCTGATATTCATATCCCTCATGCTTTGCAAACTCCTCCCGGATTGCCGCAACTACCTTTGGCAGTGTTTTGGCTGAGCGATAGCATGGGATACAGACTGAAATAACCATTTTCTTTTCCTCCCAGATGTGCAGCGTCTTTCTCTGCACGGTATTTTCGGACCTGTCAGCGTCCTGGTACAGTACTTTCTATTGTTTTCTCATCCCCCGGCAAGCTTCTGCAGTCTTTCATCGATGTGAAGAACCTGCCGGAATTTCTTTTCCAGACGGGCAAGCAGCATGGCGAGAATCAGCGATATTCCCACAAGCACTGCATAGATAAGCTCCGCCTGTCTGAAACCATAAATAAAATCATGCAGGTAATAGGATTTCAGAAACGTATGGGTCAGGAACATATACATGGAATATCTGCCAAAAAACTGCAGAATTATTGATATTTTCCCATCCCTGCTCCCCAGACAGAGAAGCTTGGCAATGAAGACGGCACTGACCGGATAGATAACGATCCAGAACCGGTTTCCCGTCCTGACCTTCAGAAGAAGCAGAACTGCCAGTCCTGCGGTCAGAATCAGGCACCCGGCCATCCGGTACCACCTGCTTTTATCCCAAAAGCCGGCAAGTCTTTCTAGAATTTTCCTTCGTTCACAGAAAATCCCGACACCGGCTGTCAGCAGGCAGAGCATCGCCTGATTTTTCCACAGTCCCGCTGCCAGCATGATTCCTGCCGTCAGGATAACCGGCAGAATATCTGCCATCTGCGCCAGCCTCCAAAGAAGAGGCAGGGCGAAGATCAGTAAAACAGCCACCGACATATACCACCAGGTTGGATTCATGGAGGGAGTTCCCGTAAAATAAGTCATCCCAAGCATATCAATCACCGCATAAACTACACTTTTTGCGCCGCTTCCATAAACCTCCCCATAGCTTCTCATCCCGCCGATCTGACAAAAAACAAATGCCAGGACATAAACAAACAGGAACGAAACCATAAGAGAGATATAACGCTTAAGCGTCAATCTCAGAAAGGGTTCCCTTCCCTGTCCGTATGCTTCATATTTCACTGCCATACCATAGGCAGTCACAAACACAAATGCCGGGACGCATATTTTACAGAATCGCGCAGCAGCAACCACCTGCCTTGTATCAAGCAGCAGATAGCTTACAGGCAGGCCGTGGGATGAATCCGCACTGTAAAACAGATGATGCAGAAGCATCAGCAAAATGGCAATGCCCTTCATGGCCTGACTGTCCTGTTTTGTGAACGTTCTCTTCATCAGACAAATCTCCGAAGCCTTCAAATCGTGAAGGCATATTAATCAGAATTCCGGAATGTCCTTTGCTCCTGGCAGGACATTCCACTGGTTTCAGTATATGATATTTTCCTGCATAAGTAAAGAGACTTTCTGCCGTCAAACAGCCCCTCCGGACGGTGAGACCCCTGCAGCCAAGTGCTTTCACGCAAATTTCTCCACGATTTCCATGATCTCGCCCATGGTTTTCAGCGTATCCTTCATATTATCATGCTCCAGCGAATGGCCCACACCTTCGAAGCAGAACCGCTGCACACCGTGCTCCCGGCAGAAATTTTTTAATTCTTCTTCCGCCAGATACTGATCTCTGTCACCGCAGATGACGATATTCCGGGGTGAGTCCATATAAGGGAAGGTCTGCTTCAGAGGTGTCATAAAAATATGACGGATTGGAGGCATGTCCTTCCCAAGCTCCTGGTTCAGCCATCCGGCAGCCACCGTTCCGATGCTTTTTGACACAAAAAGCATCTCATCGTACTGTCCCGGGTCCTTTTCCTTAATGCGCTCCTTTACATATGGAAGCGTTTGCCTGATATTATCATCTATAGAAATCATATCGCGCACATCTCTGTGCTCGGAATAATGCATCAGCAGGGTATCATAACCTTTTCCGCGGCAGACGGACTCCGCATAGTACAGCAGCGGACAGTCCACACCGTATCTTCTGCCCGGAAAAAAAACGGCCAGTTTTCTCTTCATCGGTCCTTCTCCTTTCGGAATATCATTTTCGCGACTTTTATGCCCCAAAGGGCGTCCAAACATGAGTATAGCATAACGTTTCGGAAAAACAACCGCTTTTTCCACTTGTTTTCCATGATAAAATTTTCGCTTTCTCTTTGATTTTGTCTTTTTTTATGTTACACTTTTATCTGGAAACAAAAGAAAGCAGGCAAGTCTCCTTTTTCTGATATTGCTGCATACAGGAGGGAGCCTTACCTGGTTTGGTTAAATTATGGATAAAGGAGATCACATTCATGGGAGGATTATTTGGAGTTGCTTCAAAAACCGACTGCATTATGGACTTATTTTACGGAGTGGACTATCACTCACATCTTGGAACCAGGCGGGGCGGCATGGCCACACACAGCCAGTCAGGCTTTTCCCGGGCCATCCACAATATCGAAAATTCCCCTTTCCGTACAAAATTTGAGCGGGATGTCGAAGAACTGACCGGAAATCTCGGTATCGGCTGTATTTCAGATTATGAGCCGCAGCCGCTCCTCATCCAGTCACACATTGGCAGCTTTGCCATCACCACAGTCGGGAAAATCAACAACACCGACGAGCTTCTGAAAAAAATCTACGAAAACGGCCATTCTCATTTCCAGGAAATGAGCAGCGGACAGATCAATGCCACAGAGCTGGTTGCCGCACTGATCAGCAAACAGGACAGTTTTGTAGACGGTATCCGTTATGCACAGGAATGTATTGATGGTTCCATGACCATACTCCTGATGACAAAGGACGGGATCTATGCCGCCAGAGATCTGCTGGGACGCACCCCGCTGGTAATCGGCAAAAAAGAGGATGCCTTCTGTGTCGCTTTCGAAAGCTTTTCCTATATCAATCTTGGCTATACGGATCACAGAGAACTGGGTCCCGGTGAGATCGTCTACCTGACACCGGAAAGCGTGGAAACCATCGTTCCGCCCCGGGAAAAAATGCGCATCTGCTCCTTCCTTTGGGTATACTACGGTTATCCCACCTCTTCCTACGAGGGTGTCAACGTGGAAGAGATGCGTTATAACTGCGGCCGTCTGCTGGCACAGCGGGATAAGGGAAATGTGCAGCCGGATATCGTGGCCGGCGTACCGGATTCCGGTATCGCACATGCCATTGGATATGCCAATGAATCCGGTGTCCCATATGCCAGACCATTTATCAAATACACACCGACCTGGCCGCGCTCCTTCATGCCGACCACACAGCGCCAGAGAGAGCTGATTGCCCGCATGAAGCTGATCCCGGTACATGCCCTGATTAAAAACAAAAAGCTGCTGCTCATTGACGACTCCATCGTGCGCGGCACACAGCTGCGTGAAACCACAGAGTTTCTGTACCAGAGCGGTGCAAAGGAGGTACATGTCCGTCCGGCATGTCCGCCGCTTCTCTACGGCTGTAAATTCCTGAATTTCTCCCGCTCCAAATCCGAGCTGGATCTGATCACCAGGAGAGTCATTCTGGAGAAAGAGGGAGTAAATGCAGAAAAATACCTGGAAGAATACGCAGACCCAAACAGTGACCGCTACCAGGCCATGCTGGATGAAATCTGCAAAATCCAGAACTTCACAAGCCTCCGTTATCACAGGCTGGATGACCTTCTGGCTTCCATCGCCATCGAACCATGCAAGGTATGCACGTATTGTTTTAACGGGAAAGAATGAGAAACACATTCTTACTGAACTGCAAAAGCGGGAGAAACCTGGATCGACTGGTTTCTCCCGCTTTTCCTGTGGACTTATTTATGGTTCGTTTTACATGCTCTTTCTTTCTGCAATCTCCGCCATCTTTGCCGCATTCAGTCTCGTATCCCCGTGCACCCGGCTGTAGGAGAGATATCCATTCATGCGGTCAATCTTTGTGAGATTTCTGGAACCACACTTGGGACACACATCCATCTCAAGCTCCTGGTGACCGCAGTCATCGCAGTAAGCCAGAGACAGGTTAACACCCTCATAGTAACCAAGATCCATGGCACGGCGGATCAGGCTCTTGATCGCCTCAATGTTGTAATCGATGGGGTACCGTACATACTGGATCTTTCCGCCGTTGCAAAGCTCCCAGAAACGGCCCTCCAGATCCTGCTTTTCGATGGGCGTGATATCCTCCGTCACATGACAGTGGAAGCTGTTGCTGACATAAGGTCTGTCGGAAACATTCTCCACGATACCGTACATTTTACGGAACTGCTCAACCTGGAGACCGCAGAGGCTCTCTGCCGGCGTCCCGTAGATGGCATACAGCCAGCCATCCTCCTCTTTGAATTCCGTTACCTTTTTGTTAATGTACTCCAGCACCTCCAGAGCAAAGGCTCCATCCTCCGCTATGGATTTGCCATTGTACAGCTCCTGCAGCTCATTGAGTGCTGTAATGCCAAAAGATGCCGTCATCGGTTTCAGCAACTTTTTGATGCGCTCTCCCGGCTGCAGATGGCCGCCGTAAAATCCCCCCTCGCAGTAGGCAAGCGGATTGGTGGAGGCTTTCATGGCACCCAGATACTCATAGGTGCGCTTATGCAGATTTCTTATCATCTCCAGATAATAATCCAGCACTTCGTAGAAATCACGGCTCTCCGAACGGGACTTCGCCAGAATCATCGGAAGGTGCAGACTCACTGCGCCTACATTGAAGCGTCCGGTAAATACAGGTACATCCTTGTCATCTGCCGGATACATACCGCCGCGCTCATACCAGGGACTTAAGAAAGCCCTGCAGCCCATGGGGCTTATGACCTTTCCGTACTGTTTGTACATGCTGGAAATATAACCTTTTCCTGTCATGGACAGCCAGTCCGGATACATGGTCTTTGCAGAGCAGGCAACGCCCGCTTCAAAAACATCCTCGCATTCACCGCCCACACCGTGAAGCTTCTCATCGTATAAAAATACAATTTTCGGAAAAAGCACCGGCTTTTTGTTGCCCGGTTTCCCCTGACCGCCTTTATGGACATTCAGCAGAGAAATATTACACATTTTCTCGAATGGTTTCGTTCCAAGGCCAATGGTCACCGTTACAAAGGGATAATCTCCGCGGGAAGAGCCAACGGTATTCAATTTATACTCGATGCCCTGCCATCCCTGGTCAAAATCACGTTTTACCTTGTTGAGCGCATACTCTTCCGCTCTCTGCTCCACGCCCCTCCAGGAAGGATCCGCATATTGAATGAATTCCTCTTTGTATTTTTTATAGCTCTTTTCCGCATAAGGGTTCAGTACCTTATCCATCTCCGGCACGGTAAAGCCGCCATACTGCTGCGCCGCCGTGCTCAGTATAATATCGCCGATCACGTCAAATGCCGTATCCAGCGTCTTTGGCTCATTATACCAGACATTTCCCATCTCAAAACCGCCGGTGAGTACAGCCGAAACATCAAACAGGCAACAGTTCATCGTATCCAGCCTGGCAGACTGGTCATGAATATAAATATACCCATCCTTGCAGGCCTGCAGCTCATCACGGGTCATGAAAAATTTGCGGTACAGCTCCTTGTTCAGCTCATTGAAGATCAGGCTTCGCTTTGTAGCCACCAGCGCGCTGTCTGTATTGGCATTGCTCTTGTCTCCAATGTAGCGGATGGACTGGCTCTTTGTGTAGACCTCATCCATCATATGGATAAAATCCAGTTTATAGTTGCGGTAATCCCGATAGCTCTTGGCAACCGCCGGATTTACCTGCTCCAGCGCACCCTCCACAATGTTGTGCATCTCCTGTATGGTGATGCCGGGTCTTCCCAGTGACTCTGCACGATCTCTGGCAAATTTACAGATAAATGAAATCTCTTCATCGGAAAATGTATACAAAATGCGGGCAGCCGATTTATTGACCGCCGCAATGATCTTATCGACGTTAAATTCTTCCTCAGTTCCGTCCTTCTTTATGACATGCATATGAACCCTCCTACTATATCTTGTGTGTTTTGAAGCACTTTTCTTGTTGTCAAACAACATGTAGACATAGTATATACCATATCATACGGTACGTAAAGAGGCTTTTGCAACTTTTACAGGAACTTCTTCAGCTGCTCAATATTTTGCTCCTCACGCTTCAGCTGTTTTCTGGCAAAATCCAGTACCTCCCTGTCCTCCCCGGCGTAATCGTGGATCTGGCGTGACAATTCCGTCACACCCATGGTGCTTCCCTGAATTACCATTTCGGCCAGTCTGGAGGTCGGCATGTCCTGCATGCTTTTCCGGTTGATATTGATGTGCGCCATCATCTTCGAAAGAGCCGGAGCCTCTCCTTTTGGCTGTATCTGACGTTCCTTCAGCATTTCACCACTTTTCCGGAATGCTTCCCCGTATTCCTCCATCTGCTTTCGGATCACATCCGAAAACTTTCCGTCGCGGGACACTTCCAGCACATGGCGCAGCGTATCCTGCCCCATATCCGCGTTTTTGTGAATGTCGCTGAGCATTTTCACCTCTGTCTCCATCTCCATGCCTCCTTTCTCCCTCCTATTCTGCCCGGAAAAGACTGTTTTTATAACTGTTGTTTTATGTTTTTGGCCCCAACAGCTTTTTATGAGCCAAGGGACAAATGGACATAAAATACATGCTCGCATGTATTTTTATGTCTATGGGGCCCGCAAAACATGAGCAAGCAGCCATTTTTCGCAGAAAAATGAGCGAATTGTGAATGTTTTCGTCGATTTTGGGAGTGCAAAGCACGGAAAAATCGACGTTAGGCTCATTTGTCGGGTAACTTTTTTATTGTATTAGAACAGGGAATGAAATATAATGATACTAGGATTTTTTTGTGTATGATTTTCAGATTTTAAAGAATGGAGTATGTTTTATGAATGGTTTCAGCAAGAAAGTTCATTTTGTCCTTGAGGCTCCCACAGAGGAGCATGCGCAGGGTGACAGGGAGCGTATCCTGCAGGCGCTGAAGGAGCGTGGGTTTGATCCGGTTTCCATGAGTCTTCCGACACTTCGGAAGCTGTATCCCCTTTGCCGGGAGGCTTCCTGGGATATCACGGTGACGGTGGTGTATGAGGAGACAGGCTTTGTGGTTACGGACGTTGAGGCCGGCGATACTACGGCTGAGCATTACGGACTGGCTGCAGACCTTGGTTCCACCACTGTGGTCATGCAGCTTGTGCACATGGATACCGGTGAGGTGGTGGCAGAAGCCCGCGAGATGAACGGGCAGATTGCCTACGGGGATGATATTCTGACGCGCATCATCTATGCGAAGGATGACAGCGCACATCTGAAACAGATCTGCCAGGCAACACTTGACACCTTTCATGCGCTGTTTCGTTCTCTGGAAGAGCAGTCCGGTATTTCCATCTCAAAATGCCCGGTTCTGATCGTATCCGGCAACACCACCATGATCCATTTTCTCCTGCAGCTGAATCCCTGGACGGTCTTTTCCACCCCCTATGCACCGGTATCCTGTGATCCCGGCTTTTTTACCGGGGAAGAGATCGGGCTTTCCTACCCTGGTGTCGTTTATATGGTTCCAGCCATCGCCAACTATCTGGGCGGAGATATCACCAGCGGACTGCTGACCACGGATTTTTATAAAGAAGACGGCCTTTCTGTCTTTTTTGACATCGGCACAAACGGTGAGCTCGTTCTGGGAAACAAAAGCTTTCTGTTAGCAGGGGCAGGGGCAGCCGGTCCGGCACTTGAGGGCGGCATCAGCCGCTACGGTATGCGTGCCAGAAGCGGTGCCATCGACACCGTGACCATCCAGGGCAGCCAGTTTACGTTTACCACCATTGACCGGCAGAAGCCTGTTGGAATCTGCGGTTCCGGCATCATTGACCTGCTGGCGCAGATGCGCTTAAACGGCTGGATCGACATTTCCGGAAAGCTGAATCCGGATGCCTCTCCCCGCATCCGCTACATGGAGGAGGCGGAAGAATATGCCGCTGTCTATGCACTTCCGGAGGAATCGGCAGACGGAAGCCCCCTTTATTTCTCCCAGACGGATATCACTCAGTACCTGGATACCAAATCTGCCGCACATACCATGGTGGACTGCCTGCTGGAGGCTTCCGGTTTTACAGAAAATGATCTGACTGCTTTCTATACCTCCGGTGCCTTCGGCACCTACACGAATCTGGAATCAGCCATAACCGTTGGTATCTTCCCGGATCTGCCAAGAGAACGTTTCCACTGTCTTGGCAACAGTTCTTTAAACGGTGCACGGAAGCTCCTGTTAAACCGCGACTGTCTCAGAGACATCCGCTATTTCCAGGAAACGGTGTACTACATCCAGTTTGCCTCCATGCCCGACTTCCTCATAAAGATGCAGGCAGCCAAATTTATTCCGCATACAAACCTGGAGCAGTATCCGTCCGTTCTTGCAAAGCTTGCCGAAAACCAGGTATTGTAGCTGCATTTATTCTGTCTGATCCATTTTGGCACATACCACTTCCCTGCTCTGTGCATCCATGCACAGAGTCAGCCCGATGCGGGAGGTATCATACACCCTGAGGACGGA
>JALEJP010000037.1 GCA_022769625.1 Lachnospiraceae bacterium | reverse complement strand
GTGGTTATAAGATGAGTGGTATCGGACGTGAGCTTGGTGTTCACGGTCTGGAAGAATATCAGGAAGTAAAACAGATCAATATCAACCTGAATCCCGGAGTGGTCGGCTGGTATGAGAATGAGTAATTCCAGACATTTTATTATACGAAGGGATTTTCCATGTAACTAAGAAAAATGACCGTCGCCTTGGGTGTGCGGTCATTTTTTGACAGCAGCCCACTCAGATTTATACAGGTTATACTGTGATTTGCTGTTATCTATCGCATACAGAGACTTTATGACGGATGATGATAAAAAAATACCCGGAAAACCTTGTTTACATTGAATAAAAAGGTTGAAATATTGCAATATTTTTAGTAGAATATATCCTATAGACAACTTGATTCTGTTCAAGAATAACTAGTATTGGAGGATAACAGCATGAAAGTTTACACAACTGACAGAATTCGTAATGTCGTGCTCCTTGGACACGGCGGCTCGGGAAAAACCAGTCTGGTCGAAGCAATGGCATATCTTGGAGGTATTACCAGCAGACTGGGGAATGTGACGGATGGTAATACCATCAGTGATTTTGATAAAGAGGAGATAAAGAGAAAATTTTCCATCAGCACTACCATGGTACCGATTGCATGGGGAGATGTTAAGGTAAATGTACTGGATACACCGGGATATTTTGATTTTGTCGGCGAGGCAGAAGAAGCAGCCGCAGCAGCAGATGCAGCTGTTATTGTAGTGAACGGAAAAAACGGTGTGGAAGTAGGTACTTTGAAGGCATGGGCTCTGTGTGAGAAATACAGCCTTCCAAGAATGATTTTTATTTCAAATATGGATTTTGACAATGCAAGCTTCCGCAAGGTTACAGAAGAGTTGACCGAGCAGTTCGGAAAGAAGATTGCACCCATCCATTTCCCGATTCGTGAAAATGAGAAATTTACAGGATATGTGAACGTAGTAAAGAAAGCCGGAAGAAAATGGCTTGATAAAGGCCAGAAACAGGAATGCCCGATTCCGGAATATCTGGACGAATATCTTGAAAAATATAGAGAGACACTGCTGGAAGCAGTTGCTGAGACAAGTGAAGAATTTATGGATCGCTACTTTGCAGGGGAAGAGTTCTCAGATCATGAAATCATGATGGCGCTGACACAGAACGTTTCCGGCTGCGATATTGTTCCGGTTGCTATGGGTTCTCCGATTCAGCTGCGCGGTGTTTCAAATCTGCTGGACGATATCGTACAGTATTTCCCAAGTCCTGACAAACGCAATGTGGCAGGTATTAATACAAAAACAAACGAAATCTTTGAGGCTAACTATGATTTTGCAAAAGCGAAATCCGCACAGGTATTTAAGACCATCGTGGATCCGTTCATCGGTAAATATTCCATGATCAAAGTGAAATCCGGTGTTATTAAGAATGATGATACCGTGTTTAATATTGACAAAGATGCAGAGCAGAAACTGAATAAATTATACGTATTCGAAGGAAGCAAGCCAATCGAGGTTCCGGAACTGCATGCAGGTGATATTGGCGCAATCGCAAAGCTTGACAAAGCACGGACGGGTGATACACTTTCCACGAAAGCCACCCCGATCCGCTATGGTAAGATTGATGTCTCTACTCCATATACATATAAGAGATATCGTGCGAAAAACAAAGGAGATGAAGATAAGATCTCACAGGCTCTTCAGAAAATTTCCCATGAGGATCTGACTATGCGTGTGGTAAATGATTCCGAGAACCGTCAGACTCTGATTTATGGTATGGGTGATCAGCATATTGATATTATCCAGAGTAAGCTGCTGACAAAATACAGGATCGAGATCGAACTCGAAAAACCAAGAGTGGCATTTCGTGAGACAATCCGGAAAAATGCAGATGTTGAATCCAAGTATAAAAAACAGTCCGGCGGTCATGGACAGTATGGTCATGTAAAGATGCGCTTTGAGCCGTTGGGAGAACTTGAGACCGCGTATGAGTTCTCACAGGAGGTTGTTGGCGGAGCAGTTCCGAAGAACTATTTCCCGGCAGTCGAAAAGGGTATCCAGGAATCTGTTCTGAAAGGTCCTCTGGCAGGTTATCCGGTAGTGGGTGTAAAAGCCGTTCTGTATGATGGTTCTTATCATCCGGTAGATTCTTCTGAGATGGCATTTAAGACAGCTGCTATTCAGGCATTTAAGAAAGGCTTTATGGAAGCATCTCCTGTACTGCTTGAGCCGATTGCTTCTTTAAAGGTTACGGTTCCGGATAAATTCACAGGCGATGTCATGGGAGATCTGAATAAACGCCGCGGCCGTGTACTTGGCATGAATCCGGATCACAAAGGAAATCAGATTGTCGAAGCTGATATTCCAATGATGGAGCTTTACGGATATTGTACAACTCTTCGCTCCATGACCGGAGGAAACGGTGATTTTGCATACGAATTTGCACGTTATGAACAGGCGCCAAAGGATATCATGGAAAAAGAAATTGCAGCAAGAGCAGAAGAGGAGTAATCACTCATCAAATTTGTAATACAGTTTTGTATAGAAAAGAATAAAAATAAAACGTCCGGTTGGAATCGGGCGTTTTATTTTTGAACATTCATTCTGCAGAATAGCTTTCTGTGTTTCGGAGATTTATTGGATGACGGCATCTATATCATCAGATGTATCGTTGCCGGTTTTCTGAATCTGTATCACAAGTTTATGAGGAAGACAGCTGATCGGATGATTGGTTTTCGATACCATTCCCATTTTCTCACAGATCTTGTCCGGACAATTGGCATCTATGACACCGATTGCTCCTTTTGTGACACGAATAGTATTGTATCCGCCGTCTGCAGTTTTTACATCAAAGGTGTAATCCTGAGAAACAGAAGACAAATCAATTTTTTTAATCATTTCTCCATCCTGATAGACAAGAGCGGTATCGCCTGCTCTGGAATGAAGAGATAAAAGAATCGCTGCCGCTGCGGACGCTGCAAAAAGCAGCGCCACCGCACATACAAGGCAGATTTTTTTTCTGTTCTGAGGTCTGTTATCTGGACGGTCAGATCTGGATTTCACTTTCATTTATTCTGTGAAATCTTCCGTATCCGTCTCGTCCTCCCAGTCCAGATCTTCCATATCACTTTCATCCTCATATTCTGCATCGTAGTATTCATCTTCGGAAACTTCGGTAATCTCGGCATTTTCCAGAAGGAAATCTATGACCTTATCATAGAGGATACTGCTTAATGTTTCGTCTTTGGTGTAATCTGCTTCGTAATCTTCCACAGAATCGTAACCATACTCTGCATAAACAGAATTTACATATTCCGTATATTCATCATCAGAAACGGTGATTTTTTCTTTTTCTGCAATTTCGGATACTACCATTTCGGAATAAACCATTTCCTCCACTGCTTCTTTTATGTCTTCTTCTGTGCCTGCGATATCTTCCACTTCCAGTCCAAACATTTCGGCCATAGCCTCGTTGTTTGCATCGTACTCAGCTTTACACTGATCATACAGTTCCTGAGGGTAACCGGAGAATTCGGAAGCTTCGATCACCTGGCTGAGAGCATCACTGCCTGCAGTATAATCGCTGTCGTCTTCGTAATAACTTTCCAGTTCTGCTTTTATGCCGGCACGGTAGTCTTCCACGGTTTCGTAATCGGTATATTCTTTGCAGTACTCATCGGTCAGTTCCGGAATATTGATTTCCTGTACGGAATTGACGGTTACCTCAAAATCTGCGTCTTCTCCGGCATGCTCGTCCTCATAATCTTCCGAAAGCGTGATGGTGAATGTTACCGTGTCACCGGCTTTGACACCGATGAGCTGTTCTTCGAATTCCGGCTGAAAATCTTCGGAACCGATTACAAGATCGTAATCCGTATCGGAACTGTTGTCGAATTCTTCTCCGTCAATCGTACCGGTGAAATCAATGTTTACCTGATCTCCATCCTGTGCACCCCGGTCAACTTCAGTATATTCGGCATTTTCTTCCAGGGCATATTCGATTTCGGATTCTACGTCATCGTCGGTAACTTCTGTTTTGATCTGATTTACTTTCAGACCCTTATACTCTCCAAGCTTTATGTATTTCCCGTAAGTGGTAGCAGAACCTGAGGAACAGCCTGCAAGAACTGAAATAGTAAGTGCTGCGGTCAGCACTGCTGCAAGTCTCTTTTTCATAATGTTAATGTCCTTTCCATAAATTCTTTTGTCTTTGTGACCCGGGGCATCGACATCGGTCAGAATATGATGGATACATCCCGATCTTTGCCCAGTATAGCATAAATTTGTGAAAAAGTTGTGTAATTGTTAAAAAAATACTTTTACTATTGGAAACATTATGCTATAATCAATATGAATTTTCCGCGAAAGCGAAACATAAGGAGGCGAAACCATGAAACATATCCAGACATTAAATACCAGAAGTCTGCAGAACACTGTAAAAAAAGGTGGTTGCGGCGAGTGTCAGACATCCTGTCAGTCTGCATGCAAGACATCCTGTACAGTAGGAAATCAGAGCTGTGAAAGCAATAAATAAGAAACAGGTAATCAGATAAGCAGCGGGCATCTGCTCGCTGCTTATTAGTGCTTGTTGAGTTGAAAGGGGATTACAGGTGATCCATCAATACAAAAGTAACGGTTTTAACATTGTCATGGATGTAAACAGCGGATCCGTACATATCGTGGATGACGTGGTATATGACGTACTGCCATATCTGGAAAAAAAGGAGAGGACAGAAGACATTGTACTTGCTCTGAAAGATCACTACGTGGAAGCTGATATACGGGAAGCGGTGGATGAGTGTACCCAGCTTGAGAAAGCAGGTACCCTGTTTACGGAAGATATCTATGAAAATGCCATTGATGCATTCAAAAACCGTCCCGTCGTGGTAAAAGCACTGTGCCTGCATATCGCCCATGACTGCAATCTGGCCTGCAGATATTGTTTTGCAGAGGAAGGCGAGTATCATGGAAGACGTGCCCTGATGAGCTTTGAAGTCGGGAAAAAGGCACTGGATTTTCTGATTGCGAATTCCGGAAGCAGGAGAAATCTGGAAGTGGATTTCTTTGGCGGGGAACCGCTTATGAACTGGCAGGTCGTAAAAGATCTGGTAAAATATGGGCGTGAACAGGAGAAAAAGTATAATAAAAACTTCCGTTTTACACTGACTACAAACGGTGTACTTCTCAACGAAGAAATCATGGAGTTCTGCAACCGTGAGATGGCAAATGTAGTACTCAGTATCGACGGAAGGAAAGAAGTTCACGATTATATGCGTCCGTTCCGAAAAGGAAAGGGCAGTTATGATCTGATCCTTCCGAAGTTTCTTAAATTTGCCGAGAGCAGACATCAGGATAAATATTATGTAAGAGGTACCTTTACCAGACATAATCTGGACTTCGCATCTGATGTGCTGCATCTGGCAGATCTCGGATTTCAGCAGATTTCCGTTGAGCCGGTGGTTGCGCAGCCGGAGGAGGAATATGCGCTGAGAGAAGAAGATATCCCTGCCATCTGCGCAGAATATGACAGACTGGCAAAGGAAATGATTTTGCGTCATAAGGAAGGAAGGGGATTCAATTTCTTCCATTTTATGATAGACCTGACAGGAGGACCATGCGTTTATAAACGTCTTTCCGGATGCGGCTCCGGAACGGAGTATCTTGCTGTCACGCCGTGGGGTGATTTCTATCCATGTCATCAGTTCGTCGGGGAAGAACAGTTCCTGATGGGCAATGTGAATGAGGGCATCAAAGCACCGAAGATTCAGGAGAAATTTAAAAACTGCAATGTCTATGCAAAAGAAAAATGCAAAAACTGTTTTGCAAAATTCTACTGCAGCGGGGGCTGTGCGGCAAACTCCTGGAATTTTCACAAGTCCATCAACGACGCTTACGATATTGGATGTGAATTACAGCGCAAGCGCATTGAATGTGCAATTATGATAAAGGCAGCACTTGCTGCTGAGGAAAAGGAGAATTAGCAATGAAGAAGAACAAAGCGATTGGTGTAGTTGTCGCGATTGCCCTGTTTTTGGGGCTTTTAGTCTACACCGCAGCCATCGGATTCGGACCTACCGGAACGGGAGCTGCAAAAAACATTACACTTGGTCTGGACCTGTCCGGTGGTGTCAGCATCACTTATGAGGCAGTGGGAGACACCGCTCCGTCCGCTGAGGATATGAGCGATACCATCTACAAGCTGCAGCAGCGTGTAGAAGATTACAGCACAGAAGCACAGGTTTATCAGGAAGGTGATAACCGGATCAATATCGAAATTCCTGGTGTTTCAGATGCAAATGCGATTCTGGAAGAGCTTGGAAAGCCGGGTTCTCTGGAGTTTCAGCTGGAAGACGGTACGGTTGTTGTTGACGGAAGTCAGGTTATATCTGCAGAAGCAGGTGTTCAGCAGGACGAACTGAAAAACAACGAAAACGTTGTTCAGCTTTCTTTTGACAGTGAAGGTGCCGCAGCCTTTGCAGAAGCTACTGAAAACAATATCGGCAATCCGATTTACATTGTATACGATGGTGAGATCATCAGTGCACCGACGGTTCAGTCAGCGATTACAGATGGTTCCGCAGTTATCACAGGAATGGGAAGTGCAGATGAGGCAGAAAAGCTTGCCTCTTCTATTCGTATCGGTTCCCTTTCTCTGGAACTCAGGGAGCTGCGTTCCAATGTGGTAGGTGCACAGCTTGGTGAGAGAGCCATTTCCACCAGCTTAAAAGCAGGTGCCATCGGTCTTGTGCTTGTCTGCATTTTCATGATGATTGTTTACCTGCTTCCAGGTGTGGTTGCAAGTATTTCCCTGCTTCTGTACACCGCCCTGATGCTGGTTATGTTAAATGCCTTTGATATTACTCTGACCCTTCCGGGTATTGCAGGTATTATTCTTGGTATCGGTATGGCTGTGGATGCAAACGTTATCATTTATGCACGTATTCGTGAGGAGATTGCTGCCGGAAGATCGGTAAAGGGTGCCATTGATACCGGTTTCAAAAAGGCAATGTCAGCAATTCTGGATGGTAATATCACGACTCTGATTGCAGCAATCGTGCTTGGTATGATGGGCAGTGGTTCTGTAAAAGGATTTGCCTACACTCTGGCTATGAGTATTATCCTTTCCATGTTCTCAGCACTGGTTATTTCCAGACTGCTGACAAATGCACTGTTTGCACTTGGCTTTAAGGATGAGAAATACTATGGAAAAGCAAGAGAAACAAAAACGATTAATTTCCTTGGACATAAAAAAGTATTTTTTGCAGTTTCCATCGTTCTGATTCTTGTAGGACCGGTTTCCATGCTGATCTTTAATCAGAGTACCGGAAAAGCACTGAATTACAGTCTGGAGTTTATGGGCGGTACTTCCACAAGTGTCGCATTTAATGAGGATTTCTCCATAGAAGAAATTGATGAGAAAGTCAAACCGGTTGTACAGGAGGTAACAGGCGATGCCAATATCCAGGCCACAAAGGTTACCGGTTCCAATGAAGTTATCATCAAGACAAGGGAACTGTCTCTGGATGAGAGAAATGAACTGAACAGTAAGCTTGCTGAGAATTTTGGTGTGGATGAGACGACGATCACAGCAGAGAGTATTTCCTCAACAGTCAGCAACGAAATGCGTAAAGATGCATTTGTAGCCGTTATTGTGGCAGCCATTCTGATGCTGTTGTACATCTGGCTGAGATTTAAGGATATCCGTTTTGGTGCCAGCGCAGTGCTTGCCCTGATGCACGATGTATTGATTGTTCTTGCATTTTATGCTGTTTCCAGAATTTCCGTGGGCAATACCTTCATTGCCTGCATGCTGACTATCGTAGGTTACTCAATCAATGCCACGATTGTCATTTTTGACCGTATCCGTGAGAATCTCTCCACGACAAAGAAGAAGAGCGACGAAGCAGTTGCAGAGGTTGTTAACTTAAGTATCACACAGACACTGACAAGAAGTATTTACACGTCACTGACAACTTTCGTTACCGTTGCAGTCCTCTTTATCCTGGGTGTTGCTTCCATCCGCGAATTTGCTGCACCTCTGATGGTAGGTATTGTGGTAGGCGGTTATTCTTCCGTATGTGTGACAGGTGCTCTGTGGTATGCTATGAGAACAAAACTCAAAAGAAAAAACTAAACGGGCAGTATAGTATGTCCGAAATAAGGATGAATTGATACACATTTGAGACGCTCCTTTGCCAAGGCAAAAGAGCGTCTCTGGTATTATAGACAAGTATGAAGAATTCATAAAGATTTCCTTAAGGAAATCCGTATACAATACAGATATGGAGAAACAGATGGAAAAATGGGTAGTGTCCGCGAAACGTGCAGACTTTAAAGCAATTGCATCAAAATTTGGTATCGATCCCGTGACGGCCCGACTGATACGAAACCGGGATGTGACAGGGGACGATGCCATAGAAGAATATCTGCACGGTGACAGACGCAGTCTGCACGATCCTCATCTTCTAAAGGATGCGGACAGGCTGGCAGCGATTCTCTCGGATAAGATACAAAAGCAAAAAAAGGTTCGCATCATCGGGGATTATGATATTGATGGTGTCAACGCATCCTATATTCTCCTGAAAGGCTTAAGACGCTGCGGCGGGGATGTGGATGTGGAAATACCGGACCGGATGAAGGACGGATATGGGATCAATGAACACCTGATCCGGTTTGCGTGGGAGGAAGGAATTGATACGATCCTTACCTGTGACAATGGTATTGCCGCGGTGGAACAGACAGCGATGGCGAGACAGCTGGGAATGACAGTTCTTATCACGGATCATCACGAGCCGCAGGAAATCCTTCCGGATGCAGATGCATTAGTCAATCCCAGACAGGTTGACTGTCCTTATCCTTATAAAAATCTCTGCGGGGCTGCTGTTGCCTTTAAAGTGATACAGTGTCTTTATCAGAGGATGAAAGTTCCGGCGAATGAGGCCATGGACTTTCTCGAATTTGCTGCCTTTGCTACCATCGGAGATGTGATGGACTTGACGGGTGAAAACAGAATTATAGTCAGGGAAGGCCTTCGTATGCTGAATCACACAAAGAATTCTGGCATGGCAGCGCTGATCCGGGAGTGTGGTCTGGAAAACAATGAGATTAAAGCATACCATGTGGGATTCGTACTGGGGCCCTGCATCAACGCAGGCGGGAGACTGGATACAGCGAAACGCTCTCTTGCGCTGTTGCTGGCAGATGATGTGCAGGAGGCATCCCATATGGCAAGGGAATTAAAAATGCTGAATGATGAGCGAAAAGATATGACTCAAAAAGGTACCGAGGAAGCCATCGCAAAAATTGAACAGCAAGGTCTTTTAAAGGATAAAGTACTGGTGGTTTATCTTCCGGACTGCCATGAAAGCCTTGCAGGTATCATCGCAGGGCGGATCCGTGAGCGTTACAACAGACCAGTATTTGTCCTCACAGACAGTGGAGATGGAGTGAAAGGCTCCGGACGTTCCATTGAAGCCTATTCCATGTTTGAGGAAATGTCAAAATGCAAAGAACTGTATACAAAATATGGGGGGCACCCAATGGCAGCCGGACTTTCTCTCCCAAAGAAAAATGTTCCGGTATTCCGAAGAAGGCTCAATGAGCTTACCCATCTGAAAGAAGAGGATTTCATTCCAAAGATTGTCATTGATGTACCTATGCCTGTCGGGTATATCACAGAACGGCTCATTTCGGAATTGAATATCCTGGAACCTTTTGGCAAAGGAAATGTGAAACCGCTGTTTGCGGAAAAAGATCTGGATATCCAGAATATACGGATTCTGGGAAAAAACAGAAATACACTCAAAATGCAGGTAAAAAGCCAGGATGGTACGGTTCTGGATGCGTTGTATTTTGGAGATGTGAAACAGTTTATTGATTATCTGAAACAGAGATTTGGAGAGGAAGAGACAGAAAAGTGTTTTCAGAACAGGCTTAATGCAGTGTATCTGTCTTTGATCTATTATCCGTCGGTGAATGAGTATCGTGACAGACGAACCATTCAGATTGTAATATCTCACTATTGTTGAGAGAAAGGAATGAGTATGAAAAAGGGAAAATGGAAAATCTTTGCGGTTCTCGCCGTGATCATTCTTGCAGCAGTATACTATTACGTGGCGCTTCCGGCCATTAATATCCACGCTGCCGGTTTCTGGACGTTTCTGGCTTTTGCTGTAATTGCCATCCTGGTGATTTATGCATTGCCGCGTGTTCGCTCTGCAGAAGATGTAAAACAGAGCAAGTTTT
This sequence comes from Lachnospiraceae bacterium, assembly GCA_022769625.1. Lineage (GTDB taxonomy): Bacteria > Bacillota > Clostridia > Lachnospirales > Lachnospiraceae > Hominisplanchenecus. The sequence continues at coordinate 31,451 of JALEJP010000037.1, read as the reverse complement.
TAAAGTTTGGCATGGGACTTCTTCTTCTCGTGGTAATCTTTTATCTGGGTGGAAGCCTTTTGTCCTCCCCTATCATCAATGCACGCAAATACCGGAACCTGATCAATGTGGAGAGCCGGAATTTTACAGAAGATATCAAGGAAGTGGATTATTCAAAAATCCCGCTTCTGGACCGGAGTTCTGCAACGCTGCTTGGAAACCGTAAAATGGGAAGTATGGTTGATATGGTTTCCCAGTTTGAGGTGAGCAACATATACACACAGATCAATTATCAGGATACACCGGTGCGTGTCACTCCACTTGTTTACGCAAGCGGAATTAAATGGCTGACGAATCAGGCAAACGGCATTCCTGCCTATATTCGAATTGACATGGCAACACAGAATACGGAGCTTGTCAAGCTGGATAAACCCATTCGTTATTCCCAGTCGGAATATTTTAACCGGAATGTCACACGTCACCTTCGTTTTCACTATCCCACTTATATTTTTGACACGTTCAGTTTTGAGATCGATGACAATGGAACACCCTACTGGGTCTGCCCGGTCAAAAAATATAACATCGGCCTCTTTGGCGGTGTCACCATCGGGCGCGTGGTACTCTGTAATGCTCAGACGGGTGAAACGACAGATTATGCCATTGAAGATTGTCCAACCTGGGTGGACCATGTGTATTCCGCAGATCTTCTGATCGAGCTCTATGACTATTATGGTACTCTGAATAATGGATATCTGAACAGTATTCTTGGTCAGAAAGGATGTCTCAATACAACCGACGGTTACAATTATCTGGCTCTGGAGGATGATGTGTGGGTCTATACAGGTGTGACATCAGTAAACAGTGACGAATCCAACGTTGGGTTTGTGCTGATGAATCAACGTACCATGGAGTGCCGTTATTATGAAGTAAACGGAGCAGAAGAGTTTTCAGCCATGGCTTCCGCCGAAGGTCAGGTACAGAATCTTGGATATGAAGCAACATTCCCGCTGCTTTTGAATATTTCCGGTGAACCTACCTATTTTATGGCATTGAAAGATGGTGCAGGACTGGTTAAAAAATATGCGATGGTTAACATCCAGAAATATCAGAATGTGGCAATCGGTGACACCGTATCCGAATGTGAAAAAGCCTACCGCAGTCTCCTTCGGGAAAATGGCATTGAGACGGCTTCCGGCCAGGAAGGAAGTCAGACTGTTACCGGAAAAATCACAAAAATTGCTCAGGCTGTTGTGGATGGAAATTCACATTATTACCTGATGCTTGAGGGAATGGATGATATTTTTGATGTATCCGTCTACGATCATCTGGATATCATCCGTTATGAGACAGGAGATGAAATCACCTTGGGATATGAAGAAAGCGATTCAGAAACGGTACAGACCGTTGTTTCGGTGGAATAGATGATGCAGCTTTGCCTTTCATCTGTGTTGATTGTTTAGTCTGTGACCGGCAAAAAAGCATATCATGCTTCCGGAAAGGACACAAACCAGAATCAGAATCGCTTCATGCAGGAAAAAAGTATCCGGAAGAATGGTGATAACAGGATCTGTGGCCGCATCAAAAATCCAGTAATCATTCTGAAAGAAAATATGGTGAAAAGTCACAAAAAATGCGTCCCAGTTCAGGGCAATCAAAAGCCCCAGAATCAAAGGGATGACAGTTGTCAGAATGGCTGCCGGTTTCAGAAAACGGAAATCTCTGCGTCTGCGCTGATACAGGGTAAGAATCACGCATAACAGGAAAGAGACAACAGCCAGATACTGTACAGCCACAAAAATCCTTTTCACTTCCTGGAAGTGAATACGGCCGCCCTCTGACATGGAGAAGGATGGGAATTCCAGTTCATCCTGATTGAACATGGAATTGTAATCAATCAGTGTGTCGTAATTATCGCGTATTTCCTCACGGGAATAACCGCTTGTTTCTGCTAACTTCAGATAGGAAATATCAAAATAATAGAGCGGGCGGAAGTGCAGGGCAAAGGTTACGGATACAGAAAGGATACAGAGCATATAAAGAATGGAAAGCATCAGGTTTAACGGTGTGCCGGGTAATGTTTTCGTTTTCATAAAAACCTCCTGATATCAGTTTGCTTTTTTATGGAATGGTCTTCCATCGTCAGGAATAGTATATTCGCATCTATTGACAAATGCAAGCGTGATGGAGTAGAATAATAGCCAGGTTTTGGATTTTTTCTGCTGTCCTTTTGAGGATGGCAGCGTAAAATCTTTATTTTAGCACACAGGAGGGAAAGATAATGGCTGTGCCTTATAACCATAAAGCAATCGAGAAAAAATGGCGCAAAAAATGGGAAGAGAACCCGGTTAATGTAAACGATGGCAAAAAGCCCAAATATTACTGTCTGGATATGTTTCCATATCCTTCAGGAAATGGACTTCATGTAGGACACTGGAGAGGATACGTTATTTCAGATGTCTGGAGCCGTTATAAAATGATGCAGGGATATTATCTGATCCATCCCATGGGGTGGGATGCATTTGGACTTCCGGCGGAGAACTATGCGATCAAGACCGGACAGCATCCGGCGATTTCCACCGCTAAGAATGTGGCAAATATCAAACGTCAGATCAACGAGATCGCTGCAATTTATGACTGGGATATGGAAGTAAATACTACAGATCCGGATTTCTATAAATGGACCCAGTGGATTTTTGTTAAGATGTTTAAAGAAGGACTGGCATATGAAAAAGAGTTTCCGATCAACTGGTGCCCTTCCTGTAAAACTGGTCTTGCAAATGAAGAGGTGGTAAACGGCTGTTGTGAGCGATGTGGAACTCCGGTTACCAAGAAAAATCTCCGTCAGTGGATGCTGCGTATCACAAAATATGCAGACCGTCTGTTAGATGATCTGGATAAACTGGACTGGCCGGAAAAAGTAAAAAAAATGCAGACCGAGTGGATTGGAAAATCCTATGGTGCGGAAGTTGATTTCCCGGTAGAGGGAAGGGACGAGAAGATCACGGTTTATACCACCAGACCGGATACGCTCCATGGTGCAACTTTCATGGTACTGGCTCCGGAGCATGCCATGGCGGCAGGACTTGCCACACCGGATCAGAAAGAAGCGGTGGATGCTTATATTTATGCGGCATCCATGAAATCAAATGTAGATCGCATGCAGGATAAAGAAAAGACAGGTGTATTTACAGGAAGTTATGCCATCAATCCGTTAAATGGTGCAAAGGTTCCAATCTGGCTTTCTGATTATGTACTGGCAGATTATGGAACCGGAGCGATTATGTGTGTACCGGCACATGATGACAGAGACTTTGAGTTTGCAAAAAAATTCAATATTCCGATTATCCAGGTTATCGCAAAAGATGGAAAAGAAATTGAAAATATGACAGAAGCTTATACCGAAGCATCCGGAACAATGATCAATTCCGGAAACTGGAATGGTATGGAGTCCGCGGTACTTAAGAAAGAAGCCCCGCATATGATTGAAGAAATGGGAATTGGGCGTAAAACCGTCAATTATAAGCTGCGTGACTGGGTATTTTCCCGCCAGCGCTACTGGGGTGAGCCGATTCCGATTGTACACTGCCCGAAGTGCGGCAACGTACCGGTGCCGGAAGAAGAGCTGCCGCTTCGTCTGCCGGATGTGGAATCCTATGAACCAACCGGAACGGGAGAATCCCCGCTTGCTGCCATCGAGGACTGGGTAAACTGCAAGTGTCCGGTCTGTGGCGCAGATGCAAAAAGAGAGACAAATACCATGCCTCAGTGGGCCGGTTCCTCCTGGTATTTTCTGCGTTATGTGGATGCACACAATGATAAGGAGCTGGTTTCCAAGGAGAAAGCAGACAAGTATCTTCCGGTGGATATGTATATTGGCGGTGTTGAGCATGCAGTCCTGCATCTTCTGTATTCCCGTTTCTATACGAAATTTCTTTATGATATTGGTGTTATCGATTTTGATGAACCATTCCAGAAGCTGTTTAATCAGGGTATGATTACCGGAAAGAACGGCATCAAGATGAGTAAATCAAAAGGCAATGTAATCTCACCGGATGATCTGGTGCGTGATTATGGCTGTGATTCTCTGAGGATGTATGAGCTGTTTGTAGGTCCGCCGGAGTTGGATGCAGAATGGGATGACAGAGGGATCGAGGGTGTTTACCGTTTCCTTTCCCGTTTCTGGAATCTTGTCATGGACAATAAGGACAAGAACATTGCAGCCAGCAAAGAGATGATAAAGGCACGCCACAAGATGATTCATATGATCACAAGCCGTCTGGAGAGCTTCAGCCTGAATACGGTTATATCCGGATTTATGGAGTGTAACAACAACCTGATCGCAATTGCAAAGAAAGAGGGAGGAATTGACAAAGAGACTCTGGAAGCTGCCGTATTGCTTCTGGCACCGTTTGCACCGCATCTTTCCGAGGAATTGTGGGAGGAGCTTGGACATACAGATTCTGTATTCCACTCACAGTGGCCATCACATGATGAGGAAGCCATGAAGGATGATGAAGTTGAAATCCCGGTACAGATAAACGGAAAGACGAAGGCCGTGATCTGTATTTCTGTTGACATCAGCAAAGAGGATGCCATTGCAAAGGCAAAGGAAGCCCTTGGTGATAAACTGAACGGAACAATCATTAAGGAAATCTATGTTCCAAAGAAAATTGTAAATATTGTTGCTAAATAACAGGGAGCAGGTTCTTTCAGCTTTCTGCTGCAACACATAATATTCATTGTTCGAAACGTCTGTAGGATGACAACTGCAGGCGTTTTCTGCGTTTGCATGGTTGCTCTGCTGTCAGGTTAGTGCTATAATAAAAAGAAAATGCGGGGGGAACAAAAGGAGGTACTTATGGAGAATATTTTATTTCAGACAGCAAAGAATTCAAACGTATTCACCAGTGAACTGAAAAGCTATCTTATGGAATCTATGGACTATACCAGCATCAGCTTTATCAACACAGCGGTTGAACTTCTTACGATGCTGAAGATCCGCATCGATCGCGGAGACAGGATTGCAGATGAGGAAAACGGCGAGATCTACACAGGAAAAAGCTTTGAACGTTTTGTAAAAAACAATTTTTCCGATTACATTTATCGTCAGGTATATGGTAATCAGAAAAAAGAAGAAAAGATTTATTTCAAGCTGCAGGAATGTGAGGACGGTTATAACCTTTTGCTGACAGAAGACGGGAAACAGCCTGTATATGCATGGATTTCCAGTCTTAGTGAACGTTTTTCTCTGGTTTACATGCGTGCTACCGGTATTGTTTATGTGAAAAATATTAAAACCGGCAATTATACACCGTTTCTTTCCAGGAATGGAAAGTACTGCCGTTACGATCTTGAACTGGGAAAGATTCTGGAAGTATAGGTAAAGTGTGACAGCCTGGGGTGGGATGGGAGAGGAAGAAAAGAGCGGGAAATCTGATAAACTGGCATAAGTGATAGACTTTCTCATCAGAGAAAATGCAAGAGATCTTTGATTGACAAGATATATGGCATATGATATATTGTCTCACATGCATAGGTGTGCATTGACATGATTTCCTGATCATGGTGCACACCTGATTTTAAGCTCATTGGTTAGTGTATACTAATTAGTGTTTAAAATTACTTACTAGAATGGAGGACATATTTCATGAAAACAAAACTGACTATTCCGGATCTGATCACAACGGGTGTGTTTACGGCTCTTTATTTTGTGCTGGTATCTGCTGCCACGTTTGCCAGTGTCATTTTGCTTCCGGGACTGAATAATGTTATTCTGCCAGCCCTCTGTGCTTTGCTTTCCGGCTGTGTTTACATGCTGCTTGCAGGTAAACTTCAGAAATTTGGAGGAATTTCTGTGATGGGCATTGTAATGGGACTCTTTTTCCTGATCTCCGGTCATTTTATCACTTCCTTTGCAACGAACATACTGATGGGGATTGCAGCCGATTTTGTGGCATGGACCGGGAAGTATCAGAACCGAAAAAAACTTCTTGCCAGTTATATCCTGTTTTCCTATGGATTGTTCGGACCGGTGCTTCCTTTGTGGTTTATGAAGGATGCCTATATTACAAATCTGGAAGCCCGTGGAAAAGATTCTTCTTACATTGCAGACCTTTTTGCCATACCTTCGGCCTGGAAAGCGGAGCAGCCTTAATCGAAGAGTATGTTCCGTTTACAGGAAGTGTGTTTCAGAATCCGAAAACACAATACTTTAACGTGGACACCACAGCAGAACTGGCATTTCCCTGTGAAAATATGGGAATACCTTCCCGCGATATTCAAAAGAGAGTCCGGGAATGCGCAGAAGAATTTGGCCTTGGAAAGCTTCTGAATCTTCTGAATAATCAGGGAAAAGCCATTCTTGTCATCACACATGACGAAGAACTGCTTGTCGACTGTTGCGACAGAGTTGTTTTTCTGCATGAAAAAGAAGAGGATTCTGGCAGAATCTCATGACTTTTCTTTGATCTGCCGGATTCCGGAAATATCGGAATCGATAACCATAGAATAATTGGTATGGTATATGACAAAACCGGGCTTTGCACCGTTCACCTTTTTCACGTGCTTTTTTTCAACATAATCGATTTCTACCTTATCTGCACCCCGGTGGCTGGAGTACCAGGCTGCAAGTCTCGCTGCCTCTTCAAAGGTAGTGTCCGGCAGTTCTTCCCCGCCGGATTTTACAATTACATGGGAGCCTGGAGCACCCTTTGCGTGGAACCACCAGTCATTGCCGGAGGCAAACTTAAAGGTAAGTTCTTCATTCTGATAATTGTTTTTCCCGACGTAAATATGATATCCGTCGGAAGAAAGATAATGAAAAGGTTTGGAAGTGACTTTTACCCTTTTTCCTCCGGTATACTTTCTCTTAATATAACCGTATTGAACCAGTTCTTCTTTAACCTGTACAAGATCCTCCTCATTCAGAGCAATATCCAGTGCTGTGGCAATGGATTCCAGATGCAGGATTTCTTCGTGAGTCTCCGTAAGCAGTGTATTCAACGCTTCATAGGTACGTTTCAGCTTACCATAACGTTCAAAATATTTTTTGGCATTTTCCTGGGGCGTCAAGGTTGGATCCAGAGGGATCGTGATCATTTCATTTGTATAATAATTTAATACCTCCAGTTTTTTGCTTCCCTCTGCCACGTCATAGCCATAGGCATTTAACAGCTCACCGTATACTTTGTATTTTTCCCGTTTTTCGGTATCTTTCAGCTGCTTTTGCTGCAGATCATATTTTTTACGGTTTCGGTCAAGGGCTGTTGTAACGACCCTGCGCAGATCTGAAGATTTCTGGCGGATGCGGGTGATTGTGTTTTTGGCTGCGTAGTACTGTTCCAGAACCTGAGAAACGCTTTCGAAATTCTGTGCTTCCATATCCGAGTACTGAGTCAAGGGAAGAACCGCAAAATCAATCGGTATTTTCCCGTCATAAATGATATTCGGTGTAAAAATATTATGATTCACATCATCCATCATACGCTGCAGGGTATGATACAGATGAGTTTTCTCAAGCTCGGAGAAGGAATTTGCACTTCTGGAAGATTCCAGACTGCTGCGGTGACAGATTTCTTCTGCAATCAGCGGGCTGATGCCGGTCAGAGTCGTATAGAGTGCTTTGGCAAGGGGCATGGGCTTCTGGCAGACAGTGGACGCGAAGGTTTCTTCAGTAATCTCCAGAGGATTGTATTTATGCTGCGTTTCCGGTATGAAATACGGACGTCCCGGCAGCACCTCACGCACAGAACTTATCTGGGCAGAGACATGCTTAATGGCATCCAGAATCATACCGTCTTCCTGACAGAATATGATATTGCTGTGTTTTCCCATCAGTTCCACGATCAAAAGCTTTTTGCAGATATCTCCCAGTTCATTCAGATGCTCAATTTCCATGTTGATGATACGTTCCATCCCCGGCTGCCAGATGCGCGTAATGCGTCCATTTCCGATATGCTTGCGCAGAAGCATACAGAAATTGGGAGCAGTCATGGGTCCGGTTTTGTTTTCGCCTGCCAGGTAAATCAGCGGAAGGCTTGCACCTGCAGAAATCAGCAGGCGGTATTGCGTCCGGTTGTTTTTCACAGTCAGCATCAGCTCATCTTTTTCAGGCTGTGCAATTTTATTTATTTTTCCACCGGTAAGGACAGTATCCAGCTCCTGCACTATGCAGGAGATTACAGTTCCATCAAGTGCCATCAGGTTAAATCCTCGCTTTCTGTAAATCCAATTTCTAACGTAGTATACCATTGATTCTCCCTAAGTACAATGACACATTTTCCATTGTAATTCTATTCAGGTTGACTAGCCATAGGATCATTATTCTGATAAAATAAACAGGAAGAGAAAATGGTCTCATGCAGACAAGGAAATTTGAACGGAAGGGAGGTTTTCAGTTTCATACCGGTGTTGTAAAAATGAAGGAAATTGTCAGAGATAAGAAGGAGGAAAAATGATATGAAAAAGAAACGAACATGGCAGAGGCTGATACTTGTTCTGGTAATGATTATGGGGGTAGTCTCACCGTCTGGCGCCATAACAGGAACAGCAGCTTCCGGAGAAGTGCGATCCGGAGATACCATTCTGGATGCGCTGGATGAAATCCAGGTAAAGAATGGAGACACGAAACTCGAATTACCAAAGCAGGAAGGTGTAACGATTCAGGTTTATGCAGATTATGAACAGGTGATCGGAACGGACGGAACTATCTGTACTCCGCTCACAGACAAAGATGTGAACGTGGAATTTCAGGTAACCGATGAAGCCGGAAACATACAGAAAAAAGAAGTGACGATCGCCGTTCCCGGTTCCCATATGCCAATGGACAGCGAGAATGCGAAACCCGCAGTCATTCCGGAGCTTGCAGAGTGGGCAGGTGGAAAGGGGGATTTTTCGATTCAGGAGAGATCCCGTATTGTGATTGCCCCAGGAGACAAAGAAACTCTGGACGATATGGCAGAAGAGTTTTCCAAAGATTATAAGGAAATTACCGGAAATGATATTTCGATTATCTATGGAACAGAAAAAGACACAAAAGCTGGAGATTTCTATTTTGCGCTTACCTCCGATTCCAGTTTTGGACTTGGAGACGAAGGGTATTATTCAGAAATTGGTGATGTGATACAGACAAAATCAGAGACATCGACAGGAGCTTATTGGGCAACCAGAACCTTTCTGCAGATTTTGAAACAGAACGGTACCACAATTCCAAAAGGTACCATACGGGATTATCCAAAATACAAGGTTCGCGGCATCATTCTTGATGTAGGAAGAAAGCCGACCGAACTGGATACAATCAAGGATATTGTCGCAAATATGTCCTGGTATAAAATGAATGATCTGCAGATCCATCTGAGTGATAATCTGATTTTCCTGGAGGACTACTGGGAAAAGGATAATCAGACAGCCATGGAAAAGAGCTTTGAGGCATACTCTGCTTTCCGTCTGGAATCTTCTGTGACAAATAAAGAAGGAGAAACGGCTACTTCAAAGGATCTGTATTATACGAAGGAGGAATTCCGCAGTCTGATTCAGGATTCCAGAAAAATAGGCGTAAAAATTGTTCCCGAAATCGATGTTCCTGCCCATGCTCTGGCCTTTACAAAGGTTTTTCCAGAGTATGCGTTGATGAAAATGAATACAAGCAATACAAGACGTCCGCTTACCGATCATCTGGATCTTTCCAATCCAGGCTCCACAGAGCTTGTAAAATCAATCTTTGATGATTACATTGACGGAGATGAACCGGTATTTGATGAAGATACCATTATACATATCGGTGCGGACGAATATACAGACAGTGCATCCTATTACCGGACTTTTGTAAATGACATGAAGGATTATCTGACAGAAAAAAATCGTAAGATGCGTATGTGGGGCGGACTCACCTGGATCAAAGGTTCTCCGGAAGTACGTGGGGAAGGGGTACAGATCAATATCTGGAGTAAGGACTGGGCACATCCAGCAGAAATGTACAATCTTGGATTTGACCTTATCAACTGTCTGGACAGTCAGGTATATATTGTTCCCGCTGCCGGTTACTATTTTGATTATCTGAATCCACAGATGCTCTATGACAGCTGGGAAGCCAATGTATTTCCCAGTGTAAACGTAACCATTCCGGCAGGAGATCCGCAGATGATCGGTGGAGCCTATGCTCTCTGGAATGACAGCATCGATACACGCTGCAATGGTATTTCTGATTATGATGTGTTTGACCGTATTTTTCAGCCGATGGCCGCGATGAGTGAAAAGCTCTGGGGAGAAGCTGGCGACAAGACATATGACGAGTTCAAAAAAATATCTGCAAAGGTTTTAACAGCTCCCGGAACGAATCCATACTGCATCATACCGGGCAAAGGTTCCAGTTATATTAAATATACCTTTGATGTGAAAACAGATGGCGGAGAAATCAGATATGAAGATAAATCCGGAAATGGATATCATCCGGTCAGCTATTGCAATGTATCCAGTGCGGAGGGAAAAGAGGGCAGCGCACTGAAACTGAATGGCTCCGGCAGTTATATATCCACTCCTTTGAAAAAGGCACCAGCCGGGAGCAGCATTTCCTTCTGGATCAAAAAACTTGCCGGGGGGTCCGACGATGAGCAGATACTTTTTGAAACGTCTGCTGCACTGGGAACCTATGCGATTAAAGCAGTACAGAAAAATACCGGTAAGGTAGGATTTTCAAGGGAAGGTTACGATTATTCCTTTGATTATACACTTCCGGAGGATGAATGGGTTTATCTGACTATAAAGGGAAATAAAGACTCTGCTGAACTGTACGTAAACGGCAGTTTTCAAAGTCTGGCTTCCATGGATAATCAGACAAAATCAGCCTACAGACTGGCTACCCTGACCATTCCGATCCAACGGATCGGAAGTGCTGGTGAAAATGGATTTGTGGGTCTGATCGATGGCCTGATGCTGAGTGACGGGAAGGATCACACAATCATACCAACGGATGATTTCCGTTTCACCTGTGACAATGAGAAAAATCCTGCTTCCGGAAACGATGGTCCGATTTCCTATGCTTTTGACGGGAACGAAGCCACCATGTGGCATTCCAATTATCCAAATCCGTCTTTGCCTACTACCTTTACTGTGGATATGGGAAGAGAATATATCATCAATAAACTGACTTATGTTCCCCGTACCTCCGGCGATAACGGCTTCATCACTTCTTATGATCTGTTTGTGAAAAAAGAAGAGGAGGACGACTGGACACAGGTAATTGCAGACGGTTTCTGGGCATCAGATCGTACGGTCAAGACGGCAGAATTTGTACAAACAGAAGCCAGATATATCAAATTTACAGCAAAAGCTGGAAGCAATGGCTTTGCCTCGGCCAGTGAATTCCATATTCATCAGCTGGTAAGAACCGAACTGATTCGTCTGGTAGAGCAGGCTGCAAAATACATGGAAAATGATTACACGGAAAAAAGTTTTGCAGCATTCCGGGAAGCACTGGAAAGAGCCCAGGCTGTACTGGATAAAAATACAGCAGCGTCTCAGACAGAAATTGATGCAGCACTGGAACGACTGGAGGATGCGGTCAGTCAGCTGGAAAAGAATACGGCAGATAAAAAAAGACTGGAACAATGCATAGAAAAAGCTTTGTTGTTGAATGAAAAGGACTATACGAGTGAAAGCTTTGCAGCACTTTTACATGCGGTCGAAGAAGCCAGAGCAGTATGGAATGATCAAAATGCCACAGACCAGGAAGTGGAGAAAGCGGTGGCAGCAGTGGAAAATGCCATCCTGAAACTTGTGAAAAAGGTTCCGCTTTCTTCTCAGGTGACAAATCTTACAGCACCTGTGATCACGTCTCTTAAGAGTGAGGCGGGAAAAAAACAGACTACAAGGATTCGACTTACTTTTCAGGCTGTTCCAAACGCAGCACGGTATGAAATTACACGCACAGTTGGCGGAAAAACAACGAAGATGACGACGGTATCCACCACCTGGTATGATACAAAATTATATGCAGATAAAAATGTAATCTATACGGTGCGAGCGATCAGTGCAGACAAGACGAAGTATAACGACAGCGACGTAAGTGCTGCAAAAACAATCCGGCTTCCAAACAGAGTCACAAATGTCACAGTCAGAAAATCCGGCAGAAATATCCGGATCGCCTGGAAGAAGGCGAAAGGTGCTTCTGCGTATCTTGTTTATCGTTCTACAAAGAAAAACAGTGGATATACAAGGATCAAAAAGACAAAAGCCGGCAGCTTTACGGATAAAAAAGCACCGAAAGGCAAAATCTGTTATTACAGGATCGTTGTACAGGTGAAAAACCAGTATGCACCGGCCGGATTATCCCGGAAAATAAGGGCGGCAAAATAAGCAGATGGTGTTTGGCCTGTGTGTCATATTTTTCTCTTTTCCGGTTGACGGTTTGAAGGCTTTGAACTATAATTAATAATAGTATGGCGTTTTGCGACATAATTTTGAAGGAAAAGAGCGAAAGAAGTATGATTAAGAGTATGACAGGCTTTGGCAGATGTGAAAATCACCAGGGCGACCGTAAATTTACGGTTGAGATGAAGTCCGTCAATCACAGATATTTTGATTCAAATATCAAAATGCCCAAAAAACTCAGTATTTTCGAGTCGGGTATCCGAAATCTTCTGAAGGAATATATACAGCGCGGAAAAGTTGATATTTTTATCACTTATGAGGATCTGACCGAAGCAAATGTTTCTTTAAAGTATAATGAGAATATTGCGGCAGAGTATGTGAAATATTACAAACAGATTTCCGAAAAGTTTGGATTGGAGAATGACGTACGTGTATCCACCATTGGAAAAAGCCCGGAAGTATTTACGATGGAAGAGCAGCCGGTGGATGAGCAGGAAATATGGGCTGTCCTGGAAGCAGCACTTCGTGGTGCATGCACACAGTTTGTAGAATCCCGCATACGGGAAGGAGAGAACCTGAAGCTGGATCTGCTGGAAAAGCTTGATGTTATGTTGAAAAATGTTGACGCAGTAGAAAGGCGTTCTCCTGAAATCATTGCCGCATACCGCAGCAGGCTGACAGAAAAAGTAAAAGAACTTCTCGGAGAAACACAAATCGAAGAGAGCCGGATTGCCACAGAGGTGATTTTGTATGCTGATAAGATATGCACCGATGAAGAGACGGTTCGACTGCGCAGTCACATTGAGAGTATGAGAGAGGCACTTCAGTCTGGCGGCAGTATAGGAAGGAAGCTGGATTTTATAGCACAGGAGATGAATCGGGAGGCAAACACGATTCTTTCAAAGGCAAATGATCTGGAAACCTCTAATCTTGCCATTGACCTGAAGACAGAGATCGAGAAGGTACGTGAGCAGATTCAGAACATTGAGTAGGAGGGTAAAAAGTGGCAGGACTGATTAACATTGGCTTTGGAAATGCAGTCAATACCGCAAAAATTGTGGCAGTGGTCAGCCCGGATGCAGCTCCGGTCAAGCGCCTTGTCCAGCATGCAAAGGAAGAGGGAAGGGTAATTGATGCTACTCAGGGCAGACGTACCAAGGCAGTGATTGTGACACAGGAAGATCATATTATCCTGTCGGCGCTGCAGCCTGATACGATTGCCAGACGTTTTTCTCAGAAGGATGATTTTTCGGAAAAAGGAGTAATAGATGAATAGAAAAGGAATTTTAGTTGTCTTATCCGGTTTTTCCGGCGCAGGTAAAGGTACGATCGTAAAACGTCTTCTGTCAGATTACAAACAGTATGCGTTGTCGGTATCTGCTACTACCAGAGCGCCACGACCGGGTGAGGAAGAAGGAAAGGCTTATTTTTTTAAAACGAAGCAGGAATTTGAAAAGATGATTGCGGAGGGTGCTTTTATTGAATACGCCAGATATGTGGACAACTATTATGGGACCCCGAAAGAATACGTCAGACAGCAGCTGGATGCCGGACGGGACGTGATTCTGGAAATCGAAATTCAGGGGGCAAGGAAGGTGAAAGAACAGTTTCCGGACACCCTGATGCTTTTTGTTGTCACACCGGATGCTGCCACTTTGAAGGAACGTCTTACGGGACGCGGTACCGAAAGTCCGGACGTCATTCGTGACCGTCTCAGACGGGCTTCGGAAGAAGCGGAAGGTATCGAAGCGTATGATTATCTGGTTGTTAACGATGACCTGGATACCTGTGTTGCAAAAGTGCATGCACTGATTGAAAGTGAGCACTGCAGAATTTCACGTAATACAGATTATATAAAGGAAATGCAGAAGGAAATGAAAAGCTTCTGCAGCCGCTAAGCTTTGTAAACTCATTTATGCAGCTGAAGAGTATCCGGCAGCTGCTTCTGAAAGGAGAATTATTTATGTTACATCCATCTTACACAGATTTGATGCAGGTAGTAAACAGTGAAGTAAATGAAGGCGAAACCCCGGTAGTCAACAGCCGCTATTCTATCGTTATGGCAACGGCAAAGCGTGCACGCGGACTGATTGACGGTGCACCGGCACTGGTATACAGCAATGGGAAAAAACCACTTTCCATCGCTGTTGAGGAACTGAATAAGGGCAAAATTAAAATTCTGGCAGAAGATGAGAATGACACAGATGAAGAATAAAATTTTATTTGTTTCCCTTGGCTGCGACAAAAATCTGGTAGATTCCGAAGTGATGCTTGGAATTCTTGCAGGACGTGGCTTTGAGATGACAGATCTGGAGGAAGAGGCAGATATCATCATTATCAATACCTGCTGTTTTATCAATGATGCCAAAGAGGAGAGTGTCAATACCATTCTTGAGATGGCGGAATATAAATCATCTGGCAGCTGTAAAGCTCTGATTGTCACCGGGTGTCTGGCGCAGCGTTATCAGAAGGAAATCCTGGATGAGATCCCCGAGGTTGATGCCGTAATCGGCACCAGCAGCTATGATGAGATTTTGGATGCTGTGGATCAGGCTCTGGCAGGAAAACACTTTCTTGAATTTGCTGATCTTGACAGACTGCCGGTGGTAAAAACAGGCCGTATTCTTACAACAGGCGGCCATTATGCTCATCTGAAAATAGCTGAGGGCTGCAACAAGCATTGTACCTATTGTATCATTCCAAAGATTCGTGGTAATTATCGGAGTGTTCCCATGGAACAGCTTGTGACAGAGGCAGCTGCACTGGCAGAGCAGGGTGTCAAAGAGCTGATTCTCGTGGCTCAGGAGACTACGCTTTATGGTGTGGATCTATACGGCAAAAAATCTCTTCATCTGCTTCTGGAAAAACTATGTCAGATCAAAGGAATTCGCTGGATCCGGATTCTATACTGTTATCCGGAGGAGCTTTATGACGAACTGATACAGACAATGAAGCGTGAGCCGAAGGTATGTCACTATCTTGACATGCCCATCCAGCATGCTAATAATGAGATACTAAAACGCATGGGGCGCCGCACATCAAAGGAGCAGCTGAAAGAAAAGATTTCTCTTCTGCGAAGAGAAATTCCGGATATCATGCTGCGTACTACTCTGATCTCCGGTTTTCCGGGCGAAACGGAAGAACAACATGAAGAATTGATGGACTTCGTGGACGAGATGGAATTTGACCGTCTCGGTGTTTTTGCCTATTCACCGGAGGAAAACACTCCGGCTGCAAGTATGCCGGATCAGATTTCGGAAGAGGTAAAGGAAGCCCGCAGAGATGAGATATTGGAGCTTCAGCAGGAGATCGCCTTTGAAAAGGCAGCGGATATGGTAGGCCGCGAGTTTTATGTCATGGTGGAAGGAAAAGTTGCAGATGAGCCTGCCTATGTGGCCAGGACTTATGGTGACGCACCGGATATTGATGGTTATCTGTTTATCAATACCGGAGAGGTGCTCCTTTCGGGTGACTTTGTCAAAGTAAGGGTGACCGGCTCTGCTGAGTATGACCTGATCGGTGAGATTGCAGAATAGTTTTGTTCCGCGCGCGAAGCTGCACATTGTTTGCACAAAGAGCTTCACATGAGATTTTGTCATGTGAAGCTCTTTTTCTTTAACCTGCATCCGGAGAAAACTGCCATCTCAGATTCTGCAAACAGATCTCTCCATACGGTTTTAAATAAACTTATTCTTCTTTTAAAGTGGGAAGAATATACAGGTTTTCCAGTCGATCCGGCAGATTCTCAACATTCATCTCACCGGAAAGGATTTTTTGAATAGTATCCTTTGGAATCGAAAAGGTCACAGCCTCTACTTCATCCCCCACACTGTTTTCTGCCACTGCAATATAGTCGATCCGGTCATATTTTTCCCCATTGTTTTCTACAAACTGAATGGCATTGTGATAATTTTGTGAGATCGTTTTTTCTTTCGTCAGGTTTGCCTGAATTTTAACCTTTAAGGTACAGATCTTTTCACCATTCTCCGTCTGATCCGTCTGTTCCAGGACTTCACCGTAAGCCACAGGGGCATCGGTGCTGTTCCGTTTCAGGGCACTCTGCAGGCCACCCTGGTCGATCATCCCCATCTCTGATCCGATCATGGAAATGGCCACCACCGCGACAGCAGCCACGACAAAAAACAATACCCATTTTTTATTGAATTTATTTATCTTTCCGTCTTTCTTTTGTTTCTTTTTCTTGTCATCACGGTACATTTTTTCATAGACTTTTCTATTGCTTTTTTTCATTTCTGAATCCTTTTGCACACAATTTGCGGCAGTATCCTTTCTTGACTGTTTTCTGCGCGTCCACAGCAGTATTATTAATTATTTTACTATAACTGACCGGAAAAAGCAATGCTTCGCAGCATGACTTTACTTTCTGAAAGGTAAATTCATTTTCTTTTAAGAAATGTGGGAGTATTGAAATAATAGAAGAACGGTGGACAAATTACAATTCTTGTTTTATAATTTACGTTAGCTTTACAAATGATATCCGGACTGCATCCTTTTAATCTGTATCCGGATCAAAAATGAAACATACAAACAGATCAAAACAAGGAGAAAAAGAAATGAATGTACCTAACACATTGACCGTTCTGCGCGTAATCATGATTCCGTTTTTCGTGCTGTTTATGATTGGCGATATCACAAATGCAGACAATTATATCGCACTCGCTATTTTTATTGCAGCCAGTCTGACGGATACACTGGACGGTTATCTGGCAAGGAAAAATAATCAGGTGACAAATTTTGGAAAATTTATGGATCCGCTTGCAGATAAGCTTCTTGTCTGTGCCGCTCTGATCTGCCTTATGGATCTTGAAAAGCTTCCAAGCTGGATCGTTATCATTATCATCAGCCGTGAGTTTATCATCAGTGGTTTCCGCCTGATTGCCGCTGATAATGGAATTGTTATTGCAGCAAGCTGGTGGGGAAAGGCAAAAACAATCTCACAGATGATTATGATTATTCTTCTGATTGCTGATTTCGGCGGTATATTTGACACAATTAATCAGATTTTCATTTATCTGGCACTTGTTCTCACCATTGTTTCTCTTGTGGATTACATTGCGAAAAACAGACAGGTGCTTACAATGCAGGATTAATATGGGGGTAAAAATATGATTGTAGAGCTGATATCTGTTGGAACGGAACTTCTTCTGGGCAACATTGTTAATACAAATGCCGCTTTTCTGGCTGGACAGTGTGCACTGCTTGGTCTTTCCATGTACCATCAGTCTGTGGTGGGTGACAACGAAGAGCGTCTGGCAGAAACGATTCAGACGGCACTCGACCGTTCTGATATTGTTATTCTGTCAGGAGGACTTGGTCCTACACAGGATGATATTACAAAAGAAACGGCTGCCAAGGTTCTCAATATACCACTTGTAGAGGATGTTCACAGCAGAGAGCGGATTGAAGAATATTTTAAAAACAGCCAGTTTAAGATTATCACGGATAACAACTGGAAACAGGCACAGGTGCCGGAGGGATGTATTGTAGTGGATAACAAAAACGGTACTGCACCAGGCATTATCATGGAGAAAAACGGGAAATCTGTTATACTGCTGCCCGGACCTCCAAACGAGCTGATTCCGATGTTTAAAAATGATATCTTCCCGTATCTGAATAAGCTGCAGCCGGAGATTATTTACTCTGTGATGGTTAAAATCTGTGGACTGGGCGAGAGCTATGTAGAGACAAAGATTGTGGATCTGATTGACAATCAGACCAATCCAACCATTGCCACCTATGCCAAGACCGGAGAGGTTCATCTGCGGGTCACTGCAAGAGCTTCCGATGATAAGGAAGCGAAAAAGCTGGTAAAACCGGTGATCAAGGAACTGAAAACAAGATTTGGCGAGCATATCTATTCAACCGACGAGAATACCACACTGGAAGAAACCATCATTGCACTTTTGAAAGAAAAAAATCTGACGCTGACTACGGCAGAGTCCTGTACCGGCGGCCTTCTGGCTGCAAGGCTTACCAATGTATCCGGTGTTTCAGAGGTATTTAAGCAGGGATTTGTGACCTACTCCAACCGCGCGAAACGTAAGCTTCTGGATGTCAAGAAAAATACGCTTAAAATATTTGGCGCTGTCAGTGAGAAAACTGCAAAAGAAATGGCGAAAAACGGGGCTTTTGTCACGGGATCCGATGTGTGTGTTTCCATCACAGGCCTTGCAGGTCCAAATGGCGGAACACAGGAAAAACCGGTAGGTCTTGTGTATATTGCATGTTGTTACAACAATACCATCACGGTGAAGGAATTCCATTTCAAAGGCGAGCGAAATAAAATCCGTGAACTGGCAACGGTTAATGCTTTGACACTCCTTCGGGAATGCATTCTCTCAAATTCTGACAGAGAGAAAAACGCAAAAGAAAAAACAGAAAAGATATAAATGATACAAAAGGAATGATATCGCTTCTGCCAATCAGCAGGAGCGGAACCATTCCTTTTATATTTCCACATACAGTAGAGTGTGCAGTCTCTGTCCTTACTTTAACAGGCGCATCATCATACGTATTTTATCTATTTTTGCGATTTCTTCTTTTGATTTTCCCTGTTTCATCACTTCAATAATCAGATCGGTTTCCTGTGGACTGAAGGTCATTCCATTTTCTCTTGATCGGGAAGCTGCCGAAAGCAGAAATGGCATAAGCTCATTCTGATTCTTCCCGGCTCCCTGACCGGACAGGGATAAAAGCATCTGAAGTTTTGCCGGATCTATGCCGGAAAGACGGCTGTCATTGGTCCAGGCTGTCTGAGTTTGATCCGCTGTCTGCGGATTCTTCTGCTGCCTGTTCTGCTGATTGTTCTGATTCTCCATACATTTCTCCTCCAAACATATCCTGCATGGTTCCAAACATCTGTGCCATATCCATAATATTCCGGAGTTGTTCCAGATTTTCTCTTTGCTCCTTCGGGCAGTAAAGCATCAGTTTCTGCAGCAGTTCCGATGCGGAGAATGTCCGGGCGGACATGGCACATATTTCAGACCTTGACCGGTTTCGGTAATAGCTTTGAATATTCCGGATTTCCATCAGTTTGATCAACAGAGCAAAATCCAGGCCGTCTCCTCCGGGAAGAAAGGACAGCAAAGCCTTCAGCACCAGCAAATCATTGGCGTTTGCAATTCGGTCAATTTCTGTGAGAGGATAGGTTTCTTCTCCCAAATCTTCCATATAATCCGCCAGTAAATATTCTCCCTGTATGATATGCAGAAAAATCAGGATTATGAACCGGATTACCAGGCAGAGTATATTCATTCGGTGCGCGCAAAGCAGAGTGGAATCATATATTAGAATATGACCTCCGAATAAAGGAAGCAAAAAGGTCAGAAAAGGAGTTGACATGCGTACCAGAATCGTAATGGAAGGGAATGCTTTTTATGAAATAGATGAGGAATGCATAAAAGCAAAAGAACAGAAGGAAAAAAGGGAACGGGCAGGTGATAATAAGGAAAAAGGGCAGGACAGCAGAAAGTAAAGCGTATTCATGAATATGGCCCCCGTCAGGAGGCGGGGGCCATTATACTTTAGCAGAGGGAGCATCCACACCCATTGCCGCAGCCGATACCGTTTCCGTTTCCACACAGAAGCAGCAGGATGATCAGGATACAGCAGCAGTCGCCGCCGTTACCGATGCCGTTACAGCCATTTCCGTTTCCAAAGCAGAAAAGAAGAATAATGATCCAGAGAATGGAATTACATCCACATCCGTTATTCATATTTCCGCAACCGTTGTTCTCACATCCGCATCCACAGTTTGTAGCTGCTACATCGCTCATAGTTCATTCCTCCGGAATTGATTTACACTTCATAATATGCCTTCCGGAAAAAAGTGGTTACAGCAGGGATTGAAAAATCTGGTAAATATTCAAAGTTCCATATCCCCACTCACGATTTGGATACAGAAAATTGGAAGATCGGGAAGCACCGCGAATCATCAGACTTTTTATTTCACGGTTTGTAAAATAGCGTGGGGGATTTCTGGAAAGTCCCCAGTTGACAAGCAAGGCAGCTCCTCCTGCCGCGAGCGCAGCCGCTATGCTGGATCCTGTTTTTCTTCCGTAAGCGTTTCTTCCGGAAGAAGCAGAGGAGGACAGTGGTCCGTAGACTTCCACCCCAGGTGCTGCAAGATCCGGCTTTACAGCTCCGGTTCTTGTGTAACCTCTGCTGGAATTAATAAAAAGACTGCCATTTGACGCATTATAAGTGCTGATTGTGATAATCCCGTCGGAATTGGAGGGACAGACCAGTGTGGTATCCGGATTGGAGTTTAGAAACATAGTGGAATCTTCCGCAAATCCGGTGATCGGAAGCCAGATGTGAAAGGCTCCGCCTGAGAGCTGTCGGGCATAAACCTGAAAACTCCAGATCCCGGGAGTGGGATCCTTAACCCTGAGAAAAATAAGCTGTCCGCCGGATGAGATTTCCACCGGTTCATAAGACACTTCGATCACGGTTTGTTCCAGAAGGAAAGAAATTCTGGTTGCCGCACCTGTACGCGGTGCGATGGGGGAGACCACTTCTCCAAGGGGAGATACCATACCAATGGAAAACAGATCCGGGGGAGAAGCCCACAATTCCATGGTGAAACCGCGTTCCTTCTCTGAAACAAGAACTTCCACATTGCTGTAGCCTGAGGCATCCTCCAGTTTTCCATAAAAATGATGTCCTTTTCCTGCTTCGTTTCCTGCCGCTCCTGTAAAATAGAGCCCGTTTGTCCGGCTGCTGCTGTTAATAATATCAGGCAGAGGCATATATCCGGAATGATCACCCTGATTGGTGCCAATTCCCATGCAGATGACCAATGGTTTTCCGTAAGTCCTGGCGATTTGTATCAGATAACGGAGTGCAAACATGATATCTGTCTCCTGGTATGCAATGGCTGATTCGCGAATCAGAAAAAAATCCCTGAGATTTTCTTTTGCCGGTTTCAATTTGACCATGATGATTTCACATTCCGGTGCAGCACCACTGAAATTGTCTTCCGGGATCACGCTTCCAGCGGCTGTGCCTGCAAGGAATGTCCCGTGTCCATTTTCATCTTTCGTGGGAACGGCGTTGAAAGGATGTTCCTGGGAAAGTGCATCGTCCAACATTTCTTTTGTATATTCCGAACCATAAAAGAATCCTTCCGGACTGTTTCCGGTTTGAACCGTCTGATCCCAGATGCGGAAAATTCTGCTTTTTCCGTCTGATGTCAGAAATGCTGGATGTGTAAAGTCAATTCCGGTATCCAGAAATCCCATCAGAACACCTTTTCCTTGATAGCCAAGTGTGGGCTGCATCTGCACCTTGAGGATTCCGGAGCTTTCCAGAGCTGTTGTATCCATCAGGCCATATAATTTAGGAATATTGGAATATCCTATGATATTTAAAAGCTGGGGAACAGCATACTGCTGTCTGACGTGCAAAATCCCGTAGCCCGGAAAAAGTACCTGTGCGCCAAAGTTCTGGTATACTTCTTCAAAGGCTGCTGATGTCCCTGTAATTGGTGTAATGACATCAAAATACTCTTCTGACAGAATCATTTCCCGCTGGATAGGCGAAGGCATACGACATCTTTCCTTTTTCAGCGATTTGATATTATCCTATGAAGGCCAAAAGACATATAGTAATAAAAAAGCGAAATGTCATTATGTATCGGGTAAGGAGCATTACAAACACCCCATCCGCCCATCGCAGGCATATTAACGGGGAGGGGGTTACGGTAGCATTTCTGGATACCGGAATCTATCCTCATCCGGACTTTGAAGACAGGATTCTCGCTTTTCGAGATTTCCGGAACCAAAAAATCAGACCTTACGATGACAGTGGTCACGGTACACACGTGGCAGGAATATGCTGTGGAAGTGGAAAGCTTTCCGGCGGCCGCTATGCCGGAATTGCACCAAAAGCCTCCATTGTAGCCGTTAAAGTGCTGGACCGGGAGGGAAACGGATCAAAAGACCAGGTTGTGGAGAGCGTACACTGGATACTGGAAAACTGCAGCACATATGGGATTCGCATTTTAAATGTGTCTGTAGGTGCCATAAACAGTCAGAAAGAGAAAAACACAGAACTGATTGCATGTATGGAAGAAGCCTGGGATGCCGGAATTGTGGTAGTGGCAGCCGCCGGGAATATGGGACCGGAAAACGGGAGCATCACAGCCCCTGGAAACAGCCGGAAAGTGATCACGGTAGGAGCTTACGATGACTGTGCTTTTCCAAATGGTTGTTATTCCGGAAGAGGGCCTACGCAGGAATGTATTTGTAAGCCGGAAATCACTGCACCCGGATCCAATATCCGTTCCTGCTGCAATGATTGTATTCGAAAACGAAAAAATTATTGTTCAAAGAGCGGTACCTCCATGGCTGCTCCTGTTGTATCAGGCGCGGTTGCACTCCTGCTGCAGCAGGAGCCTTATCTTACTAATGTGGAAGTAAAAATGCGGTTAAAAAACTGTGCCAGGAACCTGAACCTTCCGAAATCTCGTCAGGGGTGGGGTGCCATAGATGTCAATTCGCTCTTGACATAAATAGTATAATTGTATACAATTATACTAAAATGTTGTAAGGAAGCAAAGCTTCCGCTGTAAGCTTTCGCGAATTAGATATTTTCAACGATATCATTCGGAATCATTACAGTCTCAGGAAGGAAATGGAAAATGGAAAACAGAAAAGTAAAATTTGACCCCCACACAAACCTGCTGCAGCTTGAGGAACACATGTACCCACTGGTAGATGTTGAGACACCAAACGTGTTCCACAATCTCTTCCCTTATGAGGAAATTCCCAAGATTGCTTTCAATGATCGCATCGTTCCTCATCATATGCCGGATGAAATCTGGATTACAGATACAACGTTCCGTGACGGACAGCAGTCCAGAGCACCCTATACAACCGAACAGATCGTCCGCCTGTATGAATATATGCACCGGCTTGGCGGTCCCAATGGGAAGATTCGCCAGTGCGAATTCTTTCTGTACAGCAAAAAAGACCGGGATGCGGTGTATAAATGTATGGAGTGCGGTTATTCCTTTCCGGAAATCACCAGCTGGATCCGCGCAAGCAAGAAGGACTTTGAACTGGTCCGTGATATTGGTTTAAAAGAGACTGGAATCCTGGTAAGCTGCTCGGATTATCATATATTCTATAAAATGAAAATGACAAGAAAACAGGCTATGGAGCATTATCTGAGTGTTGTCAAAGAATGTCTGGAGATCGGTGTCAGCCCCAGATGCCATCTGGAGGATATCACCAGAGCAGATATCTACGGCTATGTGATTCCATTCTGTTTAGAACTTATGAAGCTTTCAAAGGAATATGAGATACCGGTTAAGGTTCGATGCTGTGATACCATGGGATATGGCGTAAACTATGCCGGTGCAGTGATTCCACGTTCCGTGCAGGGTATCATCTATGGTCTGATGGTGCATGCCGGTGTTCCTTCTGAGATGATTGAATGGCATGGACATAATGATTTCTATAAAGCAGTGAGTAATTCCACCACCGCATGGCTGTATGGTGCAAGCGGTGTAAACTGTTCTCTGTTTGGAATTGGAGAGCGCACCGGAAATACTCCTCTGGAAGCGATGGTTTTTGAATATGCACAGCTTCGGGGAACACTGGATGGTATGGATACAAGAGTCATTACAGAAATGGCCGAATACTACGAAAAAGAAATCGGCTATCCGATCCCATCCAGAACTCCGTTTGTAGGCAATAATTTTAACGTAACAAGAGCTGGTATTCATGCAGATGGACTTCTGAAAAATGAAGAAATTTATAATATTTTTGATACGGAAAAATTTCTGAACCGTCCGGCAAGAGTTGCAGTATCCAATACCTCCGGCCTTGCGGGCATTGCACACTGGATCAACAACTATTACCGGCTGCCGAATGAAAAGAAGCTGTCCAAGGACTGTCCTCTTGTTGCCAGGGTAAAAGAATGGGTGGACAAACAGTATGAAGATGGTCGTGTGACCGTCATCACAGATGAGGAACTTGTAAAAGTGATTGAAGAAAGTTGCAAAAAGCTTCAGTTTGCGTTAGTATGACAGGAGGATAAGGTTGAGCAGTTATGAGGTAGTTTTTCAGAAGCTTCGGGAGGATATTCTGAACGGACACTACCAGCACGGGGATGAGCTGCGGGAAGCAGCGATCGGAAAAGAACTTGGGGTCAGCCGCACGCCGGTACGCGAAGCTCTGCGCCAGCTGGAGCTGGAAGGTCTCGTGACCATGGTTCCAAACCGGGGAGCTTATGTGAATGGCATATCCGATCAGGATGTACAGGATATTTACCTGATTCGCGCAAGACTGGAAGGACTGTGTGCCAGGATGGCAGCCGAGCGCATTGATGCATCCACCCTGGAAGAGATGGAAGAAACGATTATGCTTACAAAATTTCATGAAAAAAACGGACATTATGATCAGCTCTTCAAGCTGGACAGCCGTTTTCACCGACTTCTCTATGAAGCCTGTAAAAGTAAAATTCTGGAGCATGAACTGAAGGTTTTTCATCAGTATGTTCAGCAGGTCCGTAAAAATGCCCTGAAAAAAGAATCCAGAGCAGAACAGTCAACAAAAGAACATGAAGCAGTGCTCCAGGCAATCAAAGCTCATGATTCAGATGAAGCGGACAGACTTGCGACACTGCATATTTTGAATTCAATCAAAAACAACCATTACACACAAATCGAAAAATTGCTGGAAGAGTAGCACCAAAGGAGGACATTATGGAAAAAATCAAAATGACAACGCCGCTGGTTGAAATGGACGGAGATGAAATGACACGTATTCTCTGGAAAATTATAAAAGATGAGCTTCTCACACCGTTTATTGATCTGAAAACAGAATATTATGATCTGGGGCTGGAACACCGCAATGAAACGGATGATCAGGTAACCATCGACAGCGCAAACGCCACGAAAAAATATGGAGTTGCCGTGAAATGCGCAACCATCACTCCAAATGCTGCCCGCATGACGGAGTACCAGTTAAAAGAAATGTGGAAAAGTCCAAACGGTACCATTCGTGCGATTCTGGATGGTACGGTATTCCGTACTCCGATTGTTGTGAAAGGAATTGATCCCTGTGTTCGCAACTGGAAAAAGCCGATCACACTGGCAAGACATGCCTACGGTGATGTCTACAAGGCCTCTGAGATAAAAGTTCCCACAGCAGGTAAGGCGGAACTTGTATTTACAGCAGAAGATGGGACAGAGACAAGAGAACTGATCCATCAGTTTGAGGGACCGGGTGTGCTGCAGGGAATGCATAATACAGAAAAGTCTATCCGCAGTTTTGCAAAAAGCTGCTTTAATTACGCGCTGGATACCAGACAGGATCTCTGGTTTGCGACAAAGGATACAATCTCCAAAAAATATGATCACACTTTCAAAGATATTTTTCAGGAAATTTTTGAAAAAGAGTATAAAGATAAATTCGAGAAAGCAGGCATCACTTATTTTTACACCCTGATCGATGATGCGGTGGCACGTGTTATGAAAGCAGAGGGAGGTTTTATCTGGGCATGCAAAAATTACGACGGAGATGTCATGAGTGACATGGTTTCTTCTGCCTTTGGATCTCTTGCTATGATGACCTCTGTACTCGTTTCTCCGGATGGTAATTTTGAATACGAGGCAGCTCATGGCACGGTACAGCGTCATTATTACAAATATTTAAAGGGAGAAGAGACATCCACAAATTCTGTCGCAACCATTTTTGCATGGACAGGTGCTTTAAGAAAGCGCGGCGAGCTGGATGGTATCACAGAATTATGCGCTTTTGCAGATAAACTCGAGGCAGCTACGCTTGCAACCATTGAGAGCGGAAAAATGACGAAAGATCTTGCTCTGATCACTTCACTGGAGAATCCGACGGTATTAAACAGTAAGGATTTCATTTTGACCATTCGCAAAGAGCTGGAAACAAGACTGTAAGAATGAATAAGCAACCGATAAGCTGAGTAAGTGAGCGTTCTGTTATCTCAATAAAAATACTGCGTACCATATATATAATGGATACGCAGTATTTTTCATTCTGCCAGCTCTTCCCAAAGTTCATATAATTTCTCAAGCTCTTCTGCAATAGATGCCTTTTCATTGTTCAGCTGGATACACTTTGCCACATCTGTATATATTTCTTCCTGAGTCATAAGAATATCAATCTCACTATCCCGGGTTTCCAGTTCGTGGATGCGATCCTCTGTTTTTTTCAGGTCATTCTGGCGTTTACGCAGTTTTGCCTGTTCCTCCTTCTGCTGCTGCCAGCTGAGCTTGCCGCTGCTTTCGGAGAATTGTGCTTCTACTTCCTGCTTTGCGGCAGCAGGAGCATATATTTTCGTCAGCTCCTCCTTTTTTTCAAGGTAGTAATCGTAATTCCCGATATAATTAATCAGTGTATTTCCGGTCAGTTCCAGAATCCTGGTTGCAGTCTGGTTAATAAAATATCGATCATGGGAGACATAGAGTACGGTTCCGGTATAGCGCTTCAATGCCTGCTCAAGAATCTCTTTGGAGAGGATATCCAGGTGGTTGGTGGGCTCATCCAGAATCAGGAAATTGGCTTCCGAGAGCATAAGCTTTGCCAGTGATACACGTCCGCGTTCTCCGCCGCTCAAATCTTTGATCTGTTTAAAGACATCGTCTCCGGTGAATAAAAATGCTGCCAGCACATTGCGTATTTCCGTGTTGGTAAGTGACGGATAATCATCGGAAATTTCATCAAATAACGTTTTTTCCATATGGAGAACATGATGCTCCTGATCATAATAACCAATGTGTACTTTGCTGCCAAGTGTAAAGGTACCCCGATCTGCCTCTGTAATTTGATTGATTATTTTTAAAATTGTAGTTTTTCCTGTCCCGTTGTTTCCAATGATGGCAACCCTTTCGCCGCGTTTGATGTCAAAGTTCAAATCTGAAAAAAGTTGATTGCTGCCAAAAGACTTTGCGAGTCCTTTTACCGTCAATACGTCATTGCCGCTTGTAATCCTTGGCTCCAGAGTCAGCTTCAGCTCTTTTGTTTCCGTATCCGGCTTTTCCAGTATTTCTATCTTTTCCAGCATTTTTTCGCGGCTTTCCGCACGTTTAATGGATTTTTCACGATTAAAAGACTTCAGCTTATCAATGACTTCCTGCTGATGTCGGATCTCTTTTTGCTGATTCATCCATGCTTTCAGAGCTGCTTCCCGCAGTCTGGCCTTCTTTTCGGAATATGTGGAATAATTCCCGGGAAATGTGCTGGCCCTTCCATTTTCAATCTCAACTACCTTTGTTACCACACGGTTCAGAAAATAACGGTCATGTGCCACGATAATGACAGCTCCGTCATAATTGATCAGAAAATTCTCGAGCCATGCAATGGAGTTGATATCCAAATGGTTGGTGGGCTCATCCAGAAGAATGATGTCCGGTCTGGTCAACAGCAGTTTTCCCAGAGCTACCCGTGTTTTCTGTCCGCCGGAGAGTGTATCCACCTGTTTATTGAATTCGCTTTCTTCAAAGCCCAGTCCTTTCAGGACACCTGTGATTTCACTGCGGCAGGCATATCCGTTTTTTTGTTCAAATTCTGTATTCAGGCGATTGTAAAGCTCCAGTATCTGTGACAGTTCCGTTTCGTTCAGACTTTTCATCCGATGCTCAAGAGAACGAATCCTGTGTTCCAGTTCAAAAATATCCTTTTTAACTTCCAGTAGTTCTTCATAAATGGTGTTTCCGCTGGATACTGCCTCGTGCTGTGCCAGATATCCGATCGTCTTGTCACGTGCAAGAATTACCTCACCAGAGTCCGAGGAAAGTTCTTTCATAATTATTTTTAAAAGCGTTGATTTTCCGGCACCGTTTATACCTACAATGGCTGCTTTTTCTTTTTCTTCTATATGAAATGACACGTCCTTCAGAATAACCTTTTCACCAAAGGACTTGTTGATGTTCTGACAGGCTAAAATCATGGTTTTCTCCCCTTTTTCGCTTTTGTTTCCTTTTCTGTAAGCCATCTTACCATATTTTGTTCTTTTACACCAGCAATTTTCAAAAAATGCTCTGGACGAACAGAAGGTTTTGCGGTATGATAAAAGGCAGCGTGTAACTGTACTTTTTCTATATAAACAGTTATGAAATTTCAGGAGGAAAAAGGCATGAGAAAAGTAGTAAAATTTGGAGGAAGTTCTCTTGCAAGTGCAGAGCAGTTTAAAAAGGTCGGTGACATCATCCGTTCCGACAAAGAAAGAAGATTTGTAGTTCCTTCCGCACCTGGCAAAAGGTTTGACGGAGATATCAAAGTTACAGATATGCTTTACGGATGCTATGCAAAAGCAGAAGCAGGAGAAGATTTTTCTTCTGACCTGGCAGCCATCCGTGCAAGATATCAGGAAATTATTGATGGATTATCTCTTACGCTGTCTCTGGATGGAGAG
Organism: Lachnospiraceae bacterium; assembly: GCA_022769625.1. GTDB lineage: Bacteria > Bacillota > Clostridia > Lachnospirales > Lachnospiraceae > Hominisplanchenecus. The sequence goes on along the minus strand of JALEJP010000037.1, from coordinate 2,684 downwards.
TTTGAGTGCATTGCCGAAAATTTCAGAAATCTGGCGGGAACGGATTATGCGGCATCCCGCGGTGAATATTTAAATGGTATTATCATGTCCCATTATCTTGGATATGAGTTTATTGATGCCGCCGAAGTGATCGTATTCCATGAAGATGGAAGCTTTGACGCGGATACAACAAATGAAAAGCTTTCCGCCCGTCTCAGCCAGTGCAAAAACGCGGTTATCCCTGGCTTTTATGGAGCTGATCTGGATGGTACCGTAAAGACCTTCTCAAGAGGTGGTTCCGATGTGACAGGTTCCCTGGTTGCAAAAGCGATTCATGCTGATTTATACGAGAACTGGACCGATGTATCCGGTTTTCTTATCACCGATCCTCATATCATTAAAAATCCGAAAGTGATCAATACCATCACTTATGTTGAGTTGCGTGAACTGGCCTATATGGGTGCAACCGTTCTTCATGAAGAGGCTATTTTCCCGGTTCGTCAGGAAGGAATCCCAATCAATATCCGGAACACAAACCGTCCGGAGGATCCCGGCACACTGATCGTGGAAAATACCTGCAGAAAACCAAGGTATACGATTACGGGAATTGCAGGCAAAAAAGGATTTGCGGCTATTAACATTGAAAAAGATATGATGAATTCAGAAATCGGTTTCTGTCGCAGGATACTGTCCGTATTTGAAGAAAATGGTATTTCCATCGAACATATGCCATCTGGTATCGACACGATGTCTGTATTTGTGCATCAGTCTGAGTTCGAAGAAAAAGAACAGAAGGTTCTGGCAGGCATTCATCGTGCCGTTGATCCGGATTCTGTTTATCTGGAATCAGATCTGGCACTGGTTGCCGTTGTAGGACGCGGCATGAAGTCCCAGAGGGGGACAGCCGGTCGTATCTTCTCAGCACTGGCTCACGCAAATGTCAATGTTAAAATGATTGATCAGGGTTCCAGCGAAATGAACATCATCATCGGTGTCAGCAATCAGGACTTCGAAACGGCAATCAAAGCAATTTATGATATCTTTGTAACCGTACAGCTTTAAAGATTTCAAAACAGTTATAAAACAGACAAAAGACCGGTGCACCGAATGAAAAATTCCAGTCATTTGACATCCTGTGTGCCAGTCTTTTTACAACAGGAGGTATGTAAGTGGAGGAAAAGGAGATTTCAAGGGCTGTCATAAAAAGACTGCCAAGATACTACCGCTATCTGGGAGAGCTTCTGGAATCCGGCACAGAGCGCATTTCATCCAACGAGCTGAGTGAGCGCATGCAGGTGACAGCATCTCAGATCCGGCAGGATCTCAATAATTTTGGTGGTTTTGGACAGCAGGGGTATGGGTATAATGTAAAACATCTCCATACGGAGATCGGTAAAATCCTGGGGCTGGATCGGGATTACAATATTATTATCGTAGGAGCCGGTAATCTTGGACAGGCTCTTGCAAATTATGTGAAATTTGAAAAAAATGGTTTTCTTGTAAAGGGACTTTTCGACGTGAATCCATCCCTGAAGGGTGTGACCGTCCGTGGTATCGAGATACGGATGGTAGATGAGCTTCCGGAGTTTTTACAGGAAAATGATATTCAGATTGCTGCTTTGACACTTCCGAAGCAAAATGCCAAAAAGATGGCAGATATACTGGTTGAAAACGGTGTGCGGGCAATTTGGAATTTTGCACACACGGATCTGCACCTTCCAAAAGATGTGATCATTGAAAATGTTCATCTTTCAGAAAGTCTTATGCAGCTTTCGTATAACATCAACCGTTACAATAAAGAGCATCCCAGTTGAAACCAGGACTGATTTAAGGCGCGAGGCGGCATGTAAAGCATGCCCGTTTATGGTCTGTTTTTCAGAAACAGACTGTAACGCGCCCTTTGTATTTGTAACAGCAAAATTCTTTTACCCTGTGTGTTCTGTTGAATGGAGGAAACAGATGAGGATACTTCTCTCAAAGGAAGAAATGAAAAACTGTGACCAGGTTACCATGGAGAAATTTGGAATGCCTTCCCTGGTTCTGATGGAACGGGCAGCGCTGGCCTGCGTGGATGCTCTGCAGGACAGTGGTGCTTCTCTTCGGAAGGTACTTGTAGTGTGCGGATCCGGAAACAACGGTGGGGACGGACTGGCAATTGCACGCCTTCTTTTTCTGGAAGGAATTGATGTAACAGTCCTTTTTGCAGGAAAAGAAGCCTCCTGCACTTCTCAGACTGCTGTACAAAAAAAGATATGTGAAACGTACGGCGTAACTTTTTGTGGTAACCCCAATATGAATGAATATACTGTTATAGTAGATGCGCTGTTTGGCATCGGACTTTCCAGGAATATCACCGGCGATTCCGCGCAGTGGATTGCACAGATCAATCAGAGTCCGGCTTTTGTGCTTGCCGTTGACATCCCATCCGGTATCGATGGAAATACAGGAGCAGTAAGGGGCATTGCCGTAAAGGCAGACCTCACCGTGACATTTGCTTTTGAACAGCCTGGCCTTTATATCGGAAAAGGCAGAGATTACACAGGAAAAATTATTTGCAGCCAGATCGGCATCACAAAAGAAAGCCTGCAGGGCATGAGACCTGTTTTTTACTGCTATGACAAAACGGATTTTTCGAGGCTGCCTGTAAGGCATGCCACAGACAATAAGGGTTCCTGCGGAAAGGTACTTCTGATTGCAGGCAGCCA
>JALEJP010000082.1 GCA_022769625.1 Lachnospiraceae bacterium | reverse complement strand
ATACTCCAGCTCATCCGCCAGCACTTCTCTTTCCACACCAAAAGAAAGCTGATGTTCCATTGTGGAAAACAGCCTGCAGATACATTCCCAGTATACAATTCTGTTTGGTGAGGATAACGGGACAAAAAAATTCCCGGGTATAATATGAAACATTTCATTTCCCCTGTCTTTCTATCGGATTTGTTTCATATATTTTAGCAATTTCGCTGTGATTTTTCAATCTTTTCCGGGTAAAGATACGGCACACAAAATCACGGTTTTTTTGTATGCAAAAAAGAAAGCTGCTTTTCATTTACCAGCCATTGAACAGCCTCATATTCTCCTTTCAGGAAATAAATCAGATTCATACAGGATATCACCTGCAGCGCCCGCATGGAGTCCTGTGAATAAAACGCCGCATGAGGTGTCAATATCACATTTTCCCGGTTTCGCAATGGATTTTTCTCTAAATCCGGATTTTCACTTTCCAGTACATCCAAACCGGCTCCCCGGATTAGGCCCTTGTCCAGTGCGTTTACCAGCGCGGCTTCATCTACAGCCTCTCCTCTTCCCACATTAATAAAGAGCGGTGCCCGTTCCATCTTTTCAAAAGCAGACTGATCAAAAAAATGATAGTTTTCGATTGACTGCGCCATATGATTTGTAATAATATCACTCCGTTTAAAAAGCGCCTCTTTGTCAACCACCTCAATCTCTTCACGCTCTGCCTGTGCACATGTAAGATGCGGGGACCAGGCAATCACTTTCATCCCCAACGCCCTTGCCTTCTCTGCCACCATCCTTCCGATTTTTCCATAGCCACAAATGCCAAGTGTCTGTCCGGAAATTCTTCTGAGTCCGGACAGAGAGTTATAATCCCATTTCCTGTTTTCATCAATTTGATGCTCATAATGTTTGATACCGCGGCTTAATGCAAAGATCAGTGCATCTGCATCCTGCACTTTACGTATCCACGCTTCTTTATCTGTATATTCCGTCACCAGAACCTCTACATTGGGAGATTCTTTTTAAACAATTCTATTTCATAAGAAATATCTCTTTGCAAAACTTTCGGATAATCAGTGATTACAATCTTCCACATTAACTGTAAAGTCCTCTTTCAGAGGAAACTGTTTAAAATCCAGACGGTAGGTTTTAGCATACGTCCGGTAAAAATCATAGGTGATATCCGGAAAGCAGATTTTCATCCCTGATTTAAAGAAACTCAGCATACAAAATCCCAGCACTTCATCTGCACCGTTTCCAACAAAAACCTGTTCCGGCCCAAACCCGAAAATTCCGCCGATTGCCCTGCGCAGTTCCATACAGTGCGGACCACCTCCGGCTTTTAATATTTCTGTAATTGGAAGTTCTATGACGTCCATCCCATTCTTTTCCATCTCCCGGTTGACCTCCTTATTCCTGGAAAGAGAAATGACGCGGTGATTTCCCAATGCCTGAAGATTACATCCGTGTGCGAAAATTGCTTCCTCCGACACCGGAATGATCTTTACTTCCAACTTCTTTAATTCCTCACGAAACGCATCCGGCAACCCATTATAATAAGCAACTGCCAGATGATCGTCCACCAGATTGAAACACATATCCAGATGAAGATAAGCCGGATTCAAAGGCACCCCTATCACCCGGTAACCATATGGCGCAAGCTGCGTACGGATTTCCTCCACACCGGTTTCATTTGTTCGGTCGGCCATTCCAACGGCTATGGTTGTCTCATTTAGGAAAGCAAAATCTCCTCCTTCAAACAGACCATGCTCTACTCTGGCAATCACCGGAATACCCAGTTCTCTCATTTTCTGCTCATAATCCATATGTTCTTTATAACGAAGAGGCAGCTTAAAATTCCCCAGAATATAGCCTTCCTTTACACATCCGCGCAGCATCCATTGTGGTCTTTTCCCATTTTTTTGCAATTTCATTGATTGGGGCTGGTTTCAGATAGTCAGGTCTTGAAACGAGAACTTTTTTCAGGACACCTGTTCCGTTTTTTACAAACATAGATTCACCTCATCCTATATCAGTATTCCATTTAAACATTGACATATAAAAAAGGCACACAGGATAGAACTCCCAGGCGCCTTTGCATCTTTGCATTTATGATACAATTCCCCTTCCATGTTTGCAATATTTCAGATTACAAAATAAAATCCGTTTTTTTGTAAAATTTACAAACTGCTAATACTGGAAAGTTCTTTCAGTTCAATCATCAACTTGCTGAAAAAGTCAAATTCCCGGGAATCCTCCATATGCAAAAGCATAGCTATCTTTGATATCCGATAGCGAATTGTATTGGGATGCTGATACAGAGCCTCTGCCGCAGGTCTAATCAGACAGCCATTCTGAACATACACATTCAGCGTATCAAACAGCACACTTTCATGTTTTCTGTCATATTCCTCAATGACAGAAAGCTGTTCCAGCGCAGCATCCACCACAAAGGATCCCATATAAGGAAGCAGATATTTTTTAATCCCCAGTTCGCTGTAAGACAGTCTTTTTATTCCTTTCTTTTTTCTTATTTTCTCCGTATATAAACAGCTTTTCAACAGATCATCCAGTTTTCCCGCCTCGGTCAGCACATCTGCCGCCGATACGCTCATATCTTCCCAGTAAAAATTCAGTTTGTCCAGCAGACTGCTCATATCAGGTCCGCAGTCCACACGCTCCTCTTCGTAATAAAATAGTAACAGTACACCTCCGCGGTATCGCATACTAATAAAATTCATAGAGTCCTGATATTTCCGAATGTCATAAAAAAGCTTATTGATCAGCCGTAAATTTCTGCCGGTATGCCCTTCCGTATTGGTACCGATGTAAAGTGCCGAATAAAAATATTCCCTGCTAAGCTGATTCTGCGTCAGCAATGTCTCAATCAATTCCTGTTTTCCCTGAAAGGTAAGCAGATCATCTATAATTTTTTCAAAATAGCTGTATTGGTCTTCTGTCTTCTGAAATTCTGCGACCGCAATGATAATATCTTCCATATAAACAGTATCAAAATAAAAAACCGGAATTTCCCGCTCATCCACAAGATCTAAAATTTCCCGGGAAATACTCTGAAAAGTAACCGTCTTGATGGCAATACCCGACACCCCAAGGTTCAGCAAATGCATCATGGCATCCTTTACCAGAGACTCATCCTGCTTTGCAAAAAACAGAGAAGTCATGACAAAATCACCCTCATTAAATCCTGAATAATCCCTTATGACACTTTCATATTCCATGATGATTACGTTTGAAATCCGTCTTCCCAGCCCTTTTTTCCCGGCAGCCAGACGAAAATTTTTGTAAAAATCAAATTCTGCCAGTTGCGATACCTGAATCATTGTTGTTCTCCTTCCGGTTTATTCCTTTTTCTCTGCAATGCCAAAACAGATGCGCAAATCAAAAGGATTCTCGCGCAGACACAATGTCTGTTTCCGCATCATCGAAAAAAGGCCTGCCATATTTCCGGCAGACCTCTTTGTCCAATAATCCTGTATTATATTGAAAATGAGACCAAATGTCAATCATTCCACACTGCCAAGTATCAGCTTTCTCTTTTCACACGGCGAATTGGAAAATGTGTACGCCTTCAAAAACCTTGCTTTGGCCTCCGCTGCTTTTTCTCTGGAATTGGCATGCAGAACCGCCAACACCTCTCCTTTTT
>JALEJP010000080.1 GCA_022769625.1 Lachnospiraceae bacterium | reverse complement strand
CAAAAGGTCATGCTGTTCATGCTTGCATGAAAAAGCATGACTTTGGGACCCGCAAAACATGAGAAAGTAGCCATTTTTCGTAGAAAAATGAGCGGATTTCGAATGTTTTCAGGATTTCGTGAGCGTGAAACGCGGAGAAATCCGTAGGTATCAGGGGGGCAAAGACTTTTGACCCCAACATCATAAAATGAGCCAAGGGACAAATGGACATAAAATAACTCACAAATAACAGGAACGCTCATTTCTTCCCATGGCAATTCTCAATCTGCCAGTCAATAGGCTCAAGTCCATTTGCTTTCAGAAATTCATTTGTCTTACTGAAATGCCTGCATCCAAAAAATCCACGATATGCCGAGAGCGGGCTTGGATGAGGCGCCTCCAAAATCAAATGCTTCGGGTTATGCAGCATTGATTTTTTCATCTGAGCCGGACGTCCCCACAATAAAAATACCATGGGCCTGTCCTCCTGATCCAAAATACGAATGGCCGCATCCGTAAATTCCTCCCAACCAATTCCTCTGTGCGAATTTGCCTGGTGGGCACGCACCGTCAACACTGTGTTCAGCATCAATACCCCCTGCTTCGCCCATTTCGTCAGATAACCATTATCCGGTATGTAACATCCGCAGTCATCGTGCAGCTCCTGGTAAATATTCACCAGAGACGGCGGTATCTCCACATCAGGCTTTACAGAAAAACAAAGTCCATGTGCCTGCCCCTCTCCATGATAAGGATCCTGTCCCAGTATCACTGCCTTGACATCCTTAAGCGGCGTAAAAGCAAACGCATTAAAAATGTCATCTGCCGGTGGATAAATCGTTTTTGTGTGATACTCCTGCATCACGGTTTTATATAATTTTGCATAGTATGGCTTACCAAATTCCGGCTTAAGCGGAGCAAGCCAGTCATTACTGACCGGCGGCATGGATCTTCCCCCTTTTCTACAGTCTCACCGGTACCTCTCGTCCGCGCAGATATTCCTTGACTTGGCGAATTTCCAGTTCTTTGTAATGGAACAGCGAAGCGGCCAGCGCTGCATCTGCCTTTCCCTCTGTCAATACATCATAAAAGTGTTCTTTCGTGCCGGCACCTCCGGACGCGATCACCGGAACAGATACATTTTCCGCAATGATTTTCGTAAGCTCCAGGTCGTATCCCGCCTTGGTTCCGTCGCAGTCCATACTGGTCAGCAGAATCTCTCCTGCTCCAAGCCTGTCCACGCGCATTGCCCATTCCACCGCATCGATTCCCACATCAATGCGTCCTCCATTTTTGTAAATATTCCATCCGCTTCCATCATCTCTTCGTCTCGCATCGATTGCTACCACCACACACTGGCTTCCGAATTTATCTGCCGCACGGCTAATCAATGTGGGATCATTGATGGCCGAAGAGTTGATAGAGATTTTATCTGCGCCTTCCCGAAGCAGTACTTTAAAGTCCTCTATGGTCCGAATACCTCCACCCACTGTAAACGGAATGAAAACCTGCTCCGCCACTTTGCGCACCATATCCACAACGGTGGCCCTGGCATCGGAAGAAGCTGTGATATCAAGAAAAACAAGCTCATCGGCTCCTGCCTTATCATAAGCTGCCGCAATCTCAACCGGATCGCCTGCATCCTTCAGATTAACAAAATTTACTCCTTTTACCACACGCCCATTATGTACATCCAGACACGGAATAATTCTTTTTGTAAACATTTCAGCGATCCTCCTTTCCTATGGCAGCAAAATTCTTTAAAATGTGCAGTCCCAGTTCACTGCTTTTCTCCGGATGAAACTGGCAGGCAAATACGTTATCTTTCTCCACAGATGCGTGAATCGTGGTACTGTACCAGGCAGATGCTTTCACAATTTCAGGCTCTGCTGCCTTCAGATAATAGGAATGAACAAAATATACATAGGGATTTCCGGAAATTCCCCGAAACAGTCTTCCGTTATTCTTAAGCTGCAGGGAATTCCATCCCATATGCGGTATTTTCAGGCCTTCTGCATCAGGTATACGCAATATCTCGCCTTTCAGGATGCCAAGACCCTCCACTCCTGGAGTCTCTTCACTTCGCTCAAACAAAAGCTGAAGTCCCAGACAGATACCAAGAAATGGCGTTCCCCGATCCACAACCTCATGTATCACCTGGTCCAGGCCAAATTCCTTTAATTTACCCATCGCATCACCAAACGCCCCCACGCCTGGCAAAATAATCTTATCCGCTCCCAAAATTACGCTGCGGTCTCTTGTTATAACCGCCTCTTCTCCCAGACGGATCAGTGCCTTCTCCACACTTTTTAAATTTCCAGCATCATAGTCTAAAATCGCAATCATGTTTTCCTCCTGCTTTCTATTGTCAGAACAAAAGTTCCGCCTGCTGTTTTTGCGCTCCGGCAAAAAATATGCCGCATGACACAATCTCCCGTCATTTCTCCATGGAAACATCGTTCCCTGCAGGTTAAAAAAGGGGAGTGCCGGAAACCTCACTGTCTCCAACAATCCCCTTTAGTTTAGCATATTTTAAGATTTTATACAACACAGAACCCGGACTGCTCCGATAAAGAATTTCCCGGTACTTCTTATATCTTAGAATATCCGTAGCTGTTTACCATCGCATCAATCTTCACATTTTCCTGACACAATGGGCAACGCTCCGGTTCATAGGTCATATAATCCGGTACATCCTTCTCCGAGAAAATACAATTAATCTCGATTCCTCGAGCAACATTGATCACACTGAATATCGCAGCAATGCCAACTGTTTTTCCGCCATAGTATTCAATGCACTCCAGTGCACGATCCAGTGTCTTTCCGGTCGTAACATTTGCCATCAGAAGAATCACATTTTTTCCCCGAATCATCATCTGTGTATTGTCACGGAAAATCAACTGACCGCCGGTATGATATTCCGGAGTCGATACATAAATGGTCTGATGCTGATTCAGAGACATGACTCCCGCCTGAGTCAGAGCATCTGCTAGATAAGCTCCAACCACTTCACAACCATCGATACAAACAATGGTATCCACCACGGTAGTGGTCTCATATTTTCTCGCCAGTACATGTGCAGCACCCTTGGCCTCACTCAATCTTGACTTTAAACCTGTCATATCCATGAAATAATTGATGTGAGAATGGGTCGTAGCAAAATGACCTTTGATCACTCTGAGAATCACATTGTTGTTTACCTTTGAATGGATCTTCACCGCCCTTTTTTCCATAAAACCCTCCTTGCATACATTGTTTTCCGCGGTCTGCGACCGCTCGTTCCCCGTTACTATCGTATGGTTTTATTCTAACATAATTTTTTACAATTGCAAAGAAGAAACAAAAGAAACTGCATTTTCCGAAACCGGAATACCGCGGTCTTTCATTTCCGGTGTCAAAAAGGCAAGCTTTTCATGCACACGGTACATCACACATTTCTGATTCAAATATGCAACCTTCTCAAACGCGAAACGTATCACCGTCGGATATTCCATCCCAACCCCCAATTCAAGAATACAAAGTCTGCGGTTGACCGTTCCCTGCAGCCACATACGATATTTCTGCCACTGCGGCAGATACCAGGACTCATCGTAATTCTCATTTGTCACAACATTTCCGGTCTTCTCACTTCCACAGGGGGCGACCATACGTCCTTTCTCCAGATCGGACTCAAAAATCAGATCATCTGTATTGATTGTCAGCAAAAAATAATTTTTCCCCTGAAGCAGAGAAGCAAGTCTGTTGTAAGCACACAGTAGCGATTCCCTGTCTGCCTGCTTTACAGAAAACTCACTTCCGATTCCAACAAGTACCAGCTCTGCATCCTGTACCTCCTGAAAAAACGTTTCTTTTTCCGTCTGTTCCATTGCTCTATCTCCTCTCTCTTCTATACCGGATTGCTTTGTGCTCCCATAATCGAAATACAAAAAAACCGTATCCAACCAGCTGATCCTGCTGTAAAAGTTACAGGCTGATTGTCTACGGTATCAAACAGAGAGCATCCATTTAAACTTTCTGCTGTCATAAAACATGTACCTTCAAAACTGCATACAGATTACTCTATCCATCTTAAACATCTCTTCTATCCTGCTTCCGCTTTCCCTGAACCTTGCAGCTTCCGCTACTCGGTTAAGCCTTCGACCTATTAGTGACAGTCAGCTCCATGCATTGCTGCACTTCCACCTCTGCCCTATCTACCTCGTCGTCTTCAAGGGGTCTTACCGCTTCTGCGGGGGATATCTCATCTTGAGGGGGGCTTCACGCTTAGATGCCTTCAGCGTTTATCCCTTCCCGACTTGGCTACCCGGCCGTGCCATTGGCATGACAACCGGTGCACCAGAGGTCAGTCCAACCCGGTCCTCTCGTACTAAGGTCAGCTCCTCTCAAATATCCTGCGCCCACGCCGGATAGGGACCGAACTGTCTCACGACGTTCTGAACCCAGCTCGCGTACCGCTTTAATGGGCGAACAGCCCAACCCTTGGGAC
>JALEJP010000074.1 GCA_022769625.1 Lachnospiraceae bacterium | reverse complement strand
ATTCTGGAAGAACATAATATTGCCTATAAGTACAATGTCGTGTGCCGGGAAGGACAATGGCTCGCTCCGGGAGCAGGAACAATGAGAGGACGATTCGGAAGTCTTGGCAAGGATCAGGATAAGTCTCGAAGCTATGAGATTAAAATTGCGCGTGCAGATGCCGAGGAAGCCGAATTTCTTGTAAGAGATATCAAAAGACAAAATTAGAAAAGACGTTTCCGAAAATTTTAGTTTTCCTGTCCGGTTCTGCTTGACATGGGAAAAACAATTTTTTTAACACATGGTTGAAAGAAACAGCTGAATTCATTATAATATGAGTTGCCCGCCAGGGAAACAAAAATGCTTTTATGCGAGGAGGACTTATGAGAAAAGCGCTGTTTTTTGACATTGATGGAACCATTTTAAGTGATATAACCGGAACCATTCCACAGAGTGCAGTAGATGCGCTGCAGCGGACGAAGGAACTTGGAAATCTTACTTTTATCAATACGGGTAGAACCATCTGCAGTATTCCGAAGGAACTGAAAGGGATTCCATTTTCCGGGTATCTCTGCGGATGCGGAACCTATATTATGGTGGGGGATCAGGTATTGTTTTCCAGGAGCATTCCCCATGAGAGAGGACGGGAAATCATTGATCTGTTGTATCGATATCATGCGGTTCCTGTTCTGGAAGGTTCTCAGGACTGTTACTTTCCAGAAAGAATGACACGTTTTGAGGGGGCAGAGCACACCAGAAGATATTTCCGGCCAATGGGACTTGGCATAGAAACCTACATAGAAAACGATAATTTTGATTTTGATAAGTTTGTTTTTTATTATGATGAGCAGACGGATCTTGCAGCTGTAAAAAGAAATCTGGAACGGGATATGGAATTGATCGACCGGAAAAACGGATTTTATGAGGTAGTTCCGAAGGGATTTTCAAAAGCGAGTGCCATCGCCTTTGTTCTGGAACATTATGGAATGGAAATGGAAAATGCATATGTGTTCGGAGACAGCAGCAATGACCTGGCAATGTTTCAATATGTTCCACATGCGGTTGCCATGGGCACCCATAATCCTGTACTGGATCCTTATACAGAATATGTAACCAGAACAGTGGAACAGGATGGTATTGCATTTGCCATGAAGCATTTTGGACTGATATGACCGTTTTGTCCAAAGGACTTTGTTCCCTGGCTCATTTTATGATGTCGCGGTCAAAAGTTTTTGCCCCCCTGATACCTACGGATTTCTCCGCGTTTCACGCTCACGAAATCCTAAAAACATTCGAAATCCGCTCATTTTTCTGCGAAAAATGGCTGCTTTCTCATGTTTTGCGGGTCCCAAAGTCATGCCTTTTCATGCAAGCATGAACAGCATGACCTTTTGACCCTGGTATCATTTTATTTTGGAAACAGAAAGGATTACGTGATTAAATGGAGGAAGTATATACACACAGAGTGCAATACTATGAGACAGATCAGATGGGAATTGTTCATCATTCCAACTATATCCGGTGGTTTGAGGAGGCACGTGTGGACTGGATGCGCTGCCATGGAATCGGATATCGGCAAATGGAAGAATCTGGAATCATCACACCTGTCTTAAAAGTAATGGCAGAGTACCGGAGTATGGTTCATTTTGAGGATCTGGTGGAAATCAGGGTATTCATCAAAAAGTATAACGGAATCATTCTGGAGCTTGGCTATGAGGTTCGAGACCAGAAGATAAAAGAACTTAGAACAGTAGGGGAGAGCAGACACTGTTTTCTTGACAGGGATGGAAGACCCCTGTCATTAAAAAAAGCGTCACCGAAAACACATGAAGTATTTCAAAATGCGGCATCGATGGATACTTTTTTGCCGACAAAGTAGAGAATGCTGCCAAGCACAGAAACGATAAATTCCGTTACCGGAAAGGAAAGCCATACACCGTTCGTCCCAAACACAGCTGCCAGAAGAAAAGCAGATGGGATAATCAGAATCAGACCCCGCAGCAGGGTGACTGTCTGTGAAGCCCTGGCCTGTTCCGATGCGGCAAAAAAAAGAGTAAACACAATATTGATACCGGCAAATACAGCTCCGGAAAAATAAATCCGAAGTCCGGGAACAGCGATGGCGGCAAGCTGTCGGTTTCCTTCCTCATTAAAAATGGCAGTAATTGGGGCAGCCCAGACAAATATAATGGTATATAAAAGAGCAGAGAGCAGCACAACAGAAGAAAGTGCATAATGTAAGGTCCGCTTCAGCCTGCCTATGTTCCCGGTTCCGTAAGCCTGGCTGACAAGAGGCTGCATACCCTGCGCAATGCCTGTATAAATGGACAAAACAACCAGTGACAGATTGGCAATCACACCGTATGCTGCCACGCCGATGTTGCCTGTCATAGGAATCAGAATCCGGTTAAATACCAGGATAACGATACCGGAGGATATTTCCGTGATCAGGGATGGAAAGCCCAGGGAACAGACGGTTTTTATCATCCATCCGCAAAACCCGGTTTTTACCAGGTGGAACCCGTTTTTTCTTCGTCTCCTGTGTCTGTAAAGGATCAGCATACTGATGATGGGCGCACAGCAGGTGGCAAGAACCGCTCCCAGAATCCCAAGCTGTAGAGGAAAAATAAAAACATAATCCAGTGCGATATTAGCAAGACTTCCGGATAGCATGGCAATCATGGCAAGCTTTGGAGCTTTGTCATTGCGCACAAAGTTCTGAAACAGATAATTCAGCATGAAAAAAGGCGAGAAAACCAGAAGCACCTGCAGGTAGGTTTTTGTCATGGTAAATACCGTCCTGTCAGCTCCCAGAAGATGCGCGATCTTTCCCGGGATCAGAATACCGGAAAGCACGAAGACCAGGGAAAACAGAACGGAAAGCCAAAGGGTATTGGTAAATACCAGATTGGCATCCTTTGAATTTCCCTGACTGTTTAATATTGTATATTTTATGGCACCGCCCATGGCAAACATCTGTCCGCATCCGCTGATGAGGCTGAATACGGGGATTGCCAGATTGAGGGCGGTAAGGCCGTCTGCACCCATGCCCCTGGAAATAAAAAAGGTGTCTGCCAGTATATAGCAGGACAATCCGATCATACCAAGTACATTCAGGAATGCATAGTGGAGAAAATCTTTGAAACATCCTGTTTGTGTCATAACAAAGGTACCCCTAATGCTGCGCCGCACAGCTGGTAAGCCTGCGCAGATCCTCATAAAATTCAGGGTAACTGATATTCACACATTCTGCGTTCGTAATGGATGTGGCACCTTCCGCAGCCAGTGATGCTATGGCAAAAGACATTGCAATCCGGTGATCCAGGAAACTGTCAAGAATGGCTCCCTTCAGTGACTTTCCGCCATGAATGATCATACCGTCATCCGTTCCGGTGATATCAGCGCCCATTGCAGACAAATGGTGAACCATAATGTCCAGACGATTGGATTCTTTTACTTTCAGTTCCTGCGCATCCCGTATTATGGTGGTACCGTCCGCATAGGCAGCAAGTACGGCGATAACAGGTATTTCGTCAATCAGAGAAGGAATGATGTCACCTTCTATGACACATCCTTTCAGGGAAGGTGTGTACCGCACCAGAAGATCGGCAACCGGTTCTCCGCCGGAGGTTCTTTCATTTAACCGTGTGATATCAGCACTCATTGCACTGCAGACGCGGAGAATACCGTCCCTTGTGGGATTGATACCTGTATTTTTGATCAGAATTTCAGAACCTGGGACAATCAGACCGGCTGCAATGAAATATGCGGCAGAGGAAATATCGCCTGGAACCTGGATTTTCTGTCCGGTCAGTTTTGGTTCCGGCAGGATGGAAACAGTGGTTTTGCTGGAAGAAAGTGATGCACCAAAAGAGCGGAGCATTATTTCTGTGTGATTTCTGGAAAGAGCCGGCTCCGTCACAGATGTTTTCCCGTCACCGTACAGTCCGGCAAGAAGCACACAGGATTTAACCTGAGCAGATGCCACCGGTGAAAGATAGTGGATAGCGTGGAGCCTGTGGCCGTGAATCCGAAGGGGTGCACAGTCATTGCCGCGAATACTTTCAATCGAAGCATCCATCATGGAAAGTGGTGTAATAATGCGTTTCATCGGCCGCTTCTGAATGGAGGCATCGCCGGTCAGCTCGCAGGAAAAATTCTGACCGGCCAGAATACCGGAAATCAGCCGTGTGGTGGTTCCACTGTTTCCGGCATCCAGGATTTCTTCCGGAGCTTTCAGGCCGTGGAGCCCTTTACCGTGTACCAGAATCCGATCCGGTGTGTTTTCGATTTCGATACCCATTTTCCGGAAACAGGAGATTGTGGAGAGGCAGTCGGCCCCTTGAAGAAAATTCGTGATTTCCGTAGTGCCATCAGAAATAGCACCGAACATGACTGCACGATGTGAAATGGATTTATCTCCCGGAATAGTGATCTCTCCGCGAAGCGGTTGTCTTGTTTTTGTAAATTCCATCATAGCCTCCTGAACTGATTATCTCTCATAAATCGTATAGCGGTATCGACGCAGCAGATTTGCTGCTTTGATTTTTGCTTCTTTTTCATAAAATTCCACGTGCAGTACTGCTTCTTCAAATTCACGGTTGTGAACGATGCCGATGTTTTTGATACTTATGCCGTTTGTTGCGAGGATCGTTGCAAGTGCTGCAATCCCTCCTGCTTCATCGACCATATCACAGTATATGGAATAGGACTGTGGAATCGCTCCGTGTCCCGTGTCAGACAGAGAATTTCGGTAATCCCGGGAACTTGAAAACAGGCGGTAAATGCTATGTGTATCATGTTCTGCCATGGAAAACTTTATTTCAATCAGGCTGTTGATATAATCGTCCAGCACGGAGATAATGTTTTCGCTGTTGGTCGCGCAGATCTGTTCCCACATTTCCGGTGAGGAGGATGCAATGCGCGTAATATCTTTAAATCCTCCTGCTGCAACCTTCTTCATAGTACCTTCGCTGTCATCGGAATCCTTCACCAGATTTACCAGCGAGGAGGCAATGATATGAGGAAGATGGCTGATGGCAGCAACCACGTAGTCATGTTTCTCACACGTAAGAACCAGGGGAATCGCCTTGATACTTTCCACAAGTGTACGGTAACGGACGATCCGTTCCTTTGAAGTTACCTCTGTCGGGGTAAGTACATAGTAGGCATTTTCCAGCAGATGTGCTTTCGAATTGTCGATGCCGGTTTTCTCGGAACCGGCCATTGGATGACCGCCGATAAAATACTTCTCAAGTCCCAGCTCTTTCACTTTGCTGTGAATATCTGTCTTTGTGCTTCCAACATCCGTCAGGATGCAGTCCTCCTTCAGGAAAGGCTTCAGGACAGTCAAATAGGAAGCGTTGCATTCCACAGGAGCACAGAGAAAGATATAATCGCACAAGTGGTAACGTTCGTCGATACAGCTGCAGGCTTCATCAATAATTCCCTCTGCCAGAGCATAATCTGTTGTTTTTCCGCTTCGGGAATGAGCCATAATATGCACATTCGGATAATATTTTTTTAATGCCCGGGCGATGGAGCCTCCGATCAGTCCAAGCCCGATAAAACCGGCAGTAAAAGTTGTCTCCATAATGATGATCGTATCCTTTCCTGCGGTAAATTCCGCAAAACCGTTAAAAATTATTCTACTATCGGAAAAAAAGAATGTCAACACTTTTCCACTTTAAAGCGAAAAGCAGATCGATTTTAAACGAATTGGATGTGCAGTGGCAATTGCTTTCATGTTTTAAAACGCAGCAGTTCCCAGCGAGTGGAAATACCAAGTTTCCGATAAATATGCTGCATATGTTTTTTCAGTGTGGCGCTGGCAATGCTCAGCTTTTCCGAGATATCCGTCTCCGGCTGTCCGTCAAGCAAAAGAGAGAGGATTTCACCCTCCCTTCTGGTGAGCAGATATTGTTCCTTCAAAAGATCCACCCGGTCTGTTTTTCTGTCAGCGGTAGTCGAGGGTACCATCGTGCGGTAGAACAGTCTGTTCAGATGATATCCAATCATTCTCATATAAGAAACGTCATCCTCGGAAAAGGTGCCGTTTTGTCTGGTGCGGTAAAGGGTCAGTACACCCAGAAAAGTGTTGTTGTAGGCAATGTTGACCTGCAATGTGTCATAGATGTTATATTGGCGGTAACATTCCTGATAAATGGGCGTACTGAGACGTTTGTGATCGGGCAGCACTTTACTTTCACACATGACGATGGCATATCCGGATTCCATCGTCCATTGCGTGTGATCCTTTCCCGCAATTTTGATATATTTTTCTTCTACATTGACAAACTCTTCCGGAAGGCAGACTGGATCTGTGAGGTGTGGACGAAAAGGATCCAGATCCGAAAGCAGGATGCTCCCATAGGAAAAAGGAATCAGAAGCTGCAGCTGGCTTAATAACTTTTTTCTGGTCAGAAAAAAATTGTCCGAATCATAGAGACGATATACAATATTATTCAGCATCATAATATCATTGCGTTCCATAAAATCATTCCTTG
>JALEJP010000071.1 GCA_022769625.1 Lachnospiraceae bacterium | reverse complement strand
TAGCAAAGAAGGTGATGCCTGCCAAGAGGAAAATGCAAAAAAATGAATAAAATTTATTCCACAGGAGTTTCTGTAATCAATTGATGTGGATAACCCATTCAAAAATAGAGAGAATGGTGAAAAAAAGCATTTTTATAATATGGGCAGGCTAAAAGATATATTTACCTTTCAATGCTGCTTGGCTCATAAAATATTTGAAATTTGTAAAAGAATGTCGTATAATGAACCCTGTATCTTTAAATGATGGACTTCTTCCTATTAAATGAAGATACCTGGAAATTACTGACAAACATCAGAGAGGCTGTAAATTTTATCTGTGAATCTGTGGCGGAAAAGTTTGCGGCCCTCTGCTTTCATTAAGGATGTTGAATTTATGAGTCAAAATAATCTTCATACTTTAGGAATCGATATCGGTTCCACTACTGTAAAAGTTGCTATTTTAAATGACAGACATGATCTTTTGTTTTCAGACTATGAACGGCATTATGCCAACATTCAGGAAACCCTGTCCGGGCTGTTGAAAAAAGCATACGATAAACTGGGTGAATTATCCATTTCTCCCATGATCACGGGATCCGGAGGTCTGACTCTTGCAAAGCATCTGGACGTTCCTTTTGTTCAGGAAGTTATCGCTGTGTCCACAGCGCTGCAGGACTACGCACCTTTGACGGATGTGGCCATCGAGCTGGGTGGAGAGGACGCAAAAATTATCTATTTCGAAGGCGGAAACGTCGAGCAGCGTATGAACGGTATCTGTGCCGGAGGCACCGGTTCTTTTATCGATCAGATGGCATCTCTGCTTCAGACGGACGCTTCCGGTCTGAATACATACGCAAAGGATTACAAAGCGCTGTACCCTATTGCCGCGCGCTGCGGTGTTTTTGCCAAAACAGATATTCAGCCTCTGATTAACGAGGGGGCTACCAAAGAGGATTTGTCCGCCTCGATTTTCCAGGCTGTCGTAAATCAGACCATCAGTGGTCTTGCCTGCGGAAAACCGATTCGCGGACATGTGGCTTTTCTGGGCGGTCCTCTGCACTTTCTTCCGGAACTGAAGGCGGCGTTTATCCGCACCCTGAAGCTGGATGATGAGCATGCCATCACACCCGAAAATTCTCATCTTTTTGCAGCCATCGGCTCCGCCCTGAATTACCGTGAGGATGTGAAAACTACCTTAAGCGCTCTGATTCAGAAACTGTCCGGTGATATTCATATGGAATTCGAAGTGGCCCGCATGGAACCGCTTTTTGCATCCAGAGAAGAATACGACACATTTGCCAGAAGACAGAGCCAGTACAATGTTATGACTGGTGATCTGGAAACCTATGAAGGAAACTGTTATCTTGGCATCGATGCCGGTTCTACTACAACCAAAGCAGCTCTTGTCGGAGAGGACGGAGCTCTTTTGTACTCCTTTTACAGCAACAACAACGGAAGTCCATTAAAAACTACAATCCGTGCGATCCAGGATATCTACTCCCGTCTGCCGGATACTGCAAAAATCGTCCGCTCCTGCTCCACCGGTTATGGAGAGGCTCTGATCAAGGCGGCTCTTCTGCTGGACGAAGGAGAGGTTGAGACGGTTTCCCATTATTATGCTGCCGCTTTCTTCGACCCGGAAGTGGACTGTATCCTTGATATTGGCGGCCAGGATATGAAATGCATCAAAATCAAAAATCAGACCGTGGACAGCGTTCAGTTAAACGAGGCCTGCTCCTCAGGGTGCGGATCGTTCATTGAAACCTTTGCCAAATCTCTGAATTACAGTGTACAGGATTTTGCAAAAGCTGCCCTGTTTGCCAAAAACCCCATTGATCTTGGCACACGCTGCACCGTTTTTATGAATTCCAAGGTAAAACAGGCACAGAAAGAAGGCGCAGAGGTCGCCGATATTTCTGCCGGTCTTGCTTACTCCGTCATAAAAAATGCTCTTTATAAGGTCATCAAAGTATCCGATGCTTCTGAGCTTGGGAAACATATTGTTGTTCAGGGAGGCACCTTCTACAACGATGCCGTCCTGCGAAGCTTTGAAAAAATTGCAAACTGTGAAGCGATCCGCCCGGACATTGCAGGTATCATGGGTGCCTTCGGGGCTGCTCTGATTGCCAGGGAACGCTACCGGGACGGTGAGGAGACCACCATGCTCTCCATTGACAAGATCAACAAGCTGCAGTTCACCACGACCATGGCCAAGTGCAAGGGCTGCACCAATCAGTGCCGTCTGACGATCAACCGTTTTACCGGCGGCCGACAGTTTGTCAGCGGCAATCGCTGTGAACGTGGTATCGGAAAAGAACGAAATAGGGAAAATATTCCAAATCTTTTTGAATTTAAAAATAAACTGCTGTTCGGCTATAAGCCATTGGAGCTGGATGAGGCAGAACGTGGCGTCGTAGGTATTCCCCGCGTGCTGAATATGTACGAAAACTATCCGTTCTGGTTTAAATTTTTCACCACACTGAGATATCGCGTCGTCCTCTCTCCTCCATCCTCCAGAAGGATGTATGAACTTGGCATTGAATCCATTCCCAGTGAATCGGAATGTTATCCGGCGAAACTGGCACATGGTCATGTTACGTGGCTGATCCGGCAGGGGATTCCGTTTATTTTTTATCCCTGCATCCCGTATGAGAGAAACGAGTTTCCGGACTCAAACAATCACTACAACTGTCCCATCGTCACCTCCTATGCGGAAAACATCAAAAATAATATCGATGAGCTGAAAGACGGAACCATCCGTTTTCGCAATCCCTTTGTATCCTTTGCCAGCGAGGAAAACATATTCAGTCAGATGGTCAAAGAATTTCCGGACATTCCCAGAGAGGAGATCCGTACTGCTGTGAAGGCCGGCTGGGAAGAGCTTTCCCATACCCGTCAGGCCATGTATGACAAAGGAGAAGAGACACTGAAATGGATGGAAGAAAACGGACGGCGCGGTATCGTTCTGGCCGGACGCCCCTACCACATTGATTCCGAAATCAACCACGGCATTCCGGAGCTGATCAATTCCTACGGCATTGCCGTACTCACTGAGGATTCGATTTCCAACCGAAATCTCCCGGAACGCCCGCTGATCGTCATGGATCAGTGGATGTACCACAGCCGCCTGTATGCAGCTGCCAACTTTGTCAAAACAAGGGATGATCTTGACCTGATTCAGCTGAATTCCTTTGGCTGCGGTCTGGATGCTGTCACCACAGACTGTGTCAATGACATTCTTTCCAATTCCGGCAAAATCTACACCTGCCTGAAAATTGATGAAGTCAACAATCTGGGGGCTGCCCGCATCCGCGTACGTTCTCTGATTGCTGCACTGCGTATCCGAAAAGAACAGAACCGTCCACGCAAAATAGTGGCTGCAAACTTTAACCGGGTTGTATTCACGGAAGAGATGCGCAAAGATTACACCATTCTCTGCCCGCAGATGTCACCGATTCATTTCAACATTCTGGAATCTGCATTCCAGGCTGCCGGTTACAACCTGGTGGTAATGAAGAACGATGATCGCCGCGCTGTGGATACCGGATTGAAATATGTCAACAACGATGCCTGCTATCCTTCTCTGATCGTTGTGGGTCAGATCATGGATTCCCTGCTCTCAGGCAAATATGACCTGAACAAAACAGCCGTTCTGATCTCCCAGACAGGAGGCGGATGCCGTGCCAGCAACTACATCGGATTTATCCGACGTGCACTGAAAAAAGCCGGAATGGAACAGATTCCTGTTATCTCCATCAACCTGAGTGGTCTGGAGAAAAATCCGGGCTTTAAGCTGAGCTATGGTCTTGTTATGCGTGGTCTCTACGGAGTCGTTTTCGGTGACATTTTCATGCGCTGTCTGTACCGTATGCGTCCTTATGAGAAAGTAAAAGGCTCCGCCAATGCCATGCACGAAAAATGGGAAAAGGTCTGCAAGGATTTTGTAAGCAGCAAGCACCCCACCATGAATCAGTTTAAAAAACTGTGCCGCGATATCATCCGCGATTTCGACAATCTGCCGATCACAGAAGAGCGAAAACCGCGCGTTGGAGTGGTGGGTGAAATTCTTGTAAAATTCCTGCCGGCTGCAAATAATTATCTGGTAGACCTTCTGGAAACGGAAGGTGCGGAGGCCGTTGTTCCCGATTTGATTGATTTCCTTCTTTACTGCTTCTACAATACGAATTTTAAAGCAGAAAACCTGGGTGCCAAAAAATCTTCTGCGACCATTGCGAATCTGGGAATTTCTCTCCTGGAATATTTCCGCAAAACTGCCGCAAAAGAATTTGAAGCCAGCAAACATTTTGATCCTCCGGCTCATATCCAGGATCTGGCCGCTTACGCGAGACCGATCGTATCCAACGGCAATCAGACCGGCGAAGGATGGTTCCTGACGGGAGAGATGCTGGAGCTCATTCATTCCGGTGTAAACAATATCGTATGTACACAGCCATTCGGCTGTCTGCCAAACCACGTTGTCGGAAAAGGTGTCATAAAAGAACTGCGGCATCAATACCCCATGTCCAACATTGTAGCCATTGACTACGACCCGGGCGCAAGCGAAGTCAATCAGCTCAACCGAATCAAGCTGATGCTCTCCACTGCAAACAAAAATCTCCAGAAGGAGACAAAATAATACCTGCCACTGGCAGATTCCGCCGAATGCGCGAAAAAAAGTGGGAATGCATTTCTTATGCATTCCCGCCTTTTTCTGTAAAAAAATGTTTTTTCTAATACACTCTTTTTCTGCTGACTTTCTCCTATGCAAGCATGATCTGATAGGATGCTTCAAAGGTCTGGCCGGCCTTCAGGCAATTTCCCCCTTCTCTTTCTTCCAGAGTCCCGGAAAATCCCACTGCATCTGTCCGTCCATACCATGGCTCCAGACAGATAAATGGTGCGCCCTTTGCAGCCCACACTCCAAAATACGGGAATCCCTTACACTCCAGGGTGAGATACGGACTTCCATCCGGCATCAAAAACCCGGCACTCTCAATCTGTCCATGCTCAAAAATATATACACCCTCCTGAAACATGTCTTTTTCAACTTTCTTTCTTCCATCCTGCAGCCTCATGGTCATTTCTGACTCCGGAAGCGCCAGACCTGGTTCGTTGATGCGAATACAGCGCGGTTCGTCATCCTTACACTGGAAAACCAGAGAATAATCTTCAAAAGCCGTATCCTGCAGTACCGGAACTCGAAAAGCCGGATGACCCCCGATTGAAAAATAAAGCTCCTTCTCCTGCAGATTTTCCACTCTCCAGCTCACCTGGATCTTTTTTTCTGAAACCGTATGTGTCACATACAATGCAAATCGGAACGGATAGACTGCATAGGTCTCTTCATCCCACACAAGCTTATGTGTGACGGAATCCGCTGTCTGCTTTTCCAGCTGGAATGGGCGGTTTCGCGCAAATCCATGCTGCTTCATGGTATACTCTTTTCCTTCGTAATGGTAAGTATCCTGATTCAATGCTCCCACGATTGGAAAAAGAATGCAGGCATGACGGCCCCAGTATCTGGGATCGGCATCCCAGAGCACTTCCCGTTCCTTCTCCTTATCGTAGATACGTGACAGCTCTGCTCCAAGATCATCGATTTCTACTCGAATTTTGTCATTTTCAAGAATACGTCTTTCTCCCATCTCCAAACCTCCTGATTTAATAAAATGATACCAGGGTCAAAAGGTCATGCTGTTCATGCTTGCATGAAAAAGCATGACTTTGGGACCCGCAAAACATGAGAAAGTAGCCATTTTTCGTAGAAAAATGAGCGGATTTCGAATGTTTTCAGGATTTCGTGAGCGTGAAACGCGGAGAAAT
>JALEJP010000057.1 GCA_022769625.1 Lachnospiraceae bacterium | reverse complement strand
CGGTAAACAGAACACCGGCCACACCACACAGAAAAACATAGCCCTCCAGTATCCATCCATGCAGAAGCACCACCGGGAAATCTACCGCTGTATGCAGCAGAATGGCCAACAGATAGTACTTCCAGTTTTTCTTTCGCACGCCAAGCATTACCACCATGGTAAGGCCCACATGAATGCCAAGACAGCTCATTCGCTCAAATCCGGACAGGAAGAAATTCAGCTGTGTCACGGAAGGGTTATTCAGATACGGAAGCATTTTGCTTCCCACCCAGGCCGCCTCGATGCCTCCGTGTCCCAGGCCAAACAGAAGTCCGTCCATCCAGGAATGTTTTTTCCGAATCCCCCATCCAAGGACGAGCCATCTGCCGGTTTCCTCAAAAAGTCCGGCTGTCACAGCCGCAAACAGACCGGACCAGATTGGATTTGCCAGGCTCCACTGGAAGTATGCCGGCAGTTCACTTAAAAGTGACAAAAGTGGTATGCGCAGAACCAGCTGTGAAATCACAAAGGTTGCCGTACCGGCCAGAAAAGCCGGAAGATAATTTCTGCGGATACAGCAAAACAGAGCCGCCAGGACAAACACTCCAAAACAAAACACAAACATCATGATCGTTCCATATGAAATCATTCAACTCCCCTCCTTTTATTTCGGTATCATCAGAGTAACCGAATACCGGTCGGATTCCCGGACATTCCGGATGGTTCCGTGATAACGCTCCAGAGCCTCCTTCACATTTTTCAGTCCCACACCCATGTGGCTTTTCTCCCGTCCGTGCTTTGCACAGGTTTGGGCATCCCCCACGGAATTTTCCAGACTTACCACCACAAACTCATGTACCGTATCCATTTTCATATGAATCCATTTTTCTCCGGAAGCTTCCGCAACCTCAATGGCATTATCCAGCAGATTGGCAAAGATTGCCGTAATATCCATATCCCGCATGTGATCCAGCTCCGTCTCTCCAATCTCCGCCCGGACTGTGATGTTCCGGTTCTGCGCCTGTTTGATTTTTTCATTCAAAATAATGTTCAGCATCTTCACATCGCTGTAGTATTGCTCACCCATCACATTCAGCATATGGTAAAGGTCATCGATGTAGGTTTTTCCTTCATGGTTCTTTCCCGCATTGCAGAGTGCTTCCACCGCCTGAAGATGATTTTTCATATCGTGGATGGCCTTTCTGGATTCCTGATATTTCTGTTCCAGATCGGTGTAATAACGATAACTCAGCTCCGTTTTCTGATTCATCAGCTTCATCTCAGACTCCAGCTCATTGGCGTGGAACATGTAGCGGAACAGATAAAGGAAGTCCAGGTTGATGAGGATCAGCACAAGAAAAACTGCACTCACCAGAGTATACCCATGCAGCTGCGTATACACATCCGACACAGTCATCACGGCACCCACCAGAAATACGGTGGCTGCAAGAAGGACGATCATGGCGGCCAGCTGTCCTTTTTCTGCCTTTGATGCCGTTTTCCGCCTCACCCACATGCTCATAAAGAAGGTCAGCATCAGTTCCATCACGATTTTAACGCAGAGCACACAGTTGCCGAGAAACAGCTGACTTCCGCCTTCCAGTTTCCGAAAAATCTGAATACAGATCAGGATTACGGCCGTCTGTCCTGCCAGGATCATAACCTGGTAAATGCCATAATAGAGAAGAACCGCCTTCGAACGGCAAAACAATGCGTAACCGATCAATATGGTGTACCCAACCATCACCGCCAGTGTAATCCTGTCGTCCCGGAAAATACTTGGCACCATCACGGCAAGCAGAGCATACACCAGAAATGCGGCAATGTAATACACTTTCCGGCGGTAAATCTGACGCTCACAGCTGGCCATAAAATACCAGGTCATGAGTGGAAGCACAACAAGCTCTGTGATTCCGAGTAGAAGATTTAAATTATCTTTCTGCAAAACGCTCTGTCGTCATCGCAGACTGCCGTTTTCTGCATCCCACACCTCATTTCCAGACCGATTCTTGCAGCATGCCGCCGGAGTCTGGCAGCCGTGGATTTGAAACAGTCCGGCTTTCTCATATGTTGTGCTCATTATATGATTTTTCGGAAAAGAAAACAAGCGTCCGGGCATAAGAGACAGGATTTTGCGTACAAAAGACAGAAAGAGATGCCGGCAGAATGCCGCCCATCTCTTTCTTTGCCGAAACCAGGTTTCCTTCTGTCACTACAGGTATTCCGTTTCGAAAATATCTGTTAAAACAGTTTTCTCACATCATTAAACATCACCACTACCATGAGCACCATTAAAAGCATCAGCCCTACAAAATGCACCATTCCTTCTTTTTCCGGATCAATACGCCTGCCCCGGATCACCTCCAGGATCAGGAAAATAAGCCGTCCTCCATCAAGAGCCGGAATTGGCAAAAGATTCATAACGCCGAGGTTTGCCGTCAGAAGAATGGAAATATTCAGCATATTCAGCCAGACATAGAACCCTCCGGAAGACTGGGATTCCTCATAGGTTTCTCCAATATAGCTGACTACGCCCACCGGACCGGACATATCATTGATGCCCGCCTGACCGGTAAAGAGCATTTTGAGACTCTGTATGGTCAGATCGATCCAGTATTTCACCTCATAGGCACTGTATTTCAGTGTATCCAACACTCCGCACTTTTCGCGGTAGTTGGAACTGCACGCGATACCGAAAATGTAACGTCCGCTTCCATTGTCCTGTGGGCTCATCGCAACGGTGATTTCTTTTCCATCCCGTTCCACTGTTATCACAACATCTTCTTTCTGATGGAAGGTCACATAATTGGTCACCTCGCGCGCCACATGGATTCTGGTGTGATTTATCTTTTTGACGAGGTCTCCTTCCTGCAGACCCATTTCGGCTGCCGGATAGCCCTCCGACACCTGAAGAATCACCGGCTTGTCATAGCCTATGCTTCCGATAATGAACAAAGACAGCAGAAAGGCCAGAATAAAATTAAACACCGGCCCTGCAGCGATCACTGCGATCCTTGCCCACACCGAAGCGCTGGCAAAAGAACCGGGCTCTGTTGTCCCCTCGTCCTCCCCCAGCATCATACAGGAACCGCCGAAGGGCAGAAGCTTCAGCGAATATTTGGTCCCTCCCTTGTCAAAACCAAGAAGTCTGGGCCCCATGCCAAGAGAAAACTCCACAACCGTAATGCCATTCTTTTTCGCCAGAAGAAAATGTCCGAATTCGTGAAAAAGAATGATCAGGCTGAATATCAGTACTGCAATAAAAATGCTCAATTTACCACCTGCTTTCAATCATCTCATACGTTGCCTGCTCACACGCAAGGATCTCCTCCACCGTTGGATTCTCAATCACCCTGTGTGCATCCATACATTCCTGAATGATCCTGTATATATCCAGAAAACCTATTTTCCGGTTCAGGAATTTGCTCACTGCGCGCTCATTTGCCGCGTTAAACACAGTGGGCATGGATCCTCCCGCCCTGGCTGCCGCGAAGGCTAACGGCAGACCCAGGAAATTTTCCATATCCGGTTTTTCAAAGGTAATTTCGGAAAGCTGCCAGAAATCCAGGCGCTCGCCTGCCAGAAATCTGCGGTCCGGATAAAAAAGCGCATACTGGATCGGCAGCTTCATATCGGGTGTGCCAAGCTGTGCAATCACCGCTCCATCCACATACTGTACCATGGAATGAATGATGCTCTGCGGCTGAATCACCACCTGAATCCGGTCGATATCCACGCCAAACAGCCATTTGGCCTCCATAACCTCCAGTCCTTTGTTTACCATGGTCGCGGAATCAATCGTGATCTTATGTCCCATCTCCCAGTTTGGATGCTTCAGCGCATCCTCCAGCTGAACATTTTCAAGAAAAGCTCTGTCTTTTCCACGGAAGGGGCCGCCCGATGCCGTCAGAAGAAGTTTGTCGATCTGCCCGGGATTCTCTCCGTTTAAAGACTGAAAAATGGCACTGTGCTCACTGTCCACCGGAAGGATCTTCACTCCCTTTTCCTTTGCAAGAGGCATAATGATATGTCCCGCTGTCACAAGTGTCTCCTTATTTGCAAGCGCTATGTCTTTGCCGGCACGAATCGCCTCAATGGTAGGCAGAATACCGATCATACCCACGATGGCCGTGACCAGGATCTCCGCTTCCGGAAGTGTGGCTATCTCGATCAGCCCATCCATGCCGGATACAATCCGTACATTCTGATCCGCGGTTCTGATCCGAAGCTCTGCTGCCTTTTCCTCATCCCAGACGGCAGCCACAGCAGGATGAAACTCCCGAATCTGTGACTCCAGCAGCGAAATATTGCCTCCGGCGGCAAGTGCCGCAACGCAGAGCTGCTGCGGATAAGCACGAACCACCTCCAGAGTCTGTGTACCGATCGAACCCGTAGAACCTAAAACTGCTATCTTTTTCATGTATTTCATCCTTTCAAAAACATCAGCTGAGACAGGAAATAGATGACCGGCGCCGTAAATATGACGCTGTCGAAGCGGTCCAGAATGCCGCCGTGACCCGGTATCAGCTTTCCGTAGTCTTTGATATCGTGGTTTCTTTTGATTGCCGATGCAGCCAGATCACCCACCATGGATATCAGTGCCCCAACGGCACAGATCACAGCATACGTAATGATCGGATTTTCCGCCTCCAGATGCGCCCCTACAACGGCAGCATAGATGCCTCCAAGCAATGCCGCACCCACTACACCTCCAATGGCTCCCTCTATGGATTTCTTCGGACTTAAAACAGGTGACATTTTATGTTTTCCGATCAGCATACCCACACAGTAGGCACAGGTATCGCATCCCCAGGAACAGAGAAAAATCAGCCACACAAGATAGGCTCCATCCCTCATCTCTCTTGTGAGATAGATGTAGGAGAGCATTACAGCCACGTACACAACACCGAAAAATGCTGCCATCACCTGATCCGCATGATAGTTCGGATAGCAGAATACGTATACAAACATAAAGGCCACCAGTATGAAGATCAGATCCATCATACTGTAGGACATATAACCCAGACTTAAGAGTATATAATAGGAAATCACGCCGAGATATCCCACAAAGGCCAGAAGATAATCCCCCTGCTTCTGCACCTTTGTCACCCGATACAGTTCAAAAACACCAATCAGTGACACAGCAAGCAGCGTTGCGGAAAGAACCAGACCGCCGGAACAAATCGTAAGAAGCGCAATTGCAACCAGTACAATCCCGCTGACCAGTCGTGTTACGAACATATTATTCCTCCTTCACACCGCCATACCGGCGCTCTCTGTTATTATATTTTTCAATGGCTTTCAGCAGATCCTCTTTTTTGAAAGCAGGCCATGGTACATCGGTAAAATAAAATTCCGTGTACGCCAGCTGCCACATCAGATAATTGGAAAGCCGAAGCTCACCGCTTGTGCGGATCAAAAGATCCGGATCCGGAATCTCTCTGGTATCCAGATAACCGGAAAACATTTCTTCTGTGATCTCCTCCGGCTTTACCGCTCCGTCCACACAATCCTGTGCCAGATGGCGAATAGCCCGTACGATTTCATCTCTGCTTCCGTAATTGATGGCAATATTAAAATTCAGTCCGGTATTGTCTCTGGAAGAATCAACCAGTTTTCTTAAGCTCGCCTGCAGATCCGGTGCCAGTGCTGTGGGATCTCCCAGGACACGCACCTTCATATTATTCTCTCTGGCGGTACGGATACAGGTTTTCGTATAACTGCGAAACAGTGTCATCAGACCGTCCACTTCCTCCTTGGAGCGTTTCCAGTTTTCGGTGGAAAACAGGTAAACCGTCAGATATTTTATACCAATGTCATAGGCATCTCTGCAGATGGTTTCCAGGTTCTTTGCACCTCTTGCATGACCGTAATTGCGCGGCATGCCTTTGCTTTTCGCCCACCTGCCATTGCCGTCCAGAATAATCGCTACATGCTGTGGTATATTCATGTCATCTACCCTCCCGTATACAAGCATGAAAGCGGGGATGCCACAATGCAACATCCCCCTCTTAATTTCCCAACTTCAGAAAGTCTGCCCGGCAGGCTTTCCACTGTCTGCAATATGAATTCGGAAAAACACTCTGTCCTGCTGTCTGCTTTCCTGTCAGACAGAACTAGACGGTCATGATCTCCTTTGATTTTTCTTCGATCGCTTTGTCGATATCCTTAATATATTTGTCTGTCATTTTCTGAACCTTCTCTTCCAGCTCTTTTACTTCGTCCTCGGATACCTCTTTACTCTTTCCCAGTTTTTTGAATGCATCATTTGCATCTCTGCGGATATTGCGGACAGCCACTTTGGCTCCCTCACCTTTTTTCTTAACCTCTTTTACCAGATCTTTTCTGCGCTCCTCGGTAAGCTCCGGGAAGATCAGGCGGATCACCTTACCGTCCGTATTGGGATTAATACCAAGATCGGATACCTGAATTGCTTTGCAGATTGCCTTGATCATGCTGGTATCCCATGGCTGAATCTGAATCATACGCGGCTCCGGCACTGTGATGTTGCCCACCTGCTGCAGCGGGGTCGGTGCACCATAATACTCCACCGTGATACGATCCAGCACGTGCGGATTTGCACGTCCGGCACGGATTGCTCCAAATTCATCCAGCAGATTGTTGTAAGACTTTGTCATTTTCGTATCATAAATTTTGATTCTCTCATCCATTTTCCAATTCCTCCTGTATCCTAAACTGTCACTTTCGTTCCGTTAAATTTGCCGTTTACCGTGTTGACGATGCTGTTTTCTTCATTCAGCCCAAACACCAGCATGGGCATTTTGTTCTCCATGCAGAGAATCGATGCTGCCATATCCACTACGCCAAGTTTTTTGTCGATGACCTCCTGAATGGAAATCTCGTCATATTTCTTTGCGTCCGGATTGGTCTTCGGATCACTGTCGTAAACGCCGTCAATGGATTTCGCCAGCAGAATCACATCCGCCTCGATCTCAATGGCACGCAGTACGGTTGCCGTATCCGTTGAGAAATAAGGATGACCGGTGCCGCCTGCGAAGAATGACACAATACCTTTCTCAAAATATTTATTCACACGATCCTTCGCAAAAAGCTTGGTAAAGGCTCCGCACGCAAACGGTGTCAGGATCTGCGTCATCATCCCGACCGACCGGAAGATCTCCGACACATAAATACAGTTCATCACGGTAGCAAGCATGCCGATCTGATCTGCCTTTGTGCGGTCAATGTTTTCACTGGAACGTCCTCTCCAGAAATTTCCGCCGCCGATCACGATGCCTACCTGAATCCCGGCATCCACAAGCTGCTTTACCTGGACTGCCACTTTTGTGACAGTAGGCTCATCAAATCCTGTCTTTTTGTCACCTGCAAGAGCTTCCCCGCTTAATTTCAACAATACTCTCTTCATATTACACCTCAACCTGTTTTCTTACCGGAAATACTGTCTGATGCATCTTCCGATCCTATGGAAACTTTCTGCAAAAAGTATAGCATACTTCCTTTTAAACTACAAGGAGAAAGTGCCAAAGCTTCCCTCACCCCGGGCGGCAAAGATCTGAGCGAAGCGGCTGCCATTCAGGAACCGTCGGGCTTTCTGCCAGTCCGTATCCGGAAAAATAAAACTATACTTTTGATTTCTTTTTTGTTATAATCACGTTACTGTTTCAAGATGGCATACCACAGACAGACCTGTCATTGAAACGTAACTGTTCAACCCCCATCACAGGAGATGATTTTTATATGACTTTATCATTACTTTTTGAAGCATCCGCGGATGCCCTCATTGACAGCCTGCGTATGCTTCCTTTTCTGTTTGCCGCTTTCCTGATACTGGAAGCCATGGAACACTATTCCGGCAGCTTTCTGCCCCGCATTTTTCGGCACAAAAAGGCCGGCCCAGCCGTGGGAGCCATCCTTGGCTGTGTACCCCAGTGCGGATTCTCCGCTCTGATCTCCAGCCTGTACTGCGGCGGTATCGTCACCATAGGAACTCTGCTTGCCGTGTATCTTTCCACCTCAGACGAAGCCATCCTGATTCTCATGGCACAGCCGGAGAAAGCAGGTATGGTCGGAAAACTGATATTTGCCAAGCTGTTGATCGCCATTCCGGCCGGTTATCTGGTGGATCTGTTCTGGAACCGCAGACCACGCCCAGCCAAACATGTGGAAGACCTCTGCGACCACTGCGGCTGCCACGACCATCACGGGATCATCCGTCCGGCGCTGAATCATTCTCTGAAGCTTTTTGCCTTTCTTCTGATCTTCAACGCGGTGCTGAATATTCTGATTGAATGGATCGGTCTGGAATCCCTTTCCCGTCTCCTGCTTGGCGGTACGATCCTGCAGCCGTTTCTGACTGCACTGATCGGACTGATTCCAAACTGTGCCGCTTCCGTGCTGATCACACAGCTTTTTCTCGACGGTGTCATCAGTTTTGGTTCTGCCGTGGCAGGACTTTGCACCGGTGCGGGCATCGGTCTGGTCATTCTGTTCCGTACCAATAAAAATATGTCTGAGAATTTCAAAATCATCGGGATGCTGTATGTGACAGCTGTCATCGCAGGCATTGTGCTACAGCTGTTTTGCATCGCATAAACAGGCCGCTGTACCGATTTAAGAATCCGTACAGCGGCTTTCCTGTTCCTATTTTTTCGTTTCTTCCTCGAAATTCAGCTTTGCAAAAGCCGCAGCAAACGCATTGTTCACCGGTTGGGATGCCTCCTTCTGTTGTCTGCGCAGATAGTTCTGCACATCACGTTTGCTGACACCGGCTCCCTCCTTCTCTCTCCTGTTTTTAAATGCAGACAGCTTTTCCTTATATCCGCATTTGCAGAGGAAGGTCTGCTCCTCACCCTTTCCAATAAGCTCCATTTTTTTATGACATTTCGGACATCTTGCATTGGAGACCCGGGAAACCGTCTCACGGTATCCACATTCTCTGTCTTGGCAGACCAGCATTTTGCTGTTCTTTCCATTCACAGCAAGAAGCCGTTTCCCACACTGGGGACATTTTTTGTTTGTCAGGTTGTCATGCCGGAAGGTCTGTGTTCCTCCTTTTATCTCACCGATCAGTTCCTCTGTATAGTCCCTGATTTCCCCGATAAATGTCTCTTTTTTCAGATTTCCTTTCGCGATACCGGACAGTTTCATCTCCCAGGAAGCCGTCAGCTCCGGTTTGCGCAGATCCTCCGGAACCAGCTCCAGAAGCTGCCTTCCTTTTCCTGTCAGATGTATTTCGTTTCCCCTTTTTTCCATCAGAAAGGAATGGAACAGTTTATCAATGATGTCTGCTCTTGTGGCTACCGTTCCAAGTCCGCCTGTCTCACCAAGCGTCTTTGCCGCACGATTATCTCTGGTCTCGAGATATTTCACCGGATTTTCCATGGCGGACAGCAGGGTCGCCTCCGTAAAATAGGGCGGCGGTGCCGTCTTTCCTGTCGTGACACTGATCTTTGCAAGAGTAAGAACATCTCCCTTTTTCAGGGAAGGAAGCGTCTGATCTTTTAAAGAACCGGCTGCCGCCGTATCTTCCTCTTCCCACTCCTCATCTGTTCCAAGTGTCTCATAGGCTTCTTTCCAGCCCTGGCTTTTCACGATCTTACCTTTCGCCACAAAACTTTCCCCTGCTGCCTCCCCGTAAAATATCGTCTGTTCATATTCAAAAGCCGGAAGCAGTACGGCAAGGAAACGCCGTATCACAAGGTCATAAACTCTGCGCTCCTCATTTGTCATATGCGTCAGATCCACATACTGCTCCGTTGGGATGATTGCATGGTGATCCGTGACCTTTTTATTGTCCACAAAGGAGGCATTTTTCCGGATCGGTTTCATGGCAAGACTTCCGGCAAGTTTCCGGTAAGGCCCAACACTGCAGGCACGCAGCCTTTCTTTTAGTGTATCTGCCACATCCGTTGTGATATATCTGGAGTCCGTTCTCGGATAAGTCAGCACCTTATGATTTTCATACAGACGCTGCATAATGTTTAAAGTCTCTTTTGCAGAATAACCATAGCGCTTGTTGGCATCCCGCTGCAGCTCGGTCAGATCATAAAGTCCGGGAGCAAATGTTTTCTTTGCCGCAGTTTTCTTTTCCCGGATGGCAAGCTTTCCTCCCTTTTTTGCCAGATCACGCAGTTTCTTTTCAATCCCGTCCATCCGTTCCTTCTGAAACGTACAATATCCGGAACTTTTGGGATCCTGCCAGGTAAACCGCACATTGTCGGCAAATACCTGCATCCCGTAATACTCCTTTGGAACGAAACTGCGGATCTCCTTTTCCCGGTGTGCCACCATTGCAAGTGTCGGAGTCTGCACACGTCCGCAGGAAAGCTGCGCATTGTATTTGCAGGTCATAGCTCTCGTGGCATTGATTCCCACCAGCCAGTCCGCCTCTGCACGTGCCTCCGCCGCACGGTAGAGATTGTTGTATTCTCTGCCGTCCTTCAGGTGATCAAATCCTTCCCGTATGGCCTTATCGGTAACAGAAGAAATCCACAGCCTTTTTACCGGCTTGCGGCATCCGGCCTTATCCAGAATCCAGCGTGCCACCAGTTCTCCCTCACGCCCTGCATCTGTGGCAATAATAATACTGTTTACATCCTTGCGAAAAAGCTGAGTCTTCACCAGACTAAACTGCTTCGCTGTCTGCCTGATCACCACCAGCTGCATCTTTTCCGGCATCATGGGCAATGTTTCCATATCCCATTTTACATATTTTTTGTCATACTCTTCCGGGTCTGCCAACGTCACCAAATGGCCAAGTGCCCAGGTTACAATATATTTCTCTCCCTCCATCGCACCGGACAGATTCCTGGTGCAGTGCAGCACCCGTGCAATATCCCGTGCCACGGAAGGTTTTTCTGCGAGAACCAAAGCTTTCATAATATCTCCTTCATCCTGTCTCTGTTTGATCATACCAGGCAGAAGCTCTGCCATCTTCTGCTTTCCTGTACAATAAGTCCTGTTTGGGGTGTCCCTTAACTCATTTTATACTATCCGGCAGTTTCTGTCATCTGCCTTTTTACTTTCCTCACAATACCGTTGTATTTTCCCCGGATTTGCAGCCTTCTTCCTCTGGTTCAGAATATTTTCAGCTTTCTCTGCTACACTGCTGGAAAATATGTTACTATGTAAATAAGATTTCTACTATTTTTGCAGACAGGAGGTCTCTATGCAGATTTTAATTATAGAGGATGAAAAACATCTGGCGGATGCCCTTGGCCAGATCATGAAGGAAGCCCGTTATCAGGCAGACATCGTCTGCAGCGGGACGGATGGGTTTGCCTATGCGTCCAGCGGAAATTATGACGTGATCGTACTGGATGTGATGCTGCCCGGCATGGATGGTTTTGAACTGGTTCGTCGTCTCCGGCTTGCCCGGATTGCTACTCCCGTCATCATGCTGACTGCCCTGGATGACGTAAAAAACAAAATAGCCGGACTGGATTTCGGCGCAGATGATTATATGACAAAGCCTTTCGTTCCGGACGAGCTGCTTGCCAGAATCCGTGCTCTTACCAGGCGCCAGGGAGAAGTCATCATGCAGGAAATGTCTTTTGCCGATCTGACCCTAAATCTCTCCACCAATGATCTGTGGTGCCATGAGAAATCCATTCATCTGGGCTACAAGGAATTTGAAATCCTGAAGATTTTGATGGCTAACCCCCGGATGCTGATTTCCAAAGAAACACTGATCATAAAAGTCTGGGGAATGGATTCCAGCGCAGAAGACAACAACGTAGAGGCTTACATTTCTTTTCTGCGGAAAAAATTTCATTACCTGGACTCCAGAGTCACAATAGGAACCGTCCGCAAGGTGGGATACCGCCTGGAAAGCTGAGGTTATTATGATTAAAAAGCTCCGTCGCAAGTTTGTTCTCATAAATATGATCCTCGTTACCATCGTCATGTGTATTGTAATGGGCATGCTAATTACTACCAGAGTTCACGCTTTCCATCAGGAAAGTGATCGTGCCATGCGCCGAATCATCCAGATGCGCCAGTTTGATATGCATCGGCTGGATCTGGATCCGGAAAAGCGCAGGCAGCCTGTTAATTCCACCCCTGTTTTTCTCGTTATCCTGAATGAGGATGGAACCATCGAGACGATCGTTTCTCCCGAAAGCTCGGAAGTCACCGAAGCTCTTGCGCAGGAAGCGGTAAAAGGTGCAATGCTTTCTGACAATGAGGAGGGGTTCCTTTCTGATCTCCGGCTTCGTTTTTTGAAGCAGCAGACACCGGATGGGCAAAAAATCGCATTTGCCGATACCGTGCAGGAAACGCGTGCCCTGCGGGAACTGATTCTCACCTGCGTTCTGGGATTTATGCTGGCTCTGCTGTGTTTTCTTATCATCAGTATTTTTCTGGCACGTTTTGCGCTCCGCCCGGTGGAAGCTGCATGGGAACAGCAGAATCAGTTCATTGCAGATGCCTCGCACGAGCTCAAAACACCGCTTACCGTCATTCTTGCAAACCTGCGGATTCTGCTCTCCCACACGGACTCCACCATCGCAGCAGAGAAAAAATGGCTGGAGAACACGCAGGCCGAGGCTTCCCGCATGAAAGAGCTGGTAGAAAACCTGATGTTTCTCGCTCGTTCCGATGCAAACTCCCCCCCTTTTAAAAAAACCACCTTTTCACTGAGTGATCTGGCATGGAGCTGCCTGCTCCCGTTTGAACCAGTTGCCTTTGAACAAGGTGTTTCCATCACCGAAGAGATTACCGACGGCCTTTATCTGACCGGGGACTGCAGCCAGATCAAACAGCTTTTTATTATTTTACTGGACAATGCATGCAAATATGCCGGAAACGAAAAAAGTGTATCCGTATCTCTGAAAAAGGAATCCGACAGAATCCTTTTGAAAGTGCGAAACAGCGGCACGCCAATTGCCCAGAAAGACCTTCCCCATCTTTTTGAACGTTTTTACCGAACCGACAAATCACGTGCACGGACAGCCGGAGGCTATGGGCTTGGACTTGCCATAGCACAGACTATCGTAAAAAACCATCGAGGCAAAATTATGGTGACCAGCGAAGAGTACACAGGCACGACCTTTACCGTTACACTTCCGGCCGGAAAGGGGACTGCAGAGTAGCGAAATGATCTGCTCATTCTGCCGTCATCTCGCAGTCACCTTTCACATGCAGAACAGAAATATGATCTGGATTATCATAATCCCGGCTTTCCCCGTCATCCCGATAATAACGATAGGAAATCTCTCCATCACCAAAGGTGAGCACAGTCAGATGGTCAAAGTCCACCTCTTCCACGCAGTTTCCCCCTGCGGCAAGCGGCAGTGCATGACCCTTTCTCAGGAAAAAGATCAGCTCCTCCAGTTCTGCTGCCACATATTGATGGCCTGCAGAAAGTATCCCGGATTCCAGCTCGCCGTTCTGTTTCAGGCGATACATTTTCATCTCCTCCGGCAGATAGACATAACGTCCTCTGGCATTCTGTTCACAGACAGGAGCAATCATGAGACTCTCACCTACCAGAAGCTGATCCTCCACCTGTGATGCCATATCATCCTCCGGATACTCAAAAGCGAGCGGTTGAAAATACATTTCATCTGCCAGTGCTGCCTTCATAAATTCACTGTACAGATAGGGCAGGAGTCGGTAACGAAACTGCAGAATATTCCGGAACGCATCCAGATTTTTAAACTGATATATCTCCTGGCAGCGTGTACCGGCAGCGGAATGATTGCGCATCAGAGGCGTGAATATGCCAAACTCCATCCAACGCAGCATCAGATCTTCTGTAGTATTGCTTCCAAATCCTCCAAGATCCGCTCCCGTATACAGGAAACCGCACATGTTCAGAGATGGACACATCCGGATATTCAACCGCAGATGTGACCACCAGGATTTGTTATCCCCCTGCCAGATACCTCCATATCGGTGCGCTCCTGTTGCAGAGGAACGTGAAAACATCAAAATCCTTTTTTCCGGCTGCAAGCGCTCAAATGCCTCCGATGCCGCTCTGGTCATAAAAGCTCCAAACAGGTTGTGAACCTTATCATGGCGAATTTTTCGTCCCCGATAATCATGATAAAAGCTTTCGTAATCTTCCCGGTTATTAGAAAGCCCATTTACCAGATCCAGCATTCCAAAATAATCATCCATGCCAAGATTTTTTCCTTTGAAACTCTCAAGCTTCTCAAAAACCTGCAAAAGCCTTTCCTCCGAGTAGAAAATCGCCGGTTCATTCATATCATTCCAGAATCCATCAATGCCCTGCTTCAGAAGATAATCATACTGATTTCCAAACCATTCCCGTGCCTCTTCGTGAAAGAAATCCGGAAAAACTGCGTGCCCCGGCCAGACAGCAGCCACAAACTCGCTTCCGTCTTCCTTTTTGCAGAAATATCCCTTTTCTTTTCCTTCCTCGTAAACAGAATAACCGTCCTCTTTTTTGATACCGGCATCAATAATCGGAACCAGATGGATATGCTGCCGTTTCATCTCCCGGACAAATTCCGCAAACTCCGGAAAAGCTTCTCCATTTACCGTAAAATCTTTATAATTGTCCATATAATCAATATCCAGATAGACGGCATCCAGCGGAAGATTGTTTTCCCGGTGCTTTTTCACAATCTGGCGTACCTCATCAGCAGAATAATAACTCCAGCGGCTCTGTCCATAGCCAAATGCCCACTTCGGCGGAATATAACATCGCCCTGTCATTCTCCGGAAATCCCGCACAATTTCTTTGACGCTGTCTCCCTCAAACAGATAAAGATCAAAATTCCAGTCTTCCGGACGGATCAAAAGCATATCCTGTTCGGTATAGCCCACGTCAAAAGCCACTTTTCCTGCATAATCCAGAAATATCCCATAATTTTTTTCTCCTGCGATCACAAGAAAATTGTGAGAGCCGTAAAGAGAAGTGGTATCCTCATGGTGGTGTGGATTGTCACTGTTGTCGCTGTTATAAATCCATCCTCTTTTGTTTATGCCGCGAACCTGTTCGCCAAGTCCGTAAACTGCATCTTTTCTGTCAAGTCTGCAATAGATGGCTTCCTCCTTCCGGATCTGTATGCAATCAAAAAGCCCTCCCTTTTTCCCGTCAAGTCCCTGCAAAAGCTTCGCTGCCATTTCCGGTCTCATAACGGCATCCGTTTCAATCATTGCTCCAAATCTGATCCTGTAAATCATATGCTGTCCTCCTGTAAAATGGTATTCCTTCTTGTTTTTTCTCTTCTGTGTTATATAATGATTATATAGTTACGTGACTCTTGTCTCTGTCATTCTGTAATATGATGAGCCAAGGGACAAATGGACATAAAATACATGCTTGCATGTATTTTTATGTCTATGGGTCCCGCAAAACATGAGCAAGCAGCCATTTTTCGCAGAAAAATGAGCGGATTGCGAATGTTTTCGTCGATTTTGAGAGTGCAAAGCACGGAAAAATCGACGTTAGACTCATATGATTATAGTAAGGTTTTTGCATGTATTCTTGCACTTTTTCTATCTATAATAACACTATTTCTACACAGCTGTATTGCATCCCGCATTTTTCAGGACTGTCTTTCTCTTCTGTACGGAGACCTGCTGACAGCGGAAAGGAGTTTTATGCAGAGTTTTCTGGAATCGACAAAGCACGGCACCACCTTTTATCCTTTTCAGATTTACCACATGGATGTGCCGCCTTTTACCAATATTGTCAATTATCACTGGCACCCTGAGCTGGAGATTCTCATGATACACAAAGGCACCCTGATCGTGACAGACAACCAGGTATCGCGCACCGGAACAGCCGGGGATATTCTTTTTATCATGCCCGAACATCTTCATACCATGCACAGCAATACTGATTCTGTGCTCTATGATGCGTTTGTATTTCCCATGGAGTTTCTGAACTTTGCTTTGTTTGATGAAGTACAGACTCGCTATCTTCTCCCTCTGGTGCAAAAAAAGCTGCTTTTCCCCCCGTCCGTCACTGATTCCTGCCCCGCCTATCCGGAAATATGGAGCTGCTTTTCCAGTATCATCCGGGAAAACAATACAAAAAGCACCGCTTACACGTTTTCCACCAAGGTACTGCTTCTTCAGATTTTCTGCCGTATGTTCCAGAATAACCTGTTTCTTCCTGCATGTGACAGTGCTGTTTCCGCATCTTCGGAACACTTAAGCCTGCTGCGCGAAATCCTGACCTACATTTCCGAAAACTACAAAAAGCGGCTGACGCTCTCGGATCTGGCAGAACACTTCCACCTTTCACCGAAATACTTCAGCCGCTATTTTCATCAGAATTTTGGAAAAACCTTTACCGGTTATCTGAATGATTACCGCATCTTACGTGCCTGTGAACTGCTTTTGAACACGGATGACCCAGTGCTTGCCATCGCACTTTCCACAGGTTTTGAGAATGTAAGCTACTTTATCCGCAAATTTAAGGAAGGGATCGGATATACACCATCCGCCTACCGTACGCTCGGAAAAGCCGGAAAAATCAATCCTGCTTCGCTGCAAACCTTGCTGCCTGTTCCTGAATCAGCGCCTCATCCTCAAAATAATTGATACGCATCGCACGCTTTACTTCTGCCATAGTCTGAGCTGCAGCCGCACGTGCAGTCTCACTTCCTTTTCGAAGAATCTCATAGATTTCAGGAATGTGCTGTTCCAGTTCTTTTCTTCTGGCGCGAATGGGTGCCAGCTCTTCCTGCATCACCGCATTGAGGAAACGTTTCACCTTCACATCGCCCAGACCGCCTCTCTGATAATGTGCCTTCAGTTCATCCAGATTTTTGTAATCCGGCAGATAACGCGCAAAATGCTCCTCCCTGCTGAATGCATCTAGATAGGTAAACACGGCATTTCCCTCCAGGCTTCCCGGGTCGGAAACCTTGATATGATTGGGATCGGTAAACATACTCATGATTTTCTGACGCACTTCCTCCTCCGTATCGGACAGATAAATGCAGTTGCCCAGAGATTTACTCATCTTTGCCTTACCGTCTGTACCGGGAAGTCTGCAGCACACCTCATTTTCCGGAATCAGAGCAGCAGGCTCTACCAGAGTCTCACCGTAAACCGTATTGAATTTGCGAACAATCTCCCTTGCCTGCTCGATCATCGGAAGCTGATCTTCTCCTACCGGAACAGTTGTTGCCTTGAAGGCTGTAATATCGGATGCCTGACTGATGGGATAGGTAAAAAATCCTACTGGAATACTGGTCTCGAAATTACGCATCTGAATCTCGGATTTGACGGTAGGATTTCTCTGCAGTCTGGACACGGTTACCAGATTCATATAGAAAAAGGACAGCTCTGCAAGCTCCGGAACCTGCGACTGAATAAAAATCGTACTCTTTTCCGGATCCAGTCCGCAGGAGAGATAATCAAGTGCCACCTCGATAATGTTCTGCCTGATCTTTTCCGGATTGTCCGCATTATCCGTCAGAGCCTGCGCGTCCGCAATCATAATAAATATCTTGTCATATTCACCGGAATTCTGAAGCTCCACTCTGCGCTTTAAGGAGCCTACATAATGTCCCACATGAAGCTTTCCGGTTGGTCTGTCACCCGTTAAAATAATCTTTTCCATCTGTATCTTTCCTCCTGATACCGCTCACAACGGTACATTCTCTGCACGGCTGACCTGCCGTCTGCAGTCTCATTTAGTATAGAACAGGCAAGGCGTCAGAGTCAATCCCTTTCCTCTGAAAAATTCCAACGCCTTGCCTGTCTCTGTTTCCCGCCATGCCGGCCTTCTGGCGCCGCACCTGTACGGCACCTCGCTTTTTCTTATTTTACGGTTACTTTCAGTTTCTTTTTCAATCTGCCTGCCGTTCTGACTGTGATCCAGGTACCTCCTTTTGCCCTGGCGGTTACCTTGCCCTTTGCCGTCACAGAAGCGACTTTCCGATTTCCAGACCGGTACGTGATTTTATCATTTGCAGTAAGTGGAAGACGTTTTTTCAACTTGATCTGATACTTTTTCCCTTTTTTCAGAGTCACCGTTTTTTTACTCAGCGAGAATTTCTTTGTGGCAACCCTCTTTTTGATGACTGTGATCCTGCACACAGCCTGCCCTTTGCTTGCCAGCGTGGCCGTAATCACAGCTGTGCCCGTCTTCTTACCTGTCATTTTTCCGGTTTTGCTGTTCACAGATACAATCTTCGGATTGGAAGAGCTCCAGCTTACGATCCGGTCACCTGCCACAGAAGACTCCTTCAATTTCAGTACACGCGCTTTCTGTTTCACCTGCAGCTTCAGGTTGGATGCATTCAGCGATGCTTTCACCGTTTCACCGCTTCCCGGATTTTCCGGGTCACCTGGTTTCTCCTCCGGCTTTTCTCCTGGTTTCTCTTCCGG
Organism: Lachnospiraceae bacterium; assembly: GCA_022769625.1. Lineage (GTDB taxonomy): Bacteria > Bacillota > Clostridia > Lachnospirales > Lachnospiraceae > Hominisplanchenecus. The sequence continues at coordinate 48,037 of JALEJP010000057.1, read as the reverse complement.
CTTTTCTTCCGGCTTCTCCTCCGGTACATAATCAGCCAGGCTGAACGGACCTACCGACGTCCTGATTTTTTCCGGAATCTTGGTAAGATTCAGCACTTCAAAATCAGACACATTATCATCGGTATCCGCAAAACCGATGCGGCGGACACACTTGTTCTTTGAAAGGATCTCATCTCCTGCCGGATCCTGCAGCGGCTGTCCCTCCAGTGCAGCTTCATTGACCGCTACCCCGTCTATCCTCTGGTCACCCTGCATCAGCATCACCTGATACTGCTTGTTGTCAATGGTCTGTTCCCACTCCTGGTCAAACTGCGTAATCTCAAGAATCACCTGTGCCCCGGCTGTGTTCTCTGCCGCACAGCGGATGAGATAAAATGCTTTTGCCGGAAGGGTTCCTTGAAGCTGCAGGCTGTGTACGGTTCCTGAGGTAGATCCTGCTTTGCTGCTGCTGCGATTGGAAAGATAACCAATGCTGTAACCGCTTAAATCCACATTCGTTTCCGTAGGATTGTAAAGCTCAATATAGCTGTGGGAAACCGGCACGCCATCCGTTCCTCCGCCTCCGTAAACCTGATTGATGATCAGATGGTCGGACGGAACTTTTGGTGCAGCAATTTTCTGTGTGGGTTCGCTGACCACCTGGCCTTCTCTTTCTTTTCCGGTCAGCACAACAGATATTTCCCTGCCTTCCATATCCGGCGTCACGCGATAATAGGCATCCTTTTCCCCTTCAATGGGTTGTCCGTCTGCCATCCACTGTATGGATCCAATCTCATCATTCAGATCTGCTGTGTCAAAGCTAAGGGTTGCATTTGAGATGGCATTTCCTTTGATGACAGCCGTTCCCTGGAACTCTTCCGGTTCCACCACAGCCTGTTTTTCAAAGGCTGCAAAATTTGAAACGTCTTTGGCTGCTGCATCAAACACCTGAATCGTATTCCAGGTGCCGTCGCTCTTTAACAGCTCATTTTCTATGGTCACTTCGACCTTTCCATTCTCCACCGGAACATTTCCTCCGAACTGGCCATTTACATAATAACTGATCTCTGCGATTCCATCTGCCTCTACGGCTGCCTTTGCAAGTTCGCCGGATTCATCCACCGTGACACGGATCTTGCTGCTCGGTGTATAGGTATACTCTTTATACTGTCCAAGAGAACTTATCATCTGTTCCGGTGATGCAAACTGCTCGTCCATCCATTTCAGGTGATTTGTCATCCAGGTTTTAAATCCGTTTACGGAAGAGCTGTAGTTATCCGCGCCTTTCCACATTACTTTGTTAGCTTTTCCGGATTCCTCCAGCATGGCTCCAAGCTCCGAGATCTGGTCAACCATATCCGTAATCAGGGTATCCCGGATGGAATGATAATAATTCCAGGCCTGTACAATGAAATACGGATCTCTCGTAATGGAGCGGTACCACTGATTGGGATGCTGCCAGAAATCAAACCCAAAGGTCTGCCATGTGGTGGTAGAACCGGTTCCCCCATTGCCTGCCGTCAGATCCATATCCCAGATCGGTCCGAAATGGATCAGTCCATCCACATCCTTATACATATAATTGCTGTTGTTCATACCGTCCCAGTTGAAGAAAACCTCCTGAACCAGCCAGAATTCCACCAGGGACTCCATGTCAAACAGCTCTGAATAGTGTACTGATTTTCCCTGATACTCGGCATGAAAATCACTGGAATGAATGGCTGTCTCAAAGGTATTCAGATAATCCTTTACATATCCGTAAACCTCATCGTTTGTCACCGCATACTCCGGATCCTTAAATTTAACTCTCTTCCCTGTTCCCGTTATAATCTGTGAAACCTCATCATCGTAATAATCCAGTTCCAACAGATAACCGCCTGTGATGTCAATTTTTTCGCAGTAATCGGATACTTTATACTCTTTTCCCTGGAAGGTTACCTTGTCACTGGTCACCCATCCAAGATCCGTCATCATGGCTTCCTCCAGATCATCCTTGTCCACACCCGTTTTTTTGCTGATCGCTTTGGCTGCCGCTTTTATCTTTGCCTCGAAGCTTTCCACATTCACCCGGTCTTCTTCCAGTTTTACCTGCTCACAGAACAGATAGTTGCCAAGATATGTTCCATTGAGGATTACTTCCACATGGACGGACTGCATGTACGGCATACCCATGGCTCCGGAAAAATCGTAGGATATCTTGTTTCTCAGAAGGGAATTATCCGTATAATTGGCAAGCAGTACCCAGTGCTTGCTGGAACCCATACCAAAAAGATTGGATGAAGATGAAAGCTTCAGCTTATAGGGTTTTTTGGGATTGTTCCATGTAGCGTTTCCTCTTCCGCGGATCTCGATGGCTCCATCATACAGACCCTGCTCTTCGCCATACGTCTCATTTCCCTGGATTTTCATATCTGCGTTGACATAATCCTCTTTGCTTGTGATCCCAACACCATTTTCCGTGTCAATATAGACCACCGGAATCCGGCTGAAGAACATCTCTGCCTCCCCAAGCTTCTGGTCTGCGGTATCTATACCGGAGTACACCTCAACCCGGATCGTCTTCTGGAGTTCACTGGAATCCGGCACGTGCGTGTCGCTGTTCTCTGCAAGCTTGACATCATCCACATACCATTTGTAAATCAACTCCTCCGGATTCTCCGCACCGGATACCACTGCCTGCAAAGGCTTTCCAACTCCGGCATAGGACTGTGCAAATCCCACCTGAACCGTTTCCTGCGCTGACACTTCCACTGCCGGTGCCCACGGCACCGAAGCAGCCGGCTGAAAAGCCAGAATTGCTGCCAGAGCGGCACTGATTATTTTCTTAAAAACTCTGTTTCGTCTCATAATTATTCCCCTGACTTCATCATTTTTGCAAGGCAGAAAAATCCTGCCCGTCTCTATGCTTTTTCTTTATAATTTTACCGTCACCGTTCTGGACCATGCTCCTGTCACGCTCTTATTATAGGCCCTGACACGGAACTTATAGGTACCCTTTTTCAGCTTGCCCGTTGTCACACTGACTTTTCTGTTTGCAGTAATCTTTTTCAGTGTTTGATAGGCCGCTTTTCCTTTCTTCATCTGAACCAGATAGCCGTTTGCCGCCGTCTGTCTGTTCCAGGAAAGCTTGACTTTATTTTTTCCTTTTTTTACTGCCTTCAGAACCGGTCTTTTCAGGTTCTGTGCCGGAGGCTGTACCTGCGGCTCCTCTTTCTGCGTCTCTTTTTCTGTTTCCTGAGGCTTCACAGCAGATGCCGGTTTCAGTCCTTTCTTTGCGTTTTCCAGATTCGAAACGGCTTCGTCCACAGCCTGCTGCTTTGAGCTTCTCGGCTGTTCTTCCAGCAGCGTCTTTGCCTCTGCCAGCTCCTTCATTCGCAGATCGATGCCTTTGGCATCGTTGTCTTCGTTGGTAAACAGGTAATAACTGTCTTCCACATGACTTTGGGACCCGCAAAACATGAGAGAATAGCCATTTTTCGTAGAAAAATGAGCGGATTTTCCTGCCAATCATTGTTTGACAATGATGTCTATTTTTCATCACAGACCTGGAAAATATAGAATTTCAGGTAATAAGACTCCTCTGCCGCCCACAAGATCGGATGATCCGGTGCCTGTGTGCGGTACTCCACCTGACGGAGACGTTTGTGTACATTTCTGGCCGCCTGATGAATCGTCTGGGTAAACAATTCATATGTCATAAAATGGGAACAGGAGCAGGTTGCAAGAAAGCCTCCGTCACGCACCAGCTTCATGGCACGCAGATTGATCTCCCGGTAACCTTTCACCGCGTTTTTCACAGAATTCCTTGATTTGGTAAAAGCCGGAGGATCCAGAATGATCACATCGAATTTTTCTCCTTTTTCCTCCAGCTCGGGCAAAAGCTCAAACACATCCCGGCAGATAAATTTCACCCGATCCTCCATATGGTTCAGCGCTGCGTTCCGTCTGGCCTGTTCCACCCCGAGCTCAGAGGCATCGACTCCAAGCACATGAGCCGCACCGCCGATCCCTGCGTTTAACGCAAAGGATCCCGTGTGGGTAAAGCAGTCAAGAACCTTTGCATCCCGGCAGAGCTTCTGTATGGCAAGCCGGTTATACTTCTGGTCCAGGAAAAATCCCGTCTTCTGTCCATCCTTCACATCCACCAGGTAGCGGACATTGTTTTCCAGAATTTCCACATTCGTATCAAAGGTTTCTCCGATAAAGCCTTTATACAGCTCCATCCCCTCCTGACGGCGCACCTTTGCGTCACTGCGCTCATAGATGCCCCGGATCTCAATGCCATCCTCAGCCAGCACTTCCTTTAACAGCCTCAATATGGTATCTTTCAGCCGGTCAATGCCAAGAGCCAGTGACTGAACCACCAGAACATCTGAAAATTTGTCCACCACCATTCCGGGCAGGAAATCCGCCTCCCCGAAGATGACACGGCAGCTGCCTGTATCGGATACCTTTTTCCGGTAATCCCAGGCCTCCCTGACGCGCATCCGGAGAAAATCATCATCAATCTCCTGATGCCGGTTTCTGGTGAGCATGCGGACACGGATTTTGGAATTCTGGTTGATGAAACCTTTTCCCAGCCCATATCCGTCAAAATCGTGAACGGACACGATATCTCCGTTTTCAAAGCTTCCCAGGACACTTTCAATCTCATTGTCAAAAATCCAGAGTCCGCCGGATTTCAACATTCTTCCCTCACCCTTTTTCAGGGTCACAATTGCTTCACTCATAAATTCTCCTCTCTATCCAACCAGATCGAACAGCGAAAGCTGATTACTCTCCGGAAGGTCACCCAGAATTCCCAGATCACTCATCAGGTCAATGACCGTCTTGCTGACCTTTGTTCGGTCTCTGAAATCATCCTTTGACAGGAATCTGCCCTCCTGCGCCGCCTCCATCACCGCATCTGCAGCCTTCTCTCCAAGGCCGTCGATGGTGCTTAAGGAAGGCATCAGTTTGCCGTCCAGAATCCGGAATCTTCTCGCATCCGCCTGATACAGGTCAAGGGGCAAAAACTCATAACCGCGCGCATACATTTCCTGAACGATCTTCATATCCTTTAACGAATCCTGTTCCTTTTTGGAAAGGGAATCGCCTCTCTTTTTATAATCATCCAGATAATGCTCCAGCTTCTCCTGACCAAGGCACATCAGCTCATAGCTGAAGGCCGAGGCGCGGATACTGAAATACGCCGCATAATAGGCAAGCGGATAAAAAATCTTGTACCATGCAATGCGGAATGCCATCATGACATAGGCCGCCGCATGTGCTTTCGGAAACATATATTTGATCTTTTTACAAGACCAGATGTACCAGTCCGGTACGTCGTGGCGAAGCATTTCCTCCTCCCACTCCGGCTTCAGTCCCTTTCCTTTACGGACACTCTCCATGATCGTGAAGGAAAGCTCACTGTCCAGCCCTTTTCCGATCAGGTAGATCATGATATCATCACGCGTACAGATGGCGGTGGAAATCGTAGCCTTTCCCTCTTCGATCAGCGTCTGGGCATTTCCAAGCCATACGTCCGTACCATGGGACAGACCGGAAATACGCACCAGATCCGAAAAGCTCTGAGGCTTTGTATCCACCAGCATCTGGATAACAAAATCTGTTCCAAATTCCGGGATACCAAGAGAACCAAGGGGACAGCCCCCAAGCTGTTCCGGTGTGATGCCAAGTGCCTCGGTACTTCGAAACAGCGACATCACCTCCTGATTGTCCAGAGGTATCGTCTGCGCATCGACCCCTGTCAGATCCTCCAGCATACGGATCATGGTCGGATCATCGTGCCCGAGAATATCAAGCTTTAACAGGTTATGGTCGATGGAGTGGTAATCAAAATGGGTGGTGATGATATCCGTGGTCATATCATTGGCCGGATGCTGAACCGGCGTAAAGGAATCAATCTCCTCCCCCAGCGGCAATACGATGATACCGCCCGGATGCTGGCCGGTGGTTCGGCGCACACCCACACAGCCCTGCACGATCCGGTTGATCTCACAGGTCCGCTTGCGCTCTCCCTGCTCCTCGTAATAATTTTTCACATAACCAAATGCCGTCTTATCTGCCAGTGTACCGATGGTTCCGGCACGGTAGGTCTGCCCTTTTCCAAAAATAACCTCCGTATAGCGGTGAGCATTTCCCTGATAATCCCCGGAAAAGTTCAGGTCGATATCCGGCTCCTTATTTCCCTTGAATCCCAGGAATGTCTCAAACGGAATATCAAATCCGTCTTTCTTCAGTTTCTCTCCGCACACCGGGCAGTTTCGATCCGGCATGTCACATCCTGCCCTGCCTGCGTAGGGCTTCACATAATCGGAGTCAAAATCACTGTAATGACATGTCGGGCAGTAATAGTGGGGGCGCAGCGGATTTACCTCTGTAATTCCGGCCATAGTGGCAACAAAGGAAGATCCAACGGATCCCCGGGATCCCACCAGATAACCATCCTCATTTGATTTCCACACCAGCTTCTGGGCAATGATATACATAACGGCAAATCCATTGGAGATAATGGAATGGAGCTCTCTCTCCAGACGCTCCACCACCACCTCCGGCAGATCCTCCCCGTAAATCTCATGCGCACGGTTGTAACAGATCTCACGCAGTGTCTTGTCCGAGTCCGGGATGACAGGAGGACACTTGTCCGGGCGCACCGGCGATATTTTTTCACACATATCCGCTATTTTATTTGGATTTGTGATCACGATCTCCTCCGCCTTCTCGCTGCCAAGATAGGCAAACTCACTGAGCATCTCTTCGGTTGTGCGCAGATAAAGCGGTGCCTGCTCATCTGCATCGCCAAATCCTTTGCCCGCCATGATAATCCTGCGGTATACCTCATCCTCCGGATCCAGAAAATGCACATCACAGGTGGCAACCACCGGTTTTCCAAACTCTTCCCCAAGCTTTACGATCTTCCGGTTGATCTCGCGCAGATCCTCCATGCTCTCCACATCCGTCCGGTCACTTTTTATCATAAACGCATTGTTTCCAAGAGGCTGGATTTCCAGATAATCATAGAAATTTACCAGTCTTGCAATCTCCTGGTCGGAACGGTGATTTAAAACTGCCTGATAAAGCTCTCCCGCCTCACAGGCCGATCCGATCAGCAGTCCCTCTCTGTGCCTTAAAAATTCACTTTTGGGAATCAGCGGTCTCCTGTTAAAATATTTCAGATGAGAGCAGGACACCAGCCGGTACAGGTTAATCCTTCCCAGGTCGTTTGTGGCAAGCAAAATGGCATGATGCGAAGGTAATTTCCGGATCTTCTCAACGGAGGAACGGCCCAGTTCATTGACACCATCCAGCGCCGTCACATCCCGGGCTTCCAGCATCTCCACAAATTTTTCAAAAATCTCTGCCGTACACCCGGCATCGTCCACTGCCCGGTGATGATTCTCCAGAGAAATCTTCAGTGCCTTTGCCACCGTATCCAGCTTGAACCGGTTCAGCTGGGGCATCAGCACACGCGCCAGCGCCACCGTATCCACAATGGTAAATTCCCGTTCCAGGCCCAGGCGCCTGCAGTTTTCCTCAATAAAGCTCATATCAAAGGACGCATTGTGCGCCACCATGACACAGCCCTCACAGAATTTCAAAAATTCCGGCAGGATAGTCTCGATGGTTGGCGCATCCAGAACCATATTGTCGTTAATTCCGGTCAGCTCCTCAATGCGATATGGGATCGGTACCTGCGGATTGACAAAGGTACTGAATTTCTCTGTAATCTTTCCGTCCGCCACCTTTACTGCACCGATCTCAATGATGCGGTTGGCCACCGGGCTGAAACCAGTTGTCTCCAGGTCAAACACCACATAGGAATCCCGCAGGCTCTGGTTTCTGGAATTGACCACCAGATCCTGCAGATCATCCACCAGATAAGCTTCGCAGCCGTAAATAATCTTAAAATCCTCATCCGGTGAAACGGCATGGTTGGCATCCGGAAAGGACTGTACCACTCCGTGGTCCGTGATGGCGATGGCCTTATGTCCCCATGCTTTCGCACGTTTGATGATATCCTTCACGTCTGAAACGCCATCCATATCACTCATTTTCGTATGACAGTGAAGCTCAACCCGTTTTTCCGGCCAGGTATCCACCCGGACTTTCCTGAAATCCGGAATCTTTTTGATGCCAAAAATCGAACCGATGCTCAGCTGCCCATCGAACCGGTCAATCGTCGTGACACCTCTTATTTTCAGGAATACGCCCGTCCGGATCTCCTTTACAATCTCCGGCACCTGCTCTGTCTGGGCAAACAGCTTCACCACAATCGTATCGGTAAAATCAGTAATCTCCATCATCAGGATCGTCTTATTGTTGCGGATATCCCTGGTCTCCAGGCTCTGCACCTGACCGCGGATGGTAACCTCACCCATCTCACTCTGGATCTGCTCAATGGCAAGCGATTCGCCTTCAAAATCACGTCCATACAGCACATCCGGATTGTCCGAGCGCCGCACACTGCGAAAGCCTTCTCCCCGCTTGAAGCCCGCGTTTTCGCCCGCCTGTCTTTTTGCCGGCGCAGCCGGAACCTTTTCCTGCTTCTCTGATTTCTTCGTATCTGTCTTTTTCTGTTCTGCCCGGGCTGCTTCCTTTTTCGGCTCCGCAGGCTTTTCCTCCAAATCCTCTTTCCTGCTGTGCAGCGCCGCTTTTTTCAGGATTTCATCCACCTCCTGCCGGATGCGGATCTCACTGTTTTTGTGTGCTTTGCTCTCCACCGGCGTTCGCATCTCAACCTGCACCTTGAAATGCATGCCGCAGCGTTCACAGAATATTTTCTCCAGAATCTGCAGGAGTTCCTCCAGTTTTCCCTCAGAAACTACATTTTCCTCAATGGCCAGGGTCATCTCATCGTCGGAAGTAAATGTACACTCAGCCTGACGCAGAATATTATACAGAAAGATATTATAATCCCGCAGCTCCTCCAGAATACTCTCCCTGTACTCTTCCATCAGTGTGCGCGGTGTGTACTGTCTGGAAAGCACAAATTTCACAATAATCTGTACATCAACCGGTGCATTGTGAAAAATCTGGCGTCTGATCTCCCGCTCCGCCTCACGCAGGGACTGCCAGTACAGAAGTCTGGTGCTCTGCAGATAGATCCGCATTTTATCCCTGGACGAAGTGACGGTTACTCTCGTAACCGCCGCCTGTGAAAATAATCCTCTTAAATTGTCGCTTACCTCCAGAGTTGGAAATACTTCAAAAAAATCTTTTGGCATGAAATCTCCCGTTCTTTCCAAAATCAGTCCGTTTTCTTCCAGTTTAAAAGTTCCTCGCGCAGAGTGCCAAGAAGCTCCTCCTCCTTAACCTTTTTTACCGTCTCACCCTTTTTGATCAGCAGGCCTTCCCCTTTTCCGCCTGCAATGCCGATATCCGCCTCTCTCGCCTCACCGGGTCCGTTGACCACACAGCCCATCACGGCTACCTTCAGATCCAGCGGTATATCTGCCACCATATTTTCCACCTCATTTGCCAGTCCGATCAGGTCAATCTGTGTACGTCCGCAGGTGGGACAGGAAACCACCTCGATGCCGCCCTTTCGCAGCCCAAGCGTTCTTAAGATCAGCTTTGCAGACTTGATTTCTTCCAGTGGATCACCGGTAAGCGATACTCTTATGGTATCACCGATGCCCTGCGAAAGAATGATGCCAAGTCCCACGGCTGATTTGATGTTGCCTGACAACAGTGTTCCGGATTCCGTGATGCCGACGTGCAGCGGATGTTCCGTCTTCGCCGCAATGATCTCATGGGCTCTGGCGCACATCATCACATCGGAAGACTTGATGCTAATGACCAGATTATCGTATCCCATGTCCTCTATCATGTGCACCTTGTCCAGAGCACTTTCCACAATGCCTTCCGCCGTTACGCCGTCATATTTTTTCACCAGCTCTTTTTCCAGAGAACCGCTGTTGACTCCCACACGGATGGGAATGTCCCGTTCCTTTGCCACATCCACCACTGCCTGCACCCGTTCCCGGCTTCCGATATTACCCGGATTGATCCGGATCTTGTCTGCTCCGTTTTCCATGGCGGCAATGGCCAGACGATAATCAAAATGAATGTCTGCCACCAGAGGAATGGAAATCTGTTTTTTAATCTCTGCCAGCGCCCCGGCAGCCTCCATGGTAGGCACCGCACAGCGTATGATGTCACAGCCTGCAGCAGTCAGCCTCTGTATCTGCTCCACGGTCGCTTTTACATCTTCTGTCTTTGTGTTGGTCATGGACTGGATCAGGATCGGATTGCCTCCGCCGATCACGCGGTCCCCAATCCGGACTGTTTTTGTATTTTCTCTGTACATAAAATCCTCCTGTATAACTGACCGACTGCTGCTGCGATCACAGCAGTGTTTTTTCATATTTTACAAAATGATATTCCAGATCAAAATAGGTCTGTTCCTCACTGACCGCCGTAACCTTCCACTCCGGCAGATCATCCAGATTTGGAAAATACGTATCTGCCTCGTAGGCATGTTCGATCTTTGTCAGATGTGCCACGTCACAGTAGGGCAGCAGCAGACGGTAAATCTGCTCTCCTCCGATGACATAGACATCATTTGTGTCATACTTCTCCAGTTCATTGAACAGCTCGCCAAGATCATGCACGATCACGGCATCCTTCACATGATAATCACGGTTTCTGGTCAACACGATATTCGTCCGGTTCTTCAGAGGAAGGCCGCCGGGAAAGCTTTCCAGCGTCTTTCTCCCCATCACCACCACCCTGCCGGTGGTCATCTGACGAAACGTTTTCTTATCATTCGGAATGCTCACCAGCAAATCATTATCTTTTCCGATTGCCCAGTTCTGATCCACAGCAACAATTAAATTCATATCGGTTCTCCTCCTTCTCTTTGGAAATCATACAGCGATTGGTATATTTTTAATCTGCGGTCCCGTTACGTAGTCTTCCACATGCAGATCTTCCACCCGAAACTCATAGAAATCTTTTACATCCGGATTGAGCCAGACCTTCGGTGCCGGATGCTCCTCCCGGCTTATCAGTTCTTCCACCATGGGCACATGGCGGTCATAAATATGTGCATCTGCAATCACATGTACCAGCTCTCCCACCTGCATATCGCACACCTGCGCAAACATGTGTACCAGCAGTGCATACTGTGCCACATTCCAGTTATTCGCAGCCAGCACATCATTGGATCGCTGATTCAGAACCGCATTTAATGTAAGCTTCTCCTCCCCTTTCCTCTGCGTCACATTAAATGTAACACTGTAGGCACAGGGATACAGATTCATCTCATGCAGATCCGCATGCACATAGAGATTTGTCATGATTCTGCGGCTGTAAGGGTTGTTCTTCAGATCGTAAAGAACGCGGTCCACCTGATCCATCATTCCTTCCCGGTAACGATGCTTTACCCCAAGCTGATAGCCGTAGGCTTTTCCGATGGAACCATCCTCATCGGCCCAGGAATCCCAGATATGGGAATTCAGATCATGAATATTATTTGATTTCTTCTGCCAGATCCAGAGAATTTCATCAAATGCACTCTTCAGCGCCGTTTTCCGAAGCGTAAGGGCCGGAAACTCTTTTCTCAGATCATATCGGTTCACCACGCCAAACTTTTTAATCGTGTAGGCCGACTCCCCGGTGTCTTCCCAGACCGGACGAACCTTTTCTCCCTCTGTACTGACGCCATTGTCCAGAATATCTCTGCACATTTCCTTAAACACCTTATCTGCGTAACTCATGTTTTCCTCCTGACATCCTGCTGTTTTAATTTCCAAGTTTGATCAGACTTGCATCCTCCGCAAAGCCTGCTGCATTGTAGAGAAACAGTATATCCGTATAATCTCCCTTTTCCATATATTCTTTCAGACTTTCATTATAATACCTCAGATCCACAAAATCCACCCGGGAAAAATTGTGAAGTGTAAACGGAATGAAACAGTGGGCATAGGAATCCTTCACCACAAGCAGTCTTTTCTCACTGTCACAATTGGTAGTAACCTCAATCCGTCCCTGATTTCCGCCAAAAAACACACTGTATTTATCTCTGGTCTCCAGGCAGGAATAATCATATATATCATCCGTGGTCTCCCCATCCGCGGCATGGTAAACCTGATAATGTTCTTCTTCCTTCGGAATATAAAGGTTGATGGCATCACTGCCATTTTCCCCGCCCACCTTTGCGTCGATGGTACCTTTAAATTCGGTGGTGACCGTCTCTTTCCGGTACTGGTCCAGTGAAAGCGGATCCAGTCCCTTTTCCCTGGCCCAGGCTTCGTATACATAATAGGCAGCCTCCGTCGTCCAGTGGTGGTCCGTCCGGTAATACAGCGGAATATCCAGATGTTCCCGCAAAATCTCTCCGCTTTCAAACCACATGCCCTCGGGCATGGCCTGTGCAATCTGTGCAAGATAAAGCTCCTCATCGTATGGCGAAGCATGCGCCGGAAGCAGATCACGCAGAATATCCACAGCATTTGGCACCACCATCGCAGTCACATGGTCTTTTCCGTACAGTTCTGCACAGTCCTCCATAAAGGTCTGCAGATACCGGATGTTGTTGGATGCAGTCGCGCCGGAAAAGCTTCCGGTATGGGCTTCAATCAGATAGCCCTCATCTGCAAAATAAACATCATTCGTCTCGGTCTTAAACGTTGCTTTCTCCACCGACGTTTTCAGACCGATCCATCCATCTCTCCAGGGAAACTGGTCCGTAAGATAAGTCTCATAATCTTTTTCGAATTCCCCGGAAAAACAACGTCTGACCGAAGCCTCCGGTCTTTGCGCCAGAGAACGGTTTTCACGCTGGGAAAACTCTCTTTTCGGGGAAATCAACGTAATCCCCGTCATTCCAAAAATCAGGATCAGAAAAAAAAGAATTCTTACCAGATTTTGCTTTTTTGTACTCATAATCGATTTATCTCCAATTCATACATCAAATACTGCTCTTTTCTCTCGTTATGAAACCACCCATTCCGCTGCGCGTCTTTGTCAGAAACGGAAATACAGAAACGGGTTGTAAGTCGCATCCACCAGATATGCCACCGACAGGACAAAAATCAGTCCGTAAAAAATCAGAACCACGGCATTTTCCGCCCAGGTTTTCTTTCTGCCGTTTCCAAGGACCACAGCGGCTCCTCTCTTCGGAAGCATGGTGGATCCAAACAGTGCGATCACAAAAAGCACCGCATAATTGCACAGCAGATAGATGGTTTCCTGATTCCAGAGTCCGGTACCAAAACCACCGAACATCGCTTTTAAATAGGATAACCCGTAGGACATATCCTCACATTTGAACAGAACCCAGCCAATGATCACAAAAAACATCGTATAGATCCGGCGAAACAGTGACGGAAGCTTCGGAAGCACTCTGCCAAGCACCAGTTTTTCAAACAGAAGAAGGACACCGTAATAAACGCCCCACGCCACATAATTCCAGCTTGCGCCGTGCCAGATACCGGTAAGCATCCATACAATCAGAATGTTCCGGATCTGTTTCGCAATCCCTGCCCGATTGCCCCCAAGTGGAATATAGACATATTCCTTAAACCAGGAACTCAGAGAAATATGCCATCTGCGCCAGAATTCCGTAATACTTCTGGAAATATACGGATAATTGAAATTTTCCAGAAAATGAAAACCAAACATTTTGCCAAGGCCGATGGCCATATCCGAGTATCCGGAAAAATCAAAATAAATCTGAAAAGTAAAGGCCAGCGCTCCAATCCACGCCGTCCCCACTGCCAGTCCTTCCACCGGAAGTGCAGCAATGGTATCCCACAGGGCACCGATGTTATTGGCAATCAGTACCTTTTTTCCAAGACCGATCATAAAACGGTGGATGCCCTCCGCAAAATCATCTGCATTCTCCCTGCGATGCTCCATCTGTTCTGCAATGGTCTTATACTGTACGATAGGCCCGGCAATAAGCTGTGGAAACATGGAAACGTACGTACCGTACTTGATCCAGTTTTTCTGCACCGTGGTGTTGCCCCGATAGACATCGATCGTATAGGACATGGTCTGAAAGGTAAAAAATGAAATACCGATGGGAAGCGGAATTCCCGGCAGAGGAATCGATGCCCCGGTCAGAGAATTGACTGTCCCGATCAGAAAATCCGCATATTTGAAAAAGCCAAGTACGAACAGATTTACCAGAATCGAACACATGAGAAAACGTTTTGCTTTTTTTTGATTGCCTTCTTTTTTCGCTTTGTCTATGCCCTGTCCCACAAAATAGTCCATGGTGATCGTAAACAGCATCAGGAATACATACTTCGGCTCGCCCCAGGCATAAAAAAACAGGCTGAATGCCAGCAGGATCACATTGCGAAGCTTACGCGGTGCTATATAATAAAGAATCAACACGGCCGGAAGGAACCGGAACAAAAACAACAGGCTGCTGAAAACCATAATAAAAAACTCCCATTCAAAAATTATTTACCTATTTACAATTAACGGGTTTATTATATAATATAGAAGGAGAAAAGACAACAATAGAAAACAACAGAAATAGATGTGACTGCTATTTATCAAATCTAATAAAGAGGGGAAATTATGCCACAACAGAAAAAAAGAAAACCCAGGAAAACGGGGCGTTTTCTCAATATACTGATTCTTATTTTCACGGTCCTTGTCGTATTTGAGGGTCGGCTTATCATCAACATCGCCTCCAGGGGCGGTATCCACAAACAGGTACAGGATGAACTGAACGAAGTATTCTCTGCCAAAGAGTTTCAGACGGAGGCCTCATCGGAGACCGAGACCGGTTCGGCAAATGCGGCGCCTGCCATCCCGGAAAACATCACTCCCTTTGCCAATGCTTCCCAGTCCGAATGTATGGTACCCGTTCAGGCCACACCAGTGGACGAGTCTTATTTTTCCGATGCGGTTTTTATCGGTGATTCCAGAGTAGAAGGCTTTCATCTGCAGTCCGGTATCACACAGGGAACCTTTCTGACCGGTGTCGGCATGGATTCCTCCAATATTTTTGACACACCGTATATTACCACCACATCCGGAAACATCACGGTTTTCCAGGCGCTGTACAACAATTCCTATAAGAAAATGTACATTATGCTTGGCACCAACGAACTGGGCTATCCGGATTTTGAAGAATTCCGCAAAAATTACACCACCTGTCTTCAGGAACTTCGCAAGATGATGCCAAATGCACTGTTCTACGTCAGTGCCGTTCCCTACGTGGAAGAATCCAAAGTAGAAACCGGCGATTATGTCAACAACAAAAATATTGACACAGTCAATCAGATTATTCTTGACATCTGCCAGGCCAACAATTATTATTATCTGAATCCCAATGAAGTTTTATCCGACGGAAAGGGTTCCCTGGCGCAGGATGCCACCAGCGACGGTATTCACATGTATCCGGAGTACTGTGCAAAATGGCTGGACTATTTGAAAAATCATTATGTGACCGATGATATCCTCGGCAACACATCCAGTACGACTGATTCTTCTGAGACAGAATCCTCCACAGAGTCCCAGGATCACACAGCGGACCATTCGGATGCTTCTGCATCAGAATAATCATAGATACCGTTCCCTGTCTTTTACCTGCAGGGCGGAAATTACCATACGAAAAGGAGAGTATAAGTAATGAAACGTTTATTTACCATGTTTATCACAATTGCCATGATGGGACTTGTCCTGACCGGATGCGGCGGCTCAGGCTCCAAAGAAATTACCGCAGAGCCTGCAAAACTGGCGGAAGACCTTGCAGGTACCGCAAGCGGTGACACACTTTCCGCTGTATCACAGGAGATCCTGGCATCCACCTATCTGGTTGATACCGCAAAGATCGAAGATTCTGCCGCTTATCTCGGAACCGGCGCAACTGCCTGCGAAGCCGTTGTCATCAAATGTACCGACACCGATTATCCGGCAGAAGTGAAGAAGCTGTTTGAAACACGCGTATCCAATCAGTCAGAGCTCTATGCTTCCTACAATGCAGATGAGGTGAAAAATCTGGATAACGCCATCATAAAAACCTCCGGCAGCTATGCTGTCCTCTGTGTAACAAACGATACCGAATCCGCAGAGAAAATCCTGAAAGAGGCAGGCTTCTAAACCCGCCTGCATCAAACGCTACCATTGATTTCGGAACAGAAAACAGAAAAGCATATAAGCCAGCGGCTGCAAAAGTTATTTTTCTTTTGCAGCCGCTGGCTTATATCATATGAGTGAATCGTCAAATCAGCCTGCACACCTCGGGAAAAACCTCCAGGCTCCGTTTCAGTATTCCGTTCATATACGCAATCGTCACTCCGTAATTGGTCATGGGTACACCTGCATCCCTGGCACAGGCAATGCGGTATTTCATTTCCCTTTCATTGAGCATACAGCCGCCGCAATGGACAATGAGACGATAGCAGGAGAGATCCAGCGGAAACTCTCCACCGCTTGTGAAGCAGAATTCCGGATCCGCTTTGGTATAATTTCGAATCCAGCGCGGAAGCTTCACAGTACCGATGTCATCACACTGTCTGTGATGCGTACACCCTTCCGAGATCAGCACCTTATCGCCATCCTTCAGTCCCTCCAGTGCGCGCACCCCTTCCACCAGGGAGGTCAGCTCTCCTTTATAACGGGCAAACAGGATGGAAAATGAAGTCAGCAGAATATTTTCCGGTGTATCTGCCGAAACTTTTGCAAAGGCCTGACTGTCCGTAATAACCAGCTTCGGCTTTTTCCCCATGGCTGCCAGGGTATCCGCAAGCTCCGTCTCTCTCACAACGACTGACACTGCCCCTGCCTCCAGAATATCACGGATCGTCTGCTGCTGCGGTAAAATCAGCCTTCCCTTGGGTGCGGCCTTGTCGATGGGCACCACCAGTACCGCAAAATCGCCCGGTTCCAGAAGATCTGACACAATGGGATATTCCGGCTTCTTCTCCGGCACCATGGCTGCGATCTGATCCTTCAGCTCATAAATGCGGGCACCCGACGAAGCACTGACCGCCGTCACAGGACAGACCTTTTTATCGGAAGCTTCCTCCACTTTGCGCTGTACCATGTGTACCGTCTTTTCCAGCTCTTCCTTTTCCATCAGATCCGCCTTGTTCAGCACGATCATACATGGAATCGCTTTCTCCTGCATCCTGGATAACAGAGCCATTTCTGCCTCTGTTATCCCATCCCGCGCATTGCAGACAATAAGCCCGATATCCGTCTTATTCAGCACCTGATAACTTTTCTGTACCCTCAGCTTTCCAAGCGGTCCTTCATCGTCAATGCCCGGTGTATCGATCATGACTACCGGTCCCAGCGGTAAAAGCTCCATGGCTTTATAAACCGGATCCGTGGTTGTCCCGGAAACATCCGATACGATCGCGAGACTCTGTCCGGTCAACGCATTGATCAGGCTGGATTTCCCGGCATTGCGTTTCCCGAAAATACCGATATGAACGCGCTCAGCAGATGGTGTATGATTCAGACTCATAAGCTTCTCCTCCCTGTTCTTCCCTGTCAGAAACGAAAATCACGCTGTCCTTCCTCAATCTCTTTCAGATGACGTTCCAGGATTTCTCTTGTTTTTTCTCTTGGAACGTTCGGAATCTCTCTTTCAATCAGCTCCAGACCGATTTTTCTTGTGTCCTCCGATGCATAATCCATAAGATACTCTTTCAGTGTCATCAGGGCGTTTGGATGACAGCAATTTTGAATCTGCCCGCTCTTGCACAGACTCATGAAACGGTCACCGGTCCTTCCCTCACGGTAGCATGCAGTACAGAAGCTTGGAATATATCCCAGACGCATCAGCCAGTTGACCACCTCATCCAGAGACCGGTTGTCGCTGACATCAAACTGTGCGGAATTGTCATCCTCTGCTTCCGGCTCCACATAACCGCCCACACTGGTTTTGGAACCGCCGCTGATCTGAGATACACCAAGATGCAACACACGCTCACGGCAGGCAGCACTCTCTCTGGTGGAAATGATCATGCCCGTGTAAGGCACAGCAATGCGGATGCAGGCCACGATCTTCGCAAAGGTATCATCATCAATGCCATTGTCAAACACATCCGGATCGATATCATCTGCACGGCGGATACGCGGTACACTGATGGTATGTGGACCAACACCATGTGCTGCCTCCAGATGCTCCGCATGCATCAGCAGGCCTGCAAATTCATAGCGGTAAAGCTCCAGTCCAAACAGAACACCGATGCCCACATCATCGATACCGCCCTCCATGGCACGGTCCATCGCTTCCGTGTGGTATGCATAGTCATGCTTTGGTCCGGTGGGATGCAGCTTCTCATAGCTCTCCTTATGATAGGTTTCCTGGAACAGAATGTAGGTTCCAATCCCGGCCTCTTTCAATTTGCGGTAATTCTCCACCGTGGTAGCTGCAATATTCACATTTACCCTGCGGATCGCACCATTTTTATGCTTGATACTGTAAATGGTTTTGATACTTTCCAGTACATACTCGATCGGATTGTGCACCGGATCCTCTCCCGTCTCCAGTGCCAGCCTCTTGTGTCCCATATCCTGAAGGGCGATGACTTCCCTGCGGATTTCCTCCTGGGAAAGCTTTTTTCTGGAAATATGTTTATTTTTTGCATGATACGGACAGTATACACAGCCATTGATGCAGTAATTTGACAGATACAAAGGTGCAAACATAACGATCCGGTTTCCGTAAAAATCTTTTTTGATCTGCTCCGCCAGCGCATAAATCTCCTGATTTTTCTCTTCGATATCACAATCCAGCAGTACCATCGCTTCCCGATGCTCCAGACCCTTGCGCTTTTTCGCCTTCTCCAGGATTTCGTTGATCAGCGCTTCATTGTGCCTGTTTGCCTCGGCGTAGGCCAGTGTCTCCAGAATCTCCTCATGGTTGATAAATTCCTCTGCCTTACATGATTTTCTGTCATATTGATACATATTCGTCCCTCTCTTTCTTCCGTTCTGTCTCCCAGACGGAATGTTTTATAATGTTTTTGCAAACCCGTTTTCGTTTTTCCGTTTTCCTTTTCGCACCCGTCACACCTTGGCGTATAATGTTTTGCTGGTAACACCTGAGAGCATCCCCAGTTTTCCGGAAAGTGAACTGATCACATTCTGCGGTGCATCCAGTATCACACTGATCACCGAAACTCCTTTTTCCCGGTAAGGCACACCCATACGTCCTACCACATATTGTCCATATTCGTGCAGAAGCCCGTTTAACGCCTCCGTAGATTCCAGATTTTCTACAATAATCGCAATCACTGCCAGTCTTGTATCCATAGCATCTCCTTTCTTCTGTGCATAATCTCAGATTCCTAAACGGCCGTCAAATAGCTTTTCATGCGGGCACGCTATCCATCTTCCCGTCGAAAATGACAAAAAAAATGGCAGGAACCCTGCCAGAGGCATATTCCCACCTTTACTTAAAGAAAAAACACTTTCCCTGTCTTACGTGAAAATGTACCCTTTCCTCTCAGGATGTCTCCTTTGAGGTCAGCAGTCCGTCTGTTATGATTATACAAAATCTGCCGTCAAAATGCAATCATTGACTTTTCAATCTTTTTAGAGTACTCTATCAGCAGTTCGACTATACTCTTCAAAGGAGAATAAAAATGTCATGAAATACCAGCAATTACTGAGTCTTACCCGAAAAGCGGTGGACGAATATGAAATGATAGAAGAAGGGGACAAGATTGCCGTCGGTATCTCAGGCGGAAAAGACAGTCTTGCTCTTCTCTGTGCACTGCACGGTCTGCGCCGCTTTTATCCGAAGCATTTCGAGATCGTTGCCGTTACGGTTGACCTGGGATTCCACAACCTGAATCTGGATCCCATAAAACAGATGTGCAGCAACCTGGAAATCCCCTATAAAATCGTGGAAACACAGATCGCACAGATCGTATTTGACGAGCGCAGAGAAAGCAATCCCTGTTCCCTCTGCGCAAAAATGCGCAAAGGCGCTCTGAATGCCGCCATCAAAGAACTTGGCTGCAATAAGGTTGCCTATGCGCATCACAAAGACGATGTGGTGGAGACCATGCTGCTCTCCCTGATTTATGAAGGGCGTTTCCACACCTTCTCTCCCCGCACTTATCTGGATCGTATGGATCTGACCGTGATCCGCCCGCTGATGTTTGTAGACGAATCCGATGTCATCGGTTTTCAAAACAAATACCACCTTCCGGTGGCAAAAAGCCCCTGTCCCGCAGATGGCAATACCAAACGGGAGTACGCAAAAAATCTGCTCCGTCAGCTCAATCTGGAAAACCCGGGTGTCAAAAACCGGATGTTTACCGCGGTTCTGAACGCCGATCTTGGCGGATGGCCTGAGCGTAAACCGCACGTCCGCCCCTGACCGGGACAGGAAGATATTTTGCCTGCTTTCTTCTTTTATTCAGCTGTGCAAAGCCGGCTACTTTATTGTAAATCCAGAAAGAATACAGCAAAACATCATTGATTCTTCCGATTTTTTCTTTCGTGGTACCATGATAGTATGAGCCCCCGGCCCGAATGGGGGCTCTTCTTTTGATCTGTTCGATCAGATCGGATTCCGTCCGTACCGGTTCTCGGAATTCCGTATAGGCGGTTCCGATACATTCTTCTTTATGCGAGTCACTGCCTCCCACCTGAGCCAGAAGATATTTGCGGGCCGCCTCTTTGGCACGCTGGTTGCGCTCGCTGTTCTCACAGGAATTATAGGCTTCCAGAAAATCAAACTCCGCCATGATATTTTTGTTTTTCCGGAACTTCCTCGTATTTCCAAAACTCAGATACTTTTCTCCAAAAGGATGTGCCGGTCCCAGAATACCGCCGTAGGCATGTACGATCTTAATCAGAAGTTCCACCGGCATACCACGCATTTCCAGAATCCGCGCCTTCACTCCTTCCGGGAGCACCACCAGAAAATGTCCCGCATTGAAGGTATCATACTCTATTCCTTTTAAAACCACAAAATCGGTATACTTCTTCCCTTTCAGATGTCTCTTCCAGTAACGGTATCCATTGTAAGAATTATGATCGGTCACCACCATTCCCTGAAAACCTTTTTCCCTGAGAATACGGATATAATCCTCGATCCCTACTTTACAGTCCACCGAACCCTCTTTTGTATGGCAATGCATGTCTATTTTCACGGACAGCTCCTTTCTGCGGCATCCTCTGCCGCCGGACTGCTATTTTTCATTTCTGCGGCTTTGTCTGCGCTTCTTATGGCGCTCCCGCTGATCCCTGTCAGCATCCGCATTTCCAATACTTTGTTTCTTTTTCTTACGTCCGGAATCTGCCTGTGCTTTCTGTGTGGCTATGTTTTTCTGACGGCCTGTCTCTTCTTTTTTTCCTGCAAAGGAAAGCTGAACGATCACGCCGCAGATGCCGAGAACCAGAACTGCGGCATACAAAAGATCCGAAACATCCAGGCCTGCTATCTCCCACACAGCCTGTAAAGCTGCAAATGCCCCGCCGAATCCCGTTGCAATCGCAAAAACAGGCTTTACAAAGCAGATTCCTGCCACACCTGCTGCCGCGGCAGCCAGAGCGGAAATCAGATAGACCCACCAGTCCTCCCCGTGGAACAGCACCTTAATCACAAAAAACATGACCGATGCACACACAAGAAAGACACCTGCCTGGTAAAAGCAAAAAGCAAGCACCGCAAGAACCACTGCAGCTAAGACACCGATCCCGATACAAAGCCAGACACTCTCCAAAAACATCCGTCCAATAAGAAATCCAGCCAGAAATCCGGCGATCAGCCCCAAAAAACCAGTCCACAGCTTTTTCAGGCGATACCCGAAAAAGCAGGCAATCAGCCCCAAAACTACCGTAACCGCCGAAACGATCCAGAATACAGGCACATTTTGTCCGATCATCTCCTGTAAAACACGCATACTTTCCTCCACTGTGTGCCCTGCAGCAGCCATATCCCACCGCAGGACATCAAAAATGTTTTCGTCGATTTTGGGAGTGCAAAGCACAGAAAAATCGACGCTAGGCTCATTTGTCAGGCAACTCATAAGTGTATTATAATTTTAAATAGATTTACTGTCAAGACAGGCTGTCCTCCTTTGGCTTTTCCGGATTTTGCCTGCAATGCGAACATTCGATCGAATCATGTCCGCCATGCCGCTACGACCGTGATCAGCGCGATGACCGCAGAGACGACCGCAGAGATGACAGGCGCGATGACCGCAGAGATAACAGACGGGATCGTTATTAATAATATATTGACATCCGGATAGCCTGTGGTCGTTGTTGATGTAATACACAAAAAAGAAAATCAGCTGACTTAATTTTGACTAAAACTTGTAGTTATTTCACACCATATCAACTAATTTCGTGCAACACAAAACAAGCTTAATAAAACAGCGAAAGAGCCGGAAACCAGGATATTTACTGGCTTTCCGGCTCTTTTAAACCAAGCTGCTGACGGGACTCGGACCCGTGACCTCCTCACTACCAATGAGGTGCGCTACCACCTGTGCCACAGCAGCCTGTGCGGTTATTATTTATGACCGCTACAGTTAGATATATTACCATAGACTCTTCTTTTTGTCAATCCTGTTTTGACTTTTTTTACATATTTCTTTATCCCTGCATCCTCTGACGCACGATCTCAAACGCCAGCACGCCGGCAGCTACCGATGCGTTCAGGGAATCGATGTCACCTTTCATGGGAATGGATGCCACAAAATCACATTTTTCTTTCACAAGTCTGCTGACACCCTCTCCTTCATTGCCGATCACCAGGCCAATGGGACCTTTCAGGTCAAGATTATACATGGTCTCTCCGCCCATGTCCGCACACACAAACCACATGCCTTCTTTTTTTAATTCTTCTATGGTATTTCCCAGGTTCGTCACCTTGGCAACCGGTGTGTAGTTCAGGGCACCCGCTGATACACGTGCCACAGTGGCAGTCAATCCCACCGCACGTCTTTTGGGTATCACCACACCATGAGCTCCTGCCAGATTGGCCGTACGGATGATCGCTCCCAGATTATGGGGATCTTCGATATTATCCAGAAAAAGAAGAAAGGGTGCTTCTCCCTTTTCTCTGGCACGCTCCAGCATATCCTCCACCGTTGCATACTCATAAGCTGCCGCCTGTGCAATCACGCCCTGATGATGTCCCGTCTCCGACATCTGATCCAGACGTTCCTTTTTCACAAACTGGATCATGGTGTCATGCTTTTTTGCCTCACGAAGAATCGTCCTGACCGGTCCGTCCTGACAACCGTCCAGAACAAACAGTTTATCGATGGTTTTACCGGAGCGGAATGCCTCCAGCACCGCATTTCTGCCTTCTATTGTGTGTTGTTCATATCTCATAAACCACCCTCCTGTAAGCCGTTATCGCCCATCTGCGCTTTTTTCTCCTCTTCTTCGGCATCTTCTGCACCTGTTATCTTTTCTTCTCCGGCAGAGCACGTGACAGGCTTTCCTGCCTTTCTCTCCTCTGCCATCTCAAGCCCCGTGTGGATCAGCTCAATAATACGTTTTGTATCCTCTTCCAGGTAAAGATATCCCATCAGTGCCTCAAGACCGGTAGCTTTGCGGTAATCCGATACGGTGGCATTTTTTGCTTTGGTATAGGATTTGGCATTGCGCCCCCTTTTATAGACGGCAATCTCCTCCTCGGTGAGGAAAGGCATCAGATCCTGGATCATCTCTGCCTGCGCCGAAGCCCGAACAAGTCGGGAAGCTCGCTGCTGCAGCTTGTTTGGCTGACAGTTTCCTCTTTTTACCAGAATAGTCCGAATCACCAGATCAAAAATCGCATCCCCTATGTAAGCCAGAGTCAGCGGAGAATAAGTCCTTAAATCCTTATCCTCCAGCTGAAAAGCTTCTTTGAGATACGCAACAAAAGAATCTATGCTCTTTTCCATTTTACTCCTTCTCTTGTATCCTCCAGAACGATCCCTTTCTCAAGAAGCATAGAACGAATCTCATCTGCTCTCTGGAAATCTCTCGCCTTTCTTGCAGCCTGACGTTCTGCGATCAGCTGTTCGATTTCATCATCCAGGATCTCCTCTTTTTTCTCGAAAATCAGTCCAAGGATATCACCCAGCTCCAGCAGCTTATCCAGAATCTGCTGTACAAAGGCTTTGGAGCTGTTCTCATCTGTCTTTGTATTTGCAAAACGTACCAGCTCGAATACCACGGAAATCGCATCTGCCGTATTGAAGTCATCGTCCATGGCCTCATCAAATTTTGCTGCCAGCGCTGCCACCTCCGCAAGTGCCTCCCGCTCCTGTTCCGTGAGTGCTTCCGTCTTTGCGCATGCCGCACAATGCTTCAGATTGTCCACGGCGTTGCAGATACGCTCCAGTCCGTTCTTTGCTGCTTCCATCAGATCTGCACTGAAGTTCAGCGGACTTCTGTAATGAGCGCTCAGCATAAAGAAACGAAGCACCTGCAGATCATATTTTTCGCTGATTTCACGTACTGTAAAGAAATTGCCAAGAGACTTGGACATTTTCCTGTTGTCAATATTCAAAAATGCATTGTGCAGCCAGTATTTTGCAAATGGTTTGCCGTTACAGCATTCGCTCTGCGCAATCTCATTTTCGTGGTGCGGGAATACCAGATCCTCCCCGCCGGCATGGATATCGATTTCCTCACCCAGATATTTCTTTGACATGACAGAGCATTCAATGTGCCATCCAGGACGGCCATCGCTCCAGGGTGACGGCCAGGAGGGCTCTCCTTCTTTTTTGGGTTTCCACAGAACAAAATCCAGGGGATCCTCCTTCTGATCCTCTCCTGTCACCAGAAGAGAACGGTTTCCCGAACGCAGGTCATCCAGATTTTTGTGGGACAGCTTGCCGTATTCATCAAATTTGCGTGTGCGAAAATAAACCGTTCCATTTACATCGTAGGCATATCCCTTTTCAATGAGCGTGGAAATCATATCGATCATACCGTCGATCTCCTGTGTAGCCAGCGGATGGGTCGTGGCCGGTTTTACATTCATTCCTGCCATATCCTTTTTGCACTCTGCAATGTAGCGGCTGGAGATCTCTTCTGCAGAAACACCTTCCTCGATTGCTTTTGCAATGATCTTGTCGTCCACATCTGTAAAATTGGACACATAATTTACCTCGTATCCCTTGTGTTCCATATAACGTCTTACCGTGTCAAACACAATCATCGGTCTCGCATTTCCAATGTGAATCAGGTTATAGACCGTCGGTCCGCACACATACATGCTGACCTTGCCTTCCACCAGAGGCACAAATTCTTCTTTCTGTTTTGATAACGTATTATAAACCTTCATGATACTTTTCCTCTCTCTTTTCCGGATCATGCAGACAATCCCGTCTTTTTCCGGACTGATTTCCATGCAGGAGACGTAACTGTCACGCTATCCTGCAGAAGCTGTTCTAAGTCTATGCAATAATCCGGCGTTTGTCAAGCTATACCACTTCATTCAGCCACACGGAAATGTCAAAAATTTCTTCCATCAGGGTTCCGATTCCCATTTCCCGGACATCCGGACCGCACTCCGCAAGGCGTACCAGGCTGCCTCCTGTCCGTCCAACGGAAATGCAGAAAGTTCCGTTGTTTTCCGCAATCAGGTCATCCTGAAGATGAATCTGCCATTCCTTCTCTTCCGGAGAACAGAGGCACTGCACAAACTGTTCCAGATGGACGATCCGTCCCATGACAGCAGGAACCTGCATACAGCTCTGCCCCAACTCCCAGGATGGAGGAAACGCCGTGATTTTAATCTCCGAATCCTGTAATCCGAACCAGTCCAGCAGTGCATCCTTCGCTTCGGCTTCGTATGCCTGCTCCACCACGATCTCCCATGCCTGTTTTTCCCGCACAGATGCCAGAAAATAGCCGCAGATTCTTCCTTTTACGCAATACAGAACCAGACTTCCTCCTTCACAATTCAGCTCCTGCAAACGCTGAGCAAAATACGCCCGGTCATGAACTGCATACACCTGCGCAATATTCGGCAGCATCGCTGCTGCAAAAGCTTCCAGTTCCTCCAGATCCTGTTCTTCCGCGATCCTGCAGGAAAGCTCCGCCTTCCTGTCCCCATCGCTCATTCTTCTGTTTATCCGCATCTGATTTTTCTGATAGATAAACCGGAAACCAAACGGATAATAAATTGCCTCCGCCGCCGGCATCAGCCAGGCAAATGGAGATTTCTTTTCATACAGCCTGCAGAGGGAAGCTTTCAAAAGAGAGGTCATAAGGCCCTGATGACGGCAGTCCTCCCTGGTGGCCACCGCCACAATATACGCGGTGTCCACTCTGCTCCTGCAGAACTGCACTGGATACGGATTCAGATGAAGTGTGGCGAGGATCTCATCCGTTTGTGTCTCCTCCACCACATAAATCTCATTCTCCTCCGCCTTCACCTGGAAATAGTAGTCCACAAACGCTCGGTCATCTTCCGGAAAAATCTCCTCATAAAGCGCTCTGGCCCTCTGGTTTTCCTTTCTTCCAGGCACCTCTCCATCTGCCTTTTCCGTGCCAAGCCTTCTCACACATCTACTCATGGCAGCCGCAGCATCCGCCGCATTCTCCCTCCAGAGAATCTGTCATCACGCTCCAGTCCACCAGCGGTATCAGCATACAGACAGACTGCGCCGAGATCCCTTCCCCATTTCCAGTAAAACCAAGCCCTTCCTCTGTGGTGGCCTTAATATTGACCTGAGATTTTTCAACACCCAGAACCCTTGCCACATTTTCCACCATCTGCGGTATATAAGGCAGCAGCCTGGGACGCTGTGCGATCACCACAGCGTCGATATTTTCCACGGCATAACCGTGTTCCTCCAGAAGATTCCCCACGTGGCGCAAAAGTTCCAGACTGGAAATCCCCTCATATCTGGGATCCGTGTCCGGAAAATGCTTTCCGATATCACCCAGTGCAGCCGCACCCAAAAGTGCATCCATAATGGCATGAACCAGAACATCCGCGTCCGAATGTCCAAGCAATCCCTTTTCAAAAGGAATCTCTACTCCGCCCAGAATCAACGCCCGGTTTTCCGTCAGTCTGTGCACATCATAGCCAATGCCAACTCTCATACAGTTTTCCTCCTTGTCTTTTGGCAGATATTGTTAAAAAACCGCCATGCCAGTTCTTTTTCCCAGTATAGCGGTTCTCACTGTAAATTACAAGGAACAAATCTATCTCGACAAATGAGCCTGAAAGTGCCGCAGGCGGTCATTCTTATAACGAAAAAACAGGAAATATATGAAAATATATTTCCTGAATCCTGAAAGTAGCGGAAGGGAGATTCGAACTCTCGACACTACGGGTATGAACCGTATGCTCTAGCCAACTGAGCTATTCCGCCATATTATTTTGTTTTTATGGGACCTATAGGGCTCGAACCTATGACCCTCTGCTTGTAAGGCAGATGCTCTCCCAGCTGAGCTAAGATCCCATGTTTGCGGCTCATTTCCTGACCGCTTTGCCATTATAATACAGAAACAGAGAAATTGTCAACACTTTTTTTAAATTTTTTTATTTTTTCTTTTTCCCACCTTTTTTCGGACATTTTCCGTAACAACTCCTTCCCCGAAACGTTTTTATAGTTAGATCGTTACCGTTTCATTTTTGACGAAACGGTAACGAAATCCCTGTGCCAGACTGCTGCATCAGATTCTGTTTCCCGTTTCCGGGCACCAGGCCTTCTGGAACTTTTTCATTTTGAGCACTGCCCTGCGTCTGTCTGAATCAAAAACCTCCAGCAGAAACTCCGGGCGAATAATCCCGGAGCGGTACCGCAGAAGATATTCCTTCAGACTGCTCCACCAGTAATCCTCCGCCTGCGCAACCCGCAGACACAGGACAGGCAGCTGCTGCATCCTGGCACATCCCGCTGCAATCCGCTCCCAGGTAAGCCTTTCCATCCACTGAAATTCACAGCAGATGTTAATCTGTTCCCGCGGATAGGCCTTCCGGTAACAGGATTCAAAATCTTTCTTAACCTGTTCTGTTATCAGACGAATGCTGTCTTTTTGCCCGACTCCCGCAAGAATATAGCTCACCCGGTCCAGAATGCAGTAGGCATAGATCTCCGCATCCGAGATCTGCCGCGCTTTCAGGAGTATATCCAGAAAACGCTTTTTTTCAATTTCATTCCCGAATACAGGGCCAGAACTGGCTTCTCTGAAAATGATACAGCAGACATGCTGATTGACGAGTGATCCCATTTTGACGCTGTTTTCCTGAATATACATTGCATAACTCCTCCCTTATGGCTGTACATCTCCCTGCGTTCTACGCCTAATAATTATAATATATCATTCGTTATTCATCAATATTTATCTGATAACTGACACATATTGAATCATTTTTCTATGTGTTATTGGTAATTGTACGCATTTTTACCGCGTGCGAAGCTTGGCATCGTTTGCACGATGTGATAAAAAAAATCGCCATACCATATGGTACAGCGATTTTTGTTTTCCTTTTATTTGAAATATGCCACACCGGATTCAAAAATCTTCATGTCCTGCTCTCCGTAAATATTAACTGCAACCGAGTCACCGCGTCTCTCCGCATGTGCCATCTTTCCAAGCACACGGCCGTCCGGGCTTGTGATACCCTCAATCGCATAGTAGGAACCGTTTACATTCCACTCTTCATCATCCAGATGCACCGCTCCGTCTGCATCCACATAACGAGTGGCGATCTGTCCGTTTGCGTAGAGCTTCTTGATCCACTCATCACTTGCCACAAAACGCCCCTCTCCATGGGAAGCCGGGCAGCAGTAGGTTGCACCAAGCTCAGCTTGCGCAAGCCACGGAGATTTGTTCGTTACAACCTTTGTATATACCATCTTTGAAATGTGGCGGCCGATGGTGTTGTAGGTCAGAGTAGGAGAATCCTCTGTCTGTCCCACGATCCTGCCATAAGGTACCAGCCCCAGCTTGATCAGTGCCTGGAAACCATTGCAGATACCAAGCGCCAGTCCGTCTCTTTCTTCCAGAAGTCTGGTAACTGCCTCTTTCATCTTTGCATTCTGGAATGCTGTCGCAAAGAATTTGGCAGATCCGTCCGGTTCATCACCAGCGGAGAAGCCACCCGGGAACATAATGATCTGTGCCTGGTCAATGGCCTTTGAGAAGATCTCAACGGAATCACGGATATCCTCTGCGGTCAGATTCTTAAATACCTTCACATCCACTTCCGCTCCGGCACGTTCAAATGCCTTTGTACTGTCGTATTCGCAGTTCGTGCCCGGGAATACCGGAATAAATACCCGCGGCTTTGCCACTTTATTCCTGCACACATAAATCTGTTTTGTATCGTAGCAGCCATCTGCAAGAATGGAAGCCTCTCCTTCCGGTTTTACTGCCGCAACTTCCTCCGGCGCCGGTCCGTCATTTTTCGCAGCTCCGGAAACGGTCTTGAATACTTTCTCCAACGTTCCCTTCCATGCGGAGAGTGCCTCATCCATGGTAATGCTCACATTGCTGTAAGTAAGAACCGGCTCGTCCAAAACTTCACCTACAACAGTGTAGGTAATAGCCAGTTCGCCCACTTTTCCGTCCGGCACTTCTGCCACAATGCTTCCGAATTCTGCAGTAAACAGATCGCGCGGATCCACATTGTGCTCAATCTTCACACCCTTATGGTTGCCAAATGCCATTTTGCTCACGGCTGCTGCCAATCCCTTACCGTCCAGTGCATAAGCGGAGACGATCCGGCCGGCTTTTACATCCTCAAAGAATTTGCCATACTGATCCATGATCTGAGCATAATCCGGCAGATCATAGGCATCGCGGTCAATCTTTAACAGTACCAGTTTATTGCCTGCTTTTTTCAGTTCCGGAGAAATGATGGTCTTATCGCTTGCCACATCCACTGCAAAGGACACCAGTGTCGGCGGCACATCAATATCATTAAAGGTACCGGACATACTGTCCTTTCCGCCGATGGACGGCAGCCCGAAGCCCAGCTGTGCATCATAAGCACCCAGCAAAGCAGAGAACGGCTGGCTCCATCTGGAAGGATCCTCCGTCATCCTGCGGAAGTACTCCTGGAAAGTGAAACGGATCTTACGATAATCTCCGCCGTTTGCCACGATACGTGCCACAGACTCGATCACCGCATAGATGGCTCCGTGATACGGGCTCCAGCTTGACAGATAAGGATCAAAACCGTAACTCATCATCGTAACGGTATCCGTTTTGCCCTTCAGCACCGGAAGTTTTGCCACCATAGCCTGTGTCTCCGTAAGCTGATATTTTCCACCGTAAGGCATAAATACCGAACCGGCGCCGATGGAGCTGTCGAACATTTCCACCAGGCCCTTCTGGGAACAGCAGTTTAAGTCAGCCAGAGTAGAAAGCCATTTTTCTTTTACATCCGGCACATCGTTTCTTACAAAATACTTTTCTTTATCAGACGGGATATCCACAGCAACACTGGTTTCCTGATGTGCGCCGTTGGTATCCAGAAATGCTCTGGAAATATTGACAATTTCCTTGTCTCTCCAGATCAGGACAAGTCTCGGCTCCTCTGTGACGACCGCCACCTCGACAGCCTCCAGGTTCTCCTCATTTGCGTATTTCAGGAACTCATCCACATCCTTCGGATCAACGACCACAGCCATACGCTCCTGAGACTCGGAAATGGCAATCTCCGTTCCGTCCAGGCCGGCATATTTCTTCGGCACCTTATCCAGATAAATATGCAGTCCGTCTGCCAGCTCGCCGATGGCAACCGATACCCCACCGGCACCGAAATCATTACATTTCTTGATCAGTCTGCTCACCTCAGGACGGCGGAACATGCGCTGAATCTTACGTTCGGTAGGCGCGTTGCCCTTCTGAACCTCTGCACCGCAGACCTCAATGGATGCCTCCGTGTGCACCTTGGAGGAACCGGTAGCACCGCCGATACCGTCACGTCCGGTACGTCCTCCCAGCAGAATAATGATATCTCCCGGATCGGAGGTCATTCTCTTTACATCTTTTCTCGGAGCAGCACCCATAACGGCTCCGATCTCCATTCTTTTCGCCACATAATCCGGGTGATAGATTTCCTTTACATAACCTGTGGCAAGACCAATCTGGTTTCCGTAAGAGCTGTATCCATGTGCAGCCTCGCGCACCAGCTTCTTCTGGGGAAGCTTGCCCTTGAGTGTCTCCTGCAGAGATACGGTAGGATCGGCGGCTCCCGTTACACGCATCGCCTGGTAAACGTAGGTACGTCCGGAAAGCGGATCACGGATCGCACCGCCAAGGCAGGTAGCCGCGCCACCGAATGGTTCGATCTCCGTCGGATGGTTATGTGTCTCATTTTTAAAGTTGATCAGCCATTCCTCTGTCTGTCCGTCAATCTCCACCGGCACTACGATGCTGCAGGCATTGATCTCGTCTGACTCCTCCTGATCATCCAGTTTTCCTTCTTTTTTTAATTTGCGCATGGCCATCAGCGCCAAATCCATCAGGCAGACAAATTTGTCCTCTCTGCCTTTGAAGATTTCCTCACGGTCAGCCAGATATTTCTGATAGGTTCCCATGATCGGCTCACGGTAATAGCCCTCTCCAAAGGTCACATCCTTCAGTTCTGTGGAGAATGTGGTATGACGGCAGTGATCAGACCAGTAGGTATCCAGCACACGGATCTCTGTCATACTGGGATCTCTGTGTTCTTCCTGCCTGAAGTAATTCTGGATATGCAGAAAATCCTTAAAAGTCATGGCAAGATTCAGGGAACCGTAAAGTGCTTTCAGGCTCTCCTCATCCATCGCCTGGAATCCGTCCAGAATGGCAACATCGGCCGGCTCCTCAAATTTTGTAACCAGTGTCTCCGGCTTTACCATCCCGGTCTCACGGGAGTCCACCGGATTGATGCAGTGATGCTTGATTGCCTCAAACTCCTCATCACTGACATCTCCTTCTATTACATAGGTCGTAGCGGACCGGATCACCGGATCCTCTTCCTCATTTAAAAACTTCACACACTGAACCGCAGAATCTGCTCTCTGGTCAAACTGGCCCGGAAGAAATTCAACGGAAAATACTTTTGCGCCCTCCGCCATCTCAAAGCTTTCTTTGTAAAGCGTATCAACAGGCGGCTCTGCAAAAACAGTCTTACATGCTTTTTCAAATACGTCATCGGAAATATTCTCCACGTCATAACGTATCAGCACTCTCACTCCGGTCAGACCGGATACTCCCAGATATCTGCGGAGCTCGTGTCTCAAATCTTTAGCCTGCACGGCAAATGCCGGCTTCTTTTCCACATATACTCTTCTTACGCTACTCATACATTCCTCCATGTTGTGTGTCATTGTGTTTCTTACCTGCTATTGTATCATTGGAAGGTTCTTCTTGCAAGACGGTTTTACAGGGCAAATCCCCGCCCCTGGGTTCCTCTTCCCTCTGCCTGCTCTGTTCCCAGAATTCTGCCGTTTTGTCCCTGACACTGGCAAGCGTACAGAAATCATATCCGGCCCACTCTCTTGGAAACATCTGCAGGTATTCCTTTCCTGCAAAACGCTCATCCAAAAGCAGGATGATTCCTCTGTCCTCGTCCGTGCGGATCACACGCCCCGCCGACTGCAGAACCTTATTCATACCGGGATACCGGTAGGCATAAGCAAAACCATCCTGATTCCTGTCATCATAGTATTTTTTCAGGATTTCCCGTTCTCTGCAGACCTGAGGCAATCCGGTTCCCACAAGAATCGCCCCGATCAGGCGATCCCTTTTCAGGTCAATGCCTTCCCCGAAAATACCGCCCATAACACAGAATCCAACCAGCCCCTGCTTTGGCTCCTTCTCTTTTTCATCCCGGGCATTCTCCTCAAATTCCGCCAGAAAGGCTTCTCTCTCTGCCTCACGCATTCCCGCTGTCTGATAAATGCAGCGGATTGACGGATCCAGGATCGGCTCTGTGCAGGCTGCCACATCCGCCATCATACGATAGGAAGGGAAGAATACCAGATAGTTTCCCCTTTGCGTCTCCGTTACCTTCTTTATATAAGCAGCAATCTTCCTGTATTCCTGCTGTCCACGCCTGGTATATCGGCTGCTCACATCCGTTCCCACCAGAATCCGGCTTTTTCCGGGATCAAAGGGTGATTTTGCATAAATGGCATAATCATCCGGCGTATCACTCAGCAAACTGATATAATACTTTACCGGAAGAAGGGTTGCCGAAAAGAATACGGCGGCGTTGCCCCGGTCCAGACATTTCTGGAGATTTCTTGAGGTATCCACACAGTACAGTTTCACCTGAAAGTGCCCGTTTTCCGCCAACTCCGTGTAAATCACATAATGGTCATCCACCAGTTCACTGATATCCAGAAAACTGCGCACCTGAAAATAGAAATCCAGAACCTTTGTGCGCAGCTCCCCCACCGGAAGTTCCTCAAGAAAGTCTTCCATTTCCCCTACAAGGCTCATAAGCGGAAGGATCAGTTCCCCGATGTTGTCCCGTGTGGTACAGGTTTCGCACTCCCGCTTCCAGCCCAGCATAATTTTGTTGCAGCGATTCAGAAGCCTGGAAAGCTTTTTGTTACGTTCCGTGAGAAGCCGTTTCATTTCCAGAAAATCCTCTTTCCACAGACTGGCGCTGTACATCTCTCTTCCCCGTTCCACCAGATTGTGGGCCTCATCGATCAGGAACAGATAGTCACCCTTTACCCCTTCGCCGAAAAAACGTTTCAGACGCACTCTCGGATCAAACACATAATTATAATCACAGATAATGGCATCCGCCCATAAAGAAACATCCAGTCCCATCTCAAAGGGGCACACCTTCCATTTTTCACTCCATTTAAGAACTGCCTCCCGGTCAAAGCATTCCGACTGGGTCAGCATCTCAAACACCGCTCCATTCACCCGGTCATAATGTCCTTTCGCATAAGGGCAGGTATCCGGATTACAATCCACCTCTTCCATCGGACAGATCTTCTCTTTGGCTGTCAGCGTGAACACCTTAAACTTCAGCCCCTGCTGCTTTAACCGCCCGAATGCTTCCTCCGCCACAGTCCGCGTGATTGTCTTTGCCGTCAGGTAAAAGATTTTATCTCCCAGGCCCTCTCCCACTGCCTTGACGGCAGGAAATACGGCGGAAATCGTTTTTCCCACTCCGGTAGGTGCCTGGATAAATATTTTTTTGCGCCGTGCCAGAGTCCGGTACACCGCAGCAGCAAGCTCCTTCTGTCCGTCGCGGTAAGCAAATGGGAATACGCACTCCTTTATGGATTCCTGTCTGAGTGCTTTCCAGGCAAGCTCCATCTCACACCATTTCCCATACTCTTCTGTCAGGTCATCAAACCAGTTCCACAGTTCCTCCACCTGGTATTCCATCAAAAAACGGCGTATTTCTTCCGTCTCCAGATTACAGTAGGTCATCTGCACCGCTATCCTCTCCAGCCCCTTCTCCCGTCCATAAATCGCGGCATAGCATTTGGCCTGGGCAAGATGAATCTCACAGGGGCCTTCCATTGTGCTGACATTCCGGTATACTCCTTTGATCTCATCGATGACCGTCCCGTCCTCCGTTTCCTGGATCCCATCCGCACGTCCTTCCACCAGAAGCAGATAGTCCTTTTGGGTCTTCTCATATTTCAGGGAAACCTCCGGCCGGTATCCCGCGCCCATGCGGGACTGAATCTTCCGGTGAAGCCTGCTGCCAAGCTGCATGGCCTCTTTGTCTGCCATGCCGCCCCTTCGATTATCGATATCTCCACTTCGCAGTAAGAATTCCACCAGTGCACGCACCGATATCCGAATCTGTTCCACTGAAACTCCCTCCCGTCCCTGTTTTTTAAAGTTTTACCGATTACTCTTCCTGTTATTTAATCACAGTCCCCCGCATCTGTAAAGAACACGAAGGGCAAATGTTCTTTGTGAACACATAACTGAAAAAGCCGGTGCAGTAATGTTTTCACGGTAGTTCCGGAAAACCTTTACTGCACCGGCTTTTTCTTCTGTGCCGGTTAGGCACAGGCATATTTGCATAAAACGTTTTCAAACGCTACGTTCTGACCACGATATTTCACTGTCAGTTCCCTGGACAAATCAAGACTCAGCACTCCCAAAATGGATTTGGCATCAATAATCACACGATTATAAAAGACATCAATGTCAAAATCACACTTTTCAGCGGCATGAACAAATTCCTTGACTTCTTCAAGTTCCGTAAGTTTGATTTTCTTTTCTAACAT
Source organism: Lachnospiraceae bacterium (assembly GCA_022769625.1). Lineage (GTDB taxonomy): Bacteria > Bacillota > Clostridia > Lachnospirales > Lachnospiraceae > Hominisplanchenecus. The sequence continues at coordinate 12,944 of JALEJP010000057.1, read as the reverse complement.
GACTCGCATCCTCCTGTCCTGTGATATGTTGCGTCTCCAGAAATCTGTCCACAAAACTATTAGTGAAATCGATTTGCTGTTTACGTTGCCCAAATTATGCCACCAACCCCTTTTTTTGTCAATGCAATTTTTTACGCTCATTTCTTGAAAAAAATATAAAAAATCACCTATTTATCTACATTTTCCCCAAAGAATCGACTTTACCGTTTTTCCTTTTGTTCAGTTTTCTTTTCTCATTTTTTAGAGTGTTTGGATTTTTTTTCCAAACTATCAGTTTTCGTTATTTTTGTGAAATTTTTCTGTCATGTATGCACGAAATTTTAACGGGAGAAACTGCTGCTGGAGACGAGGGTTGGTTCGCTCTTCGATGGCAATCTGGTCAAAAAAAGCCTGCCAGTATCGGCTCATCTCCTGCTCTTCCCTGGAAAACCGCAGTCTCTGCGGGTCCATATCCTCCGGCATATCCATCAGTACCCATGCATGTTTCGCCGCATGAAACAGGGCCAGATGATGTCTGCTGTCATAAATGAGAAAGTGTTCCAGAGGAAAGCGGTCTGCAAAGTGATCTCCGATCAGCGGAAGCACCTGATTTTCCGGATGGATTTCGGAAAACAGCGCCTTATTTTCCAGTTCACGGAAACGCACAAACTCCAGATACCTTGCCGCTTCATTTCCAACCTTTCTGGCCATGGAGAAAACATGGTAAACATCCGGCTGTTCCAGGTGATCGATCATCCTGCGGCTGGTATGAAGAGCCAGTACGATTACCCGGTAGATACTGTCTGCCTTCTCTGGATCCGCAGACAGTACGGCACGATAAACCGATAAAAAATCCTCCCAGTGCATCCTCTTTTTCAGTGTGCCTATCACCTTTTCAGCCTTTTCCGGATCCGGCATAACAGTCACATACTCTGCAAAAAGCTCCAGGTTGTAATTCTCTGCCAGAGCAAGCCGGACGTTATCATGGCCTGCCCGGCTTGCCCATGCATCATAGACCCCGCTGAAAATCCCTGCAATGGAATTCTCACACAAAAACACTGTCATGGCTTCACCTCCGGCATCCAGGGATCAAACAGGGAAAGCTGCCGGTATGTGTTTACCTCATAATCCTTTCTTTCTCTGTCGCTTAACAGATTTCTCAAAATGTAGTCTTCATCCAGCTTAACCGGATACATCAGTTTTCCCTCACAGGTAATAAAATATACGGCCCTTTTCAACACAACACCCATTTTTTTCAGTCCCTCAAAGGACAGACTGCCAAATCTTCTGGCATTTACAATCCTTCTGGCCGATTTTACCCCGATACCCGGCACGCGAAGCAGGGTATCGTAGTCTGCATTTGCCACTTCCACCGGAAAACGCTCCAGATGTCCCAGTGCCCAGTCACATTTGGGATCCAGGAAAACATTAAAATTGGGCCTCTGGTCGGACAATAGCTCATCCGCCCGGAATTTGTAAAACCGCATCAGCCAATCTGCCTGATACAGTCTGTGCTCCCGCAGAAGAGGAGGTCCTCCCGGGAGCATGGGAAGATCCGCATCCTCATTGACGGAAACAAAGGCAGAATAAAAAACTCTTTTGAGGTTAAACTTCTGATACAGCGACTCGGCCACAGAGATGATCTGCAGATCGCTTTCGGGTGTCGCTCCGATGATCATCTGCGTACTTTGACCTGCTGGCACAAATCTGGGCGCTTTTTTGTAAACGGTCAGCTCGTTTTTGTTTTCCTCCATCTGTGTCTGGATCTGGCGCATGGGGGCAAGGATCGCCCTCCGTGTTTTGTGAGGTGCCAGTTTTCTCAGGCTCTCTGCCGTAGGAAGCTCCAGATTCACGCTCATCCTGTCCGCCAGATATCCCGTCTTCTCCACCAGCTCTGCAGCCGCCCCGGGTATGGATTTCACATGGATGTATCCCTGAAAATGATACTTTGTGCGCAGAAGATACAGAGTCTGGTACAGAAGCTCCATCGTATCATTTGGGTTCCTGAGGACTCCGGAGCTTAAAAACAATCCTTCTATATAATTGCGTCGATAAAACTCTATGGTAAGATGACAGATCTCCTCCGGGGTAAAGGTAGCGCGCGGGACATCATTGCTGGCACGGTTGATACAATACTTGCAGTCAAAAACGCACTCATTGGTGAGCAGTATCTTCAGCAGAGTGATACACCGCCCATCCGCCGAAAAGCTGTGACAGATCCCTGACGCCACACAGTTGCCGATCCCGGTTCCGTCCCCCTGACGGTCCACACCACTTGACGTACATGCCACATCATATTTCGCAGCGTCGCTTAAGATTGTTAACTTGTCAAGAATCCCCATCTCTTCCTGTATAACCATATCTCTCCTCCTGGTATTTCAGAATCAGAACAAACGTTCTCGAATGTTTGTTCGTATCATACCATATTTAACGACAGAATACAAGTTTGAAAACGCAGCTTTTGTTCCGCGAGCGAAGCTGCACATCGTTTGCACGAAGTGCTTTTGTTACATAGGAAATCTGAAGGAATTTCCTATGTAACAAAAAGCTGCCCCGGTATACCGATTTCACATCGGTATACCGGGGCAGTCAGACTGTTTTACATTTTTCTCATAATGAAACGCCAACGGTTTCGGCCGTTCTTCTCTTTATCTCAGTGCAAAAAACGCATCCTGCAGATACTCATTCTGCGCATCTGCAAATTTTCCCGCATCCGAAAGCTCTGCAAGCTTCGGATCAATGGGCATCTTACCAAGAATCTTCAAATCCAGCTGTTTTGCCACTTCCTCAATGCGGCTCTGACCGAATACAGAAATCTCCCTGCCGCAGTCCGGGCATTTCAGATAGCTGTAGTTTTCCACCACACCAAGAATTGGGATATTCATACTCTTTGCCATATGGTATGCTTTCTTCACGATCAGCTGCACCAGATCCTGTGGTGAGGTCACAATGACGATCCCTTCCACCGGCAGTGACTGGAACACCGTCAGCGGCACATCCCCGGTTCCAGGCGGCATATCCACAAACAGATAATCCAGCTCTCCCCAGATCACATCGGTCCAGAACTGTTTCACCATACCGGAGATAACCGGTCCTCTCCAGATAACCGGCGCTTCTTCGTCCGGCATCAGCAGATTAATGGACATGATCTTGATATCATTGTCCGCAAGAATCGGATAAATCCCTTCGTCATCCGCCTGCGCCGGTCCATGAATCCCATACATCTTCGGTATGGAAGGTCCGGTGATATCGGCATCCAGAATACCTACACGATAGCCTTTCGCAGCCATCATATTGGCCAGAGATGCGGTTACCAGTGATTTGCCGACACCTCCCTTTCCGCTGACCACGCCGATGACGTGCTTCACCTCAGTATATGGATTAGGTTCAACCTGAAAGCTTGCCGGGTTGTTCTTGGATGGACATCCCTCGCAGCTTTCCTTTGTGCAACTGCTGTTGCTGCATTGTTTTTCAGCCATTTCTTCCTCCTATCGGGCAAATGTGCCCTGTCTTTACATACTATAACTCATTTTTTCTTTCATTACAACCGGATTTCTGCACCAGCATCCCACTGCCTGAAATGTCCCGATCTGAAAAAATCAGGCATGCAGCTTCTCCCCGGTAATCTTCTTTTTCTCAAGCTGCCTGTTCACATGTTCCCCAAGCAGCTGATAAAATACGGAAAACAGCGGAACAAAAATCAACATTCCGACAACACCGAACAGACTGCCGCCAATGGTAACGGCGATCAATACCCACATACCCGGAAGGCCTACGGAAGTTCCCACCACACGCGGATAGATCAGGTTGTTGTCAAACTGCTGCAGTACCATGATCATGATCACAAACCATATGGCCTGAATGGGATTTTCGATACAGACAAGAATCGCTCCCAGGGCAGTCCCCACAAAGGCACCAACCACAGGTATCAGCGTCATAAATCCGATGAGCACCGATACACTTCTCGCATACGGAAAGCGAAAGATCAGCATGGCCACATAGGTCAGCAGGCCAAAAATCACTGCTTCCAGACACTGACTGGAGATAAAACTTGAAAAAGTTTTGTTTGCAAGCTTTGTAACCTTCAAAATTCCATGGACTGCCGACTCCGGAAGATATGCATAGGCAATTTTTTTTGCCTGCATACAGAGGATCTCCTTGCGCATCAGAATATAGATGGCAATGATAAATCCGATACCAAGAGTGGAAAAGACACCGATCACAGAAGTTGCCATACTCCAGGTTGAAGTCACCAGATTGGAGACACCGCTTTTCAGAAAAGTAACAAAGGATTCCATCATGCCGGACCAGTTTACCTCCAGATCAGACAGGTAGGTATTGATTTCCGGGTAACGCTTGGCCACATCCTGAAGCAGCACATTCAGCCCATTGATCAGCCGGGGGATTCCACGATTCAAACTTGCCCCCGCATTGATCAGCTCCGGTATGATGGCTGCGAACACAAACACCAGAACAAGAACGATTCCAATCAGGGACAGAAACATTGCCAGCACCCGGATAAACTTTCCCGGAATCCTTTTGTTTTTCCGGAAACGCTTTTCCAGCGCACGCATGGGCACATTCAGCACAAAGGCCATGACACAGCCTGCAATGACCGGGGAAAGAATTCCCATCAGATAGCCCAGAGCCGACTTGACGGTATCCATGTGATTGATTCCCCAGAAAATCAGGGCTGTGATCAGTATGATCTCGATGATATTGCGTTTGTTATTGATTTTGATTTCCATCCTGCACCTCCTATCCGATCAGTATCTTCTCTTCCGGATACTCAATGGCGGATACCTTTTTCTTTTCCGTAAAGGAAACAAGAATCGAAAGGCTTCCCACCCTTCCGCAGTACATCAGCACGATGATTGCCAGACGTGAGACCTGATTCAGCTCCCGGGTGATCCCGGTGGACATCCCGACGGTACTGATGGCAGATACGGTCTCCAGTGCCACATCCCGCAAATCCAGGAACGGCTGGCTGCCGCAGATGATCAGCATCGCGGTCAGTGCCAGCATCAGATTGGTACATGCCACGGAGCTGGCCCGTTTAATGGCATCCCCGTCAATTCTACGTTTAAATATGGTAATTCCGCGGCTTTTTGTAACATTGGACCACATATACAGAAAAAACACCAGAGCTGTCGTGGTCTTGATACCGCCCGCCGTGGACCCGGAGTTTCCGCCGATAAACATCAGAATGATACTCAGAAGCTTGCTGGCATCACTCAGCCCTGCAATATCCGTGGTGTTAAAGCCTGCGGTCCTTGGCGTAACCGCATCAAACAGGCAGGTCAGAAAAGTCTCTCCCGCCCCCATCCCTTCGGCCATGTTGTGGCGTTCAAAAAGATAAAACAAGAAAGTACCTCCTGCTACCAGAACGAATGTCATCAAAAGAACCATTTTTGTATGAAGGCTGTACTGTTTCAGATGCCATTTCTTTTTTGTAATATCATCCCATACCAGAAAACCGATACCGCCAGTCAGAATCAGGGCTACCAGAGTCAGATTGACCAGCCAGTCCCCGGAATAATTGACCATGGAAGAATAGGCCCCCTGATATCCCATCAGATCAAATCCGGCATTGCAGAAGGCAGAAACCGAATGAAAGATTCCGTAGTAAATGCCCTTTGCCAGTCCAAGCTCTCCACAGAAGCGGATCGAGAGAAGGACCGCACCGCCCCCCTCCACAAGCAGGGTTCCCAGACAGATTTTCTTAATCATGCGCACAATGCCGCCCACCTGCATGGCGTTGATGCTCTCAGAGAGGATCCCTCTCTGGCGCAGCGTGATCTTCCGGTGCAGGAAAACGGCAAGAATGACCCCAACCGTCATAAAGCCCAGACCACCGATCTGAATCATCACCAGAATCACCAGCTGACCAAACAGGCTCCAGTGCAGGCAGGTATCCACCACAACAAGTCCTGTCACACAGGTTGCCGAGGTCGCGGTAAAGAGACATTCCAGAAAACCTGTCATACTGCCATCCCTGGAAGAAACAGGAAGCATGAGCAGCAGCGTACCGGTCAGGATAATGATCAGAAACCCCAGTGCAAGAATCTGCATATGAGACAGTTTTGTTTTCTTCTTTCTCAGCATAGCTTTCCTCCGTCAGATTTCTGAAAAGGTGTATCTCTGTCTGATACCGGATGTTACAATATCAAACACAATGGTTCCATCATTCTCCACTGTTTTCTCATAGTGTACGTCTTTTCCTTTGAATTTCTCAATCACATACTGTTCCGGATCTTCGGTCCGGATCTCCTCGATAAAAACATCCCTCATCTGGTTGTTCGCACACTGATTAAATATTTCCCATACTGCCTCATATTCCTTCATAAACCGGTACCTCCCGTTTCTTTGTACTCTCTGCAAGTATCTCATCCAGAATACAGTCTGCTGCCGCATCCTTGCTCATGATGTCAAATGCCTGCTCCTTTTCTTTTGTCAGGATCGTGATCACATTGGTATCCGTGCCGAATCCGGCTCCTTTTGTCTTTAAATTGTTTGCCACGATCATATCCAGATTCTTCTTCACCATCTTCTTTCTGGAATTTTCCAGCATATGCTGTGTCTCCATGGAAAATCCACACAAAAATTGATCCTCTCTTTTGTGCTCTCCAAGATACTGTAAAATATCCTGGGTACGCGAAAGAGGAATCGCCATGGCTTCCTCCGATTTTTTCACCTTTTCCTCGCTGAACTGACTGGGACGGTAATCCGCCACGGCTGCCGCCATGATGACAATATCACTTTCCGCAAACCGGCTCTTTACCGCCTCAAACATTTCTGTAGCGCTTCCCACAGGAAGGATCTCTACAAAATCCGGAACCTCCGCCTCTGTGTGCCCCTTTACCACAGTAACGTCTGCTCCCCGCAGCATGCAGGCACGTGCAAGGGCAAATCCCATCTTCCCGGTGGAATGATTGGTGATATAACGCACCGGATCAATGGGCTCCATGGTGGCACCGGCTGTGATCAGAACCTTCCGCCCTGCCAGATCCTTGTCGCGTGCGATCGCACGTAATATGTGAGCCACCAGCAGTTTTTCCTCCGGCAGCTTCCCTGCTCCGCTGTCTCCGCATGCAAGATGTCCGTTTTCCGCCTCCACGATCTCAAAGCCATACCGCTGCAGTGTTTTTCTGTTATCCTGCACGATGGGATTCTCATACATACTGGTATTCATTGCCGGAGCCACGATCTTCGGGCAGCGGCAGGCAAGCGCTGTAGTGGTCAGCATATCATCCGCAATCCCATGTGCCAGTTTTCCGATGACATTTGCACTGGCAGGTGCAATCATCAGAAGATCCGCCCTTTTTGCAAGTGCCACGTGCTCCACATTATACTGAAAATTCCGATCGAAGGTATCAATCAGACACTTATTCCCCGTCAGTGTCTCAAATGTAACGGGTGTGATAAAGTTTGTGGCATTGCGCGTCATGATCACCTGCACATCGCAGTGCAGCTTCTTTAACATGCTCGCCACATTCGCCATTTTATACGCCGCAATACTTCCGGTCACACCCAGTATTACCATTTTTCCTTTTAACATTACAAAATCCTTCCCTTATCCTGGGCAGCCGCTTTCACGCTTCGGCAGTTGTCCATTCTATACTATTCTGAAACCATTTCATCATAGCATACTTTTGCGATCTTGTCAGTCATAAATTAAACTTGACTGGAATTCTGTTAAAAAAATGCTTGACTTTTTTATGAAAGATTGGTAAGATAAGAAACGTGCCGAGCGCACAGCACAGGGGATTGGTCAAATGGTATGACAGAAGTCTCCAAAACTTTTAGCGGGAGTTCGATTCTCTCATCCCCTGTTGTAAGGTCTCAAAAACAGTGTATTCACATTGTTTTTGGGGCTTATTTTTTTGATCTATTATCCATAAAAGGAAAAAGAAAGCACCAATGGAAGGATTGATCCTTTCCTTCCATTGGTGCTCGAGTCTCTCTATTTATGATATCTGCACGCTAAGATCTATGCATTACTTTCATCAATTTCACGGATGCTTTATACCCGATGAGTACTTCTGTTTTTGTAATAAATGTACTTCAGTCCCTTTAAAAGCAGCTCGTCATCCAGAATGATCTGCTGCCTGCAGTGCGGAACGATGCGTCTTGCCAGGCCTCCGGTGGCCACTACCGTTGCCTTTTCCCCAAGCTCCTCGTTGATGCGCTCAATCATGCCGTCCATGCAGGAGGCGTTCCCGTAGATCAACCCACTCTTCATGCAGTCCACTGTATTGGTTCCGATCAGACGTTTCGGCTCTTCCACACTGATGCGCGGAAGCTGTGAGGTTCGGCTGGTAAGGGAATCGGTGGAAACGCGGATACCAGGCAGGATCATACCGCCGATGTAATTCTTCTGACGGTCGATGACAGAGATGGTGGTCGCCGTTCCCATATCAATCAGAATCAGCGGAACCGGATACTCCGTGATCCCGGCAACCGCATTGACAACCAGATCGCTTCCAAGTGTTTTTGGATTGTCCATCAGAATGTTTAACCCTGTTTTGACTCCAGGTCCCACGATCAGCACCTCAGCGTCCGCAATTTTCTTGATCGCATCGCGGATCGCATTGGTGATCGGCGGTACAACCGAGGAAATGATGGCTCCCTCGATGTCTTTTGCATCCAGCTGATACATCTCCAGTACATTTTTAAAGCTGATGGCGTATTCCAGGGTGGTCCGTGTGGTATCTGTGGAGAGACGCTCTGTAAAAAGAATCTCCTCCCCCCGGATACATCCGATCACAATATTTGTATTTCCAATATCGACAGCTAAAATCATAATACTCTCCTTCTCTTGGCATCCATTTCGTTATCCTGTACGTTCTTCGACCCACGCATTTGTGCGTGACACATTCAGGATCCTTTCATGATTTTGCAGAAGCCATATTCAGGTTGGGCAGCACCTTCAGCAGTGCCTTTGTGATGACGGTAACCAGAATGCAGGCTGCAATCGCTTCGGGGATACCGGAAGCTGTAACGGTGCCCATGATCAGTCCGAAAACAGCAGTTAATGCAACCTCTTTTGCAGCTGCATACTGCTCTGCAAACAGAAAATAAATGCTTCCCATGACAAATACCGTATTTACCATAGAGCCAAGAAAGCCTGTGGCCGCAAGAGCAGCGTATACATTGAGCTTTATCTTTTTAAACAAAATCCACAGCCAGCCTGAGATAACACCGATCATGATACGGCATCCCACTGAAATCCAGAGTGCTTTCACAACTCCCACAAGTCCTGTGGTGCTCAGGAACGGGGAAAACGCAAAAGAAAGCAGCGTCGGAGCTGTCGTATTGCTGATCAGGGAGCAGATGCCAAACACCCCTCCGAGAATCGCCCCGGCAGCCGGTCCAAGTAAGATGGATCCGATGATGACCGGAATATGTACCGTGGTCGCTTTGATGATCGGAAGCTGGATCATGCCAAGTGGTGTGTTTGCCAGCAAAATAACAATAGCCGCCATAAGTGCGACACTGACAAGCCAGCGAGTGTCTTTTGATTTCTTAACCATATTCTTTTCCTCCATGTTATCATTCCCGTGCGGAAAGCCTGTATGGAAAGTGCGCCTCTTAGCGGTTATTGTCCGAAACGGTACAATGCCGAAATTGCCGGAAGCCGGTTTTTCTGACTGCGGCATGCAGATCTGCACAGCTTTAACGCTTTCACGCAGCTACGGGATACAATACAATTACCGGAGTTATCATAGCATAGCAGTTTTTAAAACACAAGATAAAAATTAGAGGTGTTTCGCCATATTTTCCTATGGTACACTTTGACACCTCCTGTGTTCCGTATTAAAATAAAACAAAACCAGGTATCGTTTTTCTGCACTGGCAGGAAGATACAATGGATAGAAACACAAGTAGGGGGGATTGTCTCATGAAAAAATCATTGAAAAAAACCATCGTCGGTATCATGGCATCGACCATTCTGATCACCTGCGCACCGCAGACCTTCCAGACCGGATCCATACTGACCGCAAACGCAGCTCAAATTCATCTGAGCACCAAAAAGATCTCGTTACCCAAAGGAAAAACAAAAAAACTGAAGCTGAAAAATGCTTCCGGAAAAATCAAGTGGAACTCCAGCAAGAAAAGCATCGCAACCGTCTCAGCAAAAGGCATGGTAAAAGCAAAAAAAGCAGGTAAAACCGTCATTACCGCCACTTACCGGAACAAAAAATACAAATGCTCCGTTACCGTACCAGGCAGCTCTTCCGAAAAAAACACAGGCGGCAGCTCACAGGGAGGCAGTTCCTACACCTCCACCGTATACTGGACTCCCGGCGGATCCGTGTACCATGTATCACGCAGCTGTCCGACCCTTTCCAGATCAAAAACCGTTTACAGTGGAAGCAGATCCGACAGCGGCAAAAGCCGTGCCTGCCGGGTATGCTCCTGATTTCGGCTGGGCTGTACACCATCCGAATACCGTGCAAAACAGTCGGGCCCCCGGAGATAACTCCTCCGAAAGCCCGACTGTTTTTTATGATTCTTATTTATGATTCTTTTTTCTTAAAATGATTCTTTAGAATGCTGCAATCTTTTCTGCTCCATACTGTAAAATCAGAACTGCATCTTCAGTATCTGCCACGCCGTCCTCATTTACATCTGCACTTGCCTTCGCAGCTGCGTCCAGTTCTTCCATCTCTGCCGCATATCTCAGGACTGCTGCGCCGTCACCTGTGGTCACTGCGCCGTCTCCGTCCACATCACCTTTCAGGCGGGCATCTGCCACCTTCAGGGTCAGGGTCTCCACTGCGTCATTGATCTCTTTCTGTACTGCATTGTCGTCTTTGTAGACTTCTCTTGCCTCTGCCACAACTTCTTCCAGTCCTTCCACGGAAGCTGCCACATATGCTGACTGGTCTGCAAGGATCTGGTCTGCCTTCTCCAGCATTGCCTTCAAGGCTGCTTTATTTCCCTTCATCTCAAGGCTGATGATTGCATCGATGATGTCTGCATAAGCATCGCTGATATCACTGTCTGTTCTGTCCTGGGTTGCGATGACTGCCTCTGCCTGTTTGATCGCCTCTTCCAGTCCTGCAAGGCTGTCCTCTGTGTAATTGCCTTTCAGAAGTCCCTTTGCTGCCTCTACCAGGCTCTCCAGAGAGGTCAGGTCTGCTTTCTTCGCAAGTTTTGCAAGCTCATCCAGGATCGCGTAAGCTGCATTGTTTACTTCCTCCTGGGATGCGTCTGCATCTGCCAGTACGGTTTTGCCTGCTTCTACCGCAGCTTCCAGGGCCGCTGCGTCAGCCACATAATCTTTTGCTTTCTCAAGGATGCTCTCTGCCGCCTGGATTGCTGTCTCCAGATGGAGTTTCTGGATACCATATTCCAGTCCACCAAATGCTGCCAGGAGGTCACTCAGTGCTGCATCCATATCTTCTGCTGCAGCATCCGGATCTGCCTTGACTGCTTTTGCTGCCTCAAGTGCATCCGCTACCTTTGCCCAGCTCTCTTCTGTGTACTCGGAAGCGTCCAGTCCGGAAATCAGGCTCATGATACGGTCCAGTCCGGAGTTTACTGCTGTTTTGGAATCCAGTGCTTCCACTGCTGTTTCCAGTGCATCTGCAAGGGCATCTGCCATACCCTGGTCATCTGCTGTCAGGTCTGCTTTTGCTGCCAGTGCCTCTGCTGCTGCCGCGATTTTTTCCGTAACAGCTGCGGCGATATCAGACTCATACTTGCCAAGGTCTGTCGGAACCTTGCTGATTGCTTCTGCAAGTGCGCCAAGGTCCGCTGCCTCTGTATCTTCGGATGTACCATCCAGTCTTTCAATTACTTCATTCATTGCTGCCACAAGGCCATTTACCAGACCCTGTCTTTCTTCTGTCATGCCTGCTTCTGCTTTCAGCGCCTCTGCTGCTTCCACCAGTGCTTCCAGAACATCAGCATTTTTGTATGCGGACAGGTCTTCCGGAACATTTGCCAGTGCGTTGTCAATACCGGTCAGATCGGCATCTTCTTCCGCAATTGTGATTGCTTTTGTCAGGGTCAGTGCATCAGAAGAACCGCCTGCCATCAGAGTACGTGTGCCGTCTGCAACGATCCATTTATCTTTTGTTCCGTCTGCGCGCTCGGTCAGCTCGATGGAATCATCCCAGTAAGAAAGCATACGTTTTTCAACGGTCATTTCTGCTGTCTTTGTCTGGCCAGGTGCAATGCCTTCCACACGTGCAAATGCAACCAGCTGTTTCTTTGCTACCTGTACATTTTCTGGAACCTCTGCTCCGTCATCGATGTAAACCTGTACGATATCATCGCCGGTCACATCGCCGGTATTTGTTACATCTACGGTTACGGTATAGGTGAAATCGCCATTATCCTGTACCTGCATGTTGGAGTATTCAAAGTCTGTGTAGGAGAGACCATATCCAAACGGATACTGGTATTCTGCACCCTCCTCAGAATCAAACCAACGGTAACCAAAGTTCAGGCCTTCTTCATAGTGTGCGGTATAGCTCTTCTGGCTCTGATCACCTGCACGGTATTTATTGTAGTTGTTGCCTGAGGTTGAATCCTCACTGTAATAGCCATAAGTCAGCAGGGTATCATTGTTGGTCTTCGGAAGGGTAACGGTCAGCTTACCACTCGGATTTACTTCACCGGTCAGAATCTCTGCCAGTGCTGTTCCGGCTGCCTTTGCTGCTGCCTGTACCTCTTTGATCTCTTTGATCTCATCCAGAGAGATATCATAATCGGTCTGGAATACCGGGCCGTGTCCGGTAGCACCGGTACGTGTGAACATAACAACCTTTGTATTCGGTTTGGAAGCTGCCTCAACTGCTGCTGCCATATCTTCCTCTGCCTTTGTCGGTGTGATCCATCCAAGTTTTACACCCTGATCACGGTAGGTAGAGCTCTGTCTTGCTGTAACAATAATCTGATATTTGTTGCCTGCGGTCAGTTTTACAGATGCTGTGCTGTAATTCAGACCTTCG
>JALEJP010000046.1 GCA_022769625.1 Lachnospiraceae bacterium | reverse complement strand
ATTTTTCTTATGGAATTTGTCAGTTCAGACTTACATTAAACCCAGGCTACAAGTTGGTCCTATGACAAAAAACAGAAGGAGCATGATTGATACAAACCAAATATTAAAGAAAATATTACTATGTCAGAGTCAGTGTCATTGGAAAAGACGGAACAGACAGCGGCTGGTCATCAGTGAAGAAAATCAAAGTAAAATAACATATACCGCATAAAATAAAAACAGAGAGGTATTATAGACCTAATAATTGTTTTTTCTTTGCGTCGAATTCTTCTTGGGTTATAGCACCGCTATCAAGCAAATCTTTAAATTTCTTTAGTTCGTCTGCGTCGCTTGAATTTCCTTTGGTTGCTATAGATGGTGAGACTACTTGGTTTTGTCTTTCAAGCAAGCAATTTGATATGCTAGAAAATACTTCGTCTTTATTTTTTACAAACCAGAAATGAATTCTTCCAGATGAAGAAGCAACAGATATACTGTTAAAAAAACCATTGCCAACAGAAGAAATCATATCAAAAGGTAAGTCTATTCTTCTTCTAAAAGCACCAACACCATAGACACGTTTATTTGTTACGGTAATACTACAACCACTCATCCAAACAAAGAAGAGAACTGTGAGTATGCTGAAAATAAATCCAAAGATTTCATACATCATGAGTTCATCACTAGCCGAATATCTGCTTCCCGATTGTTGAATATATTCAGCCCATGACATTATCGCAAAAACCAAACAGATTACAGCGGGAAGATTTGCTTTTATAAATACACCTTTACATAATTCTTTTTCTTCCATAGATTCTCCTTCGTATTTTATTATTGTTTCCAACTAGATTCAATTCCCATCAATTTTTTGTTAAATGTTACTCTGCCATCACTAATTTCATAAGTGTAAGTATCTCCGTCAATAATAACAGTATCATTTCCGTCTAATTCATAGTTGTATGTATTTGATTCAACAACATTTCCTGGCTTTCCGACACCATCTCTATACTCCCATTTTTCTACCTTGAGTGAACCATTTGAAAACTCAGCACGATAAACAACATCATCACTGTTGTGAGCCTCATAGCCATCCCACATGATAGAACTTCCATCGCAGAATTTTTCAATATTTCCGTTTCCGCAAGCAGTGAGACTGAACGATAGAAGTGTACACATTGCTAGTGTTAACAGTTTTTTCTTCATAGAATATACCTTCTTTCTTATATTTGTATTAGGAAAATTATCCTATTATATTTTAGAGTTTATAACTCTAGAAGTCAAGGAAAAGCAGTATTCACTATATAATCACCTAAAGAGGTGATTTCTATGAAATATAATGAAAGAATCAGAGAAATCCGAGAGGATAATTCTCTGACACAACAGAAAGTCGCCGATTTATTAAACATAGGACAACGAACCTACGCAGATTATGAGAGTGGAAAGACAAGAATACCTATCGACAATCTTTTGATTCTTGCGAAATATTATAATGTTTCTATGGATTATATATCTGGCGCAAGTAACGTATTAACCGAATATCCAAAAAAGTGAGCAGCGAGACTTTATTAAAATAAAATCCCGCTGCCCATTTTATTTTCTACATGAAAGATAGGTGTCAAGCTGCTTGATTTGCTCCTTCAAGTCTTTGTTCTGTGCCTCAAGCTGCCACTTTGCGTGACTGACATACATATTTTACTGCCTGCTGCCGCATCTTCGCTTAATGAGGCTTCTAAAGCCCTTAGAACGAGTAAGAACGTGTCCTGCTTGTAATCAAGTTCTAGTAGATGTTCCATGATAGAGTATAATTGTTTCATAGTTCTCCGTCCTTTCTGTTTTTCTATCAAAGAACATCATAATTTCTCCAAATTATTTATCAGTTCTTTTACACCAATTTCCGAGATTGCCACATAATATTTATGTGTCACGTTGCTGCTAGAATGCCCCATTTGATTACACAAAAGATATTCTGGTGTATTAAGTGCGGCAAGAGTTGTTCCGTAGGTATGCCGCAGATAATGATACTTGAACATGATTTGATAATCACTTTTTAAAGTTCTGGAATGATATTTCATGGAATTTACTGTTTGTATTTTTCCGTTTGGCAGCGAATTAACCAAATCAAGAGAGGAAAGCGGTTGTCCGTCTATATCTTGAATAATTGATTGATTCTGTTGTCTTTGTGCTGCCAGTTCTATTTTGTCCTGCTCCTGCTGCTTTTTTAGTTTTTTCATATACTTTAAGAGTTTGGAGTTCATATATATTGTTCTTCTTGCGTTTCTGGTTTTTACAGAAATCAGTTTGATAAGCCCCTCTTGATATGACATTTGCCTGTCTATTGTGATTGTTCCATTTTTCAAGTCTACATTCGACCATTTCAAACCATAACATTCATTGATTCTAAGACCGCAATATTTTCCCAACATATAGGCAGTTTCCGCATTTGTACCCTTAAAATAATTATCCAATGTTGCCATTTCTTTTTCGTTAAAATAGACAATATCCAAATCTTCATCCGTCTTGACTTTGGGCATGTGAATTTTAGTGTCTTTGTTGATACATAGTTTGTTGTAATCATCAACAGAAAGATATCCTCTGGAATATGCCTGTCCGAATATCAGATAAAACATTTTCAAAAAGGATTCTGTATATGAATAAGCTCTGTTTTCTACATAATACAGTTCTTCCAGATAATCCTGTATTTCTGCCACTTCGATTTCATCAATTATCCTGCTGCCAAATCGGTTTTTTAAGTGATTCTTCCACAAAGAATCCTGCTTTTTGATTGTGGTATAGGCTTTTCCGTTTCTTCCCTTTTCACAATATTCCGCAAATATCTCTGACACAGTTTTCTTGATAACCTCTTTTTGAGGCGGCAGCAGGGCTTTTGCCTGTTCCTGTGTGAGTGCTGCGGCTCTTGCTTTTGCGGCTTTTCTTTTTGTGGTATAAGGGTTTCCGTTTTCATCTTGAACTCTTCTCTGAGATTTCTTTTTTCCATTTACCACAACAGTAAAACGATATCCCCAATAACCATTGTCTAATTGATACACTCCTGTAAATTGTTGTTCTGACATGATAAAACCTCCTTTAAAGTTGTCCGTTAGTTGTCCGAACTTCTAAAGAGGTTATTAAAAGTTGTTGTTCATTTTGTCCTAAAAGTTGTCCTTGCGTTTTTTTGATAAACCTTGTAAAATAAAGGTGTTCAGAAACGTGCGAAAGAGCTGAACTTAGACGCAATCCATGATACAGTACACGAGATGGCTCGTGATGAGGCCAGACACGGCAAAGCATTCGCTGGTCTGCTGAAGAGATATTTTGGCTAATCAAATCATCTTTTTATAAAGCATAAAACTCCGGAGGCTCAGTCAAAATGACTGTCTCTCCGGAGTTTCTTTGATGTCTACATTCGTCCATTTGCCGGCTCGACATTGATGGACTTTCCTTTGATTTTCGTGTTTTTCATGGCCCGCAGGACGTCTGCTGCGTTTTCCCTTGGAACCTCTACAAAGGTATATTTGTCATACATATCGATGGTTCCCACCAGCTTTCCGGGAATACCGGATTCACCGGCCACAGCTCCCAGGATATCGCCCGGGCGAACCTTCTGTTTCTTTCCGATATTGATAAACAATCGAACCATACCTTCCTCTGCTCCGGTATCGCCAAAATCATCTTCCCGTTTCGGAAGAGTATTCTGTTCAAATTCACCCATGTATTTTTTGAGAAATGCTGCGGCAATATCCATTGCTGTGTAATCCTCTTCGTTGATCTGACGCTCTATTACACGCATCATGCTGCGCAGGTCTTCATTTTTAATGATTTCCTCAATCTCTTCCATTACTTTTTCCAGTCGGATGGCGGTCACATCGTTCAATGACGGAACCGGCTGCGCATAAATCTTCGTTTTGCAGTAACGCTGGATATCCTTCAGCTTATAGACCTCGCGTCCCACTACAAAAGTAAAAGCCTTTCCCACTCTTCCGGCACGGCCGGTACGGCCGATACGGTGTACATAAAACTCATCGTCCTGTGGAAGGTCATAGTTAAAAACTGCCTCCACATCGTCCACATCGATTCCTCTGGCTGCCACATCGGTGGCAATCAGAATTTCTGTTTTACCGGTACGGAATCCCTTCATCACGCGATCACGCTGACTTTGCTTCAGATCACCGTGCAGCCCTTCCGCAAAATATCCACGACCCTTGAGGGCTTCCGTCAGTTCATCCACACGCTTTTTCGTATTGCAGAATACCAGAGAAAGCTTTGGATTGTACATATCGATCAGTCTGGAAAGAACTTCTTCTTTATTTTTCTGTTTGACCTCGTAATAGTACTGATCAATATTTTTTACCGTAAGTTCTTTTTTCACGACGCGTACCATTACCGCATCCTTCTGATAATTTCTGGTAATGTCCAGAATCGGCTGGGGCATGGTTGCAGAAAACAGAATGGTCTGCCGTTCCTGGGGTGCATCCTTCAGGATCGTCTCGATGTCCTCCCGGAAGCCCATATTCAGCATCTCATCTGCCTCATCCAGAACAATGGTGTGGAGCTCATCAAATTTCAGTGTATGGCGGCGCAGATGATCCATCACACGTCCCGGTGTACCGATCACAAGCTGCACTCCGCCTTTCAGAGAACGGATCTGTATGCTGATATCCTGTCCTCCATAAACCGGAAGCACTTTGATACCGTGCATAAATTTACAGAGTCTCCTGATTTCATCCGCCACCTGAATCGCAAGCTCTCTGGTAGGGCACAGCACAATTGCCTGGAGCTTTCTGTTTTTGGGATCGATTTTCTGCAGCAGCGGTATCCCAAAGGCTGCTGTTTTTCCTGTACCGGTCTGGGCCTGACCGATCACATCTCTTCCGGACATCACTTCCGGTATCGCCTTCGCCTGAATCGGACTTGGCTCTTCAAACCCCATCTCTGTGATGGCACGCAGAATCCTCGTATCCAATCCAAGATCTTCAAATTTAACTGTATCCATTTATAAAAATTTCCTCCGTTTCTGTATCATTTTTATCGTGCAAGCGTGATCGCTTTGACAAAAAGGGATACTGCATGGCTGTCGGACAACAGTACCTTGCAGTATCCCTTTCTCTTTTGTTTTATGACAGCACAGCGACCATCATAACACGGTTTTTACAATGATGTCAAACCCTTCCTTTAGAATTTAACCTTTCCTGCCTTTGAATATTCACTGTATATCTTCTTTCCTGCAACTTTTTTGTAGCTCCGCAGGCGGAACTGATAGGTAATTCCCTTTTTCAGTCCGCTTTTATTGCAGGATGTAACTTTTTTCCCTTTGGAAAGAATACGTTTATAGGCCTTCTTCCCTGTTTTCATGAAAATCTCAAATCCGTCTGCATTCGCTTTCCGATTCCAGCTGAGTTTTACCTTGCCTTTTCCAAGCTTTTTCACCTTAAGCGTGGTTTTTACCGGAGCGGTTGCCGTCCGGAGTATCTCGCTTGACGGGCCCTCGATACGTGTATTTTCATCTTTTACATACGCACGGACACGGTACTGATATTCCGCTGCGGCCTTCAACCCTGCGTCAGTACAGCCTGCTGCTGTTACATCAGCAATATCTTTCCATGTCTTTGTTTTGGTGTCATAACGCGATACGAGATAACCCTGTACACCGGATACAGCATTCCAGGAAAGCTGAATGCTCTTTGTCTTGTTGGACACGGTCTTCAGTCCGGTTACTGCTGCCGGTTTTGGAACAGGCTTTTTCTCTGTTTCCGGTTCTGTTTCCGCTTCCTTGATTTCTTTTGTAACCGTAACCACTGCCGTCTTTGTCACCTCAGCTGCGTCGGTACCTTCTGCTTTTGCCGTCACCTGGATTTTCATCACACCGTTCTTTGCAACCGTGAGGACATTGCCGTTTAAGCTTCCAACCTGATTCAGATCTTCCAGAATCCGATAGGAACAGGTAATCTTACTGCCTGCATGTCCATCTACCTCACAGCCTCCTGCAAGCTCTGCACTGGCTTTCAGCTCTGCTGATGCACTGGAGTCATCTGCCGGAATCCGGACTGCAATATCATCAAATACCAGATTTTCAATCCTGCAGCTGCACTCTAAAACCGGAGGCTCTGGCGGTTCAACCTGGCTGCTTCGGCTTCCGATCACCTCAAGTTCACGGATACCAACAGCGTTGCCTGCAGCATTGGCATTCATGCTGCGGAAGAAAAGTCTGATATAACGTCCTTCTGCAGGCTCCTCCAGAACAATTTCATTGATCAGGTCTCTGGTGTCTCCATCCTCATTCTGCACGGTCTCAACGGTTACCCAGTCATCCCCGTTATCAGATACCTGTACATCATAATCCGTTGCATAGGTTTTCAGATAAAAGCTTACTTTTATCGTATGAACGCTGATTTTCTTTCCCGAACCAAGATCTGCGGCAATCCATGAGGTCGTAGTCGCTGCACCTCCCTTGATGGTATTTCCTTCCCATCTGGTTTCTGCATCTCCATCCACCGCATTCTCAACCGGATGAAGCCCACTTCCGGACTCTGTTACTTTTCCGTTCAACACAAGATTTCCGTTGTCCACATCCGGGAATCGATCCTCACCCTCTGTGTTTTCCTCCACGGTTACATCCAGCTGCACATACAGACCGGCATGATTGTAAGAACCGTCCGGCATCATCGGATATCCCTTCAACACATAGCTTCCGGCACGATATGCCTGATACTCTGCACTCTTCCAGGACAGCCCCAGAGTCTCTGTGCTGCCGTCGCCATACGTGACTTCCATCTCATCCGGAAGGGAAATATCCTTCATCTCTGTTCCATAAGGAACCGTTACTGCGGTAAAATTCTCCTTTGCAAGACGGTAAACCTGTTTTCCGGATGGGAATACCGTTTCTTCCCCTTCCTCTCCTGCATCCGTCTTTGCTGCTGTAATAATCTCATAAATAACCGGCCGTGTGCCCTCCGGCCACACAATCTTAAAGGAGAGCACATCCTCCTGTGGATTCAGGGCAAAGGTCTTGCTCCCTGCATCCAGTATTCCAAGCACTCTCGTCTCAACTGCAGATCCATTGTAGATCTCGGCAGATACCTGCGCACCTGTGATCTCTGATGCATCCTGCAGGAAGGTTACGGAATCCATACGCGTATTTTCGGTAATCTTATACTCGATAAAAGCAGTTCCGTCTGAGAGATCGGAAGCAGTAAATACCGTGGAAATGCTTCCATCTGTCATCTTTTCAAAATCACCGTTTACATTGCCGCTGATCTGCGCATTCTCAGACTGTACCGTTTTATTGATATCGATATCACAGATCTTCAGATAATAACCGGTATCTCCCGTGATCAGGATCTTCAGATAACGTACCTGTTTTCCTTCCAGATTCTTTTTTATGCGGTAGAAAATGTTTTCTCTGACAGCATCTTTCCCGCCATCCACAACTTCCGCGATATCTTCCCAGTTTGTCTTGTCTGTGGAAACCTGAATTTTTGCATTGTAAAAACGCGGATTGCCATCCTCTGTGGTAATCTGGATATCGTAAACCGGTGCCGTTGCTCCCAGATCAACCAGAATGTACTGA
Source organism: Lachnospiraceae bacterium (assembly GCA_022769625.1). Classification (GTDB taxonomy): domain Bacteria; phylum Bacillota; class Clostridia; order Lachnospirales; family Lachnospiraceae; genus Hominisplanchenecus. The sequence goes on along the minus strand of JALEJP010000046.1, from coordinate 42,373 downwards.
CCTGTTTTCTGAGCAGTATTGGTCCATGCATAGGTTGCCGTATTCCCATCAAAAAGATTTTCCCAGCTGCCTTCCTTTAACTGAGCAAAACTGGACTCGATGACAGACGGATGGATGGCAACATTTGTGACGGTAACCGCCAGTTTTTCAATCTGAATATCCTTTGTGGTCTGGCCGGTGTTCCAAATCCTCACATAGCGTGCACTTTCACCGGAGAAATCTGCCGGTGCATCCTTCCATACTGCACCGTTTTCGGAATACTGAAGCTTCAGTCCAGACATCCCCTGTACAACCGTACATTCCACACCGGCGATACCGGTCAGTTCCTTCATCTTAATACCAATATATTCACCGGAGGCAAGCTGTACCTTTACCGGACTCATGGTATAAGTTTTGTCCTCCATCGTAACAGTTGCTTCTCGTTCCTTAGCACTTCCGATTACGCCGAAATCATCCTCTTTTTCCTGATTTACCGCAAACTCACGGATAAACGTCCAGTAATCCGGTTTGGAAGCCGTTCCTGTTTTGGTAAGACGCAGACGGATAAAACGTGCCTGAATCGAAATATCGCTGATGCTCATCTTGTGCGCATCCACATTTTCCGCTATGGTCGTCCAGTGTTCTCCGTCTTTTGAGTATTCCAGGCATCCATTATGGAAATAATCATGGTCGGTATCGGTCTTTCCCTGAAGAATGGAAATGGAATGTACCGGAAGCACTCTTCCCAGATCCACACCAAAGTAATCACCCTGTTGCTGAATAACCTGATAACTTCCATACGTTGTCTCATCCCCGTCAAAGATTTTTGCAGATTCACTGTCATCAGACTTTGTCTGCCCACCCAGTACGGCATAAAGAGACGGTGTAAACTCTTTGGAAGAAGGGTTCAGATATGGCGTCAGCATATTTTTGGCCGCAGTGATCATCCTGTTTACAAAAGGAACCAGATATTTGCTGCCGGAAAGAGCCGATTTGGCGGAGCCGCTGTAAGTCGGATAGGTATCATACGTATCCATTGCCTTGCTGGCTGTTCCAAGCTCCTTCCAGGATGCATTCGCGTCTCCATTCTGAATTGCGATAACGGAACGCAGAGCAGATTCTCCGGCAGCTGCCACATCATTTAAAGAGTTCAGCCACGGATCCAGTTCGGATATCAGATTGGTATTGGAGCATTTCTGACGGAAACCGGAAACTGCAGACTGGATATGGGCAAATTCATTCAGCAGTTCCTGCGTCTCATCCATTTTTCCGATTTCCTGACCTGCATCCAATGCTGCGCTTACCTGATTCAGACTGTCTTTCAGATATTCCGACTCCGGAAAACCTGCAGGCACACGGCCGGAACCCGGACAGTTGGACACATTTCCTGCAATCGTCAGATAGGCATCGTACACCTCCGGCTGAAGATATTTAAAGGATTCCTCCCAGATCTCCTGCGCATGCTCCAGATAATTGTCATTGTTCCAGAAAAGTGCGGCAAGCTGGAAAAGTCCCACCTTGTTCGCTTCTGCAAAACGGGAAGGATTGGACACTGCTCCCGCCAGGCCTGTCACCCCGTCTCTCGCATAATGTGTAATATCGCCAAGATAAATACCGGAAGGTCCATGCTCATTGACCGGATAATTCAACCAGAATACAGGCTCATGATTGGTCCTGCTTCTGAGAAAATCAACGGTCTCCTGAGTGATCGGAGAATTTACGTCCGAACCGGTCCAGTAGATATCTATATTTTCACTCAAATTCTTTAAAGCTGCCAGCTCACTTCCGTCACCGCTCCACGCCTGATTGTATCCCTGCGGACAGTAACTCATTCTCTCGCAGCCCTTTGGCTGCAGGAATTCTTCGTCAATTTTATTTAACAGGCGCACTACCTCCGCATGGCTTCCGGCGCCGAAATCATCATTCAGAATATCGAATTTCCGGACACCTGCATCGTAAAGCTGCTGGAATTTTGCGATCAGCTTTGTATAGTTTGCTTCAAATGCGGTATTGTAGGCATCGGAACCTACCGTCAAATTCTGAAGGCTGCTGAAGAACCAGGAAAGATGCATGGACCATGCGTATTCAACCTTTGTCTCCTTCCCAACCTTCACCAGTTCCCGGATCTGATTAATCTGAGACTGCGGATACAGGGTACCGCTGGTATGATAAGGATCCGTCTTTGACGCATAGACATAGGTATTCATCTTAAAATCCCTGGCAAAACGCATCAGGCTCTCTCTTGACGGATAATCCCAGCCCCCGTAAAACCCTTCAATAAAACCGCGCACTGCCATGTCCGCATAATCTTCGATTTCCACATTCAGAAACCGGTCACCCGCAAAGGAAGAAAACATCATCTGCAGAGTGGCAAGTCCGCAATAGACCGCATCGGTATCCTTTCCGATGATAGCCACATCTCCATTTTCCGCATCCAGAAAATAGGCATCCGTGCGATCAAACAGCTGATCATCCTCTATGCTGCTGTGCAGGGCACTCCACTGCACTGCTGCCTGGTCACTTCCATCGGTTCCAAGAAGGATGTTGCTTTTTCCGGAGACCGCAGAAGAAGACTCGGTAACGGTTCTTCCGTATTTTTCCAGTATCTCTTCCAGAAATGCTTTGGTATAGGTGTCAATCCCATCCTCACACACGATGTTTACTTCCTGCGTGATCTGGAACTCTCCGGGCTCATAGTCCACAGACTGTGGAATCGGATAAATCTGATAGGCCTGCTCGTCTTTGGCATAGCCCCCCTGCAATATTTCCTCTGCTTCCTGTGGCTTTGTGTATGCCTGTGCCGGCACCATGCCGGTTAAAACAAGCCCAACCGTCAGAAAGCTGCAAATCCATCTCTTTGTTTTTCTTTTCATGTTCTTTCCCCCATACATCATAAAATCCGTGATCTGAACTTCTATCTTCGAATCTGAAGCAGTTTCTGCTTTAATTCATCTTCAATTTTCTGCATCTCCACCTCCGCTTCCATTCTCTTCTGATGACCCTCCTGCTGGATGCGCATTACTTCATCCAGAGTAGAGATCAGGCTCTCATTTGTCGCCTTTAATGTTTCCATATCAACAATTCCACGTTCGCTCTCTTTTGCAGTCTCTACAGTGGCCATTTTAAGCGTCTGCGCATTCTTGCGCAGCAGCTCATTTGTCATATCAGTCACCTCGCGCTGTGCCTTTGCCGCATCTGCGGAATGAGCCACTCCCAAAGCCAGCACCATCTGACTCTTCCAGAGGGGGATCGTGTTTACAACCGTAGACTGTATCTTCTCCACCATCATGGTATCATTTCCCTGCACCAGACGGATCTGCGGTGCAGTCTGCAGGGAAATCTGACGTGTCAGTTCCAGATCATGCAGTTTTTTTTCAAAACGTCCGCACAGTGCATCCAGATCTCTCGCCGCCTGTGCATCCTCCGGCAGGCCGCTTTCCTGAGCTTTCTTTATCAGAGCCGGAAGCTCCGTATCACGCACATAAGCCAGCTTTTTTTTCCCTGCCAGAATGTACATGGAAAGCTCTTTAAAATATGTCTTGTTCAGCTCATACATCTTATCCAGCACTGCCACATCTTTCATAAGCTGAACCTGATGATTTTCCAGTACTTTGCAGATTTTGCTGACATTCGTCTCCGCCTTCTCATATTTTGCTTTCATGGCAGTCATCTTGTTAGCAGATTTCCGGAAGAGTCCTAGAAATCCCTTTTCTTCCTCCTCGGTATCAAAGCTTTTCAGCTCTGTCACCACACTGGAGAGCATATCTCCCACCTCGCCAAGATCCTTCGTCCGCACATTTTCAAGGGCCGACTCCGAGAAATCCGCCATCTTTTTCTGTGCTCCGGCACCATACTGCAGAATCGCTGCCGAATTATGCAGATCGATCTGCTTTGCAAAATCATCCACCATCTTTTTTTCCGCATCCGTCAGCATACTGTCATCAAAAACAGGTTTTTCTGCAGGCCTGGCCTGCTCCACGGAAGCCACCTCTTCTTTTGTATCCATCTGAAACGGATCCAGTGTGAGAGTCGGTGCCGGTGCCTCACCCAAATCTTCAAATCCCTTAAACTCTTCGCTCATCATCTTCCTCCTGTCAAATCCTTTTGTGTTTCAAACGCCCCTGTCCTGAGTCCGTCCTCTGTCAGTCCCTCCTGGGCAAGCATCATCTGAAGGACGGAAATATCAGAGGAGATATCCCAGGCTGTGTCCTGGAAAAATCCATCCAGCAGATTTTCAAAAGCCTGATTGATGGTATCCAGTGAACTTTCAATTTCCCGTTTTGAGTTTATGATATTGCTTCCCTGGACGGGCTGCGCATCCAGTTCTTCATAAGCACCCAGCAGTTTCACTGTGGTTGGCAGATAATATTCCATAAATTTGCTCAAATCTCCGATTAACTCCGGATGGTTCTGTACACGGTCCAGAATCTTCTCCACAACCAGCTCCATGCGTGATATCTTGGCAGATATTTCTTTTCCCGGAATCGCCTCATTACTTTCCCGTATCCGGTCAAGATAAGCGCGTCCCTGGGCAATCACCTGTTTCACATCATCCGGTACGCTCTCCATTTTCTGGTTTATTTGTCTTTCCTCTGCCTGACGCATCTGTTGAATCCTCTTTTGCTCCTCTTCCCGCAGCGCATACTGTTTTTCTGCCTCCAGATACTGCCCCCATGCCTCATCCGTGACAATCAGACAGCTCCCTGCTTTGTCCAGACGCCCCTGACGAAACATTCTCTTCTGAATCATCATACGCAGATCCTTGCGCACATAGCTCTCGGTTTTCCCGATGCTCTCTGCCAGCTCCCTGACGGAACAGTAACCTCTTCCTCCAAGCTGTCTGACATATGCGCGGAACCGTTTGAGACGTCCAAGCAGTGTCATCCCTCTCCAGGTCAGCAGACCGCTGCCCAAAAGCAAGGGTGCCATGATCCCGATACTTAAGCTGTATCCAAATCCCATACTCCCGGTCAGAAATGCAACCAGAAGCAGAATCAGTATTGCAAGCCCAAGTCCTCCGGTCAGCAGCCACCCGATAATGGAAAAAGCAATCCCTGCTCCCTGAAGTCCAAAGGTAGAACTGTAAATCGGTGTGTTTTTTACCACTTTGGGCGGCTGTGTACTCCTGCCTCTCCAGGGCTCCTGTGCATCGCTGCTTCGGTACGTACGATCTCTGGTTCTCTGCCGGTTCTGCGGCTGACGATACGTCACTCCAGAGCGCCTTAAGCTTTCCTCCACACTGTTTAACGCGCTGTTTACTGTTTTTTCCAATGATTTATTCAATGTCTGATAATCCTTACTGTCTATGGCAGACTCAACCAGATTTTTGATCTCCTCTCCAAGGTTTCCCCAGTCTTCTTTTGCCATAATATCCTCCTCTCACCATTAACCTGATTATATATGAAACAGGTCAAAAATACAATGTCCGCTGGCAAATTTCCACAATCCAGGTAATCCTCCCACAAAACCGGCACAGCGCTTTACAGATGAAACCGGAAAGTCATAAAAATTTTCTCTTGCTTTTCTCTTCAAACAGGTATAATATAGATACATCTACACATAGTATTAAAAACTACATGTCGATTTATTAATGTTTCATCTTGTGATTCTGTCGCTCGAAATCTATCATTTTGCAGACGACATCATGATCTATAAAGACAGGAGGGAATTCTCATGTTAGAAAAAATCAAAGATCCCGGAAGCGCGATCACTCATTTCATCGGAATGCTTATGGCAATGTTCGCAGCAACACCACTTATCATCAAAGCACTCCATGAACCGGATAAGATTCACGTCATTTCACTGAGTATTTTCATGATAAGTATGATCCTTCTATACGCAGCCAGCACGATTTACCATACCCTGGATCTTTCCGAAAAGACAAACCGTATTCTGCGAAAGATTGACCACTGTATGATTTTCGTCCTGATTGCCGGAAGCTATACACCCATCTGCATGCTTGTACTGAAAGGTCCCGCAGGCTATTTTCTCCTTGCACTTGTATGGGCCATTGCAATCATCGGGATCGCGGTAAAAATATGCTGGATCACCTGTCCCAAGTGGTTTTCATCGGTGCTCTATATCGGAATGGGCTGGGTATGTGTTCTGGCCTTTACACAGATCGTAAACTCTTTGTCTCCGGCAGCTTTCGGCTGGCTGCTGGCTGGAGGTATCATCTACACGGTAGGCGGTATTATTTATGCACTTAAGGTGCCGATTTTTGATGCAAAGCACAAAAATTTCGGCTCTCACGAAATTTTCCACCTGTTCGTTATGGCGGGAAGTGCCTGTCATTTCATTTTGATGTATGTATACATCGCATAACCGATGTCCATTTTTGCCGATGCCAAAACAGAAAAGGTGCTCGTCCGTCTGTTTGAAAGACGACGGACAGCGCACCTTTTTCTGATTTGGCAAAATCATATCATTTCTTCTGCTTCAAAGCAGTCTTTTTCTCCGGGGCAGACAACAGATTCCGATTTTCCTTATGCTGTCTGATCAGGTTTTCTTTCTCTTTTCGGGCAAGCTGCTTAATTGCATATTCTCGGCGCATAGCCTCCCTTTTATCGGTAAAGGACTCGTAATAGACCAGCTCAACAGGACTGCGGCTTTTCGTATATTTCGCGCCTTTTCCACTGTTATGCGCAGTAATCCGTCTTGCAAGATCTGTGGTCCATCCGGTGTACAGTGTATCATCCTGACATCTGACTATGTAGGTATAGCAGCTCTGCGCTTTTTCTTTTCTTTCCATATTAATATGTCTTCCTCTATGTAAAGCGGGAATTCACATTCCCGCCAGTTTTTTATGGCAATAGAAAACGCTCAGAACGTGCTTTCTATTGTATCAAGCAATCGAGAAATACAAGTACCTTATTCAAAATGCATATCAGGCAAAGACTGTAGAAGCTCACTCGACTGCATATATTTCTGTCTGCGAAAAACTGCTTCCCTGCTTTTCGTATACTATAGTATACGCCATTCTTTCGAATTTGTGAATCCCGGCTTCCTATTCCAGATAAAGAAATGGATCTTCGGCAACACCATCCTTCTCCATAGCAAAATAAAGATTGGGACCTTCCTCACAGTAATATTTTGTGGGCTGGCTCACATAGCCGAGAAGCTGTCCTGCTTCTACCACATCACCCTCAGATACCGTCACTTCCTTTAACTGTCCATAGATCAACGTGTAATTATCCCCCAGATTCATGCGGATCGTTGTCCCGGTTTCTTCGTCTGTAGCAATCGAATCAATGATTCCCTTTGCGGAGGCAACCACCTGAGCTCCTTCCTCCGCTCCAAAAACCAGTGCCGGATTGTATTTGTACTGATCCAGCGTGGCAAAATAAACCGTGGAATCCATACTGTAATCCATGAGAAGTGTACCAGCTACCGGCCACTGAAGACTTTCTGTGGACGCAAAACTTACCGTTGGCTGTATCTGTGCTTCCACACCACCGGATATCACATCCGCCGTTTCCTCATCTGCCTCATTCTCTTCTCCGGAAGCATCCGAAACCTGGGCACTTTGACCATCCTCTGCCGATGGGCCGCTCTCCGTCATCATTTCCGTCTCTCCTTCTGTCTCGGTCTGAACAGTCACGCTGTCATCATTTATCACCAGAGTGGACGGATCCACATCCATCTCCGTTGCCCCATCCGCCAATTCTGCCGTTACCTCCGGTGCAAGCACGGCTTCCGCCTGAGTTTCCTCCGACTGAGGATTTTCATTCAAATCCACCATGTACTCTTCCTCTGCCCGATCCTCCGACAAATCCATCGCATAGTACGTACTCACTGCAGCTGCCCCAACCAGACAGAGGCTCAAGAGCAGCATAGCACCCTTTTTCCGTGTAAAACGTTTTCCATCCTTATTCTGCATATCCCTTCACCTCATATTTTCAAATTTTGCAACTGCAAACAGCGTGCAGTTACCTTATTGACATTTTTTCCTGTTCAAGGGTTTTTATGCAGAATTTCAACAGTTTTCACAAAGATTGCCTGCTTCTGAAGATTTCTCCCCAAAAAAACGGGCGAGTGTCTGCTTCACTCGCCCGTTTTTAATCATTTCACGGTAAAACTGTCTGCCTCTTTTCCGAAGCAGCCCTGTTTCTCCATGATTATCTTATCCATACTTTTTAGTTTTCTACTGTCACCTTATCCAGATGCCAGATTTCATCCACATACTGCTGGATGGTACGGTCAGATGTGAACTTGCCGCTGCTTGCAACGTTAAGAATCGCCATCTTTGCCCATCTCTTTTCGTCACGATATGCTTCCTCTACTCTCTTCTGCGCTGCTGCATAAGACTTGAAATCAGCCAGAATAAAGTAGGTATCTGCGCGGTCGCTTCTCTTTGTATTCAGCAGAGAATCGTAAATATCACGGAATCTCTCCGGATTATCCGGAGCATACTCACCGTTGATCAGCTGCATCAGGACGTGACGGATATCCTGGTCATTGTTAAAGTAATCCATCGGATGATAACCGCCATTGTTCTCATAGTTGATAACTTCGTCAGCAGACAGACCGAAAATAAAGGCATTCTCTTCGCCTACTTCTTCTACGATCTCAACGTTTGCGCCGTCCATGGTTCCCAGTGTCGGAGCACCATTCAGCATAAACTTCATGTTACCGGTACCGGATGCCTCTTTACTTGCAGTAGAAATCTGCTCGGAAACATCTGCTGCCGCAAAGATCCATTCTGCATTGGATACACGGTAATCCTCAATGAATACAACCTTCAGCTTGCCGTTGATGGACTTATCATTGTTGATCACATCTGCAACGGAGTTGATCAGCTTAATGGTCAGTTTTGCACGGCGATAGCCTGCAGCTGCCTTTGCACCGAAAATAAAAGTTCTCGGATAGAACGGCATTTCCGGATGCTTTTTGATCTTATTGTACAGGTACATTACGTGCAGGATGTTCAGAAGCTGACGCTTGTACTCGTGAAGTCTCTTAACCTGTACATCAAAGATGGAGCGCGGATCTACATCGATATTATTGTGCTCTTTGATATATTTTGCCAGACGAACCTTGTTCTGGTATTTGATGTTCATGAACTCCTGCTGTGCTTTCTCATCGTCTGCATAGATTTTCAGCTTTGCAATCTGCGGAAGGTCAGTAATCCACTCGTTGCCGATATGGTCTGTTACCCAGTTTGCCAGCAGCGGATTGCCGTGCAGCAGGAAACGTCTCTGTGTAATACCGTTTGTCTTGTTATTGAACTTCTCCGGCATCATCTGATAGAAGTCTTTCAGCTCCTGGTTTTTCAGGATCTCGGTATGCAGCGCTGCTACACCGTTTACAGAGTAGCCTGCGCAGATAGCCAGATGAGCCATCTTAACCTGTCCGTCGTAAATAATCGCCATCTTGCGGATCTTTTCCTGATTGCCCGGATATTTCTTCTGGATCTCAATGATAAATCTGCGGTTGATCTCCTCGATGATCTGGTAAATACGCGGGAGCAGTCTTGAAAACAGCTCGATCGGCCATTTCTCCAGAGCCTCTGCCATGATGGTGTGGTTGGTATAAGCACAGGTCTTTGTGGTAACCTCCCATGCTTCATCCCACTCCAGACCTTCCTCGTCCAGGAGGATACGCATCAGCTCCGCAACGGCTACCGTCGGATGTGTATCATTTAACTGGAAAGTAGCCTTCTCATAGAATTTACGGATATCAGAATGTTTCTTTTTATATTTTTCAACAGCAGCCTGAACACTTGCAGAAATGAAGAAGTACTGCTGTTTCAGACGCAGCTCTTTTCCTGCATAGTGGTTATCGTTCGGATAAAGAACCTCAACGATGTTGCGTGCAAGGTTTTCCTGCTCAACTGCCTTCTGATAATCGCCCTTGTCGAAAGAATCCAGCTGGAAATCGTTAATTGCTTCCGCATCCCAGACACGAAGTGTATTTACAACATTGTTGTTGTAGCCAACGATCGGAATATCAAACGGAACGGCACGTACAGACTGATAACCTTCCTGGATAAATTTATTACGCTTTGTCTCATGGTCATATTCTACACGGATATATCCGCCGAATTTTACTTCTTTTGCGTATTCCGGACGGCGCAGCTCAAATGGATTGCCCTCTTTCAGCCAGTTATCCGGTACCTCTACCTGATAGCCATTCTCAATTTTCTGTTTGAACATACCGTAACGGTAGCGGATACCGCATCCATATGCTGCATAGCCCAGTGTTGCCAGGGAATCCAGGAAACATGCGGCAAGACGGCCAAGACCACCATTACCCAGTGCTGCATCCGGTTCCTCGTCCTCGATCACGTTGAGATCAAAGCCGATCTCATCCAGTGCTTCCTTTACTTCGTTGTACTCGGTCAGATTGATCAGATTATTTCCCAGTGCACGGCCCATCAGGAACTCCATGGACATGTAATAGACCATCTTGGGATCCTCTTCCTCATACACCTTCTGTGTAGCCATCCAGTTATCAATGATGGTGTCTTTCACAGCGTAGGATACCGCCTGAAATACCTGCTGTTTTGTTGCATCCTCCAGTGTTCTGCGATACAGTGTCTTAAGATTGCTCTTTACACTTTCAATAAATGCTTTCTTGCTGAATTTTTTACTCACAACAGCTCCTCCTATTCTTCTGTTTTTTCTACGCCCATGCGTACCTTCTCACCATTGATGCCCCATTCTTTTGCATAGCCTTCGACATTTCCCAGAATAATGTCATCCGCCAGCACTTCTGCTTTGATTTCATCTCTATGATTCTGCAGAATTTCAAGAATCTTTTCATTGTCTGCCGCGTACAGGTGAATCCTGTCTGTCACTTCAAAGCCTGCTTCTTTACGCATGGTCTGCACCTTACTGATCAGTTCTCGTACAAACCCCTCTTCAACCAACTCAGGAGTCAGGTTGGTATCCAGAACAACCGTCACTTCATTGTCCTGCTCCGATACATATCCCGGAATCTGTGCCGTTTCGATCAGCAAATCCGCCTCATATAATACAACCTCATTACCGCTGATGTCAAGCGTGATACAGCCTTTTGTCTGCAATTCATCCATGGCTTTGTTTCCGTCCAGAGCCGGAAGAGCCTGACGAATACCTCCAAGAAGCTTGCCATACTTCGGTCCCACTGTCTTCAGCTGCGGTTTGAAGCTGTAGGAAGTAAAATCTCTTACATCCTGCGTAAATGTCACCTTCTTGGTATTCAGCTCGTCACGGATGATCTCTGCGAAATACTCCGGAAGCTCCTTCGGTGCTTTTACAAACATGTTTGCGATAGGCTGACGGTTCTTGATATTTGCTGTATTTCTGCAGGCACGTCCCATAACAACAATTTTGAGAACCTCATCCATGTTTGCTTCCAGCTCTTTGTCCACATGAGACAGATCAGCCACAGGGAAGTCACACAGATGAACACTTTCCGGTGCCGTCTTGTCAATACTGCATACCAGATTTCGGTAAATATCCTCTGTCATAAACGGAATCATCGGTGCTGCTGCCTTTGCCACATTGACCAGAGCTGTGTACAGTGTCATATAGGCATTGATCTTATCCTGCTCCATGCCTTTCGCCCAGAAACGCTCACGGCTGCGGCGCACATACCAGTTACTCATGTCATCCACAAAGTCCTGAAGTGCTCTTGCCGTCTCCGGGATCCGGTAATTTGCCAGATTGTCATCTACCGTCTGAATCATGGTGTTCATCTTGGAAAGCAGCCATTTATCCATAACGGAAAGTTTATCATAATCTAATGTATATTTTGTCGCATCAAATTCATCAATATTCGCATACAGTACAAAGAATGCATAAGTATTCCACAGCGTACCCATAAATTTACGCTGTCCTTCCTGTACTGCCTTTCCATGGAAACGGTTTGGCAGCCATGGTGCACTGTTAATATAGAAATACCAGCGGATCGCATCTGCTCCGTAGGTTGCAAGTGCATCAAACGGGTCAACGGCATTTCCCTTGGATTTACTCATCTTCTGGCCGTTTTCATCCTGTACATGTCCAAGAACGATAACATTCTCGTACGGTGCTTTGTTAAACAGCAGAGTGGACTCGGCCAGCAGAGAATAGAACCATCCTCTCGTCTGGTCTACCGCCTCAGAGATAAACTGTGCCGGGAACTGCTGTTCAAACAGCTCTTTGTTTTCAAACGGATAGTGATGCTGTGCAAACGGCATTGCTCCGGAATCGAACCAGCAGTCGATTACCTCCGGTACACGGTGCATCGCTTTGCCGCACTTTGGACATTTGATCTCGATCTCATCAATATACGGACGATGCAGCTCAACGGTTTTGGCACGCTCATCGCCGCTCATCTCAAAAAGCTCCTGGCGGCTTCCGATGGAATGCTGATGTCCGCACTCACACTCCCAGATATTCAGCGGAGTACCCCAGTAACGGTTACGGCTGATACCCCAGTCCTGTACATTCTCCAGCCAGTCACCGAAACGTCCTTTTCCGATGCTCTCCGGAATCCAGTTAATGGTATTATTGTTACGAATCAGGTCATCTTTCACTGCTGTCATCTTGATGAACCAGGATTCTCTCGCATAATAAATCAGCGGTGTATCACATCTCCAGCAATGTGGGTAGCTGTGCTCAAATTTCGGTGCATCAAACAGCAGGCCTCTCTCATCCAGATCCTTCAATACCAGCGGATCCGCTTTCTTTACAAAAATACCGGCAAACGGTGTATCCTCTGTCAGATTGCCCTTTCCGTCAACCAGCTGTACAAACGGAAGCCCGTATTTCCGTCCTACCTTCGCGTCATCCTCACCAAAAGCAGGTGCGATATGAACGATACCGGTACCATCTGTCAATGTTACATAGGAATCACATACCACATAAAATGCCTTTTTATTCTGTTTCTTTGCATGAACAGCCGCACAGTCGTACAGCGGTTCATATTCTTTGTATTCCAGATCCGTTCCTTTAAAGGTATCCAGCACCTCATAGGCATCCTCACCAAGAACCTTGTCTGTCAGGGCATGCGCCATATAATAGACACGGCCATCCTCTTTCATCTGAACCTTTACATATTCCTCATCCGGATTTACGCAGAGAGCCAGGTTAGACGGCAGCGTCCATGGTGTGGTCGTCCAGGCAAGGATATAGGCATCCTCATCTTTGACCTTGAAACGTACCACTGCGGAACGTTCCTTTACATCCTTATATCCCTGAGCCACCTCCTGGGCGGAAAGAGGGGTACCGCAGCGCGGACAGTATGGAACAATCTTAAATCCCTTATACAGAAGACCCTTATCCCAGATTTCTTTTAATGCCCACCACTCTGACTCGATATAATCATCATGATAGGTGACGTATGGATTATCCATATCAGCCCAGAAACCAACGGTTCCGGAGAACTCCTCCCACATACCTTTGTATTTCCATACACTCTCTTTACATTTATCAATGAACGGAACCAGACCATATTCCTCGATCTGATCCTTCCCATCCAGCCCCAGCAGCTTCTCTACCTCAAGCTCAACCGGCAGACCATGTGTGTCCCATCCTGCTTTACGTGGCACCATCTTTCCCTTCATGGTCTGATATCTCGGAATCATATCCTTAATAACACGCGTCAGAACATGTCCGATATGCGGCTTGCCGTTTGCAGTCGGCGGTCCGTCATAAAAGGTATAGGTTTCACCTTTTTTGCGATTCTCAATACTTTTTTCAAAAATATGGTTTTCTTCCCAGAACTTCTGCGTTTTCTTTTCGCGTTCTACAAAGTTCAGATTTGTCGAGACCTTCTCGTACATTTTACAACCTCCTGTAAATAATACGTTGCTGTTCCCTTCGTGACCAACAACAATAATACTTCTATTCCGGCGGAAATCCAGTATCTTCCATATAGAATAGAAAAAACTGCCATCCTGTAAAAGGATGACAGCCAATGCTCTCATAACCACCTGTTACAGCATACTGGTACATCCAGACCGATATGCGCTCCCGATAACGGGGGAATCCGGCACGACCTACTTTTCTTTCAGTCTGCAACTCCGAAGTGATATTCCATCTGTGCTACTCGTATCCCTTTCCAGCATACGGGACTCTCTGTCACTTTCACGTCAGATGTACTTGTCTTCCTCTGTGTCATTTACATTTTCAGCTGTTTTCCATTATATAGTAGGAAATCCGCAAAAGTCAAGGCTAAAAACGCCGAAAAGCACTGATTCAGACACAGATCCTCTGGTGTTTCTGCCTGCGCAATGTTATAATGAACTACAACGGAGTCAGAAGATTCCGAAAATTCACTCAGATAAGGATGTATGATCATGACAATGTCACTCTGCGGCCAGCTGCTGACCTATGCCTGCGTCACAGGCTTTTCTCCCGGCCCCAACAATATTCTGCTTCTGGCTTCCACCAGCAAATATGGAATCAAAAAATGTCTGCGCATGTTGTTTGGCATCTGGACCGGTTTTCTGTGTATCTGCATGATATGCAGTATTTTCTGCACTGCGCTCGTCTCACTTGTTCCTGCCATACGCCCCTACATGAAATATGTGGGTGCTGCCTATCTTGTCTATCTGGCATGGCAGACCTTCCGGCGCAGTCCTGCTGGTGAAGGCGAGGAAAAAATTCCTTCCTTTCTCACCGGTTTTATGCTGCAGTTTCTGAATATCAAAGTGATCATTCTGGTGATGACCGCCTATAGCGGCTTTATTCTGCCTGGCAATACCGGTTTTACCGCTCTGCTGCTTGGTGCTTTTCCTCTGCTTGCAGGAATCGGGGGCGGAAATCTCATCTGGTCAGCGCTGGGAGGACTGCTGCGGCAATATTATAATAAATATTACCGTTTCATCAACACGGTCATGGCACTGCTGCTGCTCTGGTGCGCATGGCGTGTACTGACATAGCCCCATTTACCTGGCTGGCTTTTAAACCACACGATACAGCAAACACTTTTTAATCTTTAAATAACAGTCAAAAAGGAGGATCCATGAAAAAAATTGCCGTTCTTCTCTCCATTGTCCTTCTGCTTTGCAGTACACCGGTTCTTCCGGCAAATGCAGCAGACTCCAAAATGGAGCAGAGTGTCCGAATCTTATTTATTGGTAACAGTTACACATACTATAATGATTTCTGTGATATTTTTCAGAACTTATGTCAAAGCGCCGGAAAACTGGTGTATGTGCGCCAGGCTGTGCAGGGCAGACACTCACTTTTACAGGCTTCCCGTACCAGTGATCCGCTGGGCAGGTATATCCGCCAGCTACTGACCACGCAAAAATGGGATTATGTCGTTTTACAGGAGCGGCATAATTTTCCTGTTCTGAAACCCGCACGCACGAAAGCAGGTGTGAAGGCCCTGGAACCCTACATTAAAGCTGCGGGTGCCAAAATGATTCTTTATCAAAACTGGGCTCCCGCCAAAGGTCATAAGGAGTACCGAAAATTCTCCAACCGCGTCTCCGGCAGAGCAGACTACCAGTTAAAAATCAACCGTCTGTTTTCCGAAATAGCCAGTGAGACCGGTGCAAAAGTAGCTCCAGTCGGAACTGCCTTTTTCCAGTGCCAGGGCACTTTTTCGAAAATACGGCTGATTCGCAGGGATCGTTCTCATCCCACCTGGGCCGGAAGTTATCTTGCTGCATGCGTCATGTATGCGACACTTTTCGAAACATCCCCGGAAGGGATATCCTACCGAGGAAACCTTACTGCCACAAAAGCTGCTAAATTACAGAAAATGGCAGCCCTCGCTACGGCTTCGTAGCGGCGGGCTGCCTTTCTTGAATCAAAGCTTTTCCGGAATCTGATTTCCATTTAATATCTGCATAAATTCCTCCCCGGTAATGGTCTCATTCTCATATAGGAATTTGGCAATTTCATGCAGTTTTAAAATATTGTCTTCCAGAATCTTTTTTGCCTTTTCATGCTGTTCCTTTACCAGTGTTACAACCTTCTGATCGATCTGCGTCTGTGTCTCCATGGAACAGGTCAGAGAAGAATCACCGCCCAGGTACTGATTGGTCACCGTCTCCATAGCGACCATGTCAAACTCGTCGTTCATACCATATCGGGTGATCATGGCTCTTGCAAATTTCGTAGCCTGCTCGATATCATTGGATGCTCCCGTGGTGATCTCATGGAAGATCAGCTCCTCAGCGGCACGTCCGCCTGTAAAGGTTGCGATCTTATTCTCCATCTCGGTCTTGCTCATCAGGAAATGCTCGTCCTCATCCACCTGCATCGTATACCCCAGCGCACCGGAGGTACGCGGAATAATCGTGATTTTCTGAACCGGTGCGGAATGGGTCTGCATGGCTGCCACCAGAGCATGTCCCACTTCATGATAGGCAACGATCAGCTTTTCTTTGTCGGAAAGGATCCTGTTCTTCTTCTGGTATCCGGCAATGACAACCTCCACACTTTCCATAAGGTCGGCCTGGGTGGCAAATTTTCTGCCGCAGCGAACGGCTCTCAGCGCCGCCTCGTTGACAATGTTGGCAAGCTCTGCGCCGGAGGCTCCGGATGCCGCTCTTGCAATGGCATCAAAATCCACATTATCGGACAGTTTGATCTTTTTGGCATGTACCTTCAGGATATCGACTCTTCCCTGCAGATCCGGCAGCTCCACCGGAATCCGGCGGTCAAAACGTCCGGGGCGCAGCAGAGCGGGATCCAGAGAATCCGGCTGGTTCGTTGCCGCAAGGATCACCACGCCCTTGGATCCGTCAAATCCATCCATCTCCGTCAGCAGCTGATTCAGCGTCTGCTCTCTCTCGTCATTTCCCCCAATGCGTCCGTCACGCTTCTTGCCGATGGCATCGATTTCATCAATGAATACGATACAGGGTGCTTTTTCGTTTGCCTGTTTAAACAGATCCCTCACCTTTGCTGCACCCATGCCCACAAACATCTCCACAAACTCGGAACCTGAAATGGAGAAAAACGGTACATCTGCTTCTCCTGCAACTGCTTTTGCAAGCAGAGTTTTACCGGTTCCCGGAGGTCCCACCAGCAACGCGCCTTTTGGCATGGAAGCTCCAATCTCCTGATATTTGCCAGGATTATGGAGGAAATCTACGATCTCACTGAGCAGCTCCTTTGCCTCTTCCTCTCCGGCCACATCGGCAAATTTGATACCGCTGGAGGATTTTACATAGATCTTGGCATTGCTCTTACCCGTTCCAAACATCATGGAATTCATGGGGTTGGCACCATCACTCATCTTATCCATCATCTTTTTGGAAAGGAGTCTCCCAATCAGGATAAAAATCACGATTGGCAGAACATATCCCACAAGCACATACAAAAGCGGGGACATCTCTTCCGTGATTTCTGTGGAAAAAGTGGCACCTGCATCATAAAGTCTGTCTACCAGCCCTGGATCATTGATGATACCGGTCTTGAAAATTTCTGTGTTATCTTTGTTTGTAAACAATATCTCTGTCTGTGTAATATTTACCGAACCAATCTCATGCCTGTCTGTCATCTGCATGAATACATTGTATCCAACCTCCTGCACCTGACGCTTAAGAACATTTGGAAAAACAAGTGTGTTCAGCAGCACCAGGATCGTAGCAGCAATCAGCAGATAATATATAAACGGCTTTTTCGGTGTCTTTACTTCCTGCATAAAGCTCCTCCTTTTCTCTTTCCAGGGTCTCTCATATCCTCATATATATTTTATAGTATAACTCCTGCTACTTTTGGAAACAATGTTTCAAAAATAATATATTTCTAATAAATTTATAAAAACAGCCCTGCCGGTAAAAATCATCAGCAGGGCCGTATCCTGTATTTTCTGTCTATTCAGGCCTTATGATGTGAGGGAAAAAGCCTGAATTATTTTATTTAAATGCATCTATCAGGTCTTCCGCATCGTCGTAGCCCTGATTTTTCAGCTCCTGAATATACCACTCCGGCACATTCTCCACTGCTTTCTTAAAGGAATCAATGTCAAGCTCCTCATAACGCAGCACCTCTATACCGTTTTTCTCCTGCCATCTCTCCAGGATATTTTCATCATCCGCACGGTTGATCTCACGCTCATACTGTACCGCAAGCTGTCCGCACTCGTCCACCACAGCCTGCTGCTCTGCGGTCAGGCTGTCATAAAGCTCCTGATTGATGCAGAAGAACAGACAATCATAGTTGGCGTTCCACATGGAAACATATTTCTGTACCTCCTGTACACTGGCCGCATCGATAGCCGGAAGAGGATTTTCCTGTCCTTCCACCGTGTTCTGCTGCAGCGCCGTATAGGTCTCAGACCAGTTCATGTTAGTGGCATCTGCTCCCCACAGCTCATAACACTTCATCAAAAGATTGGAGCCTGCCACACGAATCTTCCTATTCTTCATATCATCCACGCTCTGAATGGGCTTCACGCTGTTGGTCAGCTGACGGAATCCATTCTCTGCCATTCCCATACAGTGGAGGTTGTATTCGGAAAGGATATCCTTAAGCATCTCCCCTGCCTCTCCATCCAGCTTCGCATCTGCTTCCTCCACGGAATCAAACAGATACGGAAGAGATACCACGTTGAATCTGGGATCAAAGGCAGAATAAATCAGGTTGCTGTGCATGGAGATCTGTACCGGGTCGCCGTCCATCAGTGCCTGAATTCCCTCGGACTGACTGCCGTTGGTCAGCTGATCTGCCGCATAGACATTTACCTTGATTTTTCCGCCGGTGGTTTTTTCCATCAGCTCCCCAAACTTTTTACCTGCCTGTGCCCAGGTACTGGTCTCGGTGGTGGAGCAGGCAAAATTCCAGGTCTGCTCCTGCCAGTTCAGATCACTGTGATCTTCCACCTCATAGACACCTGCATTTCCATCTGCAGTAAAGGCAGCAACCAGTTCCTCTGCATCCTCATAGCCTGCATTTTTCAGTTCCTGTGTATACCATTCCGTTACCGGCTCCACTGCTTCTTTGAACGAATCAATATCCAGCTCCTCATGGCGCAGTACCTCCACGTCATTTTCGTTCTGCCATCTGTCCAGAATATTCTCATCATCTGCGCGGTTGATATCACGCTCGTAATCTACTGCTTTCTTTCCAGCTTCATCTACGACTGCCCTCTGTTCCTCCGTCAAACTGTCGTAAAGCTCCTGATTGATGCAGAAGAACAGACAGTCATAGTTGGCATTCCACATGGAAACGTATTTCTGTACCTCCTGTACGCTGGCTGCATCAATGGCCGGAAGCGGATTCTCCTGTCCTTCCACCGTGTTCTGCTGCAGCGCTGTATAGGTCTCAGACCAGTTCAGATTGGTTGCATCCGCGCCCCAAAGCTCATAGCATTTCATCAGCAGATTGGAGCCTGCCACACGGATCTTCAGATTCTTCATATCCGCTGCGCTCTGAATCGGTTTTACGCTGTTTGTCAGCTGACGGAATCCATTTTCTGCAATTCCCATGCAGTGAAGGCCATACTCCGAGAGGATGTCTTTCATCATCTTTCCTGCCTGTCCATCCAGTTTTGCATCGGCTTCTTCCACCGAATCAAACAGGTAAGGAAGGGATACCACATTAAATCTCGGGTCAAAGGCAGAATAGATCAGGTTGCTGTGCATGGAGACCTGCACCGGATCGCCGTCCATCAGTGCCTGGATTCCCTCGGACTGACTTCCGTTAGTCAGCTGATCTGCCGCATAGACATTTACCTTTACCTTTCCGCCCGTTGCCTGTTCCATCAGCTCTCCGAATTTTTCCCCGGCCTTTGCCCAGGTACTGGTCTCGGTGGTGGAGCAGGCAAAATTCCAGGTGGTCTCTTCCCATCCCAGATCGCTGTAGTCTGCGATCGTATCGTAATCCTTTCCTGCGCTTTGGGAACTTCCACTGTCTGCAGAGCTTCCCGTGCCGGATGCGGAGACACCGCCGCCCAGCATATTCGGGAGGAAGGTGGAAATTCCAGGTATGTAGGTGATCAGGATCAGAACTGCCAGACAGGCTGCAATCATCGGCACAACTGCCTTTGAAATCTGCTGCAGCGTTACACTCAGACCTTTCTTGATCTTGATGCTGATTGCCACAAACAGGTTTACGCCAACCGGAGGGGTAACCTGTCCAATAGCCAGATTGACCGTTGCCATAATACCAAATGCAATCGGGTCGTAGCCCAGTGCCTTACATACCGGAAGCATGATCGGTATAAAAATATACATTGCGGAGTTCGCATCAATAAAGCATCCTGCAATCAGAAAAATAATATTTGTAATCAGCAGGAAGGTAAACTGATTCTTTGCAATGCCTGCCAGCAGATCAGAAGCCGCCTGGGAAATACCAAACTGCGTGCAGACAAAAGAAAACAGGGATGCACAGGCTACGATCAGCATGATTCCTCCCGTTGTCTTTGCAGATTCAATCAGAATATCCCACAGATCTTTGATCTTGACCTCTTTGTAAATCACCATACCCACAAACAGACCATATACAACAGAAACAGCTGCCGCCTCGGTCGGTGTGAAAATACCGCCATAGATACCGCCAAGGATGATGACCGGCATCAGGAACCCCCAGAATGCGTCGCCAAAGGCATGCAGTCTTTCTTTCGCACTGGCCTTCTCTACCTTCGCCGGAACAATATTGTTTTTCTTAACCTCCCACATAACAACCAGCACAAGTGCCAGACCCATCAGGATACCTGGTACGATACCTGCGATAAACATATCCCCGATAGAAACGCCTGTGATGGAAGCATAAACCACAAACGCAATACTGGGCGGAATGACGATTGCAATGGAACTTGCCGTCGCCATCAGTGCCGTGGCAAAGGGGGCAGAAAATCCTCCGCTCTCAACCATAGCCGGAATCAGCACAGCACCCAGTGCCGCAACGGTTGCAGGGCCGGAACCGGAGATGGCCCCAAAGAAGCAGGCAACAATAACACACACCATGGCAATACCGCCCTTGCGGTGACCCACGCAGGTATCAACAAATTTGATCAGTCTTGTGGAAATGCCGGCTTTCGCCATGATATTACCGGACAATACAAAAAACGGAATTGCCAGCAGCAGAAATTTACTGATACCGGAATACATGTTTGTAGCAACGATCGTCAGAGATGTGCCGGAATACAGGATTGCACACACAGAGGAAAGCCCCAGGCACAGAGAAATCGGCACATTCAGGATCAGAAGAATAAAAAAGGAAAGAAATAATACCACACTGACCATTTATTTGTCCTCCTTTTCCACACAGATATCAATACAATGCTCAATCATATGGAGAATCAGACAGGCCGCTCCAATCGGCACAAAAGACCAGAAAATCCACTCCGGCCAGTTCAGAACAAACGTCCTCTTGCCATTTGCCATCTGCGTCAGCACCTTATCCAGTCCATATTTAAACAGAACCGCGCAAAATGCAACGGAACATGCTGCCACAATGCAGGCCACCGGTTTTTTGGTGGAAACCGGGAGATGATCGGTTACCAGTGAAAGGCTTACAAGCCCTCCGTCTCTTGCCTCAAGGGCTGCTGCCAGCAGAGTAATCAGTACAAAGACCGCAACTACCAGCTCCTCCGTAAAGGACCATGACTGATGAATGATATAACGGGATACAACGTTTCCAAAAGTCAGCACCAGAATCAGCAGCATGGTGACAACCAGAACCAGTTTTTCCACAAATGCAATACCATTCATGATTTTTTTGTAGGTTTTCATTTTTTCCTCCTTAAACAATATTTAAAATACATAAGATGTTGGGGGCAAAAGTCTTTGATCCCTTGATACCTACGGATTTCTCCGCGTTTCACGCTCACGAAATCCTAAAAACATTCGAAATCCGCTCATTTTTCGTAGAAAAATGGCTACTTTCTCATCTTTTGACCCTGGTATCACACATAAAAAATCCGCCCCTAAAAAGGGACGGACATAATCATTCCGCTCAACCACCCTGTTATTCAGAAAATGCAGCGACAACGCACTAACATACGCGACCCCGATAACGTAGGGCATACGTGAAAGCCTACTGAACCTGACTGCTGTTTTCGGCTTCCCTCCTCTGAGATGATCTTCGATCCAGCCTGCCTGCCGACTCACACCAACCGCCGACTCTCTGAAAAACAGATACTGTCCTACTTCTTCTCTTCCCCGAATTTTCTTTTGTACTTTACCTTGTCGAAGTTATTTTACTCGCTTTTGCATATTCCGTCAACAAAATTTTTATGATTTTTTAATAATTTTCTCAGAAATATTATATTTTAAACCGGTACCCCACTCCCCAGATGGTCTCGATATACTGTGGCTTCGCCGTATTGAACTCGATCTTCTCACGGATCTTCTTGATATGTACGGTCACGGTGGCAATATCCCCGATGGACTCCATATCCCAGATCTCGCTGAACAATTCTTCTTTTGTGAACACATGGTTTGGATGCTCAGCCAGAAAGGTCAGCAAGTCAAACTCTTTGGTGGTAAATGCTTTTTCCTCACCGTTGACCCAGACGCGGCGGGCGGTTTTGTCGATTTTGATGCCCCGGATCTCCACAATATCATTTTTCGGCATATTCGTGCTCACCAGACGCTCATAGCGCGCCATATGTGCCTTTACGCGTGCCACCAGCTCACTTGGGCTGAAAGGTTTTGTCATATAATCATCTGCGCCAAGTCCAAGGCCTCTGATTTTGTCAATGTCATCCTTTTTTGCGGAAACCATCAGTATCGGTGTATTTTTATGGTTGCGGATCTCCTTGCAGATTTCGAAACCATCCATCTGGGGAAGCATCAAATCAAGAATGTACAGGTCAAACTCTTCCTCCAGCGCACGTTTCAGTCCCACGTCCCCGCGGTTTTCAATCTCCACCTCAAAGCCGCTCAGCTCCAGGTAGTCTTTCTCCAGCTCCGCAATGCTCTCTTCATCTTCAATGATCAATATCCTACTCATTTATCGGTACCTCCTGATATTTTCTAAGGACAAAGTACATGATCGTACCGCAGCCCAGTTTACTGTTTGCCCAGATCTTTCCGCCATGATCCTCTATGATCTTACGGACAATGGAAAGTCCGATACCGCTTCCGCCCTTCGACGAATTTCTGGAAACATCCGCCCGGAAGAAACGGTCAAAGATCGCCGGCAGATCCTTCGCGGCAATCCCCCGTCCATTATCCTCAATCTCGACCTGTATAAAGTCACCTACGTCCTTGACGCGAATACTGATGTAACCCTTGGGTTTGTCCATATATTTTATGGAATTTCCCACAATATTGTTGATCACACGCTTCAGCTGCTCCGCATCTGCGATAATCAGCACATCCTTTTCCACCGAATTAAAATAGGAAAGGTCAATATTCTTTGACTCCAGATCCAGTCCAACTTCTTCAATACAGTCATCAAAATAGTCACACACGTTAATTTTATTAAAAGTATAAGGAATACGGTTCGTATCAATTTTAGAATAGAAGGTCAGCTCGTTGATCAGACGATCCATGTCATTTGCTTTATTATAAATCGTCCGGATGTATCTGTCCATTTTTTCCGGAGTATCGGCAACGCCGTCAATAATCCCTTCCGCGTAGCCCTTCAGGGCAGTGATCGGTGTCTTCAGGTCATGAGCGATGTTGCTGATCAGCTCTTTGTTTTCTTTATCGTACTGTATCTTCTCCTCCGTTGACTCCCTCAGCCGCTGCCTCATCTCCTCAAAATCCCGGCACAGCTCACTGATCTCATCATCCCCCTCGGCATCCAGCACAAAATCCAGATTTCCCTCTTTGATGTTCTGGGTCGCGACTTTCAGCTTTTTCAATGGTGTGCTGATACCATTGTAGATCCACATGGTCAGCATACCAGATGTCAGGATCAGTATAATAATAATGGAAATTATCACATCCCTTGTCAGCGTACGCATCTGCGGAATCATCGTCAGACTGGTAATAATAAACACGCTGCCTCTGGTATGATCCGAAAACTCCAGATCCACCTGCTTGACAAATGCCTTGACATCCTTTCCTATGTAGACCCCGCTGTCCGACTGGCTGCTGAAATCATCATTTTCCGGAAGCTCTGCAAACAGCTTTTCCACGCTGGAATCACTTCCCGAATAATACAGCAGATCCGATTTACGCACGATCAAAAAGGAATATTTATCTCGAAGCTCCTCGTTCACACGGTTCAGATACTCTTTATCCAGAAAGAGATCCGGATCTTCGGCTCCCTTTTCCCGAATCTGCTCAAAATTGGACTGGGTGGCCTTATTCAGCACCTGTACCGAATCGGATAATGTTTCATATGTCACCCCGGAAATCCCCAGATTGTTCTCCAGCGACCGGATCTGATACCGGGAAAATCCCACAAGCGCCACTGCTGTCAGTGAAATCGGAACACATATAATTACAAAAAAGGCAATAATAAGCCTTGTTTTCAACTTCATAAAATTACTCCTTCATATACAGCCTTTTGCCTTTAGTATAGCATACAGAATTGTATCATATATATAAAGTTTTTATAAACATTGAAAAAATAGCCGCCTTCATCGGCAGCTATTTACTGGCAAAGCTATTCTTTTCTGAGTCCTCTGGTGTTTTTTTCCACCTGTTTTCTGGCAATCATAATCTGATGTCCGCATCCCATACACTCCAGCCTGAAATCCGCACCCACACGGAGAATCTTCCATTCCTGGCTGCCGCAGGGATGCTGCTTTTTCAGTTTGACAATATCTCCTACCTCGTAATCCATCTCATCCTCCTGCTATCATACTTTTCTCCAGATATCCACCAGAACCGACTTCTGACGAATCCCTCCTTCCGGAAACATCACTGCGGTTTTCCGGTTATGACTCCGCTACAGTCTGGAAAAAATCTGCCCGATGGGTCCCTGAACCACCAGATCAGCATTTTTATCCTGCGGCGTAACGCTCATGTTTACAACCACAAGCTTATTTCCGCGATAATAATCCACAAGCCCCGCTGCCGGATAAACCACAAGAGAGGTGCCGCCGATGATCAGTACATCCGCATTTGCAATGTATTCGATGGATTTTGACAGAACGGCATTGTCCAGTCCTTCCTCATAGAGCACAACATCCGGTTTGATCATGCCGCCGCACTCACAGCTGGGGATTCCCTCTGCATGAAGCATATATCCGGCATCATAAAATTTTCCGCAGCGCATGCAGTAATTGCGATGTACACTTCCATGCAGTTCCAGCACTTCTTTGCTTCCGGCTGCCTGATGCAGTCCGTCAATATTCTGTGTGATCACCGCTTTCAGTTTCCCCTTTGCCTCAAGCTCAGCCAGCTTTTTGTGGGCCGCATTGGGAGCAGCATCCAGACAGAGCATTTTATTTTTATAAAAACGGTAAAATTCATCCGGCTTTCTCATAAAAAAGGAGTGACTCAGAATCGTCTCCGGGGGATAGGCATACTGCTGATGATACAGGCCATCTGTGCTCCGGAAATCCGGTATCCCACTCTCCGTAGATACACCGGCGCCTCCAAAAAATACAATATTGTTGCTTCCATCCACCAGTTCCTTCAGTCTCTCTGTTGCATCCATAAAGTCCTCCCTTCTGCTGCGGCAGCATGCTTGCAGCCATGTTTATTCTTTTACTGCTTTATAAGATTCTATCATCTTTCCCTGTACCAGAAAACGTGTCTCGGAATTTCCGGTGCAGGTGGAAAGTGTCACGATCCGGTCCTCACTTGTCACCTCAATATCACGCTTCAAAACAGACCGCTCAAAGCAGGAATCAATATATTCCTGAAATTTCTTTTTATCCTGGAACTCCAGCTGATACGTCTCACTGGTAGCTCCCACCTCCTGACAGGAAAAAATCTCGTATTTATAAATGCGGTCGGGCGTATAAATCCAGAAATAGGGATCTGACTGGAAGGTCTCCTCCTCGCGGAACTGCTTCAGCTTTCCAAACATGGAAAGATTGCGCATATTGTGCCCGTAAATGATGGTATTGGGGTCTGTGAAGTCCCTGCTGCACCCATAATCCATGAAAATACACCCGGCAATATTAGGCTGCTTTTCAAACGTATTATGCAGATAATAATCGTTGTCTTCCCCTTGGGTTACCGGATAACTGATATCAATGGCACCTACGGTCAGCCAGCCGATAATGTCCGGGTTCAGCGCCTTCAGCCCATCAAAATCAATGGGATTTTTCATGGTTGGTTCCTCCGCCTCCAACTGCTCCAGCATACCATCCTCCTGCAGAATATATTTTTCCTCCAGTGCGCTGTACTCGTCGCTGCCTTTCTTATATTCCTGATAGATCGTAAACAGCTGATATCCGGAATAGCAGAACACACAAAGTGCAGCGATCATAATAATCGTCCGGATCACATCTCCGGCTGTACGTTTTTTCTTTTTTTTCTCCATAGAACCTCCTTGCCAAACATTACGCTTTTTTCCGCGTCCTGCGTTTCCCCGTTTTGGGTTCCTCCGACAGCCTGCACAGACGCACCACAAATCTGGTGGACTGAATATCGCTGAATGCCTCGATCGTACCATTATGCAGCTCCACGATCTCCTTTGCCACAGAAAGGCCAAGTCCTGCACCGCCCGTCTGGCTGGAACGCGCATGGTCCACACGGTAAAATTTTTCAAACACAGACTGAAGCTTCTGTTTGGGGATCGGGTCTCCCTGGTTGGAAAATACCACGACCACCATCTCCCCTTCGCTGTAGGCCCGCACATCGATGCTGGTTCCCCGGTAGCTGTAGGCCACTGCATTGCGCAGCAGATTATCAAACACTCTGGCCAGTTTATCCGGGTCTCCCTCCACCATCAGATCATCTTCTGCATAGATATTTCCGGTCAGTCCGTTTTCCGCGAACACGGCGTAAAATTCATCCACAATCTGCTGAAGCATCAGGGACAGATTGATCTGCTCCTTCTCCAGACGGATATTCTGCAGATTAAAACGGGTAATCTCAAAGAATTCATTTATCAGCTCACTGAGGCGAATGGCTTTTGTATGAGAAATATGAATGTATTTCTTTCTCTCCGCTTCCGGCATATCCGGCTTTTCATCCAGCATATCCAGATAGGCAATCACGGATGTCAGCGGTGTCTTCAGATCGTGAGCCAGATAGACCACCAGGTCATTTTTTCTCTGCTCACTCTCCTGAGCCATCCGCTCCTTCCTCCTCAGTGTCATTTTCATAATATTCAGTTTTTCCGCAATGGGGCCAAGCTCCGGTGCCAGTTCAATGGGCTCTTTGGAATCGGAAAGAATATTTTCGATCCCAAGCCCGATGGACTCCAGATAATTTGTCGTGCGTGACAGCGCGATATAATAAGCAATCAGAAACAGAAGCACAAAGCCAATCCACTGAAAAATATCCCTGTGCTTTACAAAAATCCTGCCATAAAGATAGCCCGCCTGCGTATAGGACAGATTCATCCGCATCAGGATGCTGATGACCATATTTGATATCTTCCCCTGAAACAGCCCATCCACCACCAGTCTGACGATCATCTTACCCAGGAGAAAGCTAAACAGCATGATGATCATCGTCTGCAGGAGCATCTGCCATTTCAGTTTGCGGTATTTATTTTTCAACGCGGTATCCCACTCCCCATACGGTCTTGATAAAATCACTCTTTCCGGTCGGTCCGCTCAGTTTTTCCCGCAGATGGCGAATATGGACCATAACCGTATTGTTGCTGTTTTTGTAATATTTTTCCTTCCATACCTGCTCAAACAGGCGCTCGGAACTGATAACCTGACCCCTGTTTTCACAGAGCAGCCACAGAATATCAAATTCAATGGGCGTAAGTGTCAGTTCTTTTTCATTGTAAATACACTCATGCGTGCCGCGGTTTAAAAACATCCCCCCAAAATCAATGATATCCTCCTGCATTCTCCCGCCTGTGTTGTACTTGGTAAAACGACGTATCTGCGCCTTGATACGTGCGATCAGCTCAAGCGGATTAAAGGGCTTGGCGATGTAATCATCCGCTCCCAGCATCAGCCCGTTGATCTTATCCATGTACTCTGTCTTCGCTGTCAGCATGATGACCGGAAAATTGTATTTTTCCCGTATTTTTTTCAGAATCGTCAGGCCGTCAATGTCCGGCAGCATCACATCCAGGAGCGCCATGTCCGGCGCTCCCTTCTCAATGGATTCCAGTGCTTCCTTCCCGGTATAGCACTTTTCCACTTCAAAATTCTCGTTTTTCAGGTACAGTTCGATGACATCTGCAATCTCCCTCTCGTCATCCACAACCAAAATCTTACTCCCCATTCTTATCCTCCAAAATCTTTTCTGCTCCTGTGCTTAAAGCTCGCAGTTGCCCACGGTTCTCGGGAACGGAACCACATCACGGATGTTGGCCATGCCGGTCAGATACATCACGCACCGCTCAAAGCCCAGACCAAAACCTGCGTGTCTGGTGGAACCGTATTTTCTCAGATCCAGATAAAATCCATAGTCCTCTTCCTTCAGTCCCAGCTCGTTCATACGTGCCAGCAGTTTCCCGTAATCGTCTTCTCTCTGGCTTCCCCCGATGATCTCTCCGATTCCCGGAACCAGACAATCCATGGCTGCCACGGTTTTCCCGTCATCATTCAGTTTCATATAAAATGCCTTGATCTCCTTTGGATAATCCGTCACAAAGACCGGACGTTTGAAGATCTGCTCGGTCAGATAGCGCTCATGCTCTGTCTGCAGATCACATCCCCAGGAAACCTTGTACTCAAATTTCTTGTTGTTTTTCTCCAGAAGTTCAATCGCCTCTGTATAAGTAACGTGTGCAAACTCCGATTCCACTACATGATTCAGACGATCAATCAGACCTTTATCTACAAAATTGTTGAAAAACTGCATTTCTTCCGGTGCATGCTCCATCACATAGCGAATCACATATTTCAGCATGGACTCTGCCAGGATCATATCATCTTTCAGATCCGCAAAGGCGATCTCCGGCTCGATCATCCAGAACTCTGCCGCATGGCGGGTCGTGTTGGAATTCTCTGCACGGAAAGTAGGTCCAAACGTATAAATGTTGCGGAAAGCCTGAGCGAAGGTTTCCCCATTTAACTGGCCGCTGACAGTCAGGTTGGTGGATTTGCCGAAAAAGTCCTTGCTGAAATCCACTTTTCCATCTGCGGTCTTCGGAATGTTATTCAGATCCATGGTAGTTACCTGGAACATCTCTCCGGCACCCTCACAGTCGCTGCCTGTGATCAGTGGTGTGTGCACATACACAAAATCTCTCTCCTGAAAGAATTTGTGAATGGCATAGGCGGTCAGGGAGCGAACACGGAACACCGCCTGGAAGGCATTTGTTCTGGGACGCAGATGTGAAATGGTACGCAGATATTCAAAGCTGTGACGCTTTTTCTGCAGTGGATAATCCGGTGCAGAAGCACCTTCCACGGTAACCTCATCCGCCTGTATTTCAAATGGCTGCTTTGCTTCCGGCGTGGGGATCAGGGTTCCTGTCACGATCACGGCCGCACCTACATTTAATTTGGAAATCTGGGCGAAATTCTCCATTTTATCATGATAAACGATCTGCAGTGTATCAAAAAATGTTCCATCGTGAAGTACCAGGAAACCGAAGGTTTTTGAGTCTCTGACACTTCTCAGCCATCCGCCCACCGAGATCTTTTTATTCAGATATTTTTCCGTGTCGCGGTAAATCTCTCTTACTGTTACTAATTCCATAATATGAACTCCTTTGTTTTCCAATTTTACGCATCCGCCTTGCAGGGAAGCCTCTTTTGCTCTGCAGTGCGCATCCTCCCCGGCGTCTGCAGTTTTCTTACTCCTTCCAGTATATCCTAATCTTTCCGGAGGTGCAAGCAGGATATGGAAAAGCTGGCGCATGCTGCGCTTTCTTTTTTTATCCAGTCCGTGAAAAATATTCAACATGTGGATCATTTTCTGAAACCACTTTTCCGTCAGCTCCATCACGGTGTCGGAGGCAGCTGCATCGATCACTTCAAACAGTGCTTCCACGATCTCCCTCTGCTCTTTCTCACTGTGCGAGGAAATCCACTCATTAATCTGCCTGTTTTTCAAAAGGGAGGTTCGGTAAAGTTCCTTTTTATAGACAAAATCTCCTTCCTTCACCACCCAGGTAAAGGGATCGTGCTGCAGTACGCCCCGCCCTTTGCTCTCCACCACCTGATAACTGCATTTATTCAGCAAAAGCATCCCGATAAGCGATGCCTCCGGCACTATTTTTATGATTTTATCTTCCACATTTCGATAGCCCGGCGTTTCGTACACATCATCCCGGAAACCCGGTCCGTCAAAGCTGTATACCGCCCGAATCCTTTCCTGGATACCTTGCTCTGCCTCCATGGCGGCAAACACCGCCTCATTTCCCCCTTTGGAATGTCCCCCCAGGATGAGAGGACCCTTCGTAAGCTGCGCGACATGCTGCAGATAAAGCTTTGCGGCCACCTGAGAAGGGATTGGACTTTTCAATGCCATGTCAAAATCCTCCCGCCAGCCCACGATCGTCTCATCCGTGCCGCGAAAAGCAAGGTAAGCCGTCCCATCCTCCAACAAAAAGGTCACTGCCGAAAACTGCATCTCCATATCCTCATCCGTCAGATTTGTATAATAGTGCAGCTTCATTTGGGCAAATCTTCTGCTCCTGGCAACAGCTGCATAAAGCCTGCGGTACTCCTTCTCATACCAGTCTGTCACATAAAGGCCGTCATAACCGGGGTGCCTGCGCAAAGACCGCAGCTTCACACCTTCCTTGCAGTTTCCCTCGATCTCATCGGAGAGATCCGGCACCATTCCCTGAAATTTCAGATAAGACAGCTGGCAGAGCACAAGACTGTCTACATGGGAAAAAGGCCTCTCCCCGAAAGAGAGGCCTCCGTAATCCTTCAGATATTTCAACGTATTATCCATCATAAGTCTCAGATCTCCAGGTCAGTACAAAGCGTTTAGAGTTCCAGTCTGCCAAGGGGTGCATAGTCATTTGCCATATCGTAGATCCGGATCTGTCCGCCGCCGATCAGGTAGAAGGTATCCCCGATAAAGCATCCTCTCACGCCCTGTGTTCCATAATAGTAGGAAGAATAATAGGTGTCCGATAGATTTTCGGTAAATACATTTTGAAATCCTTCTTTTTCATCATATGTGAAAATCATATAGCTGCTGTCACACATAAATCCGAACACATTTTTCCCGGTATCGATCATTGCTGCCCGGTAATCATAAAACAGCGGACAATCCCAGGTATCCCGGATCACAAATTTATGCAGCTGTTTCACATCAGACGGATCTGACACATCGAACATGGCAAGCTTAATCCCCTGATACTCTCCTGTCTCCGGATCCACCTCATTTCCCACACCAAGCAGCCTGTTCTCGCCGTAAAAGTGCAGATAGGAGGAAAATCCCGTAATTTTCAGTTCGCCCAGAAGTTTTGGATCCGCAGGATCACTCAGATCCACCGAAAACAGCGGATCCATGTTGCGGAAGGTTACAAAATATCCCGTCTCTCCCAAAAATCTTGCGGAACGGATATCCTCACCTTCCGCAATGTCAGAAATACTTCCGACAATCTCCATGTTTTCATTCAGCACATAAAGTGCATTTTTCTGCGTATCTCCGCTGTAATCTGTGAGCACCACCCGCAGATGGCCGTCATATTCATTCAGGGAAAACGTATCGTTGAGCATACCCTTCAGATCTGCCGCTGCCCCCGATGTAATAGAACCGTCCTCATATCCGAATCGCAGGATCTGTGTCATGGTAGTGTCACTGCTCCAGTTGGTGTTGCAGATATAAATATTTTTTTCACTCACATAAAAGTTATCCGCAGCCGACACGATTGCCTTCTGGTCCAGTACCTTATCCGGATTCTGATTATCCACCGATGAGATTACAAGATAGGAAGTGGAATTCCGGTATTCCGGAAGGTAAACATCTGTGGATTCCAGCCTTGCCCCGTTTATGGCAGGCACATAGCTGTCAATATCAGAGGAATCCTTCACCTCCGGATAAAAACAGGTGAACAGATAAACCTTATTTCCGTTTTTTCTGGAGGAAGCATAGTCTCCCTGCTGCTTTACCGTTCCCATAAGCTTCGGACTGGTCCGGTCGGAAATATCATAGGTATAAAGCTTTGTGTAATCCTCCGTCTGCGCTTCGTAAACATCCTCCTCCTGATTCTGCAGCGTTGTCCTGCTTCCGGTTGCAATCAGATTCAGGATATCTCCGTCAATGTACATCTCCTGTGGTGTCTCATTGAGCTCCTCCAGCTGGATCACTCCTTCTATTTCCAGATCTTTCCCCTGCGCACGGATCAGGCATACACTTCCGGTACTTTTCAATACATACAGGTATTTCCCGTCTGTTTTTATGATATCGGCCTCATCTACACCGGCCTCCTGCAGGTTGGTTTTGGAATAATCTTCTGCTGAACCGGTGGTTTTGGAAACTGCCATATCCGCTCCTGTATCCATCGCTGCTTCCTCGGTAACTTCCATGGTGCCGTAGGCTCTCTCTGCCTCGTCCCCATAGGTCAGCTCTTCCAGTGCATCATAAATTTCCTGGTAACTGGAAGCACCGGCAAAGGTGTAAAGTTCGTCACCGGATGTCTCATCCACATCCAGTGTAACGGTTTCCGCAGCCAGCTCCTGTGCACCAGTTTCCGCAGCGATATCTGTGTCATTGCCTTCTCCGGAAAGTCTGGTCAGTCCCGTCACGCCTCCGATGATCACAAGTGCAAATACAGCTGCAACCGCTCCCCACTGAATCAGGCGTTTTATCCTGTTTTTTCGGCTCACCGGCTCTGACACCAGCAGTTTTTCCATCTGTTTGGGACTGATCTCTTCCGGCGCATCGATATTGTCACCGGATTTTCGAATCATATCCAGTATTTTCTTTTCATCCATGCCATTCACTCCTCTCATGCCGTCAGCATCTGTTCCATCTTTTTTAACGCACGGCTCTTCAGAGAACGTACCGTATTGTCATTCATATCCAGCATTTCCGCAATCTCTCTGCCGGAGTAGCCGGCAAACAGATTCAGAGAAAGAACCAGTCTTTCCTCATCATGCAGCCGGTAGAATGCCGCACGCACATCCATATCTTCACTGGTATCGCGTTCCCGCCATGCCAGATCCTCCGGAAGCTCTGCCATACGGTTCAGATAGGATTTCAGTTTCTGCCTGCACTTTGTTGCAAGTATGCGGAAAATCCAGGCACGAAACGCATCCTCATTTTTCAGCGTGCGGATTCCTTTCCAGGCATCCAGCACGGTCTCACTTACCACATCCTCTGCTTCCTGTCTGTTTTTCAGCGTATACAACGCAAACCGGAACATATCCTGATATACTTCTTCATATTTTCTGGCAAAATCTTCTGCGTTCCGCTCCATATTCTCACCCCGTTCTGTTCTCTTTCTGACAGCAGGAAGTCCTCCATCACCGTCTGCAGCCTGTCAATATCGGTACTTCCTGTCTATAAAGTGTCAAATATCCGCTGTTTTGTTGCATGGAAATAAAATTTTAAGCATTTCTATTATCTTAAACGAATGACACGGCATTTTTACTCCGCAATCGGGTCAAAATAAGTCACAAAAATATTTCCGGCTTCTTCAAACATCTCCGTGCTGTCATCCATGCCGCAATAATAGGTCTTCACATCGCCCGGTTTCATCAGGATTGTATTGTACTGGTCATATCCAGCAATGATCACCACACCACCTTTCGTCTGTGCCAGCACCGGTGTTCCCTCGCTTACATAGTAAAGAACACTGTCCAGTGCGCATCCCCGAAGATCCAGCACCTGCTGATCCAGTTTTTTCGCCAGTTTTTCCGGATTGATCTTTCCCTTCAGAATGGCATCCGGAAAGGTGCTGATGTCCAGGGTATATTCTGTCTTTTTGTTTCCGCGTTCCCAGATCAGCTGCTGTTTGCTGTTTACCACAACCCCCAGCTGGTCATTTGCTCTCTGCACCGCCTGATTGATGGCTGTGTGGATGGAATCCAGACGCCCTTTGGCATAGACATAATAAACCTCCTCGCTGCGCTCCTTCGCAGGGATGGACACCTTTGCCACATCGCTCGCCGTCTGCTTTGCATATAAAATCTGCGGTTTTGTGTTCTCCTTGATGGTCTCACCCGTTTTCAGAATGATTTCTGTCTGTTTCCGTTCTGTATTCTGGATGGCAAATCCATACGCGGTTTCATCATCTGCCACACTGTTTACAATATTGTCCTGTGTGGTTTCCACGAAACCACTCTCTGTTTTTTTCACACGCTTCAGTGTCAGCAGTTTATCCTCAATTACTCCGCCTACAATGTAACAGTCAACCGGTTCATATTCCTTGACCGTCTCCCCCTCCGGATTTACGATCAGAAGCTTATACATGGGGAATATCTCACTGCCTTCAAATTCTGTGTCAATATCCGACAGGTCCGCTATGCCATAGACCAGGTCTTCATCAATAAAGCCGATGGGCTGTAATCTTTCTCCTTCCCCACAGGTGAGCTGTGTGTCTTCACCCGTCTCAAGATTCCGTACATTCAGTATCGTGGAATCGAATTTCTCATTTTCTTCCAGCCATGCAAACATTTTACCGGAAACAGATCCTGCATAGCATCCGCTGTTCCGATCCTTCAGGATAGCAGTTGCTGTCTGCTCCTGAATATTGATATCATAAAGGCTGTCCTCCAGCATCATATAAAAATGCGTATGATCCTCGGACATATAGGCCAGGGTCTCCACATCCTGGTCAAGAAGCGCAAATGCTTCCTGCGTCTCCACATACAGACATTCCTGTATAGTAGTAACTGCGGCATCGTAATAGTAGACAGCCACGCCGCATTCTCCCTCATGGCTTCCCCGGTTCATATAACCGCAGACAAGAAAATACATATTTCCCATGGTATCAATATTAATGATACGGATGTTGTTTTCATCATATATATCTCTTGCATCCAGCTTGCCATTCTGCAGGAAGCTGAACACCTGGGTCAGGTTATTGTTTCCAGCCTGATAAAGCCACAGGCTGCCCTCCTGTACAAATCCAAAATACCGTTTTTCCGTATCACATTTATAGGTAATATCCTGTCCGCTGATACCCAGACGGATTCCATTGGAAACCAGAACAGAATCCTCCGGATCAAAGATCTGATTTGTATCGCGCTCAAAATCCAGGAGCATGACACGGGATTCTGCATAACGCATGCGGTAGTACTCCGTCACGTGGTACATTTCCACATCGTCCTCATTGTCGCCCTGTGCTGTGATCACATAATCCATCTCCAGCGTTGCCGTATTTTCGTTTAATTCCTTGATGCTTGGAATGGGCTTCAGGTACGCCTGAGGCCGCAGATCGGCCCACATCAGCTGATCCGCTGAACAGTGAATGTCCATGTGAGCCAGATTCGTGTTGTCCCCGTCTTCATTTGGCTCGATGGTCTGGGAAATCAGTCCGTCCTCATCGTTTCCATTTAAACATCTCTCATAAAATCCAGTGGCAAAATCCAGATACTTCTTCGCATTCAAATCTGCCTGATGAATGATCCTCGTATAGTAATAGATTTCTCTGCTGCCCGCCGTCACTTTTATTTTCAGGATGTATTCCGTGTTGATCAGAAGCTTATTCTGAATAGCAAGCTTGGCCGTCACGTAGTCATCCTTCTCCCCAAGCCCTGTAACCTGGGTGTTTTCCATGGTCTTGTCCCCGTCAGCTGTCAGCACTTCGAAGCTTACGCTTCCTATCTGGTTCTGAAACGGCTGAATCTCAATATTTACCGTGCGGTCATCCCCAATCGGCGTGAGCGTGTCGCGCATGGCTGTCACATCCATTTCCTTTGCATAGCCGTGGAGACAGTTCATCTGTGTTCCCTCCAGATTTACGTAGACCAGAGGAAAGGAAGCAGGTGCCATCACCTCCGTGGTATTTACCGTTTCTTTATTCAGGAATTTCGCTGTGCCAAAAGCCGCTCCCACAAATACAAGCACCAGCACCAGGATCCTTACCAGTATTTTTTTCATTTACATTTCCCCTTTATCTCTCCGGATCACCTCTGTTTTCCAGATCGCCCCCGGATCTTCGTCTGTTTTATCAGTTCTCTGCCATCTGCCGTTTTCTCAGGCGTCCCAGAGTAGGATCCACATTCAGAAATTTCTCACATGCATCCAGCTCTTTTATTTTATGCGGTTTTCCCGTTTTTACCGCGCGGATGAGAATATTTTTCGGTGTGTGTTCCATATCGATAAATTCCAGCACCTGCACCTGATAACCGGCTTCCTCCAGGCGCCCTGCCCGGAGTCCGTCTGTTATAAGAGCCGCCATCCTCTCCCTGAGCAGCCCGTATTTCAGTACGGGCTCTAAAATGTCATTTTCCATCTGACCGTTCAGTTCATGCCGACAGCAGGGTACAGACAGGATCACCTTTGCATCCCACTCCAACGCCTTCTCCAGTGCATAATCCGTTGCCGTATCGCAGGCGTGAAGGGTAACGACCATGTCCACCTTTGACACACCTTCATACTCCGCAATATCCCCGGTCAGGAAGGTAAGCTTGTCATACCCGTACTTCTCTGCAAGCTGACTGCAGTGTGTGATCACATCCTCCTTCAGATCCAGACCGATAATGCGGATGTCATACCCGTTTAAAACTTTCAGATAATAATACATGGCGAAGGTCAGATAAGACTTGCCGCAGCCAAAATCCAGGATCGTAAGCTCCCGTCCACGATCCATCCGGGGCAGAATATCTTCAATAAACTCCAGAAAGCGGTTAATCTGACGAAATTTATCGTAGCGTGCATGCACAATCTTTCCATCTGCTGTCTGAACACCCAGATCCTGCAGAAAAGGAACCGGTATGCCCTCCTCCAGGATGTAATGTTTTTTGCGGTTATGGGCAAGTCCGGGTTCTTTTTCACAGCACAGGCCGCGTTTTTCCTTTATAGTTACTTTTCCTTTTTTGCTGACCAGCACGGTAATCAGCCTGTCCTTCATCTGAACCTGAAGCTGCCTGAAATCCTTTTCCATCCAGCCAAGAATGTCATCCGTTATCTCCTTCTGGCTCCTGTTTGCATGAAACTCCTGTTTGCCCCGGCGCGCCGCGGACTGATACATAAGCTTTCCTTTCTTGAGAACCGGACGAATACGAATCCGGATCACGCCATCCTTTGTCCTCGCTCCGCTGATGATCATGTGTACCAGATCTTCTCCCAGACAGGCCGCGAGCAATGCTTTTAATTCTTCCATCTCTATGATACCCAAATCCTTTCCTTTGCGGATTATTGTCTCCTTTGTCTGCCGCAGCAGTCTTTTCTATTGTAATGTTTTTGTATCAAAAGCTCAACCTAATTTAGAAATTTTTAAGTTAACAGGAAGGCCGGGGCAGCCTCCCCGTTTTCACTTGTTTCCTTACCAGTATCTCCTCCTGCAATTTCTTCTTCTGCACCGTCTCCGAAACATTTCCTGATACAGAAGTACCTCAATCATATCACCCAGCCAGTTTTTCCGCGGCGGATACCGTCTGCGTGTTTCCTGCTGCATGGCCATGGCCTCATCCCGGTCATCCGTCTCCTCCACCGGATATTTCTCCTTCATCCGGTCGTAGATCCTGTTTTTTACATTTCCAAACATCACACGATCCGGATACTCGTCAAACATCATACTGCCGTCGTATTCCATCTTGTCACATTCCTCTTCTACCTGCTGCAGAATATCCCGCGCCATCTCCGGATAGAGCTCTTTTAACTTCTGCATGTCGCGTTCATTTTCCATCTCATCCAGATAGGCCGATGGGTATCCGCTCATCCCGTACGGCATAAAGGTTCCGGGATTTGGTGTCATATCCCACTGCTGCATCCCCGCCCATGGATTTCCATGATACGGTCCCATGCCCCCATTCCAGCTTCCTCTTCCATCGGGATTCATCCCTGGAGCCCAGTTCATTCCGGGATTTCGGCTGCCGCCCCACGGCACCCCCATCCAGTCCGATTGATCCATTTCTTCCCTCCATTTTTTTGCCATGTTTGTTATAGGATATGCATTTTCTTTTGCAAATGTGCGGGGATTCCGCTATACTGTTTTCAGAGATAAAACCCCGGAGGTGATCTTTTTGACGCGTATTATTTTCCATATTGATGTAAATTCCGCTTTTTTGAGCTGGACCTCCGTTGAAAATGTAAAGACAGGAAACGGCGTGGATCTGCGCAATATCCCTGCCATCATCGGCGGCGACCAGAAAACACGTCACGGTGTGGTTCTGGCAAAATCGGTTCCTGCCAAGGCTTTCGGTATCCACACAGGTGAGCCTGTGGTCAATGCACTGCGCAAATGCCCGAATCTTGTCATGGCACCGCCCAATCACGCCCTTTATCAAAGCTACAGCCGTCAGATGATGGATTATCTGCACAGCCTGACACCGGACATCGAGCAGGTCAGCATTGATGAATGTTTTCTGGATTTTACCGGAATCGCCCACCGATATGATTCTCCAAAAGCTGCTGCCTGTAAAATCAAGGATGAGATTCACAGCCGTTTTGGATTTACCGTAAACGTAGGTATCTCCTCCAACAAACTTCTGGCAAAGATGGCATCGGATTTTGAGAAGCCTGACAAAGTCCACACCCTTTTTCCGGATGAGATTCAGCAGAAAATGTGGCCCCTGCCCGTTGGTGAGCTTTTTATGGCAGGCAGATCCTCGGTAAGCACTCTGGAAAAACTGGGGATTCATACCATCGGGGAACTGGCCTGTTCTGACCCTGCACTCCTTTCTCTTCACTTAAAAAGTCACGGCCGGATGCTCTGGGAATATGCAAACGGCATGGATGACAGTCCGGTCTGTTCCACACCTGCAGCTGCCAAGGGTGTTGGCAACTCCACAACCCTGTCAAAGGATCTGACCACAGAACAGGAGGCTGCTCCCATCCTGCATTCTCTTGCCGAAAGCGTTGCTTCCCGTCTGCGCAAGGCTCACAAACGGGCCGGCACGGTATGTGTGGAGATCAAATACCATGATTTTCAGACATTTTCCCGGCAGATGCAGCTGGATACTCCCACAAATTCTACCGACAATCTTTACCGGACTGCCTTGCACCTTTTCCACACCCTCTGGAATCAGGAGCCGGTACGCCTTCTGGGTATCCGCACCGCAAAGCTGACGGACGAAGCAGAGCCGGTACAGCTCTCCCTTTTTGATATGGAATTTCCTCATCCGACATCGTCCAATCACCATAACATAGATGAAGAAAAACAGAAAAAACTGGATGCCGCCCTGGATAACATCCGGAAAAGATATGGCAACACTGCCATAGAACGCGGCAGTGAAATGATAAAAAACAGACATTCTCCCTCCGGAGAAAATTAAACCCTCCTGGTTACCATCCACAGGACAGGAAAACGGCGGAAAACATCTTCTGTCTTCCGCCGTTTCATTTACAAAACATTCCATTAAAGTCTATCTCACTGAGCCTTTTTCCTGCCGCCTTTTCCCTTCGTCTTCTTCACGGAATATCCAAACGTACCGATTTCCTTTCCAAGCCCCAGATACTCTCCGTGAGAATACGCCATCAGACCGCTCTCATTCAGACGGAATCTGCCTTTTTCGTCCAGGTAGCGCTCATCCACATGTACCGCCAGCACTTCAGCCAGAAACATATGATGGGAACCCAGCTCCTTTTTCTCGGTCACCCGACACTCGATGTTCACCGGAGATTCTGCAATCATGGGCGACTTCACATGAAGGGCAGGTACCGCCGTCAGTCCGGTTTCTTTAAATTTGTCCACATCCCGTCCGGAACGTACCCCGCAGTAATCCGTGGCTTTCGCCAGCTTCTTTGTTGTCAGATTTACCACAAACTCTCCCGTCTCACACAGAATATCATAAGAATAACGCTGCGGCCTGACAGAAATATAAAGCATCGGCGGATTGGTACAGATCGTTCCCGTCCAGGCAACCGTTATAATATTGGGCCTCTCTCCTTCACGCCCGCAGCTCACCATCACCGCCGGCAGCGGATATACCATATTTCCCGCCTTCCAGGTCTGCTTTGCCATATTCGACCTCCTACTGCTGCATTGCTGTCATAAAGCTTGGAATCAGCTGTTTTTTTCTTGAAACAACGCCCGGCAGTCTGACCGAATGATCCTCCGGTTCCTTGTGGAACGCTTCGCGTATCACGCTCTCACTGTCTCCGCCGTAAAAAAGCAGCTCCGTTGTCTCATTGATGATATCGGTGAGCATAAAGAACAGCATGGTTTCTCCGTGACTGCCAAGAGCCTTCTCCATATATGGAAGCAATTCTTTTTTGATATCCGTAAGCTCACCCGGATTTACCGATGTGATCTGCCCAACACCAAAGCTGGACTGATTCAGTTCAAACTTCTTGAAATCCTGATAGAAAATTTCCTCCGGTGACTTGTTTTTCAGATTGCTGCCCGCCGCAAACATCTCCGCTGCCAGCTCCTCACATTTCACTCCCGCAATCTCTGCCAGCTTTTCTGCTGCCATCTTGTCCACAATGGTACAGGTGGGGGAACGGAACATCAGCGTATCCGAGAGAATGGCAGAGCACAGAAGTCCTGCAATATTCGGAGAGATCTCCAGATTTTTCTCCTGGTAAATCTGATAGAGGATCGTCGCCGTACAGCCAACCGGCTGATTGCGGAAAAATACCGGTGCCATCGTCTGCAGAGATCCCAGTCTGTGATGATCGATGATCTCCAGAATTTCCGCACTCTCGATATTGTCCACCGCCTGAGAGACCTCGTTGTGATCCACCAGGCAAAGCTGACGCCGCTTGATGCCAAGCAAGTTTCTTCGGGACACCATACCCACATATTTTCCATGCTTATCCAGCACAGGGAAATCCCGGTGACGCATCTTCGCCATGATGTCTTTAATATTATCCGTATAATCATCCATACAGAACTTCACCAGATTATCACTGGTCATAAAATGCTTCACCGGCATACTCTGGTTGATCAGACGGGCCACTGTGTACGTGTCGTGAGGCGAGCTGATTACAAAACACTCTTTTTCCTCCGCCAGCCTGCGGATCGTCTGGGAGATTGCCGCTCCCATACAGACAATAATACAGCTTGCTCCCATTTCAATGGCACACAGCTGTGCTTCATAACGGTTGCCGAGGATAACCAGATCATCCTGCTCAATGCTGCTCTCCATGATCTCCGGACTGGACGCGGCAATCATGACCTTTCCTCTTACAAAATAACCATGCTCATTTCCCACGATCATCGTGCCGTCAACGGTCTCCAGAATATTATTGTACTGTGTCCGCGCTTCGGAAAGAATCGAATTATTGTACACATCCATATAGGACTCCGCGATGTCATTGATCGTGATCAGTCCCTCAAGCTCATTCTGATCGTTCAGGATCGGCAGTGTAAATACATTCTCATTGCGCATCAGTGTCCATGCCTTTTTCAGAGAAATCTTGGCATTGACACCTCCAACCTTGCGTACTTCCATATCTTTCACGCGTGTTCCAACATTTGGCATATAGCCGGGAGAACTCATCTGAAAACGATTCAGTACATACTGTGTCTCCTCACTGATCTGTCCCGCCCGCTTTGGTTCGTAGATAGCATCCTCTTCCGTTCTGTTCTTGATATCTGCATAGGCAATCGCGGAACAGATGGAATCTGTATCCGGATTTTTATGCCCGATCACATAAATTTTTCTTTTTTTATTTTCCATAATTTCCTCCATTTTATGAGTTACCCGACAAATGAGCAAACTGCTCAGAGAGAAAAGCTTTCCGGAAGCAGCTCCCCCAATGTACATGTCTTCCAGTCTGTCAGGCTTCTCGCCATAAGAATGATAAAATCTTTTCCGCAGAACTCTGACATCATCTGACGGCAGACCCCGCAGGGCGGACAGTAATCACCCGGTTTTCCCTCCAGATTGCCTGCAATGGCAATGGCGGTAAAGTTCCGTTCTCCCTCCGATATGGCTTTAAAAAAGGCGGTCCGCTCCGCACAATTGCTCACCGAATAAGCTGCATTTTCAATATTGCAGCCCCGGTAGATCCTGCCGTTCTCTGCAAGCAGCGCCGCCCCAACCATAAAATGCGAATAGGGCGCATAGGCTCTTTCCTGCGCTGCATAAGCCTCCCGGACCAGCATTTCTTCCGTTTCACGGGTCATTCCTTACGCTTCCTTTCTGTTTTTATGCAATCTCCAGCGCCAGTTTCATCATATCCTGAAAACTGCTTTGCCGCTCCTCTGAGCTGGTTGCCTCTCCGGTGACAATGCTGTCTGAGATCGTACAGATGGCAAGGGCATGCTTTCCGGTGCGTGCCGCATTCATATACAGCGCTGCCGCTTCCATCTCCACGGCCAGAACGCCCATTTTCTGCCAGTTTACATCCAGGTCGGAATCACTGTAGAAGGTGTCGGAAGACAGCAGATTTCCCACCATGTAATGTACACCCTCCATCCTTTCCGCCGCCTCCACTGCCTTTTTCAGCAATGAAAAAGAAGCAATCGGCGCAAAGCTTCCGGGCAGCTGATACTGGGCCGCA